>NZ_CP023702.1:6680000-7280000 GCF_008704555.1 Streptomyces nitrosporeus
TGAAGCCGGCCCGATCTCTTCGGAGTTGAGGGTAGTGGTGGAGCCGATGAACCAGACTTGTAGTAGGTAAGCGATGGGGTGACGCAGGAAGGTAGTCCAGCCCGGGCGGTGGTTGTCCCGGGGTAAGGGTGTAGGCCGTGTGGTAGGCAAATCCGTCACACGTTAAGGCTGAGACCTGATGCCGAGCCGATTGTGGTGAAGTGGATGATCCTATGCTGTCGAGAAAAGCCTCTAGCGAGTTTCATGGCGGCCCGTACCCTAAACCGACTCAGGTAGTCAGGTAGAGAATACCGAGGCGTTCGGGTGAACTATGGTTAAGGAACTCGGCAAAATGCCCCCGTAACTTCGGGAGAAGGGGGGCCATCACTGGTGAGGGAACTTGCTTCCTGAGCTGGGGGTGGCCGCAGAGACCAGCGAGAAGCGACTGTTTACTAAAAACACAGGTCCGTGCGAAGCCGTAAGGCGATGTATACGGACTGACGCCTGCCCGGTGCTGGAACGTTAAGGGGACCGGTTAGTGCACTTTCGGGTGTGCGAAGCTGAGAACTTAAGCGCCAGTAAACGGCGGTGGTAACTATAACCATCCTAAGGTAGCGAAATTCCTTGTCGGGTAAGTTCCGACCTGCACGAATGGCGTAACGACTTCTCGACTGTCTCAACCATAGGCCCGGTGAAATTGCACTACGAGTAAAGATGCTCGTTTCGCGCAGCAGGACGGAAAGACCCCGGGACCTTTACTATAGTTTGATATTGGTGTTCGGTTCGGCTTGTGTAGGATAGGTGGGAGACTTTGAAGCGGCCACGCCAGTGGTTGTGGAGTCGTCGTTGAAATACCACTCTGGTCGTGCTGGATGTCTAACCTGGGTCCGTGATCCGGATCAGGGACAGTGTCTGATGGGTAGTTTAACTGGGGCGGTTGCCTCCTAAAGAGTAACGGAGGCGCCCAAAGGTTCCCTCAGCCTGGTTGGCAATCAGGTGTTGAGTGTAAGTGCACAAGGGAGCTTGACTGTGAGACCGACGGGTCGAGCAGGGACGAAAGTCGGGACTAGTGATCCGGCAGTGGCTTGTGGAAGCGCTGTCGCTCAACGGATAAAAGGTACCCCGGGGATAACAGGCTGATCTTCCCCAAGAGTCCATATCGACGGGATGGTTTGGCACCTCGATGTCGGCTCGTCGCATCCTGGGGCTGGAGTCGGTCCCAAGGGTTGGGCTGTTCGCCCATTAAAGCGGTACGCGAGCTGGGTTTAGAACGTCGTGAGACAGTTCGGTCCCTATCCGCTGTGCGCGTAGGAATATTGAGAAGGGCTGTCCCTAGTACGAGAGGACCGGGACGGACGAACCTCTGGTGTGCCAGTTGTCCTGCCAAGGGCATGGCTGGTTGGCTACGTTCGGAAAGGATAACCGCTGAAAGCATCTAAGCGGGAAGCCTGCTTCGAGATGAGTGTTCCCACCACCTTGAGTGGTTAAGGCTCCCAGTAGACGACTGGGTTGATAGGCCAGATGTGGAAGCCCGGTAACGGGTGGAGCTGACTGGTACTAATAGGCCGAGGGCTTGTCCTCAGTTGCTCGCGTCCACTGTGTTGGTTCTGAAATAACGAACGGCCGTGTTGTTGTCCGGTGTTGGTTAATTTCATAGTGTTTCGGTGGTCATTGCGTTAGGGAAACGCCCGGTTACATTCCGAACCCGGAAGCTAAGCCTTTCAGCGCCGATGGTACTGCAGGGGGGACCCTGTGGGAGAGTAGGACGCCGCCGAACAATTATTCCGGGGAAGCCCCGCACCTTTTGGTGCGGGGCTTTCCTGCGTTCACCACCGGTTTCATCGCGCTGCCGGTTCCATCGGCCGGGGGCCGACGTACCGGACCGGTTCCCCTCCGGCACGGGCCCGGCGGGCATCCCGGGCAACCCCCGTGCACGCGGTGCCGAGGCCTGAAGGTAAGGTCATGGGGCATTGTTGGCACGTTCTTCACAGGAGGCCCCCGGGTGGAGGTCCAGGAGACTCGAGTTCAGACGGACCGAGTGCTCACCATCCCCAACATTCTGAGCATGGCTCGCCTCGTCGGCGTACCTCTCTTCCTGTGGCTGATTCTCCGCCCTGTCTTCGGGGGACCCAACAGCGACGGTTGGGCCCTGCTGGTGCTTATGCTCAGCGGCGTCAGCGACTATCTCGACGGCAAGCTGGCCCGTAAGTGGAACCAGATCAGCAGCCTCGGACGCCTTCTCGACCCGGCTGCCGACCGCCTCTACATCCTGTCGACACTCGTCGGACTCACCTGGCGGGAGATCCTCCCGCTCTGGCTGACCACCGCCCTGCTCGCCCGTGAACTGATGCTGCTCGTCATGGTGGGAATCCTCCGCCGGCACGGCTATCCGCCCCCGCAGGTCAACTTCCTGGGGAAAGCTGCAACGTTCAACTTGATGTACGCCTTCCCCTTGTTGCTGCTCAGCGACGGAAGTGGTTGGCTGGCATCGTTGGGCGCCATTTTCGGATGGGCGTTCGCTGGCTGGGGTACAACCCTCTATTGGTGGGCAGGGATCCTCTACGTGGTCCAGGTCCGCCGACTCGTCAAGGCGGATGCAGTAGCCGATTAGCTCGTTGTGACGCGGTGCCGTGCAGTGTCGCCGGCCCGCAGCAAATGCCTGAGGCGTTGCCCCGACGGGCGAAGTCGGCTAGACCGTCGTCTCTCAAGGAGGACGTTTCCGACATGAAGGCCGTCGTGATGGCAGGCGGCGAAGGCACTCGCCTTCGCCCCATGACCTCGAGCATGCCCAAGCCCCTCCTGCCGGTCGCCAACCGGCCGATCATGGAGCATGTGCTGAAGCTGCTCAAGCGGCATGGGCTCAACGAGACCGTGGTCACCGTCCAGTTCCTCGCGTCCCTCGTCAAGAACTACTTCGGGGACGGCGAAGAACTCGGCATGGAGCTCAGCTACGCCAACGAGGAAAAGCCCCTCGGTACCGCGGGCAGTGTGAAGAACGCCGAGGAAGCCCTGAAGGACGACACCTTCCTGGTCATTTCCGGTGACGCCCTCACGGACTTCGACCTCACGGATCTCATCGCGTTCCACAAGGAAAAAGGCGCACTGGTGACGGTCTGCCTGACACGGGTCCCGAACCCCCTGGAATTCGGGATCACGATTGTCGACGAAGAAGGAAAGGTCGAACGCTTCCTGGAGAAGCCGACCTGGGGCCAGGTCTTCTCCGACACGGTCAACACCGGCATCTACGTCATGGAGCCGGAGGTCTTCGACTACGTCCAGGCCGACACCTCCGTGGACTGGTCCGGTGATGTGTTCCCGCAGCTCATGAAGGACGGCAAGCCGATCTACGGCTACATCGCCGAGGGCTACTGGGAAGACGTGGGCACCCACGAAAGCTATGTGAAGGCCCAGGCCGACGTACTGGAACGGAAGGTCGACGTCGAACTCGACGGTTTCGAGATCTCGCCCGGGGTCTGGGTCGCCGAAGGCGCGGACGTCCACCCCGACGCGGTGCTGCGCGGCCCTCTCTACATCGGGGACTACGCGAAGATCGAAGCCGGCGCGGAGATCCGTGAGCACACCGTGGTGGGCTCCAACGTCGTGGTGAAATCCGGTGCGTTCCTGCACCGGGCCGTCGTCCACGACAACGTGTACATCGGGCAGCACAGCAATCTCCGCGGCTGCGTGATCGGCAAGAACACCGACGTCATGCGTGCGGCCCGTATCGAGGACGGCGCAGTCATCGGCGACGAATGCCTCGTCGGTGAAGAATCGATCATCCAGGGCAATGTGCGGGTCTACCCGTTCAAGACCATCGAGGCCGGCGCCTTCGTCAACACCTCGGTCATCTGGGAGTCCCGGGGCCAGGCCCATCTCTTCGGAGCCCGCGGCGTCTCAGGAATCCTGAACGTCGAGATCACGCCGGAACTGGCGGTCCGGCTGGCGGGTGCCTACGCCACCACCCTGAAGAAGGGCGCGACGGTCACCACGGCCCGTGACCACTCCCGAGGCGCCCGTGCGCTGAAGCGCGCGGTCATCTCGGCCCTGCAGGCCAGCGCCATCGACGTACGGGACCTGGAGAACGTACCGCTTCCGGTCGCCCGTCAGCAGACCGCGCGAGGCAGCGCCGGCGGCATCATGATCCGGACCTCGCCGGGGGTCCCCGACTCGGTCGACATCATGTTCTTCGACGAGAGCGGTGGAGACCTCTCCCAGGCGCGCCAGCGGAAACTGGACCGGGTCTACGCCCGTCAGGAGTACCGCAGGGCCTTCCCCGGCGAGATCGGTGACCTGAGCTTCCCGTCCAGCGTCTTCGACTCGTACACGGGCTCCCTGCTGCGCAACGTCGACACGGACGGAATCGCGGAGGCAGGGCTCAAGGTCGTCGTGGACGCCTCCAACGGCAGCGCGGGGCTTGTTCTGCCCAGCCTGCTGGGACGGCTTGGCGTGGACGCGCTGACCATCAACCCCGGCCTCGACGAGTCCCGGCCCACCGAGTCGGTGGAGAGCCGCAGGGCGGGACTCGTCCGGCTCGGAGAGATCGTTTCGTCGGCCAGGGCGGCCTTCGGGGTGCGCTTCGACCCGGTGGGGGAGCGGCTCTCCCTCGTCGACGAACGAGGCCGCATCATCGAGGACGACCGGGCCCTGCTGGTCATGCTGGACCTCGTGGCGGCCGAGCGGCGCAGCGGGCGGGTGGCCCTGCCCGTGACGACGACACGCGTCGCCGAGCAGGTGGCGGCCTACCACGGGACCCAGGTGGAGTGGACGACCACCTCCCCGGACGACCTGACCCGGGTCAGCCGTGAGGACACCACCATTTTCGGCGGTGACGGCCGCGGCGGCTTCATCGTCCCCGAGTTCAGCAGCGTCTTCGACGGAGCGGCTGCGTTCGTCCAGCTCATCGGCCTGGTCGCCCGGACCCAGCTCACGCTCAGCCAGATCGACGCCCGGATCCCGCGTGCCCATGTGCTGCGCCGGGACCTCGCGACCCCGTGGGCCGTCAAGGGCCTCGTCATGCGGCGGGTCGTGGAGGCCGCCGGGGACCGCAGCGTGGACACCACGGACGGTGTGCGCGTGGTCGAGACCGACGGGCGATGGGTCATGGTGCTGCCCGACCCGGCAGAGGCCGTGACCCACCTGTGGGCCGAGGGCCCGGACGACGCCTCGGCTCAGGCCCTGCTCGACGAATGGGCCGCCGTCGTCGACAGTGCGGGGGACTGACCCCCGGAACACCCCGGGCGTTTTTGGGCCGGGCAGCCGTCGTGGTGCGGCTGCCCGGCCCGCCGACGGGGCCATTCGGCGTCAGCCGGTATGACGTGCGACGATGTGCGGCATGTCGCAGCCGCCCCCCGATCGGAGTAGCGCACCGCCGCCTCCCCGCCCCGACGCGTCCATGTCGCTGCTGACCACGGTCATGGAGCACAGCCTGGACGAGGGGTACGCCGAGGCCTCGGCCCGGCGCAGGGCCGAGGGCAGGACCGGGATGCCCCGTACGCTCAAGGCGAAACTCGGCCTGGCGGCCGGACTGGTCCTCGCCGCCCTCGTGGTCACCCTCGGCGCAGCAGAGGCGCGTGTCGCCGCGCCGGTCGTGGCCAAGGAACGCGAAGAGCTCATCGACCGCGTCAACGCGGAGACCGGTACGGCCGACGAACTGGAAGCGGACGTCGAGGCGTTGCGCAAGGACGTCGGGGAACGCCAGCGCAAGGCACTCGAGCAGCACGGAGGCGGCCAGGCGAGCCTGGTCGCCCTGCTCTCGGGAGCAACCCCCGTCCAGGGCCCGGGGATCAAGCTGGTCGTCGACGACGCCGAGAACACGGACCAGGGCGGCGGCGGACCCCGGGAGTCGACCGGCTTCGCCGACACCGGGCGGGTCCGCGACCGGGACATGCAGCGAGTGGTCAACGGCCTCTGGCAGTCCGGCGCGGAGGCGATCTCCATCAACGGGCAGCGCCTGACAGCGCTCTCGGCCATCCGGGCGGCCGGTGACGCCATACTGGTCGACAACAGGCCGCTGGTGCCGCCGTACACGGTGCTCGCGGTGGGGGACGGAGAGAAGCTCGCCGCCGCGTTCCGGGACAGCGCCGACGGCCAGTACCTTCAGGCACTGCACGAGAGCTTCGACATCCGCACCGGCATCTCCGAGCAGGCGCAGGTACGCCTGCCGGCCGCGCCGAGCCTGATCGTACGCACAGCAGAGCCTTTGGCCGACGACACGGGAAGTGGCGCGGCGGAGACAGGGAAGGGCACATCGTGATCGCCGTACTGGGCCTCGTCGTGGGAGTCGTGGTCGGACTGTTGGTCCGGCCCGAAGTGCCGGCGGTGGTCGAGCCCTACCTGCCGATCGCCGTCGTGGCCGCGCTCGACGCGGTCTTCGGCGGGCTGCGCGCCATGCTCGACGGGATCTTCGTGGACAAGGTCTTCGTGGTGTCGTTCCTGTCGAACGTCGTGGTGGCCGCGCTCATCGTGTTCCTCGGGGACAAGCTGGGGGTCGGCGCCCAGCTCTCCACGGGCGTCGTCGTCGTCCTCGGCATCCGCATCTTCTCCAACGCCGCGGCGATCCGCCGGCACGTCTTCCGGGCCTGAGGCAGATGACCAACGAAGAACACCCGCGTATCGACGGACGTCGCAGCGCACTGCCCCCCGAGGTGCCCGCGCCGCCGCCGTCCGCCCCCGGCGCGCCGGAGCCGTCCGACGGGCGCAGACGCCTGCTGGCCGGTCTCTGGCCCCCGCGGGTGACGCGGGCCCAACTCGTCGTCGCGCTGCTGCTGTTCGGCCTCGGGCTGGGACTCGCGATCCAGGTCAGGTCCAACAGCGACAACGACGCGCTGCGCGGCGCCCGCCAGGAGGACCTGGTCCGCATCCTCGACGAACTCGACAACCGGACCCAGCGCCTGGAGGACGAGAAGCAGCGGCTGGAGGGCCAGCGCACGGAGCTGGAGAACAGCTCCGACCAGGCCGAGGAGGCCCGCAGGCAGACGCTCGAGAAGGAGCGGCAGCTCGGGATCCTGGCCGGTACCGTGGCCGCGCACGGCCCCGGCATCACGCTGACGGTCAACGATCCGACCGGCGCCGTCGAGGCCGACATGCTGCTCGACGCCGTCCAGGAGCTCCGCGCGGCGGGTGCCGAGGCGATCGAGGTCAACGGGGTGCGCGTGGTGGCCGACACCTACTTCTCCGGTGACGGGGGCGAGCTGAGCATCGACGGACACAAGGTACGGGCACCGTACGTGTTCGAGGTCATCGGCCGGCCGCAGGACCTCGAACCGGCTCTGAACATCCCCGGCGGAGTGGTCCAGACCCTGGAGAAGGAGCAGGCCACGGCAGAAGTGGCACGCTCGGAGGACATCGTCGTCGACGCCTTGCGGCACGCGCAGCAGCCTGATTACGCTCGGTCGTCCTCGCAGTGACACCGGTGCCCGGAGCACTCGGAGGACTCGGGGACGAGGTAGCGGGGGGTCGCCGCATCGGATCGGTGACGTGTGGTGGAAACTGTCGGGTGGATACGGACGTTGTGAGGATGTCCGGGTCGGCAGGTGTGTTCATTGAGGTTCGTCCTGCCCCACGGGCGGGTCTATTTCGGTCAAGGGGAAACGCCCGTGAAGTTGTTTGCAAAGTGGTTCGGAAAGAGCTCCCGCGAGGACAGCAACAGCGCTGCCCGTCACCGCGCTCCGCGGCAGGGTCAGAACGCCGATGAGCAGGGTTCGGAGCGCCCGCTCTTCCGCGACGAGGTGGCGGGAGGACCCGCCGGCGGATCCGGCGCGTCGTCTGTTGACCCTCGTGGTGCCGGGCGCATAGGTTTCGGAGAACCATCAACCTCAAGTACGGGTGGAGGGTTCACCCCCGCCCCGGAGGGCGCGTCCATGGCGGTTTGTACGAGGTGCGGCCACCGCAATGCCGCGGACAGCCGTTTCTGCTCCAACTGCGGTGCGCCGCTGCGGGGCGGAGTGCCCGAGCGTGCCTCGGAGACGACCTCGACCATCTCGATCTCGGGAATCGAGGCGTACGAGGCCGAGGCGACGGGACAGACCGTCCTGCCGTCCCTCTCGCCCGAGGCGCAGGCCGCCGTCGACGCCCTGCCGGCCGGTTCCGCGCTCCTCGTGGTGCGCCGCGGTCCCAACTCCGGCAGCCGGTTCCTGCTCGACGGGGACCTGACCACGGCCGGCCGTCACCCGCAGAGCGACATCTTCCTCGATGACGTGACCGTGTCACGGCGGCATGTGGAGTTCCACAGGAACCCGGACGGTAGCTTCACCGTGGGTGACGTCGGGAGCCTCAACGGGACCTACGTCAACCGTGAGCGCATCGATTCCGTCGCGCTGTCCAACGGCGACGAAGTCCAGATCGGTAAGTACCGGCTGGTCTTCTACGCGAGCCAGCGGGGCGTGTGACCCTCCCCCGGACCCGGTCCGGGGGGACCCCAGGAAGGTCCATGCTGCGAACAACGACAGGCGGTGCCGGACACGGCACCGCCTCCGCGGACGAACGCGCCATGAGCATCGGCACGGTGCTGCTGCGGCTGCGCGACGAGTTCCCCGAAGTCACCATCTCCAAGATCCGTTTCCTGGAGGCCGAAGGACTCATCGAGCCCCGGCGGACGCCTTCCGGGTACCGGAAGTTCAGCCCGGCGGACGTGGACCGGCTGGCGCAGGTGCTGCGGATGCAGCGGGACCACTACCTTCCGCTCAAGGTCATCCGGGAGCACCTGGACGCCCTGGCCAGGGGCGAGCGTCCGACGCTCGCCCCCGGGGGGCAGGGGCAGCTCGCCGACGGCCTCTGGGACCAGGAGCCGGGCCGGGCCACCGCCGCCCGTATCGGCCGTCCGGAGCTCCTCAGCGCCGCCGAGGTCACCGAGGAGCAGCTCACCGAGTGGGAGTCGTACGGCCTGATCACGGCCGGCCCTGAGGGCAGCTACGACGCCGAGGCGGTGACCGTGGCACGGCTTGTGGCGGATCTGGGCCGGTTCGGTCTGGAACCCCGCCACCTGCGGGCCGTCAGGGCCGCCGCCGAGCGGGAGGCGGGCCTGGTGGAGCAGGTCGTGGCGCCGCTGCGCCGGCACCGGAACCCGCAGACCAGGGCCCATGCGGAGGCCACCGCCAAAGAACTGGCCGAGCTGTCCGTGCGGCTGCACGCCGCACTGGTGCAGACGGCGCTGAAGGTCCGGTTCCACTGAGAGCAGGCGGGGCCCGACTATCCAAACATGCCGGGCACGTCCTAGGGTTGCTGTGTGAACGAGCTCGACGTTGTGGGTGTCCGGGTGGAAATGCCCTCCAACCAGCCGATCGTGCTCCTGCGTGAAGTGGGAGGCGACCGGTACCTCCCGATCTGGATCGGCCCTGGGGAAGCGACCGCGATCGCCTTCGCCCAGCAGGGCATGGCTCCGGCCAGGCCGCTGACCCACGATCTCTTCAAGGATGTGCTCGAGGCCCTCGGCCAGGAGCTCACCGAGGTCCGCATCACGGACCTCAAGGAAGGGGTCTTCTACGCGGAGCTGGTCTTCGCCGGCGGGGTCGAGGTGAGCGCACGGCCGTCCGACGCCATAGCGCTCGCCCTGCGCACCGGCACGCCGATCTACGGCAGTGACGGTGTGCTGGACGACGCGGGCATCGCCATCCCCGACGAGCAGGAGGACGAGGTGGAGAAGTTCCGCGAATTCCTCGACCAGATCTCGCCGGAGGACTTCGGTACCAACAGCCAGTGACCGCTGTTCCGGAGAAGCGCCAGCGCATCCGGCAAGCCGTTCCCCGTAATCGGTGTCCGGAAACCACCCTCAGGGTGATTATCACTCGGCGTGCCGAGTGTGGCGATCGTTGACGCACCCCGGGCGACTGCCTACCTTCGACATGGCAGGTCAAGGACGGAGGTCGGCGTGAGAAGCAGCGGCGACGGTACGGCTGCGGGCGGGTTGTACCGGCAGCACAGCAGTACGGCCGACCAAACCATCATGCAGCCGGTCACGCCGGCGGTGGTGGCAGCGGCGGACGGTGCGGCACCCGCGGACGGCATCGGCTATCGAGGGCCGACGGCGTGCGCGGCGGCGGGGATCACCTACCGGCAGCTCGACTACTGGGCGCGTACGGGGCTGGTGGAACCGAGTGTGCGGCCGGCGTACGGATCGGGGACCCAGCGTCTCTACAGTTTCCGGGACGTGGTCCTCCTCAAGATCGTCAAGCGGTTCCTGGACACAGGTGTCGCTCTGCAGAACATCCGCACCACGGTCCAGCACCTGAGGGCCCGCGGATTCACCGATCTGGAGCGGATGACCCTCATGAGCGACGGGGCGACGGTCTACGAGTGCTCCTCGCCCGACGAGGTCGTCGACCTCCTCCAGGGCGGTCAGGGAGTCTTCGGGATCGCCGTCGGTGTCGTCTGGCGGGACGTGGACGCGGCGCTGTCGCAGCTGCACGGCGAGCGGGTCGACACGGGCGAGACGCTCGTCGGCCACAACCCCGCCGACGAACTGGCACGGCGGCGCAACCGGGCGGGCTGACCTCCGAAGGCCCGCCGGGCCACCGGTTGTCAGTGGCGTGAGGCAGCATCGGGGGTGTGAGAGCAGCACCCACGATCCTGCATCTGGACATGGACGCCTTCTACGCCTCCGCGGAGCAGGCGGCGAAGCCCAGCCTGCGAGGCAAACCGGTGGTGGTGGGCGGGCTGGGGGCCCGCGGGGTGGTCGCGACCGCGTCGTACGAGGCCCGGCGGTTCGGCGTGCACTCCGCGATGCCCATGTCCCAGGCGAGACGGCTGGCCCCCAACGCCGCGTACCTGGTTCCGCGCTTCCCGCTCTACCGGGCGGTGAGCGAGACCGTGATGGAACTGCTCGGGCGGCTCTCCCCGCTGGTCGAGCCGCTCAGCCTGGACGAGGCGTTCGTCGACCTGGAGGCGGGCGGCCTCGCCGACGACTCCCGTTCCGCCCGTGCGGTCGGCGAGCAGCTGCGCCTGGTCATCACGGCGGCCACCGGACTCAGCGGGTCCGTCGGGCTCGCGGGTTCCAAGATGCTCGCCAAGATCGCCTCCGAGAAGGCCAAGCCCGACGGGCTCCTGCTCATCGAACCGGGCACCGAACGCGAACTGCTCGCACCCATGTCCGTCCGCACACTGCCGGGGGTGGGCCCCGCCACGGGTGACCATCTCAGACGCGCCGGGATGACGGTGGTGCACGATCTCGCCGAGGCGGGGGAGGCGGAACTCGTACGCCTGCTGGGCAAGGCGCACGGGGCCGCGCTGTACCGCATGGCCCTCGGCCACGACGACCGGCCCGTCGTGGCCGAGCGTGACGCCAAGTCCGTGTCGGTGGAGGACACCTTCGACGTGGACCTGCACGACCGCGTCCGGGTGCGGGCGGAGGTGGAGCGGCTCGCCGACCGGTGTGTGCGGCGGCTCCGGGACGCGGGACGCTCCGGACGGACGGTGGTGCTGAAGGTGCGCCGTTACGACTTCTCGACGCTGACCAGGTCCGAGACGCTGCGCGGCCCCACCGACGATCCCGGGGTCGTCAGGGAGGCCGCGGCGAGGCTCCTGGAGGCCGTCGACACCACCGGCGGCGTACGGCTGCTCGGGGTGGGGGTCACGGGACTCGCGGATTTCACACAGGAGGACCTCTTCGCGCAGGCGGCCGAGGCGCGGCAGGGCGACGCGGTGCCGTCCGCGGCCGAGGAGGCCGGGAGCGGGGCCGCCGGGCCGGGGACGGACGGGCGGGGGACGGACAGGCCCGAGACGGAGAGGCCGGAGACGGACGGGCCGAAGCCGGAGGAGTCCGGGGCCGCGCAGGCGGTGCTGGCCGCCCCGGAGGACGCCGGGCAGCCGTCCGCCCGGCGGTGGTCCGCCGGGCAGGACGTACGGCACGAGACGCTCGGGCACGGGTGGGTGCAGGGCAGCGGGGTCGGGCGGGTCACCGTGCGGTTCGAGGAACCGGGTTCGGCCCCGGGCCGGGTGCGGACGTTCAGGACGGACGACCCGGAGCTGCGGCCGGCCGATCCGCTGCCGCTGGTGCGCGATCCGGTCGACTACTCCTCGTGGCCGGCCAGCTTGCCGAAGTCCCGGTCGGGGGCCGTGCCCTCGGCGGGGGCCACGTCCAGCCCGTAGTGGCGGTAGAGCTGCAGTTCCTGTTCGGGGGAGAGGTGGCGGCCCACCCCGAAATCGGGCGCGTCCTTGATCAGGGCACGGTCGAAGGGGACCTTCAGCCGGCCGTCGGCGAACTCGCTCGGATCCAGCGGCACGAACGCGTCCCTGGTGAAGAGCCCCGTCCGCACGGCCGCCCACTCGGGGACGCCGGTGGCGTCGTCGAGATAGACCTCGTCCACCGTCCCGATCTTGGCTCCGGTGCGGTCGAAGGCCTTGCGGCCGATCAGACTGCGCGGATCGATGTCGCTCTGCACGGGACCTCCCACTGGTCACGGGGCATCAGGGTGGTCGCTACTGCTCCACAGGACTACGAAAGGCCAGATCCGGGGCTTCAGCCACTCGGAACGGCCCGGGCCGGCCCGCTGGTAGGCTGGAGGCGGCTGCCGACCCCGTGCGGGAGAGCCCTCCGAGACAGCATCGGAGGCGCCGAAGGAGCAACTCCTCCCCGGAATCTCTCAGGCCCCCGTACCGCACGGACGAAGCCACTCTGGAAAGCAGGGCGGGACCAGGACCGGCACGGACATGTGGCGGGACGGACCCGGCCTCACCGACGGTGAAAGCCGGCACGCCGCGAGGCGGGCCGGTGAAGCTCTCAGGTCGAGATGACAGAGGGGGAGGCCGTTCGGGCAGCTACGCCGTGCTGCCCCTCGCAGGTCGTGACAGACCAGGAGGCCTCCTTCATGACCCCCCGTCGCACTCCGCTCTCCCAGCTGGAGCAGGGCATCCCCTTCGAGCAGCGCCACATCGGGCCGGATGCCGGGGCCCAGGCGAAAATGCTCGCACAGGTCGGTTACGGCTCCCTCGACGAACTCACCGCGGCCGCGGTGCCCGACGTGATCAGGAGCGCCGAGGCACTGGACCTCCCCCGGGCGCGCACCGAGGCCGAGGTCCTGGCGGAGCTCCGGCAGCTCGCCGACCGCAACCAGGTGCTGACCCCGATGATCGGGCTCGGCTACTACGGCACGTTCACCCCGCCGGTCATCCTGCGCAACGTCATGGAGAACCCCGCCTGGTACACGGCGTACACGCCCTACCAGCCGGAGATCTCCCAGGGCCGCCTGGAGGCCCTGCTGAACTTCCAGACGATGGTGGCCGACCTCACCGGACTGCCCACCTCCGGCGCCTCGCTCCTGGACGAGGGCACGGCCGCCGCCGAGGCCATGGCGCTGGCACGGCGCGTGGGCAAGGTCAAGGACGGCGTGTTCCTGGTCGACGCGGACACCCTGCCGCAGACCGTCGCGGTGATCCGTACGCGCGCCGAACCGACCGGCGTCGAGGTGGTCGTCGCGGACCTGGCCGACGGCATCCCCGCCGAGGCCGCCGGACGCGGGGTCTTCGGCGTGCTCCTCCAGTACCCGGGCGCCTCGGGTGCCGTGCGTGACCTGCGGCCCGTCATCGAGCAGGCGCACGAACTGGGCGCGATCGTCACCGTCGCCGCCGACCTGCTGGCCCTGACCCTGCTGACCTCGCCCGGTGAGCTCGGCGCGGACATCGCCGTCGGCACCACCCAGCGCTTCGGGGTGCCGATGGGCTTCGGCGGCCCGCACGCCGGTTTCATGGCCGTCCGTGAGAAGTTCGCCCGGAGCCTGCCCGGGCGCCTCGTCGGCGTCTCCGTCGACGCCGACGGCGACAAGGCCTACCGCCTGGCCCTGCAGACCCGCGAGCAGCACATCCGCCGCGAGAAGGCCACCAGCAACATCTGCACCGCGCAGGTACTGCTCGCCGTCATGGCCGGGATGTACGCCGTCTACCACGGCCCCGACGGTCTGCGGACGATCGCCCGGCGGACCCACCGGTTCGCCGCGATCCTGGCCGGGGGGCTGCGGGCCGCGGGCGCCGACGTCGTGCACGACTCGTTCTTCGACACGGTGACCGTCCGGGTGCCGGGTGCCGCCTCCGGCGTGGTCTCCGCGGCGCGCGAGCGCGGGGTCAACCTGCGTCTCGTGGACGCCGACCACGTCTCGGTGGCCTGCGACGAGACCACCACCCGCGCCCATGTGGCCGCGGTCTGGGCCGCCTTCGGCGCGGACGGCGACATCGAGGCGCTGGACGCCGGGACCGCCGAGGCCCTGCCCGGCGGCCTGCTGCGCACCGACCAGGTCCTCACCCACCCGGTCTTCCACCAGCACCGCTCCGAGACCGCGATGCTCCGCTACCTCCGCCGGCTCGCCGACCGGGACTACGCGCTGGACCGCGGCATGATCCCGCTGGGCTCCTGCACCATGAAGCTCAACGCGACCGCCGAGATGGAGCCGATCACCTGGCCGGAGTTCGGCGCGCTGCACCCCTTCGCACCGGCCGAGCAGGCCCAGGGCTTCCTCACCCTCATCCGTGAGCTCGAGGAGCGGCTGGCCGAGGTCACCGGTTACGACGCCGTCTCCCTCCAGCCGAACGCCGGCTCCCAGGGTGAGTTCGCCGGGCTCCTGGCCGTACGCGCCTACCACCGGGCCAACGGTGACGAGGGCCGTACCGTCTGCCTCATCCCGTCCTCCGCGCACGGCACCAACGCCGCGAGCGCCGTGATGGCGGGCATGAAGGTCGTCGTGGTCAAGACCGCCGACGACGGCGAGGTCGACATCGAGGACCTGCGCGCCAAGATCCTGAAGCACCGCGACGAACTCGCCGTCCTGATGATCACCTACCCCTCCACCCACGGCGTCTTCGAGGAGCACGTCGCCGACATCTGCGGCGAGGTGCACGACGCGGGCGGCCAGGTGTACGTGGACGGCGCCAACCTCAACGCGCTGGTCGGCCTTGCGAAGCCCGGCAAGTTCGGCGGGGACGTCTCGCACCTGAACCTGCACAAGACCTTCTGCATCCCGCACGGCGGAGGCGGTCCGGGTGTCGGCCCCGTCGGCGTACGCGCGCACCTGGCGCCGTACCTGCCGAACCATCCGCTGCAGCCCGCCGCGGGCCCCGGGACCGGGGTCGGCCCCATCTCCGCCGCGCCGTGGGGGTCGGCAGGCATCCTGCCGATCTCCTGGGCGTACGTCCGCCTCATGGGCGGGGAGGGGCTGAAGCGCGCGACGCAGGTGGCCGTGCTCGCGGCCAACTACATCGCCAAGCGACTGGAACCGCACTTCCCGATCCTGTACACCGGCCCGGGTGACCTGGTCGCACACGAGTGCATCGTCGACCTGCGGCCGCTCTCCAAGGCGACCGGGGTCAGCATCGACGACGTCGCCAAGCGGCTGATCGACTACGGCTTCCACTCGCCCACGATGTCGTTCCCGGTGGCCGGCACGCTGATGATCGAGCCGACCGAGAGCGAGGACCTCACCGAACTCGACCGGTTCTGCGACACGATGATCGCCATCCGCGGCGAGATCGAGAAGGTCGCCTCCGGCGCCTGGAGCGCGGACGACAACCCGCTGCGCAACGCCCCGCACACGGCTGCCGCGCTCGGCGGCGACTGGGAGCACGCGTACAGCCGCACCGAAGCGGTCTTCCCGGCCGGTGTCACCCCGGCGGACAAGTACTGGCCGCCGGTCCGCCGCATCGACGGTGCCTTCGGGGACCGCAACCTGGTCTGCTCCTGCCCTCCGCTGGACGAGTACGACCGGTAGGGAACGCTCCCGGAACACGCGTCGGGGCCGGTGCGGAGACGATGTCTCGGCACCGGCCCCGGTGTTCCCCGTAAGCCTGGTGTTCTTCGCGGCGGCCGGGCGCTTCTGCTGTCTCTTCAGGCCGCTTTCGCCACGTGGCCCGTCCGCGACGGCCGGTGCGGGGCGATGATCTGCCCGTTCGGCAGCAGCTCACCGGTGTCCTCGAAGAGGAGAACGCCGTTGCACAGCAGGCTCCAGCCCTGCTCCGGGTGGTGCGCCACGAGGCGGGCGGCTTCCCGGTCGCTGGAGTCCGCGGTCGGGCAGGGGGGCTGGTGCTGGCACATGGGCGGGTTCTTTCGCTGCGTCGAGTCGGTTGTCCTGCGGGGTGGCGGTGGGTGCACGACAGCCCCCGTATCAAGTCGGTCCGTCACCAGTGTTGCCCCACGGACGCCTTTCCGCAGCGATTTCGCCCCAGCTTCCGCCCTCCTTCGAAGACGTGTCACCCGGCCGGGCGGTTCACGGCAACTGTGCTGCCTCTTCGGGTGGTTCCAGGTGGCCTGGGCGGGCTAGTCCGCATGGCCCACGCGGCCGGCGGCCGCTCCCGCGCCACGAACGGCGCAGGCCCCGTGACCGTGGCGGTCACGGGGCCTGCGCCGTCCTCGGTGCTCCCGGCGGGGTCAGCCGACGGAAGTGGTGCGGGAGGACGCCTGCTTCAGCGCCGGGGACGCCAGCAGCCCCGGCAGTGTGGCCGACGGGGTGATGCGCAGCGTCATGACGGGCAGCAGCGCGGCGACCGGATGCGGGAGGTGTGCCGTGATGCCCGGCGGGGCGGGCGCCAGCGGTACCAGTACGTCGGTCGGGGCGAGCGTGCCTCCCGCGGCGTCGTCCTCGGTGTCCTCGTGCAGCCACAGCGTGAGCATGTAGAGCTCCGGCACCGACAGCAGCCGGGCCTGGTACGGGGTCGTGACCGACTCGGCCTGCCTGAGGGCGAGTTCGGTCGAGGCGAGATAGGGCCCCTCGAAGAAATGGGAGAAGGCCCAGCCGTCGGCGGTGAGCACGGTGTCCGCGGCGGCCACCGCGCGCCCGCCGCCCCGGATCAAGAACCGCCACCCGGCGAGACGGGTGGACGGTGCCGGGCCGGTGGACGCGATGCGGTCCAGCACGTGGACAGGAAGCGGGAGTTCCGGGCTCAGCGGTCCCTGGACGGACCGGAGGGCGGGGGTGTGGGCCTCGCGGACTGCGGCAGGAGAACCGAGTGCCGTGAGAACGCTGCGCAGTGCGGGCGCGGGAGCCGGGGAGATATGCAGCGGCATAGTGGGTCGCCTCTCACTTCGGAGACACGGTGATGCGTGGGCGGGTGCAGACGGCGCTGTCGGCGTGCGGGGCCAGAGGAGGGCCGGTGGCGGAAGACGAGCCGGTGCGTCAACTCTCTGCCTCGTGCGCAGAGTTTATACGACAAGTGTTCACACGGTGTTTCGACTACCTGTCCCGCATATTGCCTGCAAGGCGGTTTCGAGCCTCTGAATTGCGGCATTCATAGCGGTTCGCCACGCCCTGCGGGGCCTTCGCCAGGTGTTTTCCCCGGGCGGCGGTAGGCTGAAACCCGCTGGCGATTGCCCTGTACCCGCTATCGCACACCCTTATGCGGCATGCCGTTGGAATGTGCCTGGGGCTCCGTTCACCAGACTACTGGGTACCCGTGGGCAGTGGAGGCGTTACGGATCACTTCCTCGGGGCATTATCGACCGTGATACGAGCGGCCTGTGCCGCGAGCCGTCCACCCGAGGAGGGACCCTTCGATGGGCGAGAAGGTCGTGGCGGGCGTCTTCGACCTGTCCGGTCGGCAGGAGTACCGCGAGAAGCTGGCCCGGTGTCTGGAGGGGTTGGAGCGGCTTCTGGCGGACAGGAGGTTCGACCGGCCCAGGAATCTCATGGGGCTGGAGATCGAGCTGAATCTCGTGGGTTCGGACGGCATGCCGCGGATGCGGAATGCCGAGGTGCTCCGACGCATCGCCAGCAGAGATTTCCAGACGGAACTGGGGATGTTCAACCTGGAAGTGAATATCCTTCCTCACCGGATGAGCGGCCGGGTATTCGATCAGCTCGCCGAGGAGCTCCGGACCGGTCTCGCATATGCCGACCGCAAAGCCGCCGAGGTCGACGCGGGCATCGTGATGATCGGCATCCTTCCGACGCTCGGCAGCCACGACGTCGTCTCGGCGAACCTGTCGGACGTGGACCGTTACATGCTTCTGAACGAGCAAATGGCGGCAGCCCGCGGCGAGGATTTCGTCCTGGATATCGACGGTGTCGAGCACCTGGTCGCCACTTCGGAGTCCATCGCCCCCGAATCCGCCTGTACCTCGGTGCAGTTGCACCTCCAGACCACCCCGGAGCGGTTCGCCGACGTCTGGAACGCCGCCCAGGCGATCGCCTCCGTCCAGATCGCCCTCGGAGCCAACTCGCCCTTTTTGTTCGGCAAGGAGCTCTGGCGGGAGTCCAGGCCGCCGCTGTTCCAGCAGTCCACCGACGTGCGGCCGCCCGAACTGAGGAACCAGGGGGTGCGGCCGCGGACCTGGTTCGGGGAGCGGTGGGTGGGATCGGCGTACGAACTCTTCGAGGAGAACCTGCGCTTCTTCCCGCCGATCCTGCCGATCTGCGAGGAGGAGGACCCGCTGCGGGTGCTGGACGAGGGCGGGGTGCCGAGCCTGGCCGAACTGGTCCTGCACAACGGGACCATCTACCGGTGGAACCGTCCGGTCTACGGGATCGCCGACGGCGTCCCCCACCTCCGCGTCGAGAACCGGGTACTGCCGGCCGGGCCGTCCGTCGCCGATGTGATCGCCAACGCCGCCTTCTACTACGGCCTGGTGCGCGCGCTCGCCGACGAGTCCCGCCCGGTATGGACCCGGCTGCCGTTCGAGACCGCCGCCCGGAACTTCGACACCGCGTGCCGCCACGGCATCGAGGCCGAGCTGCTGTGGCCCCGCCCGGGCCGCTCGGGCGGCGTGGCCAAGGTGCCCGCCGTCAAGCTGGTGCGGGACGAACTGCTGCCGCTCGCCGCCGCCGGGCTGGACGCCTGG
The DNA here is from genome assembly GCF_008704555.1 of Streptomyces nitrosporeus. NCBI lineage: Bacteria > Bacillati > Actinomycetota > Actinomycetes > Kitasatosporales > Streptomycetaceae > Streptomyces > Streptomyces nitrosporeus. Next base: position 6,698,728 of record NZ_CP023702.1, read on the forward strand.
AACATCGAGCCCGCGGACCGCGACCTCTATCTCGGGATCATCGAGGAGCGCTGCCGGCGCAGGGTCAACGGCGCCTCCTGGCAGGCCGACACCTACCACCGGGCCCTGGAGGCCGGTCTCGGACGGGAGAGCGCGCTGGCCGCCACCACCAGGCGCTACGCCGAACTCACGCAGACGGGCGAGCCGGTGCACAACTGGCCGGTCGGCTTCCCCGGCCGCTGAACGGCCGGCCTGGTGGCAGGCGCCCCCCTGCCCGTGGGGCAAGCTAGGGGTTGTCCCGTAATTCGTGGTGGATCAGCGTGCGGCGTCAGGCGCGGTGCATCGCAAGGCGGAGGGGCGTCCGCATACTGGATGTATGCGGATGTTCCGACAACGCCGCGAGGTGCCGTGACTGTCGTCGCACGCCCACCAGGGATTACGGGACAGCCCTTAGGGTCTGTCCGGCGGACCGGGGTCGGATGCCGTGGCCCCGGTCATGATCCGCCGGGCGGGCACGGGTGCCGGAACCGGGGGAACCTGCCGGAGGAGGCGCCGGGACGCACAGCTGACGGCAGGGTGCACGGGTGGAGGCGGGGCGCGTGGCGGGAACGGTTGCTCACGAGGGGACGGCACGCCGGACCCTCCGGTCGGAGACGCTGCTGGTGCTGGCCCTCTCCCTCGGGGCCAGCGGAGTGTCCGCCCTGATCAGCTTCATCGGTTCGCTGACGAAACCGGGCGGCCTGAAGGACCAGGCCGCGACGCTCAACGGCTCGTACGCCCCCGACCGGCCGTGGCTGGACCTGGCCTGGCAGCTGTTCGGCATCACCACGGCCCTGGTCCCGGTCGCCCTGGTCGTGCACCTGCTGACACGGGAAGGGGCGGGCCTGCGGACACTCGGGCTCGACCTCACCGCCCCCTGGAAGGACCTCGGCCGCGGCACGCTGGTCGCGGCCGGCATCGGCAGTGCCGGGCTGGCCTTCTACCTCGCGGCGCGGGCGAGCGGCTTCAATCTGACGGTGGTGCCGGAGTCGCTGCCCGACGTGTGGTGGAAGTTCCCCGTGCTGATCCTCTCGGCGGTGCAGAACTCGCTCCTCGAGGAAGTGATCGTCGTCGGCTATCTGCTGCGCCGGCTCGGCCAGCTCGGCTGGACCCCGATGGCGGCCCTGGCCGCCAGCTCCGTACTGCGCGGGTCCTACCACCTGTACCAGGGCATCGGCGGCTTCATCGGGAACATGGTGATGGGAGTCGTCTTCGTCCTGCTCTACCGGCGGTGGGGGCGAGTGGGGCCGCTCGTCGTCGCCCATGCCCTGCTGGACATCGGGGCGTTCGTGGGATACGCCCTCCTGGCGGGGAAGGTGGGCTGGCTGCCCACCGCGTGAGGCCCGCCCGCCGGCCCGCCGGGCCGCGTACGTCCGGTGGGGTACGTCCGGTCTCAGAGGCCGGTGAGCAGCTCGCCTTCGACGACGGTGACCGCGCTGCCCGTCAGCAGGGTGCGCTCGCCCCGCAGTGAGGTGCGCACCAGGCCCGAACGGGCGGAAGCCTGCAGGCCGGTGAGGTCGTCGCGGCCGAACCGCGCCGACCAGAAGGGCGCCAGCGCGGTGTGCGCGCTCCCCGTCACCGGGTCCTCGTCGATGCCGGCGCGGGGGAAGAACCCGCGTGACACGAAGTCGTACCCGGCTTCCCGGTCCGCCGCGGGAGCGGTGGCGACGATTCCGCGGGGGGAGCAGGAGGCGAGTGCGGCGAAGTCCGGCCGCAGGGCGCGTACGGCCGCTTCGTCGGCCAGCTCGACCAGCAGGTCACCGACGCGTTCGCCCGTGTCGTGGACGGAGACAGGAGTGGCGCCGAGCGCTCCGGCCAGTCCGGGCGGGGCCTCGACGGGCTCCAGCGGGGCCGTGGGGAAGTCCAGGGTGAGGGTGCCGTTCTCGTGGGCGGTGGTACGCAGGACGCCGGAACGGCTCGCGAAGCGTACGGTACCGCCGACGCCGCCCGCGGTGTTCAGTACGTGCGCGGTGGCGAGGGTGGCGTGGCCGCAGAGGTCGACCTCGGTGGTGGGGGTGAACCAGCGCAGGGACCAGTCCGCGTCTCCGCCCCGGGGAAGAGGATGGGCGAAGGCGGTCTCCGGCAGGTTGATCTCCGAGGCGATGCGCTGGAGCCGGCCGGCGGCGGGGAAGCGGTCCGTGTCCAGGATCAGGACTCCGGCGGGGTTGCCGGCGAAGGGGCGGTCGGTGAACGCGTCGACGATGCGGATCTTCATGGCCGCGACCGTAGACCAGGGCTGTCCGGCCGGTCCAAGGCCGGTCCCGGATGCCTGGCACGGCCGGTGTGCGGCCTCGCTCGGCGGACCGGGGCGGCCTTCGTCCCCGGCCTGGCCCCGCCCTGCCCCTAGGGGGCCGCCCGCCCGGGGCGGGGCTGGGCGTTTCGCCTGCCCGGGCCCGGGAGGTGAGCCCGGGCAGGGCGGGGGAGCGGGGTCATGCCTGCTGCTGTCCGGCGGCCCTGGCGGCCTGCTCCACCCGGTCGCGGTGGGACGCCCACCATGCCGGGTCCCCCGGGGCCATGCTCGTGTTGCCCTTCTCCATCCCGGCCGAGCCGTCCAGGAGTTCACGCAGGATGTCGGCATGACCGGCATGCCGCTGGGTGTCGGCGGTCACCCGCACCACGGCATGGTGCAGCGTGATCCCGGCCCTGGCCTCCGGCCACCACGGCACCCTGCCGGCCGTGTCGAGCGCCAGCGCGTCGATCGTCGCGTCCGCGTGGGCCCAGGCCCGGCGGTAGAGGCCCACGACGTCCTCGCGTGACTCGTCGGCGGTGGCCCACATGTCCGCGTTCGGCTCGGCGTCCTCGGCGATCCAGGGCAGCGCCACACCGGCCGGCCGGCCGAAGGTGTCACCGAGGTAGCCCAGCTCCACGGTCGCCGCGTGCTTCACCAGCCCCAGGAGGTTGGTGCCCGTCGGCGTCAGCGGGCGGCGCATGTCGTACGCGGAGAGCCCCTCGAGTTTCCACAGCAGGGCGTCGCGGGCGGACTGCAGGTAATAGCGCAGGTCGGATTTGGGATCCGGGGATGTCATGGGGCCAGTCTGCCGTGGCCGCGATCATTGTCCAGATCTTTTGGGCACAGGGGCCCTCGCCGGGCGGGGGGGCGGGCACCGGAGCCGGCGGGTCCGCTCCGGCCCGGGCAGGGTGGTCGGGCGATCCGGCGTCAGGACGCGTCCTGGCGGAAGGGCCGGAGCCGCGTGTGCAGGAGGCAGAACTCGTTGCCCTCGGGATCGGCCAGGACATGCCAGCTCTCGGCACCGGTCTGGCCGATGTCGGCGGGTCTGGCGCCGAGGGCGAGCAGCCGCTCCAGCTCGGCGTCCTGGTCGCGGTCGGTGGCGCTGACATCGATGTGCAGCCGGAGTCTCCCGGTCCGCGGGGCATTGCTGGGGCTGAGGACGAGGGTGGGCTGCGGCCCGCCGAAACCGGCGTCGGGCGGCCCGATCTCGATACTTCCGTCGTCCTCCCGGCCGAGTTCGACGTAACCGAGGACCTCGCTCCAGAACGCGGCGAGCCGGCCGGGGTCGGCGGCGTCGATGACCAGCTCACTGATGCGGCATGCCATGTCCGCCAGTGTACGGAGACGCGGCTGTGCCCGGGTCCGCCGGATAAGGAGGCCCCGGGCCCGGGCAGGTGCGTGCCGCCGGTGGCCGTGTCCCCGGGGGGGCGACGAAAACGGTGGTCCGGCGGAGGACCCGCGCCACTGTGGTGGCCCGATGGCACCGATCAAGAAGCTCCAGGTCACCTTCGACTGCGCGGAGCCCGAGCGCCTCGCCCGTTTCTGGTGCGAGGTGCTGGGGTACGTCGTACCGCCACCGCCGGAAGGGTTCGCCACCTGGAAGGATTTCGGGCACTCGCAGCCGCCTGAGGAGCGGGACTCGTGGTTCGCCTGTGCCGATCCCTCGGGCGTGGGCCCCCGGTTGTACTTCCAGCGCGTTCCCGAAGGGAAAGCCGCCAAGAACCGGGTCCACCTCGATGTACGGGCCGGCACCGGGCTCGTGGGCGGGGAACGCCTCGCCGTACTCGAGGCCGAGTGCGCGCGACTGGTCGCTCTCGGCGCGGTACGCGAGCGGCTGCTGCCCGCGGATGACGACAACGAGTCCTGCATCGCGATGCAGGACATCGAAGGCAACGAGTTCTGTCTCGACCGAGGGCCTGCGGGCATCTCCTCGCCCTGCCCGTGGGACGGGAGGCATGCCCGCGTACGGGACGATGCCGTTCCGTCTTCGAGCCGGGCGGCCGGTACTGCGGCCGTGGCCGGGCCGGAGCCGTCCCGTGCCCTCGACGGCCCCGGCTTCGAGCGGCCATCGCCTCGCCACGGACGCCGTGGTGAACACATAGGACCGGCACGCTCGTCGCCGTGACGCGGAGACGCCCCGAAGCCAGGGGCAACGGAATCAACCACATGACCGTCCTCCCTCACGCACCGGGGCCCGACGACGGCCGTACCCGTGTCCGCGCCCGCCTCTCCAGGCAGGAGCACGACCGGTGGCCGAAGTGTCAGCGCCCGCAGGCCTCCAGGATCCAAGGGAGGAAAATGACGAGGAGGATCAGGCAACCGCACCCGCAGCCGTCGTCCTCGTCACCGTCGACCGCTCTCCTGATCCGCGCGCGCTCGTCGCTCCGGCCTCGTTCGTACGCGTCCTGTTCGCTCCCGCTGCCGTACCAAGACACGACCGACCCCCCGCCAACTGCCGTGTGGATACTCCTTGTTCGATTCCCTTCGCGAGAAGGCCACAACCCTGGAGGCTGCCCGGATCCCCCGTGGGACACAGCCATGCGTTCCGGGCGAGGCGACCTGGAACTCCTTGGCCGGCACCACCGGACCGCCGTGGTGGCGCCGTGCCGTGAGCGGTGCCGACGGCTCGGACCGGGCGGGCGGGCCAGGTGCCGGTGCCGGTGCCGGTGCCGAGGGCGTGACGCGGGGCGCCCGTGCCCGGCCGCACGTGTACCTTCACCGGGATGGCGAGCGAAGAGGTGTTGCAGGACGGGGCTCATCGCCGGGTCGTACGGATCGGGAACACCGTCCGCAGGCCCGCTCAACCGTGGACACCCACCGTCCACGCGCTTCTGCGGCACCTGGAAGAAGCCGGTTTCCCCTGTGCGCCCCGCCCGTTGGGATTCGACGACGAGGGCCGCGAGGTCCTCACCTACATCGAGGGCGATGCCGGGCCGTCGTCCTGGGAGAAGGTCGTGTCCGACCACGGACTGCGCGCCTTCGCCCGGCTGCTGCGCGACTACCACGACGCGTGCGCGGACTTCTCGCCTCCTCCCGGGGCGACATGGGCCGGGGGTGAGGCCGGTATGGGCGGCGAAGACGTCGTCTGCCATGGGGACTTCGGCCCCTGGAACGTCGTCTGGCGGGGCGACCGGCCGGTGGGAATCATCGACTGGGACTTCGCCCGTCCCGCACCGCGGCTGCATGACGTGGCCTACGCGCTGGAATACGTCGCTCCGTTCCGTGATGACGTCGAGTGCCTGCGCTGGCTGCGTTACCCCGGACCACCGGACCGCCGCCGGCGGCTGGAGCTCTTCTGCGCCGTCTACGGGATCGATTCGACCGAGGGGGTCGTCGACGCCGTCATCACCCGGCAGCGCGACAACGCCGACCTCGTGCGCCGCCTTGCCGCACAAGGGCACGAGCCCCAGGCCACCTGGGTTTTCGACGGCCTGCTGACCCGCCTCGGCGACAGGATCACCTGGAGCCTGGGCCACCGGCACCTGTTCGAGTAGCGTCGAGGCCGGGCGAGGCCGGCTCGCGGGGACCGCCGGCCGGTGACGAGGGGCCGGGCCACAGGTTCTGCGAGGACGGCCGCACCGGGGCGCGGTCCGGAAAACCGTTGGCGGGACGAGGAGCGCCGGTCCGAGACCGGTGGGCCGACCGCACGGACAGGAAGAGCGGCCGACGCTGACGTGCAACCGTGACACCTTGCCCCTTCCCGAGAACCGTGTGCCCCGCATCGCCTACGAAGGCATCCGGGACTGGGCGGGAAACGACCCGGCCGGCCCCCTCCAGACCACCCGCCACGCGGACGCCCCGGCGGCCTGGCGGCTCTCATCGGGGTGCTCAACCGCCGCCGGCGCTGAAGCCATCGGGTGGGAGCGCCGACGGCTTTCCGCCAGGAACCCGCCTCCCCGGTCCCGCCACGCATCCTTGTGGCCGCGTACGCGACCGTTGGCCGCTGTGCCCGGCATCCTGACGAGCCCGTCACGAACTCTGCCGGAGTAGCTTTGCCGCCTGGAGTGGGGTGGGTGGCCACGATGCCGCACGTGCGCAGCCCGTTGCCACCAGAAGGCATACAGACAACGCAAAACGGCTCGGACTCGACAGAGGCCGGCGCCCCGCTTCGGTCCAGGGTGACTCGATGGACAGTGGACTCTCTCCGTTGAAAACCTGCCCGCTCATACAAGCGGTTCGCAGTCTCTCGCGAAGGGCGCGATGTGAGGTCGACGGTTCGAGCCCCAGCGTCCACGGCCAGTCCGAGGGCTTTGTCGATCAGCGCTTTGCCGACCCCGTGGCCACGGGCGGCGGCATCGACCACTACATCCTCGATGTGAGCCCGCAGACCAGACGGCAAGGGTGACGTCACCAGCGTCAACGTCCCAACGATCAGGCCTTCGACACGGGCCACCAGCAATGTGTTGGTGCTGGCACCCGTCAATCTCTCCACTGCTTCGTGGTCCAAGGGCTTGGCCTCGGCCGACAGCTGCGGAAGGAGACGAGCGAATGCCTCCACCACTTCATCAGTCGCCCCGTGAACGACCTCAGTCTCCACACTCATGCTCTGGAACTTACAGGCGCCCGGGAGTTGCCGGCCGGTAAGCGGCGACTGTCTTGGGCTGGATGACCCGAGACGACGGGCGAGGCAGGCCAGGCCATCTGCGGCAGGGGGCCGGATCGACGAAGGGTGCATCGACCGCCATCGGTCATCCGTCGCTGACGCGAGCGAGCGTATGCCCTTCATTGACGCAGAAAGCCACTGGTTGTGCATGGGCGGCAATCGATCGACGTCCACTTGCACAGGTCAGCCGCCTGCCGGGGCGTGGCCTTGCCGTACGAAAGATAGCGATATATCGTTGACGCATCGCGACAGGTCAAAGATAGGAGTCGCGAAACGACGATCGAGAGAGGAGCGCAGCTATGCGTTCACATGGACACGACCACGGATACGGCCCCGGGCGCCGGGGCGCCGGCAGGGGGGACTCCGGCGGATCGCGTGCGGCTTTCGGGCCGTTCGGGCCGCCCTTCGGCGGCGGCCCCTTCGGCGGGGGGCCCTTCGGCCCCGGACGCGGCCGGGGTGGAGGCAGGGGCAGGGCGAGGCGTGGTGACGTACGCGCGTCCATCCTCGCGCTGCTCAAGGACCGCTCGATGCACGGCTACGAGATGATCCAGGAGATCGGCGACCGCAGCGGCGGGGCATGGAAGCCCAGCCCCGGTTCGGTCTACCCGACCCTTCAGATGCTGGAGGACGAAGGCCTCATCGTCAGCGTCAGCGAAGGCGGAAAGAAGCTGTTCACCCTCACCGACGAGGGCCGCGTGGAGGCCGAGTCCGGCTCCGAGGCGCCCTGGGAGGACGCGGGGCGAGGAGTCGACTGGGAAGGCATGAACGAGATCCGGCAGGCCGGATTCGGCCTGATGGAGGCGTTCGGCCAGGTCTGGAAGACCGGCTCGGCCGACCAGCGCCAGAAGGCGCTCACGGTGATCAACGACGCGCGTAAGAAGCTCTATCTGATCCTGGCCGACGAGAACTGACCCCGCCCGTCGGGGTGCTCATCGGCCGAGGACGGGCCCGCGGCACGGCTGCGGGCCCGTCGGCGCGCGTGCGTCGGAGCACCCGTCCCGGGGAGGGTGGTCCGGTTGTGAGGGGTTCGTGCGCCGGAGGCGCTTTCACCGCCGGGCTGCCGGCCTCCCGTGGCCCGTGGGGCGATCTCATCCTCCGGGATGAGGAACCCGTCCCCGCGCCCACCTTCCGCGGGATGCCCGGATGGGCCGCGCTGGTGACGCTTTCGCCTTCCGGTACTGATGGAGTGGAAGGGTGCACAACCGGACGCCATGGACACCCGAACAGGCCCCGCAGAACCACGCCGGCCCAGCTGCCGCACCGCTCACCGCCGAACTGGCCGTGGTGGTGACGGGAGCCCGCAGACGGGCGGTCCGCGACGGCGACCGCCACACCGACACCGCTCACCTCCTGCACTCCCTCATCGAATCCGACCCCGAGGTGAGAGAGGCGTTCGAGGGCGGTCCGCAACTGGCGAGGGTTCTCGGCTACCTGGTCCAGCGCAGCATCGGTTACGGGCTCCGCTGGCAGGGCGCGCAGGAGGATTCCGGCGCGTTCCGTGCTGTACGGGAACCGGGCACGGACGCCTGGTCGCCCTCGGCCACCGCCGCTCTGGAACGGGCGGCCCGGAGTGCGGGGCGGCGCGGGGACCCCTGTGCGGAGGGCCTGGACCTGCTTGCCGCCCTGATCGCGGACCCCGGGTGCCGAGCCGTCGAAGTGCTGGAGCGGGCGGGTGTGGACGTGACACCGCTCGCGGGACGGGTGGCGGGGCGGCTGGCTGTCCTCGGGCGGAGCGAGTGAGGGCGGCGGGCGCGAAGAGGGCCGGTCGGGGGGCGGATGCGGCGGGGACGGGTGGGACGGGAGCGGATATGACGGGGGCAGGGGCGACAGGGGCAGGGACGGTGGGGTGCCTCTATGTCTTTCGTCAAGGCAGCCTTGTCGGTTTTGGGGTGGTTGGGGGTGCTGGGGTCATGTGGCGAGCTCGACGGCCTTGGGCGTGCGAGATTCGTAGAAGGTGCCGTCGCGGAGCATGGCGAACAGGACGCTGATGCGTTGGCGGGCGAGGCGGAGGAGGGCTTGGGTGTGGGTCTTTCCGCGGGCTCGCTGGCGGTCGTAGTAGAGCCGGGAGGCGGGGTCGGCGTTCATGCAGGCGAAGGCGGACAGGAACATCGCTCGCTTCAGTTGCCGGTTTCCGCCTCGGGGTGCGTGTTCGCCGTGGATCGAGGTCCCGGAGGATCTGGTGGCGGGGGCGAGGCCGGCGTAGGAGGCGAGGTGGGCGGCGGTGGGGAAGCTGGTGCCGTCACCGACGGTGGTCAGCAGTACTGCGGCGGTCCTGACGCCGACGCCGGGCATCGAGGTCAGGACCTGGGAAAGAGGGTGGGCCTCCAGCAGGGTGTTGATCTGGGCTTCCAGGGCTCGGCGCTGTTCGTGGACGGCGGCGAGCGAGCGGGCCAGGGACGGGACCACGATGTCGAGGGTGCCGGTGCCGGGAACGGTCACGGTCTGCTCGTCCAGGGCGTCGAAGACGTCGTCGATCAGCCGCTGGGCCATGCGTGGGGCCTTGGGGCGGATGAGTTCGACGAGGCGGCGGCGGCCGGCTTTGCGCAGGGCGGCCGGGGATCCGTGGCGTTCCAGGAGCCAGGTGATGGCCTGGTGGTCCAGGCGGGGGCCCAGGACGCGTTCCAGGCTGGGGTGGAACTGGGTGAGCAGGCCGCGTATCCGGTTGCTGGTGCGGGTTGCTTCGGCGGCGAGGTCCTGGTCGAAGCCGGTCAGCACGGTCAGCTCGGCGGTGATCTCGTCGGTCAGCTCCAGCGAGCGCAGGGTGTGCGGCATGGTCCGTGCGGCGTCCGCGATGACGGCCGCGTCCTTGGCGTCGGTCTTGGCCTCGCCGGGGTAGAGGTCGGCGATCCGGCGCATGGCCAGGCCGGGCAGGTAGGCCACTTGGCAGCCCGCGTCGCGGGCGACGGCCAGCGGCAGAGCCCCGATGGAGGCGGGCTGGTCCACGATGACCAGGACGGCGCCGAACTTGTCTCGCAGCTTGTCGAACACGGCCCGCAGTTTCGGTTCGCTGTTGGGCAGCGGCTTGTCGAAGACCTTCTTCCCGGCCGGGGTCAGTCCGTGGCCGTGGTGGGCGGACTTGCCCACGTCCAGGCCGAGGAACACGCCCACGTCGTCGATCTCGAACATGCTGCCCTTACAGCGGTGTTGACGGTGCCGGCCTCGGCTCGGGTGTCGTGCTCGCGCATCCACGTTATGCAGACCTGCCGCCCGCGAACTGCCCGGCGTTGCGCCGGACCGGACGGTGGCCGGACCTCTCATCAGCGTCTCCGACGAACACCCCCGGACCCGGTGACACCACCCCCCAGGTCATACCTTCGACAGGGGGACACAGTCATGCCGGACCCGGAGGCCAGCGGCCCCATTGCAGGACCGCGAAAAAGATAACGGGGGGCGCGGGGACAGGTGTGACAGGGGTGACGCTCCTGACGCCGGCTGTCATGATGTGCCGATGCACGGGTCTCGGAGGAGCAGCGCGGGGCTGGGTCCGGCCCTCGTCTCGGCGTTCGCGTTCGGCGGTTCGGGGGTCGCGGCCAAGCCGCTGATCGAAGCGGGGCTCGGCCCGCTGCACGTGGTGTGGCTGCGGGTCGCCGGGGCCGCTCTCATCATGCTGCCCGTCGCCTGGCGGCACCGGGGTCTCGTACGTGAACGGCCCGCTCTGCTCGCCGGGTTCGGCCTGTTCGCCGTCGCGGGGGTACAGGCTTTCTACTTCGCGGCGCTCTCCCGTATCCCGGTCGGCGTCGCGCTGCTCGTCGAATACCTCGCACCGGCCCTGGTGCTCGGCTGGGTGCGCTTCGTGCAGCGCAGGCCCGTCACCCGGGCTTCGGCGGTCGGTGTGGTGCTGGCCGCCGGCGGGCTCGCCTGTGTCGTCGAGGTGTGGGCCGGCCTGAGCTTCGATGCCGTCGGCCTCCTGCTGGCTCTCGGGGCGGCCTGCTGCCAGGTCGGCTACTTCGTGCTGTCCGACCAGGGGAGCGGGGACGCCGGGGACGGGGGCGCCGGGCGGCCGGGACCGCCGGACCCGGTCGGCGTGATCGCTTACGGGCTGCTGGTGGGCGCGGTGGTGCTGACCGTCGTCGCCCGCCCGTGGGGCATGGAGTGGAGTGTGCTCGGTGGCCGCGCCACGATGAACGGCCATGGCGTCCCGGCCTGGCTGCTGCTCGGCTGGATCGTGCTGCTCGCCACCGTCCTCGCCTATGTCACCGGTGTGGTGTCCGTGCGGCTGCTGTCTCCCCAGGTGGCCGGAGTCGTCGCCTGCCTGGAGGCGGTCATCGCGACCGTCCTGGCCTGGGTGCTCCTGGGCGAGCACCTCTCCGCCCCCCAGCTCGCGGGTGGCGCGGTGGTGCTGACGGGGGCGTTCATCGCCCAGTCCTCGGCGCCGAAACCGCCCGCCGGGCCGGTGGCGTCGGGCCCGGGAGCGCTCGACACCCCGGAGGAGGGTCTGCCCGCCGGGTCCGGGGGCGGGCGGGCCCGGCCGTCGTCCTCGCCCTGACACAGGAGTCCGCGAAGCCCCGCACCGCACCGTGCCGGAGGGAGCAGCGGCGGAGGGCCGGGAGGGAGCTGCCGCCCCCGTCCAAGGTGTCTCAGAGGGAGCCGAGGTAGCCCGGTGCGGGAATCGCCGGGTCGAGGTCGTCGGCCGGCACGGGGGCCGCATGGCCACGGGTCAGCGGTACCACGCCCGCCCAGTACGGCAGGGAGAGGTCCGCCGGGTCGTCGTTGGGTCCGCCGGTGCGTACCTTCGCGGAGAGCTCGTCCAGGTCGAGACGGACGACCGCGGTGGCGGCGAGTTCCTTCGTGTCGGCGGGGCGGGAGTCGCGGGACCTCCCGGGCACCACCTGGTCGACGATGGCATCAAGGGCGATCCGCCGCTCGTCGGGGTCCGTCACCGTCACCGCGGTGCCGTGGACCACCACACAGCGGTAGTTGATGGAGTGGTGGAAGGCGGACCGGGCCAGGACCAGGCCGTCGACATGGGTGACCGTCAGGCAGACCGGCAGGCCGGGGTCCGCCGCCCCGGCCGCGTGCAGCGGACGCGAGCCGGTGGAACCGTGTACGTACAGCCGCTCACCGACCCGGGCGAAAAGAGTGGGCAGGACGACCGGGGCGCCGTCGCGTACGAAGCCGAGATGGCAGAGGTAGGCCTCGTCGAGTATCGAGTGGACCAGTTCCCTGTCGTACGAGGCGCGGGCGCGGCCCCGGCTCGGGACGGTGCGCCCGGTCGGTGTGTAAGGGGTCGCGGTCTCCTGGGAGGCGCTCACGGGCGCCGAGGTCTCCGACATTGCGAACTCCATTGCACTAGTGCATAATTATTTTTGTGCTAGGAGAGTATCGGATCGAAGGGCGCCGTGCATCCGAGATCGCCGCGAGCGTCGAGCGGGGAGTCGGTGACGGGGAACTGGCGCCGGGCCAACTGCTGCCGCCCATGCGCGAGCTGGCGAACACCTTGGGGGTCAACCCGAACACGGTGGCGGCCGCGTACCGGACGTTGCGGGAGCGCGGGGTCATCGAGACGGCGGGCCGCAAGGGGAGCCGGGTGCGTCCCCGGCCGGCGAGTACGGCGCGCGGGTCGCTCCGGATCGAGGCGCCGCCCGGGGTGCGGGACGTCGGCGAGGGGAGCCCGGACGCCACCCTGCTGCCGGATCTCGGCGAGGCGCTGGCGGCCGCCGCCGAGGACTACCGTGCCGGCCCCGGTCTGTACGGGGAGGAGGCGGTGCTGCCCGGACTCGCCCGCGCCGCACGGGCCGGGCTGGACGCGGACGGGGTGCCCGACGGCCCGGTGGTCGTGACTTCCGGCTCCCTCGACGCCGTCGAACGGGTGCTCGCCGTCCACCTCAAGCCCGGTGACGTGGTGGCGGTCGAGGATCCGGGCTGGGGATCGATGCTCGATCTCGTTCCCGCGCTCGGGCTGCGGGCGCGGCCGGTGGCGTTGGACCAGGACGGGCCGCTGCCCCAGGACGTGGAGCGCGCCCTGCGGGCCGGTGCCCGGGCCCTCGTGGTCACCGACCGGGCGCAGAACCCGACGGGGGCCTCGGTGAGCGCGGCGAGGGCACGGGAACTGCGGTCCGTGCTCGCCGGGTATCCGCAGGTCCTGCTGATCGAGGACGACCACGGCCACGCGATCGTCGATGTGCCGCTGTACCCTCTGGCCGGTGTCACCGAGCACTGGGCCTTCGTCCGGTCGGTGGCCAAGGCGTACGGTCCGGATCTGAGGGTCGCCGTCCTCACCGGGGACGCGCTGACCCTGGACCGGGTGGCCGGGCGCCAGCGGCTGGGGCCCGGGTGGGTGAGCCGGCTGCTGCAGCGGGCCGTGCTGCACCTGTGGGAGTCCGGGGCCGTCGATCCGGCCGCGGTCGCGCGTTCCTACGGGGAGCGGCGCCGGGCCCTGGTGGAGGCGCTGGAGAGGCGCGGGATCCCCGCGTACGGGCGGAGCGGAATGCACGTCTGGGTGCCGGTCGGTGACGAGACGGGCGCGGTGGCGCGACTGCTGCACGCCGGCTGGGCGGTGGCCCCGGGGGCGCGTTTCAGGCTGGCCTCCCCGCCGGGGGTGCGGCTGACCGTGTCCCGGCTGTCGGAGGCCGACATCGAGCCGCTGGCGGACGCCGTGGCGGCCGCGGCCGGACCGGTCCGGCCGGTCGGCTACGACTGAGGGTTCCTGACGGGACGGGTACCGCGGACCGGGCGGCCCGCCCCGTCAGGACGTCCGGGCGGGCGGCGGGGGAGCGGGGGAGCGGGGACGGGCGGGGCGGGAATCCGCGGGCGGGCCTGGGTGAGTGCCGCGCCCGCGAGCACCACCAGCGCGCCGACCGGGGTGTTCCAGCTCAGCCGCTCGCCGAGCAGGGCCACTCCGGCGGCCGTGGCGATGACGGGGATGAAGTAGGTGACCATCTGCGCCGTCGTCGGGCCGACCTCCTCGACGAGACCGTACTGGAGCAGTACGGCCAGGCCGGTTCCGAGGGCTCCCAGGGCGACGACGGCGAGTGTCGGCAGCAGCGGGAAGCGGCCGGGCGCCGAGGTGAAGAGCGGGGTGACCAGAGCCAGCTGGGCTGTGCCCAGGAAGAGCTGACTTCCCGTCAGGGCGAGTGTGGAGGACCCTGTGCCCGCCAGGGTGCGACGGACGTATATCCACCCGATCGGGTAGCTCAGGGACGCCAGCAGTGCCATCGACGTGCCGCCGAGGTCCAGCCCCGAGAAACCCTGCCAGGCGCCCAGCACGGTCAGCACCCCCAGGAAGCCGAGGCCGAGACCGGCGACACGGCGGCGGGTCGGCCGGTCCTCGGAGAGCGCGACCAGGGAGAGCGCCATGCCCCAGAGCGGAGAAGTCGCGTTGCAGATTCCCGCGAGGGTGGACGGGATGGTCAGCTCGGCGTACGCGAAGAGCGAGAACGGCAGAGCGTTCAGAAGGAACGCGGCGACGAAGAGGTGGCCCCAGACACGCGCCGAGCGGGGCAGCCGTTCCCGGCGCACCGCCATGGCGGCGGCGAGAACGGCGGTGCCGAAGACCAGGCGGCCGAGGGTGACCTGGAAAGGGGCGTACCCGTCGGTCCCGACCTTGATGAGCAGGAAGCTGAACCCCCAGATGAGCGAGAGTGCCGCGAACCGCAGGCGCCAGTCCACCGGGCGCCAGTCCACCGGGCGGCGGGCCGCCGGGTGACGGGCCGCCGGTGCGGTGGAACCGGCGGGCGGGGCGGGGGTTCCGGCGGGCGGAACGGCCGGCCGGGCGGCAGAGGTGCTCATGGGGCAACGATGACGCGCCTTTTCTCGTAGCACAAGTGAGACTTTGTTGCCGTGAAGGTGTAGAGTTGCTTACATGTTGAACCTGGAGCGCCTCCGTACGCTGGACGCCCTCGCCCGGCACGGCTCGGTGAGCGGGGCGGCCGACGGTCTGCACGTCACGACGTCCGCCGTCTCCCAGCAGATGTCCAAACTGGAGCGCGAGGTGGGCCAGCAGCTCCTTGCCAGGAACGGCCGGGGCGTCCGGCTCACCGACGCCGGCCGGCTGCTCGCCGACCACGCCGCCAAGATCCTTTCCCAGGTGGAGCTGGCGCAGTCCGACATCGAGGCGCAGCGGGGCGAGGTGGTCGGCGAGGTCGCCCTCGCGGCCTTCCCGACCGCGGCTCGCGGCCTGTTTCCCGCCGCTCTCACCATGCTCCGCGCCGATCACCCCGAACTCAGGGTGCGCACGGCGGAGATGGAGCCGGAGAGCGGGATCCGGGCGGTGCTCAGAGGCGACGTCGATCTGGCGGTGGTTCTCGACTGGAGCAACAAACGCCTGCCGGTGCCCGGAGGGCTGACCAAGGCGGAACTCCTGGACGACGCACCGGACATCGCCATGCCGGACGGTCATCCGCTCGCGGACCGCGCGGAAGTGGGCCTCGAGGACTTCGCCGACGACGACTGGGTGTCCTGGCCGGAGGGGGAGTTCTGCCACGACTGGCTGATGTTCACACTGCGTTCCAAGGGCATAGAGCCCCGTATCGCCCATCTGGCGGGGGAGCACCACACCCAGCTCGCGCTCATCGCCGCCGGTTTCGGCGTGTGCGTGGCGCCCAGGCTGGGGCGCGGGCCCGTTCCGGAAGGAGTGCGGCTCGTGCCTGTGCGGCAGACCATGCGCCGTCACGTCCACGCGATATGGCGCTCGGACGCGGACAGGAGGCCCTCGATCAGAGCGGCGGTGGAAGCGCTCCGCGGTGCGGGCCGTGCGCTGCACGAGCCCGTTCCGTAGCCACCGTGTCCCGGCCGCCGTCTCCGCCGGGCCGGTGCGTGCTCAGCCGAGGCCGGAGAGCTTGTGGAAGTCCCAGGACGCCACGGCCTCCGGGGTGAGCCGGAGCCAGGCGTGCCGGGCATCGTGCGGCATGACGTCCAGACCGAAGTACTTCGCGGCGAACAGCCTCTCCGGGCGGTCCAGCTCCGGACAGCTCTCGCCCGTACGGGGGACCCCGCCGACGGGTGAGACCGTGCCCGACAGCTCCACGCCGCGCAGTTCGCCGTACTCCACCCCGTCGTCCACGACCACCGCGATCCGCGGGTCGCGCCGGAGCTGCGCCCAACGCAGGCTCCGGGTCAGTGAGTAGAGCCAGAGGGATGTGCCGTCCCAGACGAACCACAACGCTCCGACGTGCGGTCTGCCGTCGGCCGACACCGTGGCCACCCGACAGGTGCGCTGCTGGGTGAGATAGGCATCCCGCTCCGCGTCGGTCATCATGATCCGGCGCCCGCGGCGCTGGGTGTGGGACACGGGAGGACTCTCCTCGGGCTTCGGGACCGCCGGTCCGGCCGCGGCGCGGAACGGCGGACCGGTTCGCAGCGGTCGGTGCACCGGACACCGCGACCGGCGCACCGGGCGCCGGGTACCCGAATCATGGGGCCTCGGCTGCGCACGGGCAATGGGCGCGGCATTTCGGATCCGCGCCCCGGCCACCCGCCCCGCCGTACTTCGCGTACCGCCGCCCGTGCCTGGCGCGGCGCGGGCGGCGGCGCCCCCGGCCTGCCGCGTCGGGGCGGGCCGGAGCGGGGCGGGCCGGGGCGTGGGTCCGGGTTGCTGTGGGCCCAGCCGGTTTCCCGGGCCGGCCCCTCGCGGCGGGGCCTCAGGAGGTACGGGAGCCGCCCTTCCGGGTGAGCAGCATGTCCAGATCGACGGCCTCGGCCATCGCGAGGGTCCCGGCGTCATTGGGATGCAGGCCGTCCCCGCTGTCGTAGGCGGGGGCCAGTGCCAGTGGATCGCCGGCCGAGGCGGTCGCCGCGGCGAAGTCGATGACGCCGTCGAAGGCGCCGGAGTCTCGGATCCAGTCGTTGACCGTGTCCCAGGTCGCCTGCCGTTCCGGGGTCCAGACGAACGAGTTCCGGAAAGGCAGCAGGGTGCCGCCGTAGACCGGGACACCGCTGCCGCGGACCTTCTCGATGAACGTCCGGTACCCGGCGATGATGTCTTCGGCGGACGCGCTGAAGCCGATGTCGTTGATGCCCTCCTGAAGGATGACCGCCCTGACACCGCTCTGTCCGAGTGCGTCGCGGCCGACCCGGGAGATTCCCGAAGGGCCGTAATAGGGCTCGCCTTCACGGTCGGCGATGAGCCTGTTGCCGCCCAAGCCCGCGTTGACCACGGCGAGCGTACGGCCGGGCCGGTCCTGCAGCCGGCGGGCGAGATGGTCCGGATAACGCTGGTTGGCGTTGCCGGTGGTGCTGGCGGTATCGGTGATGGAGTCCCCGAACGTCACGACCGTGCCGGCGGTACGGGCACTGCCGCGCACGTCCACACCGCTGACCAGCATCCAGCAGGGGGTACCGGAGAACCCGGTCCCGGCGGTGTCGGCAGCCGCGTCCCCGGCCGCCAGGTAGTTGCCCTGAGCGGTGAACGGATGGTTCGTCAGCGGGCCTGTCGCCTTGTCGACATGGATGCTCACCAGCAGCGTGGACAGCGCGGGCACCTTCAGGCGGACCGGATCGCTGTAGAGGTCTCCTCCGGCCGGAAGGGTGGTCCTGTGCCGGCCGTCGAAGGTCAGGGTCCGCAGGGAGCCGGACACGGCCGCGGCCCCGGACCGCTGGAGCGCGACCGTGACATGGTCCACGCTCACCGGCCGCGAGCCGAAGGTGTTGGCCAGCCGCACCCGGACGCTGTTGCCTCCGGCGCTGACGAACAGGACGTTGCGGACCGTTTGGTCCGCCAGGCCGGAGCCTGCCGGGCAGGTGTTGCCCGGGATCTCACTGCCCGCCACCTGGCTGGCGCCCCAGACGGTGGCCCAGCCGCCGCCGGAACCGTGGGCGGCGGCCGGCCGGGGGAGCAGGGTGACGGCCAGGGCGAGAGCGCCGACGGCGGCGAGGGGGAGCCGGACGGCGGAAACGCCGGTGAACCGGCGGACGAACCGGTTCGACGGTGCTCCCGGGCGGGCGGAGGGGGTTGGTGGCGTCGTCCGGCGGCGGAAGACGGAGGAAGGACGTAAACGCATGGGTGTTCTCTCCTGGCAGAGGCAGAGGCAGAGGCAGAGGCAGAGGCAGAGGGGCGAGGCGGGGAGGCCGTGTGCCGGGGTGGGCGCGGTGGGGTCGGCGGGATGTCCTCGCGGGGGTGGGCGAGGAGGGGTGAAAGAGCCCCGACAACGTTGTCCGGCGGGGCTCGCCGGGCGGATGCAAGCACCGTTCGGGCCGCCGGGTCAAGGGCGGGGGTTACCGGCGATGGCCGGATCGCAGCGGTCGTCGAACCGCTCAGGGCATGGCGTCGGGCGGGAGCACGGACCAGGCGCCGTCCGGTGTCAGACAGACGCCCGTGAGGTGCGCGGCCTCGCCGGAGGCGAGGAACACCGCAGCGGCGGCGACGTCCTCGGGGGCCTCTCCTGCACGGCTGAGCGGAAGGCGTTCCATGCTGCCGTGCGGCGGGCTGTCCGCCATACGGCCCCCCGTGGGCATGCGGCCCGTCACGGGAAGTCCCGCGCGGGAGCCACCGGTGCCGAACACACCGGGACCGACGCAGTTGACGCGGATGCCGTACGGGGCCCCCTCGGCCGCGAGCCGGCGGGTCAGCGCGACCACCGCATCACCGGAGGGCCGAAGGAGCGCGGTGCCCCGGTGGTGGAAGGGGCCGTCCGGACCGGCGGCCGAACCGTCGACGACCACGCAACCGCGGCTGCGGACCAGATGCGGCCAGGCGGGGCGAACAACCGGCAGGAGCAGGTCCATCGGGAGCGGGTCAGGCCGGTCCGTACCCGGTCGCTCCGCATCTGGCCGCTTCGCATCCGGTCGGTCCGCACCAGGCCGGTCCGCACCCGGTCGGTCCGAACCAGGCCGGTCCGTACCCGGTCGCTCCTCATCCGGCCGGCCCGTGCCCGGCCGCTCCGCACCAGGCCCGGCCGGGCTCCGCTCGTCCCGCCCCGTGGAGGCGCAGGGGCGGAGGCCGGCACGGGTGTGGACGATGTCGATACCGCCGAACGCGTCCGCGGCCTCCTCGACCCAGCCGCGGACGGACGCCTCGTCGGCGGGGTCCAAGGGCCCGGGAACGAGGGCCGTGCCGCCTTCCCGGGCGATGAGCCGCCGGGTCTCGACGGCCTCCTCGTGCGACGGGTCACCGGCCACGACCAGCGCGCCCTCGGCGGCGAAGCGCAGGGCCGCCGCGCGGCCCCGGCCCGGGGCGGTAGCGGGCACCAGGACCACCTTGCCCTCAAGGCGTCTCACCGTACGGCCCCGGGGAGCGGAGCGTCCGCGGCGGCCGGCCGCAGGGCGTCGGACACGGACTTGACGCCCCCGTGCGCCGTGAGGCCGCCGTCGACGGGGATCTCGGCACCGGTGATGAACGACGCCCGGCCGGACAGCAGGAAGACCACCAGCGGAGCGACCTCCTCCGCGCTACCGGTGCGCCCCAGCGGGGTCTCCCTCACATTGCTCTCCCGGAAGGCCGGAGCGGCCGAGGCGGTCATCTCGGTCTCGATGTAGCCGGGATGGACCGTGTTGACGCGGATGCCGCGCGGCCCCAGTTCCAGAGCCGCCGTCTTCGACAGGCCCCGCAGCGCCCACTTGCTGGTCGTGTACGCGACCGGGTAGTGGGCGGTGAGGGCCGCCGAGGAGCCCACGTTCACGATGGAGGAGCCCGGGGGCATCAGGGGCGTGAGGTACTGGATGCCCAGGAGCGGGCCGGTGACGTTGACCGCGTGGACGCGTGCCATGTCCTCGGGGCGTACGTCGCCGACGCGGGCGCGCCAGGTGACACCGGCGTTGTTGACCAGCCCGTGCACCTGGCCGTACGTCTCGCGCAGTTCGGCGGCGAGCGCGGCCCAGTCCTCCTCGCTGGTGACGTCCAGGGCGCGGCAGCCGTCCACCGGCCGGGCGTCGGTCGCGACGACGTGCGCGCCCTCGCGGGCGAGGGCGGCCGCCTCTGCGGCGCCCTGGCCGCGGGCCGCGCCGGTCACGACGACGACCTTGCCGAGCAGGTCCCCGGTACGCGGGGCGGTCACGGCCGGGACCGGTCGCGGCGCCGGCCGGCCGGCAGCGGGTGGGGTTCGACGCCCGGGACCACGGTGCTGGTGAGTGTGCCGATGCCCTCGACGGTCAGGCTGACGACGTCACCCGGCCGCAGCGGGCGAGGGGTCTGCTCGCCGCGCAGGCCCCAGAGCTCCGCGAGGCAGCCCCCGTTGCCGCACGTGCCCGACCCGAGCACGTCGCCCGGCACCACCCGGGTGCCACGGGACGCGTAGGCGGTCATCTCCTCGAAGGTCCAGCTCATGTTGGACAGCAGGTCCTTCCCGACCGTCTCACCGTTGATCTCGGCGGTGAGCGCCAGGCGCAGGAAGCCGTCGGCGTCCCGGTACGGTTCCAGTTCGTCGGCGGTGACCAGGCAGGGGCCCAGGGTGGTGGCCGTGTCCTTGCCCTTGCAGGGGCCGAGGCCGACCTTCATCTCGGCGGACTGCAGGTCGCGGGCGGACCAGTCGTTGAAGACGGTGTAGCCGACGATGTGGTCGCGGGCCTGCTCCGGTGTGAGGTCGCCGCCCTCGCGGCCGATGACGGCACCGACCTCGAGTTCGAAGTCCAGGACGGACGAGCCGGGCGGCACGGGCACGTCCTGGCCGGGGCCGTAGATCGCGTGGGGGTTGGTGAAGTAGAAGGTCGGGGCCTCGTACCACTGGCCGGGGACCCCCGCGACACCGTCGACGGACCGGCGTACGCCCTCGACGTGTTCCTCGAAGGTGACGAAGTCGCGTACGGACGCGGGCTGGAGGGGCGGGAGCAGCCGCACCCGGGAGACATGGGGCCCGGCGGGCACGTCGAGGGCCGCCGCCCCCGCGGCGAGCAGTCCGGGCAGACCGCCGGTCTCCTGGAGAAGCGTGGTGAGTGAGGAGACGCCGGGCAGGGGGAGCAGGGTGCCGTCCTCTTCCATGACGGCCACGCGGCGGCGGTGCTGGTACTCGTAGGCGACGAAACGCACGGTACGGCTCCTGGTGGGGAGAGGGCCGGCGGCGTGGGACGGAAGGCCACGCCGCCGGCCCCGGACGGGCGGAGAGGTGAACGGGGAGGGGCGGGGGAGGGATCAGACGGGCGGGGCGACGAACACGCCGCGGTCGGGGTCGTTGAACGACTCCTTGGCGACGAGTTCGTTCATCGGGTTGGCGGTGCCCCACTGGTCGGTGACCTCGGGCCGGGAGAAGTCGTAGACGTGGGGGTGCCAGGTGTCCTCGTCCAGCAGCTCCAGCTCGGTGGTGTACTCGACGGTGTTGCCGTGCGGGTCGAGGAAGTAGGTGAAGGTGTTGTCCCCGGCCATGTGCCGTCCCGGACCCCACACCTTCTTGAAGCCCGCCCGGATGACCCGCCCGGAACCGCGCATGTACTCGTCGAGGCCGCGCATCTCGAAGGAGATGTGGTGCAGGGAGGTGTGCGGGCCCTGTGCGATCGCCATGGAGTGGTGCTGGTTGCTGATCCGCATGAAGTGCATGACCTCGCCCATGTGCGGCGAGCTGAGCGTGTCGGAGAGGGCGAAGCCGAGGTGGCGCTCGTACCACTCGCGGGTGCGGTTGAGATCGGGGGAGTTGAGGACGACGTGGGAGAGCTTGACCGGGATGGCCTCCTTCTCCTCGATCCTGCGGTGCTGCCGGACCTCGACGTCGGCCAGGACCTCGATGGTGCGGCCGTCCACGTCGAAGAAGCGGAAGCCGTACCCGCCGCCGGGGGTGTCCACCTTGCCGGGCCGGGAGATCAGCCGGACGTCTCCCGCGAGGAGCCGTTCGGCGAGGGTGTCCACGTCCTCGGGGCTCGCGGCGCCGTAGGAGACGAGGTCGAGGCGCTTCTCCTCCGCCTTCCGCAGACGTACGACGTACTGCTCGGGGGACCCCTCGGCGGCGAGGAAGGAGATACCGGAGTCCTCGGCGACCTTGGTCAGCCCCCAGACCCCGCCGTAGAAGTCGAGCTGCTTCTCGTAGTCCGGCACGGCCAGGTCGACGTGCCGCAGATGGGTGAGCAGACGTGCGCTCATGAGGGGTTCCTCCTCAGGCGTGGGTGAGGTCGAGCAGGGCGGACGCGTTCCGGCCACGCACGGCGTCGAGGTCGTCCTCGGACAGCCGGGCCGCGCGCAGGGCGGCGACGGGGTCGTCGGCGCCCATGTCGAAGGGGTAGTCGGAGCCGAGGAGCACACGGTCGGCGCCGGCCACACGGACCAGTTCCCGCAGGACGTGCGGGTCGTGGACGAGGGAGTCGAAGTACAGCCGCTTCAGGTAGCTGCTGGGCAGCTGGGCGCAGCCGGCGCCCGCGTCGGAACGGGCCGACCAGGCGTGGTCGGAACGGCCGATGTGGGTGGGCAGGTAACCGCCGCCGTGCGCCGCGATCAGCTTGAGGGGGTGGCGGTCGAGGACACCCGAGAAGATGAGGTGGGAGAGCGCGACCGCGTTCTCGGTGGGCTGGCCCACCGTGTTCGACAGGTACCACCGGTCCAGACGCTCGTCGAGCGTGCACCCGAAGGGGTGCAGGAAGACGACCGCGCCGGTCTGCGCCGCCCGGGCCCAGAAGGGCTCGTACGCGGGGTCGGAGAGCTCCCGGCCCGGCGCGTGGCTGGAGATCTCCACCCCGGCCAGCCCCTGTTCCAGGGCGTGGTCGAGGGCGCTCACCATGTGCTGCGGGTGCTGGAGCGGTACCAGTCCGAGGCCCCGCAGCCGGCCGGGCGCCGAGGCGCAGTGCGCCGCGGTCGCCTCGTTGGCCAGCCGGCAGACCTTCCCGGCCGTGTCCTCGTCGGCCCAGTAGTGGTAGTGCGAGGGGGAGGGGCTGACCAGCTGGACGTCCACGCCCTGCGCGTCCATCGCCGCGAGGCGCACGGCGGGGTCGGTCATCCTCGGGACGCGTTCGCGGACCATGGGGCCGTTGACGGCGAGCGCGGCGGGGCCGTTGCGCCGGGCGTCCAGTTCCCTGGCCTCCGCGTGGCCGGGCAGACCGGCCACCAGCGCGTCGATCTCCGGCAGCAGGACGTGGGCGTGTACGTCGACGGTCGGGGCAGCGCCCGTCCGGCGGCCGGCGGCGGCCGGGTGAGGGGCGGGTGCGGTCACGGAAGCTCCCGGAGCATCGTCATGGTGCGGCCCATGAGGCCGGGCACGTCCGCGTCGCGGACGCCGTCGAGCTGCCACCGCCCGATCTGCACGGACGCCTCCACGACCGGCCGGACACGTGCGACGCGCCGCTCGTAGTACGCCTGGAACAGGGCGTCGTCCCAGTCGTCGGCCGCGGTCAGCATCTGCGCGAGCACGGACGCGTCCTCCAGGGACAGGGCGGCACCCTGGGCGAGGGTGGGCGGGCAGCAGTGGGCCGCGTCGCCGATCAGCACCACCCGGCCGCGGTGCCAGGAGCCCTCGACCAGCAGGCGGTCGAACCAGGTGTAGTTGACCTTCGCCGCGTCCGTGACGGTTTCGGTGATCTCCGGCCAGAACCCGCCGTAGGCGGAGGTCAGACGGCGCATCTCGTCGGCGTACGACTCCGGGGGGATGGAGGCCCGGTCGCGGTTGGCCTCGACGACGTACGCGTAGAGGGTGGTCTCGCTGGTGGGGCAGTAGCCGGCGATGTAGGCGGGACCGCCGTAGGCGAGGTCGGTGCGGGTCACGCCGGCCGGGCGCGGGGCGGCGACCCGCCAGATGGCCATGCCGGTCGGCTCGGGCTTCGCCGTGATGCCGATGGCGGACCGGGTGGTGGAGCCGAGGCCGTCCGCCGCGACCACCAGGTCGTAGCGGTCCTCGGTGCCGTCGGTGAAGCGGACCGTGACGCCGCCGGCATCCTGGTCCAGCGACTCGGCGCGGGTACCGAGGCGCACCGACGCGCCGCTCGCCCGGACGGCCTCGATGAGGATCTGCTGGAGCCGGGGGCGCTGCATCCCGACGGTGGCCGGCAGGTCGTCGCCGCCGCTGCGGATGTCGTCCTGCACGTGCAGGACGGTGCCGTCCGGCGCCGTGATCCCCACCGAGCCGAAGCCGTAACCGGACGCCTCGACCTGTTCCCACACACCCAGCTCACGCAGCACCCGCAGAGCGTTGCCCTGGAGGGTGATGCCCGAGCCGGCGGTGGCGTTCCAGTCGTCCCTGGCCTCGATCAGATGCACCTCGACACCGGCGCGGCGCAGCAGCAGCGTCATGGCGTTGCCGGACGCGCCGCCACCGATCACCAGGACCTTGCGGGCTTCATTCATGGTGGAACTCCCTTGTTCCTGTCTCTACTTGACGGCGATCGGGTTGACGGGGGAGCCGACCGCGCCGGTGATCGGCAGGGGTGCGGCGGTGAGCCAGAAGTCGTACACGCCGTCGGCCGCGCAGTCCTCGGCGAGCGCGTCCAGGTCCCACATCTCGCCGATCAGCAGGCCGATGTTGGGGATGGCGACCTGGTGGAGCGGCTGGAAGGCGTGCTCGAACTCGTTGGGCCGGACCTCGAATCCCCAGGTGTCCGTGGCGATCGCGGCGATCTCGGTGCCGTGCAGCCAGCCGGCGGTGGTGAACGACAGGCCGGGGGCCGGGCCGCCCGCGTAGTCCCCCCAGCCCTCGCGGCGGACCCGGGAGAGCTGACCGGTACGGACCACGACGATGTCGCCGCGGCCGACCGCCACCCCCTGGGCCCCGGCGGTCGCCCTCAGGTGCTCCTCGGTGATCGCGAAACCGTCCGGCAGCTCGCCGTCCGTGCCGACCGCCCGCCCGACGTCCAGCAGCACACCGCGCCCGGCGACGTGCGGGGCCATGTGCTCGATACCGGTGACCAGGTCCCCGTCGGAGGTGACGGTCCTCCCGGCGTCACGCCCGTTCCACGCCTTGCCGTGGTCGAAGATGTGGCCCAGCCCGTCCCACTGCGTGGAGCACTGCAACGGCATCGCGATCACGTCGTCCGCGCCGCCGATGCCATGCGGAAAGCCCTGGAGGCCGAGGGACGCGTCGGTACCGGTGTCCAGCATGGTGTGCACCGGGTTGGTGCGGCGCCGCCAGCCCTTCTGCGGGCCGTCCATGTCGAAGCGCTGGGCGAGGGAGAAGCTGACGCCCCGCCGGATCAGCGCCGCGCCTTCCCGGCGCTTGTCCTCGTCGAGGAAGTTGAGGGTGCCCAGCACGTCGTCCTCGCCCCAGCGCCCCCAGTTCGAGTACGCCTTCGCCGCCCCGGCGACCGCCCCCTCGGGGTCGTGGCGGTCGAGGCTCACGGGGAGACCTCCGCCACGCAGCGGGTGCGCTGGGCGCCGAGACCGGTCACGGAGCCGTCCATGACGTCGCCGTCCCGCAGCAGCCGGCCCCAGTGCATGCCGTTGCCGGCCGGGGAGCCGGTCAGCACCAGGTCACCGGGCAGGAGCCGGGCGCTCTGCGACGCGTACGAGACCATGCGCGCCACGTCGAAGATCATGTCCTCGGTGGACTCGTCCTGCATGGTCTCGCCGTTCAGCTTCAGCACCAGGCGCAGGCCGCCGGTGTCCGGGACCGAGGCGGCGGGCACGATCCAGGGGCCGAGCGGCGTGAACCCGGGCGCGTTCTTGCTGCGCAGCCAGTCCGTACCGATCTGGGGCATGTCCCGGCGGAAGACGGTGGCGCGGTCGGTCAGGTCGTTGGCGATCGTGTAACCGGCGACGTACTCCAGCGCCTCCTCCACGGACACCTGGTGGGCGGGGCGGCCGATGACCGCCGCCAGCTCCAGCTCCCAGTCGGGCTTCTTCGCCCACGCCGGGAGCACGACGTCGTCGTACGGGCCGGTGATCGCGCTCGGCAGCCCGATGAAGACATACGGAAGGTCCTCGGCCGCCCGCCGGTCCATGATCTCCGCCGCTTCGGCGCGCCGCTCCTCCTCGGGACGGTCGTCGCCCGGGGCGCGGTGGGCGACATGCAGATCGATGACGTGCTGCCGGTAGTTCGCGCCGGACTGGAACACCTGACGCGGCTTGACGGGGGCGTGTACCCGGAAGTCCGCCAGTGGCCTCTTCTCCGCACCGCTGTCGCCGGCCAGCGCCTCCAGACGCGTCACCGTCGCGTCCCAGACGTCCAGGAGGCCGCGGACGGTCAGCCGGTCGTCCCCGAAGGCGGCGCGCAGGTCGACCACCTGGGCGTCCGCCGTGACGAGAGCGGGGAACTCCGGGCCGTCGGGCGCGGAGAGCGTGGCGAGGGCGTACGGGCCGGCGAACAGCGCGGACGCGGATACAGGTTTCACGAACATGTCCTCCTGATTGCGGTGCGACTAATCTGGACCCGCCACCTGCAATCAGGGAAATCGATTCTATGGATGGCTGCCATCCATCCTGTTTATTCCTCCCAGGTCGGAGGACTGTCGCATGAGGAAATCCTGTGAATCTGGCCCGTCTCGACCTCAATCTCGTCGTCGCCCTGCGCGCTCTGCTGGAGGAGCGCAACGTCACCCGCGCCGGACAGCGCGTCGGGCTCAGCCAGCCCGCGATGAGCGCCGCCCTGGCCCGGCTGCGCCGGCACTTCGACGACGACCTGCTCGCCCGCGTGGGCGGTCACTACGAACTCACCGCTCTCGGCCAGGTCCTCCTCCACCGCACAGCCACCGCCTGCGAGGTGATGGAGCGTCTCTTCGCGAGCCAGGCCGAGTTCGACCCGGGCAGCGAGACACGCGAGTTCAAGATCGTGGCATCCGACTACGCGGTCGCGGTGTTCGGCGCCGAACTCGCCCGGATCGTGCACGAGGAGGCTCCCGGCATCCGGCTCCGCTTCGCCCAGACCCCGCCCGGTGTGGTCGACGACACGGCCACCCTGCTGAGCACCACGGACGGGCTGTTCATGCCGCACGGGGTCATCAGCGACTTCCCCGCGACCGACCTCTACGGGGACCGCTGGGTCTTCCTCGTCGCCGAGGGCAATCCCGCGGTCGGCGACCGGCTCACCCGCGAGGATCTGGGGCGGCTGCCCTGGGTCACCTACCAGCGCACCTACGACGCCCCGGCCGTACGCCAGCTCGGCATGCTCGGCATCGAGCCGAGGGTGGAGGTCTCCGTCGACAGCTTCCAGCTGCTGCCGCTGCTGGTGCAGGGGACGCGGCGCATCACCCTGGTCCAGGAGCGCCTCGCCCGGCTCCTCGCCCCGCTCGCCGCCGTGCGCGTGGTGGAGCCGCCGTACGAAGCGGTTCCGCTCCGGGAGGCGCTGTGGTGGCACCCCGTGCACACGCACGACGCGGCGCACATCTGGCTGCGCGAGACGTGCGCCCGCGTCGGGGCCCGGATGGACGGCGCCTCGCCGGGCGCCGACGCCTGAAGTCCGGCCCGCCCCGCGCCGGCGGCCCCGGAAGGCGGCTTCCGGGGCGCGGCGGGCCCATGTGCTGATGTTCTGTCAGAAACGCTTGGTCTCAGGGGATTTCATGCGGGCTTTCCGCCCGGCACCAGCTTCCGGAGAGGGCCGTCGAGTTCACGCCGGTAGAAGTCGACGAAGCCGTCGGGGTCGGGCCCCGCGTTCTGCATCACCAGCCGGTCGAAGCCCGCGTCGACGAACTGCTGCGCCGCGTCGAGGTACCGCGCCGGATCGGGGCCGCAGGCGAACTTCCGCAGGATGTCCTCCTCGCGCACGGTGGTGGTGGCCGCGTCGAAGTTGACGGGGTTGGGCAGCTCGCTCATGACCTTCCAGCCGGTCAGTGCCCACCGCGAGGTGTCCAGTGCGGCCTGGGCCGCGGTGTGCTCGTCGGGCGCCCAGGCCATGGGCACCTCCGCGTACCGGGGGCCGGTGCCGCCGGCGTCGTGGTAGTGCCCGACGAGCTCCGGCCTGTCCTCGGTGGCGAACAGGCCGTCGCCCAGTTCGGCGGCGAGGGCCGCCGCCTCCCGTCCGCCCGCGGCCACCGCGATCAGGGGGAGCTCCTCGGGGAGGTCGAACACCCGGGCGTCCTCCAGCCGCAGGTGCTTGCCTTCGTAGGACCGGTACCCTCCGCTCCACAGCAGCCGGATGATCTCCAGGGCCTCCCGCAGCATCTCCTGCCGGGTGCTGACCGCGTCCGGGAAACCGCGGCCGACCACATGCTCGTTGAGCCGTTCCCCCGAGCCGAGACCGAGGACGAACCGGCCCTCGGACAGCAGCGCGAGCGTCGCCGCCGCCTGCGCGATGACCGCCGGGTGGTAACGCACGGTCGGGCACGTCACGCCGGTCGCCAGCCCGATCCGCGAGGTCCTGGCGGCGATGCTTCCCAGCACCGTCCACGCGAACGGCGAATGCCCCTGGTTGTCGAGCCACGGGTGGTAGTGGTCACTGATCTCGACGAAGTCGAAGCCCGCCTCCTCCGCCAGGACCGCCTGCCGTACCAGTTCCGCCGGACCGAACGCCTCGGCGGCGAGCTTGTAGCCGATCTCCATGGACGCCTCATTCCCTCGTCATCGTTTATCCGGATTCGCTCCTTCCGCACAGGGGTACCCCCCGACGCCGGGGCGTAACGCCGTCGCACCCGGGCCGAACCCGTCGGCCCCCGCCGCACGGACCGGGGCCACCGCTCCGTGACGGCGCAGGAGGCCGTACCCCGTGGCCCCGCGGCGCGGCGCGGGGGCCGGGCGGACCCCCGGCAGGGCGCGCGCCGGCCGGATGAGAACGCGGGCCCCCGCGTTTCGCGGCCGTCGGCGCGTGGCAAGGCCACCGGGGGCCCCGACGCGGGGCGCGCGCCCCGGTGGCGGGTACCGCACGGCCCGCGCCCCTGCCGCACGCCGTGTCCCGGCGGACCGTCACCCGGTGGCGGCTAGCCCGTTCGGTGAGGAGGCGAGCACCCCGTGGCCGTGGACGCCCGGTACGCCGGCGAACCCGGCCCGGGACCTTCCGACGCCTCGCCGCGGCCCAGGGCCGCGCCTCCTGCGCGGTGCCCGCTGCCACGGCACGGAGAAGACCGCGGGGCGCTCCGTGCGGCCGCCTTCCTCCCGCCGGCGGGGCCGGGGCGAGCGGCCGTCACGACGACGGCCACGACGGCCACGACGGCCACGACGGCAACGAAGGCAACGACGGCCGTGACGGCCATGACGGCCACGACGGCACGAGACAAGGAGCTGTTCATGGAGACCGACCGGTCCACAGGCAAGCGGATCGTGGTCACGGGCGCCACGGGCAACGTCGGGACGAGCGTGGTCCGCGCGCTGGCCGCCGACCCGGAGGTCGCCTCGGTCCTCGCACTGGCCCGACGGCGTCCCTCGCTGGACATCGCCGGTGTGGAGTGGCAGACCGCCGACCTCTCGCGGTCCGACAGCGCGGACCGCCTCACCGGTCTGCTGCGGGGAGCCGACGCCCTCGTCCACCTGGCCTGGCGCTTCCAGCCCACCCACGATCCCGTCGTCACCTGGCGCAGCAACGTACTCGG
The DNA here is from genome assembly GCF_008704555.1 of Streptomyces nitrosporeus. NCBI lineage: Bacteria > Bacillati > Actinomycetota > Actinomycetes > Kitasatosporales > Streptomycetaceae > Streptomyces > Streptomyces nitrosporeus. The sequence continues at coordinate 6,727,809 of NZ_CP023702.1, forward strand.
TTCCGTGCGGGTCTTCGACGCGGTGGCGCGCAGCGGGGTCCCGGCCCTGGTGCACGCCTCGTCCGTCGGCGCCTACTCGCCCGGCCCCAAGGAGGAACCCGGAGTCGGCGAGGAATGGCCCACCCACGGCTGGCCCGACGCGGCCTACTGCCGGGAGAAGGCCTACCTGGAGCGGGTACTGGACGCCTTCGAGCTGCGCCACCCGGAGGTCCGGGTGGTCCGGATGAGGCCCGGTTTCCTCTTCAAGGAGACGGCGGCGGCCGAGCAGCGGCGCATCTTCGCCGGACGGTACGTGCCGGGTCCCCTGCTGCGGCCGGGCCTGCTGCCCTTCGTCCCCGACCTGGACGGCCTGCGCTTCCAGGCGCTGCATACCGGTGACGCCGCGGAGGCGTACCGGCTGGCCGCCCTGCGGGACGTACGCGGTGCCTTCAACCTGGCGGCCGGCCCGGTGATCGACGCACGGAAGCTGGGCGGCCTGCTCGGTGCCCGGGTCGTGCGCGTTCCCAGGGCGCCGGCCCGTGCCGTACTCGCGGCCCTGTGGCGGGCCCATGCCGTACCGGCCTCGCCCCATCTCTTCGACGCCGTCCTGCGGCTGCCGGTCCTGGACTCCCGAAGAGCCCGCGAGGTACTGGGGTGGCAGCCGTCCCGGTCGTCCGAGGAGGCGCTGAGCGCCTTTCTGCGCGGGGTGCGCAGCGGCCGGGGGGAGGACACCGCGCCGCTGGCCGGCCGGAGGACCGGCTGACCCCGTGAACGGGGCACGGAGCGGTCCCGGCCCGTGCCGTGCCCGGCGGGCCGGGACCGTACCGGCCCGCCGCCCGGGTTCAGGGCCGGCGCCAGTCGTCGGAGGACAGATGCGAGCCCGCCTGCGGGCCCATGCGCAGCATCCCGCCGTCCACCACCCAGGAGGCCCCGGTCGTGTACGACGCCTCCGGCCCGGCCAGGAAGGCGACGACGGAGGCCACCTCCCGGGCGTCGCCGGGCCGGCCGAGCGGGATTCCGGGCCGGTCCACCCCCGCCACCTCCACGTCCTCCTGACCGGTCATCGGGGTCGCGATCTCCCCGGGAGCCACCGCGTTCACCGTGATCCCGTACTCCGCCAGTTCCAGCGCCATCACCTGCGTCAGCAGCCCCAGGCCGCCCTTCGCCGCGCAGTAGGGGGCCGCTCCCACCCTCGGCTGGTGCTCGTGCACCGAGGTGATGTTCACGATGCGGCCGCCCTCGCCCCGGTCGATCATGCGGCGGGCCGCGCGCTGGGACAGGAGCAAGGGCCCGACGAGGTCCACGTCGACCACCTGCCGGACCGTGGCGAGATCCAGGTCGAGGAAGCGGCTGGCCGTCCCCGTACCGGCGCAGTTGACCAGGACGTCGACGCGGCCCAGCGTCTCCGCGAGGACGTCCACCACGTCCGCTGCGGCCGGCAGGTCCGAGAGGTCCAGACGGGCCGATACGGCGCGGCGCCCCGAGGCGCGCACCTCGCGCACCGTGGCCTCGCCTCCCTCGCGGTCGCGGTGCCAGGTGACGCCCACGTCCATGCCCTGCTGCCCGAGTTTCACCGCCACGGCTCTGCCGATCCCCGAATCCGCGCCCGTCACGAGCGCCACCGGGGGGATCCGCCGGGTCTCTTCCGTCATCTCTGCCTCCTGAGGGGCGTGTCGCGGGCCGTCGGCGTCCCGAGGACGTGCCGACGTCGGGAGATACGCGCCGGCGTCCCGGGGGCGTGCGCCGGCGTTCAGGGCGGGATGCCGCTCCCGGCGGAGCGAGGGCGCACCGGCGGCTCCTGCCTCCCCGCTCCGGACCGTGCGGCGGAGGCGTCCGGCCGTGGCGGGCGTACGGGGCAGAGGTGCGCGGCAGTCCCGCACCCGAAGCGCGAACACTCACGTACCCGTGGAAAACGGGGACAAACGCATGGCGGCTTCTCGCCGCCGGAACCTCCGGGGCGCCCCGGAGGGCTCCTCGCGGGGGAGCCGGCGGGGCCCGCGCGGGGGCCTCCGGGAGGGGCCGGGGGTCGCCCGCAGGGCGTGCACGCGCCTTCGCACTTGCACAGGCGTCGTCCGGCCGGGACTCTGGTGGAGCAAGGCGGGCGAACAGCCGGTCACGACCGGCCGCCTTCCCCGGGGTGACGGCGAAGACGCCGGGTCACCCGGTCCCGACCCTCCCGCCGCTCCCCCTTCCCCACCGCTCCGTTCCGATGCCACTGCCCCGTTCCGATGTGCGGACGGCTCTGCCGGGCGCGCGGTGCGGTGTCAGGGACCGGAGACCTCCTCCCGCGCCCGGCCCGGCGTCCGCCGGCCCCTGAGCGGCGGATCCCTGAGGCGGGGGCGGGCCCAGCGGAGCCGGTCTCCCGCTCCGCGTCCCGGCGGGCACCCTGAAGTGAGAGAGAGGCTGAGCGCGATGCTGTCAGCACATCCCGCGGTACTCGAAGAGCTGCTGCGCCGCTACGACGAACTCCGGGCGAAACACGCCGAGGACCACGACGAGGTGCGCAGACGCCTCGAGGACGTCTGCTACACCCTGTGCGTCTCCACCGGGACGCGGGACATCGCCAAGGCGATCGACGCGGCCCGTGAACAGGTGCGCCGCTCGTCGTTCGGGAGGTGGGCCTCGGCTCCCGCCTGAACGGCACCGGTACCCGGCTGAACGGCACCGGTACCCGGCTGAACGGCACCGGTACCCGGCTGAACGGCACCGGTACCCGGCTGGACAGCGCCGGTGCCCGTCTCCTCCTCCGCGTACAGGGAGGCGGAGACGGGCACCGGCCGGTCCGCTCGCGGGTCAGGACGCCGGGTAGGGGTGGTCGGCGAGCAGCCGTGCCAGATGCACGGTATTGACGGCGAGTGTGCGGGTCGTGGAGGCGACGGCCTCGGGGACCTCGTCCAGGTCCTGGTAGTCGGTGCCGTGCATGGCTTCGCCCACCCAGTACGTGACCGCGCCCGGAGCCAGGGAGAAACCGACGTCGTCCAGCCCCTGGAACACGTCGGCGCTCACCTTGTGCGCCCCGTCCTCGTTGCCCACGACGGCCACGGCCGCCACCTTCCCGTAGAGGTGGGGGCGGCCCTGGTCGTCCGTCTCGGACAGTTCGGCGTCGAGGCGCTCCAGGACCCGCTGGCAGACGCTGGAGGGGTGCCCGAGCCAGATGGGCGTCGCCACCAGGAGGATGTCGCTCGCCAGGACCTTCTCCCGGAGGGCCGGCCAGGCATCACCGCCGCCCATGTCCACCCCGACACCCGGGCGGACATCGTGGTCGGCCACACGGACGATCTCGCCCCGCACGCCATGGCGTTCGAACTCGGCCATGACCTGCTCGGCCAGGAGATGGCTGCTGGATCGTGCGGGCGAGGCGTTCAAGGTGCAGACGAGAGCGAGTGCGCGCATGACCGGATGTCTCCTCGGGCTCGGTGGGGAGTGGCGCTCGGCGGCACGAGGAGACCGGACGCCACGCCGCCTCGGGGCGGCCGGGGCGCACGGGCCGTTCGGACCGGATGCATACAGACAAGACAGATAAAGCGGATGCGTCTGGAAGGCGTCCTACGGCATGCCGGGAAGGCACCCGCCCGGGCGAGGATCCGGTGCCGGGCGGCCGGGGGCCGGGCCCCGGGGCGACAGCGGCACGGGCCGGACGGGACGGCTTTGGGGCCGTTCCGTCCGGAGGGGGAACGGCCATGGGGCGCGGGTGCGCCGGAAGGCCGCCGCAGGCCCTGCCGGCCTTCCGGCCGGGTCTGGTCCCGGCGGCCCTCGTGCCGGTGGCGCGGGGTGCCGAGGAGGCCTGCGGCGGCTGTGCCGAAGTTTCCGTCACGGGTGGTCGGGGCGCTGCGCGGGCGGTATGCCGCCGCCCCGGCCGCCTCCCGACCTGCCCTTGTCCGTGCCGTGGGGCCGGCCACTGCCCCGTGGGGTGCCGGGCTGCCGCGCCTTCAGTTCGGCGCTGTCCTGCGGGGTTCCTCCGCCTTTGTCGCTGCGCCTCTTCTCGGGCTGCTGCGGGTTCGACATGGCGTTCGCTCCTTTGCCTCATTCCTGAGAACCGGATGGGTCCACCAGAGGTCGAGTGCCCGAGCATGGGTGTCCGAAACATCCTTTTAAGGCCCTTTGGCTGGGTGTCCTGTCAGGTCTCTTTTCGGCCGGACAGCCCACCGGGACCCCCGAGTCGTGCGTGGGGCCGGGGCGGCGGCGACCCTACGGCGACGGTGACGGCGGGGGCACCGGCCTTCGGTGGTGCGGATCGGTGCGGAGGGATGCGGAAGGGTGCGGATCGGTGTGGTGCTACGGCGTGAGCGGACGGGGGCCGGGCCGCGGCCGTTGACCCGTTTGCGCGCCCCGTACGGAGGCCGGAGGCTGGAACCCGGGGGCCCGGACAGGTGCGGCCGCCGGGCGCGCCGGGCCCCGTCGCGAAGGAGGCCATGCGATGACCACGGTCAGGGACATGCTCGCCACCCACCCCGCCGGTCTCGGCGGCGTCGACCGGGAGAAGCTCGGCCGCTGCATCGAGGAGTGCGTCGCCTGCGCGCAGACGTGTACCGCGTGCGCGGACGCCTGCCTGGCCGAAGAGATGGTCGGCGACCTCGTCAGGTGCGTCCGCACCGACCTGGACTGCGCCGGCATCTGCGCCGCCACCGCCGCCGTGCTGACCCGCCGCACCGGTGGCGACGCCGATGTCACCCGCGCCGTCCTCCAGGCGTGCGCGGTGGCGTGCAAGGCGTGTGCCGACGTATGCGAATCCCACGCGGACGTGCACGAGCACTGCCGCCTGTGTGCCGAAGCCTGCCGGTCCTGTGAACGGGCGTGCGACGAGCTGCTCCGGACGCCGGACCTGCGGGCCGGCTGAACGGCCGGTCCACGACGGGGACTTGTCAGGAGAGGGCGGTCCTGGGTCGCGCGGGCGCCGGCGTCCGTACCCCGCGGGCCGGTTTCAGCCGGCCGTCGTCGGCTCGGGCCGGTCGGCCGCCCGGGCGTCACGCGCTCCCATGCGCAGGTGCTCCACGTGGTAGAGGGCCTGGTCGAGGAGTTCGGCGACATGGTCGTCGTAGAGGGCGTAGATGATCGAGCGGCCGTGACGCTCGCCGGTGACCAGGCCGAGATTGCGCAGCAGGCGCAACTGGTGGGAACAGGCGGAAGACTCCATGCCCACGGCGGTCGCCAGGTCGTTGACGGAACACGGTCCTTCCTGGAGCCGGGCCAGGATGTGCAGACGTGAGGGGGTGGCCAGGGCCTGGAGGGTCGCCGCGACGTCGGCGGTCCCGACCGCGTCGAGGCGCTCGCGGGGAGTGGCGTTGCTGGTGGTGTCGACTCCGTGGCCCATGGGGCCATCCTACCCATCACTACTGAAAACCTGTTCAGGTGTTCCTGTATGGTGGGTGCGTCGCAGCCGGTCGCCCGTGAAGGGTCGTTCTGTCATGTCTTCAGCTCTGGAGCAGGGGGTCGCGTCCGCCCCCGCACCGCCCGCCCGGTCCTTGCCGCGGCGCCGCGCCCGCGTCCTGGCGCTGCCCGAGGTCCGCTGGGCGCTGGCCTCTCTGACGCTGTTCCTGGCCGCCCTGCCGCTGGAGCTGCTCGGCGCCCCGGCGTGGACCTGGGGACCGCTGTTCGCCGCCACCTACGTCACCGGCGGCTGGGAACCGGGGTGGGAGGGGCTGAAGGCCCTGAAGGACAGGACCCTCGACGTGGATCTCCTGATGGTGGTCGCCGCCCTCGGCGCCGCCGCCGTAGGACAGGTCCTCGACGGGGCGCTGCTGATCGTCATCTTCGCGACCTCCGGCGCCCTGGAGGCGGTGGCGACCGCCCGCACCGCGGACTCGGTACGCGGTCTGCTCGGCCTGGCCCCCGCCACGGCGACCAGACTCCTGCCCGACGGCGGTGAGGAGACGGTCGGAGCCGGCGAACTGCGGCCCGGGGACACGGTCCTGGTCCGGCCCGGTGAGCGGATCGGCGCCGACGGCCGGGTGCTCGCCGGGGAGAGCGACGTCGACCAGGCCACCATCACCGGCGAACCGCTCCCGGTGTCCAGGCAGGCGGGTGACGAAGTGTTCGCCGGCACCGTCAACGGCACCGGTGCCCTGCGGGTACGGGTGGAACGCGACCCGGCGGACTCGGTGATCGCCCGCATCGTGAAGATGGTCGAGGAAGCCTCCGAGACCAAGGCGCCCACCCAGCTGTTCATCGAGAAGATCGAGCAGCGGTACTCCCTCGGCATGGTGATCGCCACCCTCGCGGTCTTCGCCGTGCCCCTGGCCTTCGGCTCCGATCCGCGGTCCGCCCTGCTCCGGGCGATGACCTTCATGATCGTGGCCTCCCCGTGCGCGGTGGTGCTGTCCACCATGCCGCCACTGCTGTCGGCCATCGCCAACGCCGGACGGCACGGTGTCCTGGCCAAGTCCGCCGTCGTCATGGAACGCCTCGGGCAGACCGACACGGTCGCCCTGGACAAGACCGGCACCCTCACCGAAGGCGCCCCGCGCGTCACCGACACGTACGCCCTGCCCGGCGCGGGCCTCACCGAGGAGGCGCTCCTGACCCTGGCGGCCGCCGCCGAGCACCCCAGCGAACACCCGCTGGCCCGGGCCGTCGTCGACGCCGCCCGTGAACGGAACCTGCCCCTGCCCGACGCGACCGCCTTCACCTCCGCCCCCGGACAGGGTGTGAGCGCCACCGTCGACGGCCACGTCGTCCAGGTCGGGTCCCCGGCCCGCCTCCGCCCCCACGTCACCGGCCCCGCACGGGCCCTCGTACGGGAGCTGGAGGGCGCCGGGCGGACCGCGGTGCTGGTGCTGCGCGACGGCGTCCCGGCCGGGGTGATCGGTGTCGCCGACCGGCTGCGGCCGGACGCCGCGGCCACCGTCGCCGCCCTCACCGGACTGACCGGGCGGCCACCCGTACTGCTGACCGGTGACAACGAGAAGGCCGCCCGGCACCTGGCCGGCCAGGTCGGCATCACCGACGTCCGAGCCGGTCTGCTGCCCCAGGACAAGGTGGCCGCGGTCCGGCAGTGGGAGAGTGAGGGCCGTACCGTGCTGGTGGTCGGTGACGGCGTCAACGACGCCCCCGCCCTGGCCGCCGCGCACTCCGGCATCGCCATGGGCAAGGCGGGTTCCGACCTCGCCCTGGAGACCGCCGACGCCGTCGTCGTCCGCGACGAACTCGCCACCGTCCCCGCAGTGATCGCCCTCTCCCGGACCGCCCGGCGCCTGGTCACCCAGAACCTCGTCATCGCGGGCCTGTTCATCACGGTCCTGGTGGTCTGGGACCTGGTGGGCACGCTGCCGCTGCCGCTCGGTGTGGCCGGCCACGAGGGCTCCACGGTCGTCGTCGGCCTCAACGGCCTGCGCCTGCTGCGCGAAACGGCCTGGCGGACCCCCTGCCCGGCGGCCCCGCCCGAGCACACCGGGCAGGCGCTCCACGCGGACCCGGCCCCCGCGTCGCCCCGGTGACCGGAACCGGGCAGGCTTCCCGGCGGCAGGGCCCCCGGGCCCGTACGCCTGGACGGGGGCACCCTGGTAGGCCGGTCCGTGATCGGGTACCTGGAGGCGTATGAGCACAGGCAACCCCGACCCCGACCCGCACACCACCCCGGGCCTCGAGCCCGGCGGCGGTGTACCCGCGGGCGAGACGCCCCCGGCCGAGGGGAGCACCTCCGAGGCCGGTCCGCGGCACACACCCCCAGGGGCTGGGGCAAAGGGCCGCTGATCGCGATCCTCACCGTTGTCGTGCTGGTGGCGGCCTTCTTCCTGGCCTACGCCCTCCTGCTGTAAGAGCACCGCGCGAAAGAGGCGGCCGGTCACGCCGGGGCGGCCATGACGGGGCGGGCCCGTCGGGCGGGCGGTCATGACGGGACGGCCCCGTCGGGCGGGCGGTCATGACGGGCGGTCACACCGGGTGGCCTGCCACCCTCACGGCCCGGTCCGCCGGACGTGCCACCGCTCCACGGATTCCCGCGCCCGGCACTCCCGCGTCCGGGCGGCGGCCTCCTCCCGTTCGCCCTCCCTTCTCCTGGCGTCGTCGTCGAGGGCGATGCCGTCGGCCCTCTTCTTCATTCCCGCGAGCCGCCGGAGCCTGGCTCCGACGATTTCCGCTGTCCTGCTCATGGGCCCTCCTGACCTGTACCGGATTTCGCCGTCGTGCCGGAGCGGCGCCAGGGGAAGGGCGGGCCGGCCGGGGGAGGGCCGGCCGGCGGACCCCACCGCCCGCCGACGGCGGGCAGCCTGCCCGGGGCGTACTGCCGGAGACTGCCCCTCCCAGCCTCGCACACCCGGAACTCCCGGATTCCTCGCCGGGACGGCCGGGGAGCAGGGCCCCTGGAACCGCCTCCCCGGCGGGCAGCCGCCCGTACAGCCGCCGGGCCGGGGCCCGGTTCCGCCGCCGTGCCCCCGTGTGGGCGAGCTTTCCCACGTGTGCGGCGGCGGCCTCCGGGCACCTGGCGGATATTGGATTTCCTCTGCGGTCCCGCAGTGCGCGCCCGCCCGGACGAGGAGGTAGCTGCCGTGACGACCCCCGCCGCATCGGAGGACCCGGGAAACGGACATCGAGGACCCGGCGGGGGAGGGGGGAGCGGTCCGGGAGGCGGCCGGGGCCCGGACGGACACCACGACCGGGCCCGTGACCCCCGCGAGGAGGCGGCGGTACCGGGCGATTCCGGGACCGGCGTCGTCACGACGGCCGTACCCGCCCGGCTGGACCGGCTGCCGTGGTCGCGCTGGCACTGGATGATCGTCATCGGCCTCGGCACGGTGTGGATCCTGGACGGCCTCGAAGTGACGACGGTCGGCAACATCGCGAGCCGGCTGTCGGAGGAGGGCTCCGGTCTGGCCATCACCTCCGCGCAGGTCACGGGAATCGCCGCCGCCCTCTACGTGGCGGGTGCCTGCTCGGGCGCGCTCTTCTTCGGATGGCTCACCGACCGGTTCGGCCGCAAGAAGCTGTTCATGGTGACGCTCGCGGTGTACCTCTGCGCGACGGCGATGACAGGCCTGTCCTTCAGCGCGTGGTGGTTCTTCCTCTTCCGCTTCCTCACCGGCTTCGGTATCGGCGGGGAGTACGCGGCCATCAACTCCGCGATCGACGAACTGATCCCCTCGAAGTACCGGGGCCGGGTCGACCTCATCATCAACGGCAGTTACTGGCTGGGCGCGGTCGGCGGGGCGCTGCTGTCGATCGTCATGCTGAACACGGACTACTTCCCGAAGGACCTCGGCTGGCGGCTCACCTTCGCCCTCGGCGTCGTCTTCGGCCTCGTCATCCTGCTTGTACGACGGCACGTACCGGAAAGCCCGCGCTGGCAGTTCATCCACGGGCACGGCGAGGACGCCGACCGGCTCGTCGGCTCCGTGGAGCGGGAGATCGAGAAGGAGAAGAACGAGAAGCTCCCGCCCCCGGCCGGTGAGATCACGATCCACGAGCGCAAGAGCATCGGCTTCGGACTCATCGCGAAGACCGTCTTCCGCAGCTACCCCAAACGCGCGGTGCTCGGACTCTCCCTGTTCATCGGGCAGGCGTTCCTCTACAACGCGATCACCTTCGGCTTCGGAGCCATCCTCACCACGTTCTTCGACGTCGAGAGCGGCCACACCGGGTACTACTTCGCGGTGATCGCGGCGGGCAACTTCATCGGCCCGCTCCTGCTCGGCAAGCTGTTCGACACGATCGGCCGGCGCGTCATGATCGCCGGTACGTACATCCTGCCGGGCATCCTGCTGTTCATCACGGCCTGGCTCTTCGACCGGGGCTCACTCACCGCCAACACTCTCACCGCGTGCTGGTGCGTCGTGCTGTTCTTCGCCTCGGCCGGGGCGAGCAGCGCCTACCTGACGGTCTCCGAGGTCTTCCCGATGGAGACCAGGGCCATGGCCATCGCCTTCTTCTACGCGATCGGTACGGCGGTCGGCGGGATCAGCGGCCCCCTCATCTTCGCCGACCTCACCGAGTCGGGCGTCCCTGGCGACACCGCTCTCGCCTTCTGCATCGGCGCGGGTCTGATGTGCGCGGCGGGTGTCGTCGCGGCGTTCCTCGCGGTGGACGCGGAACAGCGCTCCCTGGAGGACATCGCCGAACCCCTTTCCCAGACGGAGAAGAGTGGCGGCCCGTCCCCTGCGGGAGGTGCGCCGGGGTGAGGCGCGGGGCCGGACCGGAGGCGGCCCCCGGCGCCTTCGGCAGCGGGAAGGGCGCCCAGCGGTGCGGCCAGGGGCTCCGGGCCGCCTCCGGTGCGCGTAACCACCGCGTCCGCGTCCAGCCGGGAGCCCGCGCCGGAATCCGGTTGGCGGACCACGGCGACCGCTGCTACGTTCCCGGAGGCCGTGCGAGAGAACGAGGAGGTGGTACCCGTGAACGCAGTATCGACATGGGTGCTCCCTCCGGGGTCACGGCCGGACGGCAGGTCGTCCGGGAGCGCCGCTCTGAGCACTCCCGAAAGGCATGACCATGCAGTTCACTTCCGAACAGCGCCTCGACGACGGCGTCCTCGCACGCGAATTCACCCTCGGCGAGATCCCCGGCACCCTGTGGACGCCTGAGTCCGCCGCACCGGCTCCGCTGATCCTGATGGCCCACAACAACGGTCTGCCCAAGGCGGAACCCCGGCTCGTGGCCCGGGCCCGCTTCACCGCGCGGTGCGGTTACGCGGTGGCTGCCATCGACGCCGCCGGGTGCGGCGGCCGGCCCCGTTCCGCCGCCGACGAGCGGGCCCGCGCCGAGCTGCGCCGGGCGATGCGGGCCGGGGAGCCGCTCGACGGGATCTTCGAGTCCTTCATCGGCCCGCTGGTCGAGAAGGCTGTCCCGGAATGGCGGACCACCCTGGACGCCCTCCTCTCACTGCCCGGGGTCGGCGGCCCGGTCGGGTACTCCGGGTGGATGGCTCTCGGTATCCGGCTGGCGGCGGTCGAGCCGCGTATCGCGGCCGCCGGTTTCTTCGCCGGGGGGTACGTGCCCCGCGCCCAGTGCGAGGAGGCCCGGCAGATCACCGTTCCGCTGCTGATGCTGCTGCAGTGGGACGACGAAGGGAACCCCCGTCAGCGGGCCCTGGACCTGTTCGACGCCTTCGACAGCAGGGAGAAGACGCTGCACGCCAACACGGGCGGCCACACCGGCACCCCGTGGTTCGAGGTGGAGGACGCGAACCGGTTCTTCGGCCGGCACCTGAAGTGAGTCCTCGGCCGGGACCCGGAGCTGGTCTTCGCCCGGGATCCGGGGCGGGACCGGGCCGTAAGGCCGGCAGCGGACGGTGAGCGGCGCCGGGCGAGGTGCTGCTCGCCCGGGACGGGTCCCGGCTCCGCTCGGTCCGGTTCTCCGCACCGCGGGCCTCTGCCGAACCGGCGGGGGGCCGCGGTGCCCGATCGCGGGGACCGGGTTCCCGCGAGGGCGCCCACCCCGCTGTGCGACTGCACAAGGGACGGAGGTGACTGCCCGTCAGGTCCCGGCCGGTCTCGCTGTGGTCCGTGCCGTGGACGCAGAGCCGTGCCGGTCCTCGGGGGCGGTTTCCCTCCGGCAGGCCCTTGCCGGTGTCGTACCGTGACGGCTGACGTTCTTTGCCCAAGGGGTGCGAGAGTATGCGGACCGGAGCAGGGTGAGGGCGGCACGGGCCGACCCCTGGAGTCCGTCCGTACTGCCTGGGAGAGTCATGACAAGCAGGTTCACCGAGCTGGCCGTCGACTGCCACGACCCGGAGGGACTCGCGGCCTTCTGGTGCGCGGTCCTGGACTTCAAGGTGATCGACCGGGACGAGGGAGCGGTGGAGATCGGCTCCTGGGTGCCGGCCGTCGAGGATGTCCGGGCCCGTCAGATGCCGCCCACCCTGCTGTTCATCCAGGTGCCCGAGGACAAGGCCGTGAAGAACCGGCTTCACCTCGACATCAGCCCGATCGACGGCAGCACCGAGGACGAGGTGGCCAGACTGCTCGGCCTCGGTGCCACCAGGGCGGACGTGGGCCAGGGGCCGGGCCGGAGCTGGGTGGTCATGGCGGACCCGGAGGGCAACGAGTTCTGCGTCCTTCGCACCCTGGCGCCGTAGGACCGGGGCGCGGTTCTCCGGTGAGCCGGCCGGTGCGTTCCGGGCTGCTCGCAAGCGTCTGACCGGACAGGCCGTGGAGGGGCCCGGTAACGGGTCCTCGCCACCGCCCCGGCCAGGTGGCCCCGGGCCGCTCCCGTGCCGCCGCAGGACCGGGGCACACGCATCACGCGGGCGCGACACGCACGGCAGCCGGTGCCGGCGCTCCCTGCGCCCGCCCCGCCGGCTTCCGCTCCCGGCGTCCCGTCGGCGGCACGGAAGCCGTAGCCCGGTGCGGCCGGGACTCCCGAGAGCGCTCGCGCGCCGCCCGATCCGGCCGAACCTCAACGCCCGCGGACATGGGGCGGCCCACGCGACACCTCCCTGACCGGCGCCGCCCCGGACGGAACGGTGCCGCGCCACCATGGGCAAGACCCTCGTCCGCCGTACCGTCCCGTCGCCGCCAGGGCGGAGTCCGCCGGGGCCGAGAAGCTCGCGGCCGGGATCAAGGAGGCGCAGGACCCGGAGACGGGGCCCCGTCGGCTTGGCCGGTCTCGTGGGGTGAGGGGGTGCCCTCCGAGGGGGCCGCGGACCACCCCGCGCACGGCATGGGCGGCATGATGGCGGCGGAGGACGTGGACGGCCTGGGAAAGGCGTCCGGCAAGGCGTTCGGCACCGCCTTCACGCAGATGAGGACCGGGCACCACAAGGGTGCGGTGGAGATGGCGAAGAGGGAGAAGGCCGACGGCGCCCCTCCGGCGCCAAGAAGACGGCGGGTGCCGCCATCGCCTCCCGGACGGCCGGGACCACCCGGAAGAACAGCCTCCTCGGCAAGAGCTGACCCGCCTGCCATCAGGGCCGTACGTGCGGGCCTGCGTGTACGGCCCTGTCGTGTCCCCTTCCTCTCCTCCCTCTCCTCATCCTCGCGGAATACCCCAGGGGGGTATATGGTTTCCGGTGTGGACCTCGCAGAGGCGGATCACTCCGGACGGACAAGGGGATGACGGTCATGGATCACAGCGCACACCACGCCGGCACCACGCACGACCACGACGCGCACCGGACACCCGGAGCCCACGGCGGCCACCACATGGGCGGGGTCACGTGGAGGACCGCCATGAAGGCGACGCTGCACTGCCTGACCGGGTGCGCCATCGGTGAGATCCTCGGCATGGCGATCGGCACGGCCCTGCTGTGGGGCAACGTCCCGACCATGATTCTGGCCATCGTGCTGGCCTTCGTGTTCGGCTACTCGCTGACCCTGTTCGCGGTCCGTAAGGCGGGCTTGGGCCTCAAGGCCGCGATCAAGGTGGCGCTGGCCGCCGACACCGTCTCCATCGTCGTCATGGAACTGGTCGACAACGGGATCATCGCCCTGGTCCCCGGGGCGATGGACGCGCACCTGGACGAGGCCCTGTTCTGGACGTCCCTGCTGGGGGGTTTCGTGATCGCCTTCCTGCTGACGACCCCGGTGAACAAGTGGATGATCGGCCGCGGCAAGGGTCACGCGGTCGTCCACGCCTACCACTGACTCCGAGCGGTTGAAGCTGCCCGGCTGCCCTGCTGCCCGGCCGTCCGAGCCGATGTGCCGCCCGCGTTAACGCGTTGCCAACTAGTTTGCTAGGGCGGACAGTTGGGAAGCATGCGCTGCGTTGCGTCTGGAGGGCAGCAGAGATGAGAGTGACACTGTCCGTCGATGTCGGGGACAAAGACGTGGACGGAGCCCACGACGACCTCTACCAATGGCTCCGTCAGGACCCGGACCTGCGTGCGTTCGTCCGCCGTGAGTATCCCGCCGCCCCGCCGGACGGGGCCATGGGCGCCCTGGGGGAGCTGATCTCGCTGCTGCTGGCCCCCGGCGGTCCGACGGCGGCCGTGGGCGCGGCCGTCGTGGTGTGGCTCCAGGGACGCCGGGGCAGCCAGACGGTCACCCTCACCCTGCCGGACGGCACCCAGGTCGTGGTCTCCTCCGAGAAGGTGCGCGGGCTGACCGCCGAAGGCACCAGCGAGCTGGCCGAGCGGGTCGCCGCGGCGCTCCGGCAGGAGCGGGACCCCCGCCCGGTGCCGGGAACGCGCGGGGCGGAAGGGCCGGAGGAGGCGCAGGACGCCCGGGATGCAGAGAGGGCCCGGGAGGCAGAAGGGGACCGGGGCGCGGAGCGGGCCCGAGAGCCGGAGGGGTCCCAGGGGGCAGGTGGAATCCGGATGCCGGGAGGCGCCCCGCAGGGCACGGGGCGCGCCGGCCCGTCCGGAGAAGCGGGCTGACCGTGTTACCGGGAGACGCGAAGGACCTGCCGGCGAGAGCGGATCTGACGGCACCCGGCTGCCACGCGCTGGTGGTCGGGGCAGCCGCTCACCCGGGAGAACTGCTGCCCGCTCTGCCGTCCGCTCTCCGGTCGGCCCAGGACGTGGCCGAGACCCTCAGTACGGTGTGCGGCATGGGCGACCGGGTCACGCTGCTGACCGATCCGGCCTCGCCGGGCGACGTCCTGGAAGCGCTGACGACGGTCATCGCCCGGGCCGAGCCCACCGAGCAGCGGTACGAGCGCGGAACCGTCCTCCTCTACTTCGTCGGGCACGGGCTGCGAGGGCCCGGCCGACAGCTGTACCTGGCCACGGCGAGGACCAGGTCCCTGACCGACACGGCGCACTCCGTCCCCTACACGGAGATCGAGCGCTACCTGAGCGACGCCGCCGCCGACCCGGTGGTGATCCTCGACTGCTGTTTCGCCGGGAACGCCCAGGAGCCCGCCCGGCCGGCCGCCGCCGACCCGTTCGCCGGTGCCCGGCCCACCGGCAGCTACCTGCTCGCCTCGGCGATGCGCAACGCCTTGGCGTACGCCCCGCCGGACGCGGAGCACACCCTCTTCAGCGGCCACCTGCTCGCCCTGCTGAGGGAAGGCGATGCCGGCGGCCCGAAGTGGCTGACGCTGGGCGGCGTCTACCGGCTGCTCGACCAGCGGCTCCAGGGCAGCGCCGCCCGCCCCTACGGCGGTGGTACCGCGCGCATGAGCGAGCTGGCCCTCACCGTGAACCGGCGGTACGAGCCGCTGCCGGACCCGCACACCGCGCAGCGGGCGGCCGACGTCCCGGACCCCGACGCCGTCTGCCCCTACCCCGGCATCCTCCCCTTCCTCCCCGAGCAGCACCGGCTCTTCTTCGGCCGTGAGGAACTGACCCGGGAACTGCTGCACCGCGTCCGGCAGGCGCGACCCGGCGAACCGGTGGTCCTGGTGGGACCGTCGGGAGTCGGCAAGTCCTCACTCCTGAGGGCAGGGCTCGCCGTGGTCGCGGAACAGGCAGGTCTCGGTCCTGTGCGACTGGTGCCGGCGCCGGGTGACAGACCCTTCCGCAGGCTCACCGAGGAGTGGGCGGCGGCGGTGGGCAGGACGCCTTCCGACGTCGTACGGGATCTGGAGCGCGCGCGCTTCAGCCGGCCCGCGGAGCCGGGGGACGGGACCGGGGCCGGGCGGGCGCCGGGGCTCCTCGTCATCGACCAGCTCGAGGAGTACTTCACGCTCTGCCAGGACGAGGCCGAACGCGGGCGGTTCGCCGCCGCCCTCACCGCGGGAGCGGACGAGGAGCAGAGCGCGGGCGCGGCGGCGGGTCCGCGTATCGTCCTGGCGCTGCGTGCCGACTACTACGGCGATGCCCTGAGCGACCCCCGTCTGGCATCCGTCGTGCGGGCCGGCCACTTCGCCGTGCCCGCGCTGACCGACGAGGAGGTGGAGGCCGCGATCGTGCGCCCGGCGGAGCACGCCGGCCTGCGCTGGGAGGAAGGCGTCCCACAGCTCCTGCGGCGCGATGTGAACGAGGAGCGGCGCACCACGGGCGACGCGGCGGCGCTGCCCTTCCTCGCCTACGCCCTGCCCGAGATCTGGCTGAGGCGCCGTGGGCCGACTCTGACGTACGCCGGGTACGCGGCCGTCGGAGGCATACGGGGCGCGGTGGCCACGGCCGCCGACAGGATCCACGATTCCCTCGACGACACCGGCCGTGCGGCTCTGCGGAGCCTCCTGCTGGCCATGGTCCACGTCGCCGACGGCGAGGGGCGGCTGGTCCGCCGCCGGGTGCTCCCCGTGGAGTCGGCCGGGAAGGAGGACCTGCTGCGCCGGCTCGCGGACGCCCGTCTGGTCGTCGTGGACGAGGAGGGCGGGGCGCAGCTCGGCCACGACTCGCTGCTGCACGCGTGGTCGAGGCTGAGCGGCTGGATCGACGAGGTACGGGACGATCTGCTGAGGCTCCGCCGGCTGACGGCGGCGGCGGAGGGCTGGGCCGAGGCCGGACGGAAACCGAGCGGCCTCTACGGGGGCGATGCCCTGGAGGAGGCGAAGAAGCTCACCGCGGAGCACATCCGGCGGGACGGCCGGGTCCCGCCCGCCCGGGGCACCCGGCTGCTTCAGGGGCCGGTCCGGAAAAAGCAACCGGTCCGGAGAGAGCGGCCGGCCCGGGGAGACGTACCGGCGCGGGCGGCCCGGCACATGGACGCCGGTGGTCCGGCCGGTGCGGCCGCGTCCACCGTGGTCCGCGTACCCGTTCCCCCGGTGGTGGGGGAGTTCGTCACCGCGAGTGACCACGCGCAGCGCCGAAGACGCCTCGTCACACGTGCGTGGATCGCGTCCCTCTCGGTCCTGGCCCTGGTGGCGGTGTCCCTCTTCGGGTGGGCCGCCCATGAGAACGAGCAGGCGGAAAGCCGGGAGAAGACCCTGATCGCCAGGGAGCTGGCCGCCCGGGCCGGCGCCCTGCGGGAGCGCGACCCGCAGACCGCGCTCCGCCTGAGCCTGGCCGCCTACCGTACGGCCGTGATCCCCGAGACCCGTTCCAGCCTCTACGCTTCCTCGACGACCGTCACACCGGCCCACCTCGTGCCCGCGAAGCAGTATCGCGAGGCCGTTCTCGGCCTTGCCTACAGCCCGGACGGGAAGGTCCTGGCCGCGAGCCACCGGGAAAGGGAATCCGGCGGCGGCCGGGTCCAGTTGTGGGATGTGTCCGTGCCGACCAGGCCGGCCGAAGCGGGCCGGTTCGAGCTGAAAAGCAGTCCGGTCGTCGCTTTCCATCCGCGCTCACGGATCCTCGCCGCGCAGTCGGCGGACGAACTGACGCTGTGGGACACCGCGGACCCGCGGGAACCGAGACAGCTCGCCCTGGTGCGGCTCGCCCCCCTGCAGACGTACACGCTGGCCTTCAGCAAGGACGGCCGGACCCTCGCGGCGGGCAGCGGGAAGGGACTGCTGCGGCTGTGGGACGTGGGCGACCCCGCCCGGCCCACCCTGCGAGAGCAGCGGACGGTCGCCACGTCGCCCCTGATCTCCCTGGCCTTCACCCGGGACGGGGACCACCTGATCACAGGCAACAGCAACGGCGACGGGGACGCGGAGGGCGAGCAGCCCGCCCAGGTACAGCTGTGGGACGTCGGCGACCCGGACCGGCCCGTGCTGCGGGACACCGAACGGGCCGAGACGGTCATGGCGGTGGCCGCCCACCCCCGCCGTGACCTGGTGGTCGCGACCGGCGGATACGGGAAGGTCGCCTGGTGGGAAGTGAGGGACGGGCGGGAACTGCGACGTGTGGAGGCGGAGGAGTACAGGGACACCTGGGGTGACGACAACGGCGGCATACCGTCCCTGGCCTTCAGCGCGGACGGCAGGTTCCTGGCGGGAGCCGACCGCGACAACGGCGTCAAACGGATCGACGCCACCAGGAAGACGGCGGAACTGGTGGACGGTCTGCCCGGTGTGACGCTGCCGGTGGGCGAACCGTCCCAGTCGGTCGCCTACAGCCCGGACAGCAGGTATCTGGCGGTCGGCGAAGTCGGCGGAGAGGTGCGCCTGTGGCCCGACCGGCCCTGGGCGCCTGCGCTGAAGGGCGGTGTCCACCTCATGCCCCAGGCGGGCACCAGCGCCTTCAGCGCCGACGGCAGGCTGGTCCTCACCTCGCAGTACGAAGGCGAGGGCCGCACGACGAGCGTGTGGGACGTCAGCGACATCGAGGCGCCGAAGATCCGGTACACCCTGCCGGAGGGATGGGAGGCCAAGTTCTTCCTGACGCGCCGCGAGAAGCCGGTGTTCCTGGCCCACCACTGGGCCGGAGGGCTGGAGCACACCCTCCAGATCTGGCAGCTGGAGCCGGGCGGGGCCGTGAGGAAAGGGGCCGGCATCCGGTTCACCGCCGACAACCCGAGCATCGCCGTGAGCCCTGACGGCATGCTCCTCGCGGTGGGCTCGGACGAGGAACCCGTCACCACGCTGTGGGACCTCGGCGACCCGGCAAAACCCGTGCGCCGAGGTGCCGTCGAGGTGAGGGCGAGCAGTGCGCTCGGGAGCTCGGGAAGCCTCTGGTTCGCCGGAGAACAGTCCCTGGCGACGACGGAGGGAGGCCGGCACATCAGGTTCTGGGACGTCTCCGACCCCTCCCGCCCCCGCAAGGGCGGACGCATCAAGGACGCGGCGTCGATGGCCGGCGCGATGTACCACGGCGCGTCCCGGCTGCTCGTCACCGAGGCGGTGGGGGACGAGGTCAGGCTCTGGGACCTCTCCCGGCCCGCGCATCCCGTCAAGGGCGGTGTGCTTCCGGCCGCACCCGAAGGCTACTTCCCCATGGGCAAGGGACGACTGGCGACGGCACTGGCCGACGGGAGCGTCGAGTTCTGGGACGTCTCCGATCCGGCGCACCCCAGGAGGACAGGCCACGACCTCCTGTTCGACCATGCGGTCGGTTCGATCGACATGGCCTTCGACGGCCGCCACGTGGTGACGAGCGGGCCCTATCGTCTGTGGTCCATAGGGAAGGACGGGCGGTGGAACACCCCCGAACTCTTCACGCTGGAGAACGCGCAAACGGTGCACGTGCCGCCCGGGGCATCGCCCGGGGGCTCGCGCTGGCTGGCCGTCACCACGCACGACACCACCGGCATGACGCCGGAGACGACCTACGTACTCGACTTCGACACCGACGGTCTCTACGAGGACCTGTGCGCCTCCTACCCCTCAAGCGTCTTTGAGGAACGGTGGCGTCAGATGCTCCCGCACCTGACCTACCGTGAGTCCTGCGCCTGAAGGCCCGCACCGGGCCGGACCCGACGGCCACCACCGCGCCGGGCGGGGACCACCGGCACCCGCACGCCTCGTGACGGGACGTCCGGCGTCAGCGCCGTCGGTGTCCGTGCCGCCGGTGTCCGTGCCGCCGGTGTCCGTGCCCGTGAGGGGAAAGTCCGCGAAGTCCCTTCGGAACAGGCCCTTCGTTCCTATGATCGATTCTGCCTCCCGGACGTCCGGGAGACCGACAGGAGGAGGGGCTGTGTCGGACATGTCGAGACGCAAGCTGCTGGGGTACACGGGGACGGCCGCGGCGGGGGCCGTGTTCGCTTCCGCCGCTTCCGCCGAGGCCGCGGAGACGGGCACGGACACGGACGAAGCCCGCACCACGGCGACCGAGTTCATGCACGGAACCGATTTCTGGGCCAGCGCGAGTATGGCCGAGAGCGACCTGATGATGGAGATGAGCTTCAAGCTCCGCGTCGACCAGCCGAACGGCTACCCGTCCGCCCAGCACATCACGCCCCTTGAGGTGGCCCAGGCGCTGTCCGCCCTGGCGCAGTCCAAGGGCTGGCCGCCGCTCACCTTCTACGGCACGCCGCCCCCCGTCGCGGTGAACTGACGTCAGGCACGCCCGGCCGCCCGCACCTCCGGTCCCGAACGGTGACTCGGACCGCGCCGCTCACCTGGGCATGGGCCGGAAGTGAAGGCGGCCTTCGCCCGGCCCTCCGCTCCCCGCAGGGATACGGAACCGGCCGGAGGCCGCTGACAGGAGTGCGGTGTACCGCGAGGCCCGGCGCGGAGCGGCCCCGGAAGCACCACACTTCCGGGGCCGGTCCCACACGTGCTCGTCCGCCCGGCGGGAGAAGCCCAAAGGCGGCCCGAGGGCCCGGATCCGGCCCGGTCCGCACGCTCTTCGACCCTCCGCACGAGAGGCGCGGGCCCCGGCACGGCAGCGGTGGCTTCGGCTGCGTACACCGCCCCCACCGACGGCAGCGCCCCGCCGGCCCCGGCCGGCCCGGCACGGGCAGCCCGTCCGCCTGCGGGGCGGACGACCCGGCCATGGCCCCCGGCCCGGAGCCGCGCGGAGCCCCCGGCCCCCTCGGCCCGCACCGTTCCCTCGACCGCCCGGCAGGCCGGAGGGCGGGCCGGAGGGCGGGCGGTCCCGGCCGGGCAGGAACGACCGGACGCCGGGACCGGACGCACCCGCTCCGCCGACAGGCCGGCGCGGTCAGCCCAGCAGACGGCCGAAGTGGACCGCGGAGGGGGCCACGCCCAGGCTCGCCTCGCCGAAGGAGACACTGCCCCGGGCCACCGGGCCCGCGCTGCCGCCCTTGAACAGCCATACGCCGCCCTGACCGGCGTTCTCGTCCGGAGCGGCCACGGCGAGGGTCGCCGGCACGCCCTCGGCGGCACTCACGACGTGGACCTCGCCACCGAACGCGTCACCGTTCTCGTCGACGCCGGGGACGTCCGCCGTCGACTGGCCGATCACCCGGGTTCCGGTGCCGGTGACGCCCGAGGCGCGCCCCTTGAACACCAGCACCCCTCCGGCGTCCTTCGCCCCGCCCACGTCCTCGCCCGGCAGGCCGACGACGACCTCGCCGTAGCCGTCACCGTCCAGGTCCCCGACCGCCGCACTCGCCCCCATCCTGTCGCCGATCTCGTCGGCACCGGGCACCCCGGCCGTGCTCTGGGTGATCCAGGACGGCTTCAGCGCGGTGTTCTGCCCCTTGGGACCTCCGTAGGCGACCGCCACCGCGCCGCCCTTGCTCGGGAAGTCGACGTCGCTGTCCATGCCGGTGGGCTGCCGGGTGAAGACCAGGTCCGGGTAGGCGTCCCCGTTGACCGAGCCGACGGTCACCGTGGAGTGGGTGAGGTAGGTCCCCGGGGCGGCGAGGATCTGAGTCTCCGTGAAGCCCGTGCCGGTCGACAGGTACAGCGACGTCCCGTCGCAGTCCGGCTCGTCGCTGCAGCCGCTGCGCACCAGCAGGTCGTCCTTGCCGTCGTTGTTCATGTCGGCGGCCTGCACGCTCTCCAGGACGCTGTCGACGTCGGCGGGCACGGCCGTACGCGTGCTCCCGGCCGTCCCGTCCGCGCCGATGTCCTCGCTCAGCACGACCTCCCCGCCCCATGGGGCCCGGTCGATCCCGGCCACGTCCGTCCGGCCGTCCCCGTCGAAGTCACCGACCGCGTTCCCCGGGCCGTGGAACTCCACCGCCCGGGTCGCCGGCCCCCGCGCCCCGCCGAACAGGATGACGCTCGTGCCGTCCCCGGCCGAGGCGAGCAGGTCGGTGTATCCGTCGCCGTCGATGTCGGCGGCCGACGCCGCCCCGAAGCGGCCGTTCGCCGTGGCCGCCCCGGGCACCCCGGCCGAGTTCTGGCTGATGATCCGGTGCCGTGCCGGGCTGATGCCCTTCGCGTCACCCGGGTACACGGCTATGTACCCGGCCTTCGCGATGCCCGAGACGGTCCCCTCGGGCACCGGGACGAACAGGTCCTCGTACCCGTCCCCGTCGAAGTCGACGTGCTGCCCCGGCACGGCCGAGGACCCGGCGGCCGCGGCCGTGCCGGAGAAGGTGAGCGGCGCGGCGGCCGCGAGCGCCACGAAGGCCGCTGACGCGGTACGGAATCTGCGGATCTGCATGGTTCATCCCTCTGGGGTGCGAAGCGGTGAGTGGAACAGTGGCCGGCGGGGTGCCCGGACCGCCGCAGCCGTTCCCGCCGGCCGTCGCCCCCGCTCTCCAAGGAAGACGGCCGGCACGGCACAAGGTTGCGCCGGACGCCCGGGAACAAGGCCGCCGTGCCGGTGCGGAGGGCCCGGCACGGCCCTCGACCACGCCGGCAGCACCGCCGGAGCCACCGCCGCGAGCGTGAACACCGCCGACGGCGGCAGCGCCTCGCGGTGGGCCCGTCGGCGAAGAGCCTGGCGAGGACGCTGCCGGCCGGGACCAGCTCCCGGCCCGCCGCCACCCCCTGCCCGGTCCGAGCCGCCACCACCCCGGAAAGCGCCCGACGCGGGCCGGGCCGCCACCCGGCCCTCCACCAGAGCGGCTTCGCAGGGGTCACCTCCCGGCCTCCGGCCAGGTCCGGCCGGTGGCCGTACAGCCCGGAGGCGAAGGCACCGTCGTACCGTGGGGTGCAGAGGGGGCGGGGTGCAGAGGGGCCAGCCCGTCTCCCGGCCGGGCGAAGCGTATCCGGGCCGGCGGGCGGGACGGGCGGCCCGGACAGCCGTCGCCGACGTACGGATCGCAGCCCTCGGCCTCCCCGGACACGGTGGACGGCCGTGTCCGGGGAGGCCCGGCCGCGCACCGGTACGGGCACACCACCGGCGGCCAGGGACGTGAGGAGGGAGACGCGTGTGGGGCTCTCACCGCACGGAGGCGGGGGAAGGACCGTGCCGCGGTGGTCGCGGCACGCGGGCGCCGGCCCCGGAGGGGCACATATCGGCGCCACCACGACGGGCCGTGCCGAGGCCGGCCGCGAGGGCGTTAAGGAGAGTGTGAGATGTCGTATCCGGAACCGCGGTACACCGACGGCGAAGGCGAGATCAGTGCCACCTACCGGCCCGCAGGCACCCCGCCGGACCTGCTGCCCCGCGGCGGCGGAAGCACCCACTACCTGGCGACGTCCGAGACGACGCACGGGGAGTTCGGGCTGTACCGGATCAACATGGGTCCCCGGGCGGGCGGACCCGCCACCCACTTCCACCGGACGATATCGGAATCGTTCTTCATCCTGGACGGCACGGTGCGCATCTACGACGGGGAGCGCTGGACGGACGCCGCCGAGGATGACTTCGTGTATGTGCCCCAGGGCGGCCTGCACGCCTTCCGCAACGACTCGGACGCGCCGGCGTCGATGCTGCTGCTGTTCACCCCGGGTGCTCCACGCGAGGAGTACTTCGAGAAGGTGGCGAAGGTCTCCGACTGGCCGGAGAAGCAGCGGGCCGAGTTCTTCTTCCGGCACGACACGTACTGGACCGGCTGAGGGCCGGGGCGCGGACTCCGCCGGGGCGAGGTCTTCGGGCCGGGTCCGGAGGTCCCGGCCACTCCTCGCCTGCGATCACTCTCGGTTACTATGCTCACTTCATGCCGGAGGCCGGCAGTAAGGGGCGCGGCACCATCGACGGTCTGTTCGGGGAGCGCGGGAGATCGGCTTGCTGGCCGAAACTCCCCAGATTCTCCCCAGCGCTTTTGGCCCGTGTTCCCGGCCCCTAAGCTCCGGAGAAGTCTTCCGTGGATTGCAAGGTTAAAGAGATGGGTGGCCTGGGAAAGTGTTGGAAGAGGTCGTAGCGACCCGCTATGTCACGCCTCTGCGTGAAGGTGGATCGCTCCCCGGGATCGTCGAGGCCGACGACCTGGGCACGTACGTCATGAAGTTCACCGGAGCGGGGCAGGGGCGCAAGACCCTGGTCGCGGAGGTCATCTGCGGGGAGCTGGGCAGGAGGCTGGGGCTGCGGATCCCGGAACTGGTGACCATCCAGCTCGACCCGGTGATCGGTCTCGCCGAGCCGGACCAGGAGGTGCAGGAGCTCCTGAAGGCGAGTGCCGGACTGAACCTCGGGATGGACTACCTGCCCGGCTCGCTCGGTTTCGACCCGCTCGCCTACGAGGTCGGGCCCGAGGAGGCCGGCCGGATCGTCTGGTTCGACGCGCTGATCAACAACGTCGACCGCTCCTGGCGCAACCCCAACATGCTGGTCTGGCACGGCGACTGCTGGCTGATCGACCACGGCGCCACCATGATCTGGCACCACAACTGGCCGGGGGCCGAAGCCTCCGCGGCGAAGCCGTACAACGCGTCCGACCACGTGCTGGCCCCCTTCGGCCCGGACATCGCCGCCGCGGCCGCGGAGCTGGCCCCGCTCGTCACCGAGGAACTGCTCACCGAGGTGGCCGCCGAGGTGCCGGACGCCTGGCTGGCGGACGAGCCCGGTTTCGGGACGACGGACGAACTGCGCCGCGCCTACGTAGCGCCCCTGCTGTCCCGCGCCGCGGGCATCCACGAGCGCGTCGTCATGGAGGCGCCGACGAGGACGCGCCCCTCGCAGGCCCCCGGGTGGCTCACCGAGCACCTCGCCCCCTGGCCCCACCCGACGAAGCAGGACCGCGCCGCGCAGGCGCACACCGGTCCCGCCACAGAGGAGGCCGGCCGATGAGCGGACGCGACGTCTTCGAGTACGCGGTGCTGCGTGTGGTGCCCCGTGTCGAGCGCGGCGAGTGCTTCAACGCCGGAGTCCTCGTCTACTGCCGGGCCAGGTCCTTCGTCGCCGCGCGGACG
This sequence comes from Streptomyces nitrosporeus, assembly GCF_008704555.1. Classification (NCBI taxonomy): domain Bacteria; kingdom Bacillati; phylum Actinomycetota; class Actinomycetes; order Kitasatosporales; family Streptomycetaceae; genus Streptomyces; species Streptomyces nitrosporeus. The sequence continues at coordinate 6,752,079 of NZ_CP023702.1, forward strand.
CACCTCGACGAGCGCAAGCTGCTGGCGCTCGACCCCGCCGCCGACGTGGTCGGGGTACGGGCGGCCCTCCGCGCGGTCGAGGGGGTCTGCGGCGGGGGCGACGCCGCGGGCCAGGCCGCCGGTGACGACGCGGGACGGCGGTTCCGCTGGCTGATCGCGCCGCGCTCCACGGTGGTCCAGCCCGGCGCCGTGCACAGCGGTCTCACCGCGGATCCGGAAGCCGAGATCGGCCGTCTGCTCGACCTCCTGGTGCACTGATCCCCTCCGGCGCCGCCCTCCCCGGACCGCGGGACGGCGGCGCCGCGCGGTGTGACATGCGTCCGTGCCTCCGTGGCCCGTTGACACCGGGTGCCAGGGCTTCTAGCGTCTCGTCTGCTGAAGGTACTAAGCGGTTGCTCAGTTATCGGGAACTTCCTGACGTCCGCTGAGCCGCGATCCAAGGGCGAGGAGAACCAAGCATGTCCACCACCGAGCAGCGCGTCGCCATCGTGACGGGAGCGGCACGGGGCATCGGCGCCGCCACCGCCGTACGTCTGGCGGCCGAGGGCCGTGCCGTCGCCGTACTCGACCTCGACGAGGCGGCGTGCAAGGAGACCGTCGAGAAGATCACCGCCGCCGGGGGCACCGCCCTCGCCGTCGGCTGCGATGTGTCGGACGGTGCCCAGGTGGAGGCTGCCGTCGCGCGTGTCGCCGCCGAGCTCGGCGCCCCGACGATCCTCGTGAACAACGCGGGCGTGCTCCGCGACAACCTGCTCTTCAAGATGAGCGAGGACGACTGGGACCTCGTGATGAACGTGCATCTCAAGGGCGCGTTCCTGATGGCCAAGGCCGTCCAGTCGCACATGGTGGAGGCCAAGTTCGGCCGCATCGTCTCGCTGTCCTCCTCCTCGGCGCTCGGCAACCGCGGCCAGGCGAACTACTCCGCCGTCAAGGCCGGCCTCCAGGGCTTCACCAAGACGCTGGCCAAGGAGCTCGGCAAGTTCGGCGTCACCGCCAACGCCGTCGCGCCCGGATTCATCGTCACCGAGATGACCGCCCAGACGGCGGCCCGGGTCGGCATGGGCTTCGAGGAGTTCCAGGCCGCCGCCGCCACCCAGATCCCGGTGCAGCGGGTGGGCCGTCCCGAGGACATCGCCAACGCCATCGCCTTCTTCACCGGGGACGACGCGGGCTTCGTCTCGGGCCAGGTCATGTACGTCGCCGGCGGACCGCTCAACTGACGACCCGGGAAGGGCAACGGACATCATGACTGTGCAGGACAGTGGCAAGGTCGCGCTCATCACGGGTGCGAGCCGGGGCATCGGCTACGGGATCGCCGAGGCGCTCGTCGCCCGGGGCGACCGCGTGGTCATCACGGGCAGGGGCGAGGACGCCCTCAAGGAGGCGGTCGGGAAGCTCGGCTCCGACCGCGCCCTCGGCATCGCGGGCAAGGCGCACGACACGGGCCACCAGGCGGAGGCCGTCGAGAGGGCCATGGAGGCGTTCGGCCGGGTCGACTTCCTGATCAACAACGCCGGTACGAACCCGGTCTTCGGCCCGATGGCCGAACTCGACCTGAACGTCGCGCGCAAGGTCTACGAGACCAACGTGATCTCCGCGCTCGGCTTCGCCCAGCAGACGTGGAGGGCGTGGCAGAAGGAGAACGGCGGTGCGATCGTCAACATCGCCTCCGTCGCCGGGGTCTCCGCCTCGCCGTTCATCGGCGCGTACGGCATGAGCAAGGCCGCCATGGTCAACCTGACCCTCCAGCTGGCGCACGAGTTCGCACCCGTCGTACGGGTCAACGCCATCGCCCCGGCCGTGGTGAAGACCCGCTTCGCCGAGGCGCTGTACGAGGGCCGGGAGGCGGAGGCGGCGGCGGCCTACCCCCTCGCCCGGCTCGGGGTCCCCGAGGACATCGGGGGTGCCGCGGCATTCCTCACCTCCGGCCAGTCCGACTGGATCACGGGGCAGACGCTGGTGGTCGACGGCGGTATTTTCCTGAACGCGGGCGTCGCCTGAGAACGTCCTGGGACGTTTTGGCACCGATTGACTCAAGTGCCCTGCCAGGCCAGCTGGTTGGCCTGGCAGGGCGCTGCGGTATGGTCTGCCGACCCATGGCTGATCGAGGAGCGTGCACGTGTTCTACCGGGCCAGTCTGCAGGCTGCTGCAGCCCTTGCTTCCCTCTCTCTGGTGGCCGGCTGCGGCCTGTTGTCCGACAGCGGTTCGGAGACGAGCCAGCAGATATCCGTCGGGACGACCAGCTCCCCCTCGACGCTCGATCCGGCAGCGGCCTGGGACGGCTCCTGGGAGCTCATGCGGAACGTGTTCCAGACACTGGTGAGCTTCCCGACCGGTGCGACGAGCCCCGCGCCCGACGCCGCGGAGTGCGAGTTCACCGACAACACGAGCATGGCCTACCGGTGCGAGCTCCGCGGCGGCCTCAAGTTCTCCAACGGCGAGAAGCTCGACGCGGAAGCCGTGAAGTACTCCATCGACCGGATCCTCAAGATCAAGGTCAAGGGCGGCCCGGCCGGCATGCTCGGCTCTCTCGACCGGGTGGAGACCAAGGACGACAACGTCGTCGTCTTCCACCTGAACAAGGCCGACGCCACGTTCCCCTTCATCCTGGCCACCCCCGCGATGTCACTCGTCGCCCCCGGCGACTACCCGGCCGACAAGATCCGCGACGACGGGAAGGTCACCGGCTCCGGTCCCTACGTCCTGGAGTCGTACGAGGCCGGGAACAAGGCCGAACTGACGAAGAACCCGGAGTACAAGGGCTTCGCCGACCGCAAGAACGACGCGGTCACCATCCGGTACTTCAAGGACTCCGAGCCCATGGTGGAGGCCCTGAAGAACGACGAGATCGACGCCACCTACCGAGGGCTGACCGCCGAGGAGGTCGTCGCCCTCGAGGACAACAAGAAGGACAACAACGGCCTCCAGGTCGTCGAGACCGTCGGGGCCGACATCCGCTTCCTCGTCTTCCACCCCGACGACCCGGCGGCCGGCAGGCTCCCGGTCCGCAAGGCCGTCGCCCAGCTGGTGGACCGGGACGCCCTCGTCGCCAAGGTCTACCAGGGCACCGCCGAGCCGCTGTACTCCATGGTCCCCAAGGGCATCGCCGGCCACACCACCAGCTTCTTCGACACCTTCGGCGACCCGGACGCGGACAAGGCCGCGCGGATCCTCGCCGAGGCGGACATCAGCACCCCGGTCCAGATGACCCTCTGGTACACGACCGACCGCTACGGTTCCTCCACCGGGCCGGAGTTCGAGGAGCTGAAGCGCCAGCTGGAGGCGTCCGGGCTCTTCAGGATCAAGCTGAAGAGCGCTCCGTGGACGGCGTTCCAGGAGGGCTTCACCAAGGGGGAGTACCCGGCCTTCGGGCGCGGCTGGTTCCCGGACTTCCCGGACCCGGACAACTTCATCGCCCCGTTCGTCGGCCCGGACAGCGTCACCGGTACGCCCTACCTCTCCAAGGAGATCACCGAGGAACTGCTGCCGGCGTCCCGCAAGGTGAGCGACCGCGGAGCCGTCTCCAAGGAGTTCAAGCGGGCCCAGGAGGTCCTCGTCGAGGACGTACGGCTGCTGCCGCTGTGGCAGGGCAAGCTCTACGTCGCGGCGGGCGAGGACATCGGCGGCGGGGAGCGCGCGCTCGACCCGCAGACGGTTATGCAGCTGTGGGAGCTCTACCGCAAGCAGAGCTGGTAAGAGGGCCGGACGGCTCGGGCGGCGGCGTTGTCGGTGGCAGCCGGTAGGTTCTGTGAGCAAGAACCGATTGCTTACCGGAGGTTGTGGACGTGACCGACACCGACCTGCTGCCCGAGTCCTGGCGCGGCGTCCTCGGCGAAGAGCTGCAGAAGCCCTACTTCAAGGAGCTCATGGAGTTCGTCGAGGAGGAGCGGGCCAAGGGGCCGGTGTACCCGCCGCGCGACCAGGTGTTCGCCGCGCTGGAGGCGACCCCCTACGACCAGGTGAAGGTCCTGGTGCTGGGCCAGGACCCGTACCACGGTGAGGGGCAGGGGCACGGGCTCTGCTTCTCGGTGCGGCCCGGGGTCAGGACGCCTCCCTCGCTGCGCAACATCTACAAGGAGATGAACGACGAGCTCGGCCTGCCGGTCCCGGACAACGGCTACCTCATGCCGTGGGCCGAGCAGGGCGTCCTCCTCCTGAACGCGGTGCTGACCGTCCGGGGCGGCGAGGCGAACTCGCACAAGTCCAAGGGCTGGGAGAAGTTCACGGACGCGGTGATCCGCGCCGTGGCCGACCGGTCCGACCCGGCGGTCTTCGTCCTCTGGGGCAACTACGCGCAGAAGAAGCTCCCCCTGATCGACCAGGAGCGCCACGCGGTGGTGAAGGGCGCGCACCCCTCGCCGCTGTCCGCGAAGAAGTGGTTCGGCTCCCGCCCCTTCACCCAGATCAACGAGGCGGTCGCCGCACAGGGGCACGAGGCCATCGACTGGCGGATCCCCGACCTGGGCTGACCGAGGCCGCCGCGGGCCGTCCGGCCCGGACGCCCCGCGCGGCGGCCGCGGCGCCGCTCCACGCGAAGGAGCCGCCTCGCCGGGAAGGGTCCCCTCGGTCCTGGAAAGGGCCGCCTCACCAGGAGGGGGACGGCGGGGTCTTCCCGGCCCTCCCGCCGGGAGGGCACGCCGGGCCCCGCGCCTGCGGCACGATCCACCGGACAGGATCTAGCGTCGGACCGACCGGGCCCTCCGGCCCGGGCCGGACCGGCATCAGGGAGACCTCTGTCGTGGAGCAGTGGGAAGCGTCGAAGGACACCGTCCTGACCAGGATCGGCCAGGCGGTCATGCTGCTCCACGGCGGGGACCGGGAAGAGGCCCGCAACCGCTTCGGCGCCCTGTGGGCGGAGATCGGCGAGCGGGGCGACGCCCTGCACCGCTGCACCCTCGCGCACTACATGGCCGACACGCAGGACGATCCGGAGGACGAACTCGCCTGGGACCTCCGGGCACTGGCGGCGGTCCGGGCGGCGGACGGCGTACCGCGGGCCGGGCAGCGGGACATGCCCGCTGTACGGGCCTTCCTCCCCAGCCTCCACCTCGGCCTCGCGGCGGACTACCTCGCGCTGCGGCGCCTCGACGCGGCCCGGACCCATCTGGACCGGGCCTGGGAGACGGCGGGGGAGCTCGACGACAGGGACCACCGGTACGGAGCGGGCGTCCGGGCCGCCATCGGGCGCCTGGAGCGGCGGCTGGACGGGCTCGGCGCGGGGGAGTGAGGGGTCAGACGCCGGTGGCGCCGTCGATCCGTTCCCGTACGAGGTCGGCGTGGCCGTTGTGCCGCGCGTACTCCTCGATCATGTGGGTGTAGATCCAGCGCAGGCTGAACGGCTCGCCCCGCCGGCTGAGACCGGCCGACAGGGAGTCCAGCCCGAGACCGGCGACATTCGCCCTGGCCGCCTCGATCTCGGCGAGCCAGGTGGTGCGGGCCTCCTCCCAGGTGTCCTCCTCCGTCACATGGAACTCCCCGTCCGGGTCCTCGGGGGTGCCGTAGAGGGGCGGGACCTCCTCACCCGCCGGCACCTCGCGGAACCGGCCCCGCTCGTTCTCGGCGAGGTGCCGTACGAGACCGAGCAGGGTGAACTCGGACGGGGGCACCGACGCCTGCCGGAGCTGTTCGTCGCTGAGCCCCGCGCACTTCGCGGCCAGCGTCGCGCGGTGGTAGTCCGGCCGGCCCTCCAGCATCTCCCGTTCGGCGGCGTCCAGGGCGGGTGAGGTCCGTTCGTCTGTCGTCATACCGCCCATCGTCGCCCGGTACGCCGGACGGTTCAGCCGAATTGTTCACCGGGCCGCCATGCGGGGCCCGACGCGGCTCGTGGGCTCCCGGCCGTGCTCCTGCGCGGCGCACGTATGCTGCCGGGACCAAGGACGGGCAGATACCGCGGCGATGGGACGGACCGGCCGCGGCGAGGTGACAGGGAGACGTTCGTGAAGGTCGGCTGCATCGGGCTCGGCGACATCGCACGCAAGGCGTACCTGCCGGTACTGACGGCGCTGCCGGGCGTCGAACTGCATCTGCAGACCCGTACCCCGGCCACCCTGTCGGCCGTCGCCGACGCCCACCGCATCCCCGCCGCGCAGCGCCACACGGACCTGGACTCGCTGCTCGCGGCCGGTCCGGACGCGGTCTTCGTCCACGCCCCGACCTCGGCGCACCCGGAGATCGCGGGGCGCCTCCTCGACGCCGGGGTCCCCACCTACGTCGACAAGCCGCTCGCCTACGAACTCGCGGAATCGGAACGGCTGGTGGCCCTCGCCCAGGAGCGCGGCACCGCGCTCGCCGTCGGCTTCAACCGGCGGCTCGCCCCGGCGTACGCCCAGTGCGCCGGACGGCCGCGCGATCTGATCCTCATGCAGAAGAACCGCGTCGGGCTGCCCGAGGACCCGCGGACCATGGTCCTGGACGATTTCATCCATGTCGTCGACACCCTGCGCTTCCTCGCACCCGGCCCGGTGACGGACACCGCCGTCAGGGCGCGGATCACCGACGGCCTGATGCACCACGTGGTGCTCCAGCTGTCCGGTGACGGCTTCACCGCCATCGGGACCATGAACCGGCGGAGCGGCTCGGCGGAGGAGATCCTCGAGGTCTCCGGCCAGGACACCAAGCGGCAGGTGCTCAACCTCTCGGACGTCGTCGACCACGAGGGCCCGACCACCGTGCGGCGGCGCGGCGACTGGGTGCCGGTCGCACGGCAGCGCGGTATCGAACAGTGCGTGCTCCGCTTCCTGGAGGCGGTACGGGCGGGCGAGGCCCTCGACGCCCAGGACGCGCTGGAGACCCACCGGTTGTGCGAGCGGGTGCTCCAGGAAGCACGGGAACAGGCTTCCTGACCCGGGTCCGCTTTCCGGTACGGGAGGCGGTGCCCGGGAGCCGGCGGGCACCGCCGCCCGATGCGTGATCGTGATCCACGGGTGTACAACCCCGTGCGGAATCCGGCTGTCTGAAAGTCGCCGGACGGTGAGCGTCCGGCGGCTTTCGGCACGGAGATGGGGGATCAGGTGGGGAAGAAGCTCTGGAGAGCTGTCGTGGCCGGTGGTGCGGCGGCGGTGTTCACGGGTGTGTCCGCGGTGCCGGCCGGGGCGGCCGAGGGCGGCGTCTCGTTCACCCGTGTCCAGGTGAACGGCGGCAAGCCGATCGTGATCGGGGTGTCGAAGGAGGTCGCGGCGCCCGCCTCCTTCCGGATGGCGACCACCCGTAAGTGGAAGTGGCCTGCGGTGTTCCTGTACCGCGACGGTGCGGACGACCGGCTCTGGCACGCAATCGAGACGAGCGACTGCATCACGGTGGCCTCGGGCGTGTGCGACTTCAAGGAGACGATGTACTTCGACCCGAGCGTATGGGACATGCGCAACAGCGAGGCCGGAGCCTGGAAGGTCGCGGCCGAGGTGTACTTCCAGGGCGGTGGCGGTGACGTCGACGGCGAGGGCCTCACGGTCCACGTCAAGCGCAACTCCCGCCTGACCGTGAACGCCTCGCCCGAACCGGTGTCCAAGGGCAAGACCATCACCGTGACCGGAAAGGTCGCGCGGGCCGACTGGGAGACCAGGAAGTACGCCTCCTACGGAGGCCGCCTGGTGAGCCTGCAGTTCAAGCCCACCGGGGCCGCCCCCTACACCACGGTGAAGAAGGTGTACGCGAACGGCTCGGGTGATCTCAGGACGACCGTGAAGGCGTCCAGGACGGGCACGTGGCGCTGGGTGTACTACGGCAACACCACCACCGGGCCGTCGACTTCATCCGGGGACAACGTCGTGGTGAAGTGAGTCCCCCGGGCTGCCCCTCCGCCTGACCGGCATGCGGCTCCTTTGTCCCGCCGCCGGTCCCGTGGCCCCGCCGCCGGTCCCGTGGCCCCGGCACCGTTCCCGTGGCTCCGCCACCGGGCTTGCGGCCTTCGGCCCGGCATGACTTCCCTGCCGGACCGGAGGCCCGCCCTCGCGGCCGGACGCCCGCTCACGGCTCCCGCCGCGGACTTCCGAGCCGCCGCAGCCCCGCCCGGCCCAGGTATCCGGCCAGGACCGCCAGGGCGCCGTACACCGGCCAGGCGCCCAGCCGGACGTAGAGCGTGGTGCCCACGGCGAGCGGTACGTCGTAGACCAGTGCCCGGCTCGCGCCGGTGCCGATCCGCGGCCCCACCCGGCCGCCCCGCGGGCCGTACACCGCGCTCACCCCCGTGAGGGTGGCGTGCACCATCGGGCGTCCGCTCTCGGCCGCCCGCAGAGCCCCGAGCGAGGCGTGCTGGGCCGGAGCCCAGCTGTGCTGGAAGGTCGAGGTGGAGGACTGGGCGACCAGCACCTGGGCCCCGTCCAGGACCAGCCGTCTGCTCATGTCGGGGAACGCCGTCTCGAAACAGACCAGCGGCCCGATCCGCAGCCCGTCCGCGTCCGGCAGGTCCATCACCACCGGGGTGTCACCGCGCAGCCGGTCCTCGCCCGCGGCCTTGCCCACCGAGGTCGCCCAGCCGAGCACGGAACGGGCCGGGACGTACTCACCGAACGGGACCAGGCGCATCTTGTCGTACCGGTCCCCGGTCGGACCGTCGGGCCCCACCAGGACCGCGGACTTGAAGATGCCGCTGCGGTCCGGGGCGTCGGTGCGCCGGGCGTCCATGTTCACCAGGATGTCCGCACCGACCTCGCGGGAGAGCGCGGCGAGCCGGCCCGTGGTGGCCGGGCTGCGCGTCAGGTCCACACCGACACTGCTCTCGCCCCACACCACCAGGTCGATGTCCTCACCCGTCCCACGGCCCTCACCCGCCTGGAACGTCCCGTCCGACTCACCGCTCCCGTCCGCCCCGTCCGTGAGGGAGCGGGTCAGCTCCTCACTCCGGGCGAACCGGCGTTCGACGCTGCCGGGGCCGCTGATCACACCGGGCTGCACCACCGCGATCCTGGCCGTACCGGCGGTCGACGGTGCGGGTGCCCAGACCTGGACGGCGGCCACACCCACCGCGCACGCGGCCAGGCACGCGACGGCGGCCGTACGCGCCGCAGGCCGGGTGAGCAGCAGGGCGACGGCGGTGTTCACCGCCACCACGAGCAGGCTGACCAGCCACACACCCCCCACCGACGCGGTGCGCAGGCCGGGCCCGGACTGCCACTGGCTCGCCCCCAGCAGGCCCCACGGGCCGCCGAGCCCCTCCCACGAGCGGATCAGTTCGATCATCAGCCAGCCGGACGGTACGACCGCCACGGCGGCCACCGCGCGGGACGGCGCGGGCGTCCCCCCGAGCGCCCGGGACACCAGCAGGCCCCAGGGGGCCCACAACAGACCGAGCAGGGCCGCGAGCACCAGGATGAACACGTGCAGGCTCGGCATCAGCCAGTGGTGCACGGCCAGTATGAAACCCGTACCGCCGAGCCATCCGTCCAGAGCCGCCCGGCGCCCCGTGTCCGCCGACGCGATCAGCAGCAGCCAGGGCACCAGCGCCACGTACGCGAGCCACCACAGCGAGGGCGCGGGGAAGGCCAGGGCCGGGAGGGCGCCCGCGATCAGGGCGCCGGCGCAGCGTCCCGCGCGTACCCGCCGCAGCCGGCCGCCCGGCACCGCCGGGGCGGCCCCGGCACCACCGGCGGACCGGTCCCCCCTGAGCCGCCCGAACCACATCGGCATGTCATGCCCTCCTTGGAGCTCCGGGCAGAAGGGGCGCCCGGCTCGTGGTGTCCGGACACCCCTTCCGTCCGGAGCTCCTGCCCCTGCGGACCGGCCCGGCCGGCCCGTGCGGTGGACCGTCCCGCGCCCCGGTGCGCGGGACGGGGACGCGGGCGCCCGGAGGGCGTGCCGCACAGGCCCGCAGGGCCCGTCAGCAGGGCACGACGGCCACCGGACCCAGGGCGTGCGTCACCGTCGTCTGGGCCACCGGCGAGAGCCCCAGCCCCAGGGACTCGCCCCCCTTGCGCCGCCCGACGACGGTGAGCGCGGCCGTGGCCGACGCGGTGACCAGGGTGCGCGACGCCGAGCCGTTCACCGGCTCGCGGACGACCTCCACCCCGGGGTACTTCCCGGTCCAGCCCGCGGTGAGTTCGGCGAGCGTGCGCTCCGCCACCTCCGCGGCTGCCTTGCGGTCGACGAAGGGCCCGCCGGCCAGGATCGAGGAGAACATCGTCCAGCCGTGCACGATCCGCAACCGGGAGCCCGGCCTCGCGGCGGCGGCCTCGAAGGCGAACTCCAGCACCGCCTCGCTGCTCTCGTCCGCGGCCACCCCCACCGCGATGTCCGGGAACGTCTCGGCGGCCTCCGCCTCGTCCTCGTCGGTCCGGCCGCTGTGCACGACGACCACCGGGCACTCCGCCATCGACGCGGTCGCCAGACTGTTCGAGCCGATCAGCAGCGAACGGAAACCGCCGAGCCCCCGTGAGCCGACGACCACCATCGACGCGTCGCGGCTGAGCGAGGTCAGCGCGGCCGAGGGGAAGTCCAGCGGTGCCAGCGTGGAGGTGGGCAGGCCGGGGGCGTGGCCGGAGGCACGCACGAGCGCCTGGGCGAGCAGCTCCTGCGCCTCCGCCAGCTGCACCTCCTCGTCCGTACGGGAGGTGAGCGGCCGGACGTTCACGATCAGGAGCGGCAGCCCGCGCCGGACGGCCTCGTGAGTGGCCCAGTCGAGCGCCTCCCAGCTGTGCGACGAACCGTCGACGGCGGCGATCACGGGAAGGTCGTGGGCGGTCATACGTGCCTCCAGGTGGCGGCGGGGAGAACTTCCGGGCTCGGCCCGGCCCGCCCGCGGGCGAACGGCCGGACGGGACACCACGATTATCCCTCCCGGGTCCGCCGAAGGCCGGGCGCCCCGCCCCACGGCGCGGCCCCTGCCCCACGGCGCGGCCCCTGCCCCACGGTGCGGTCCTCGCCCCGCGGTGCGGTCCTGTCCCGCGGTGCGGCCCCCGCTCCGCGGTGCGGTCCTCGCCCCACGGCGCGGCCCCCGCCCTCCCGGCCCCGGTGACGCCGCCCCTCTCGCCGGCCGCGGCCTTGTGGGATCTCCTCACCGGTCCCGGCCGCCCTCTGTGCAGACCCCGTAACCCCGCCCGATCGTCCGGTGTGACACCCGGGAAACGGGCGTTCCGTACGGTCACCGGACCAGCGTTTCCCACGAGAGGCCGCCGATGACCGAGCCGGATCCGCAGCCGGGCGCCACCACCCAGGTCCGCACGGTCTGCTCGTACTGCGGGGTCGGCTGCGGGATCGTGCTCGACGTCGGCACGGACCCCGGGGGACGGCAGAGGGTCCTCAGGGCCACCGGCGACAAGGCCCACCCGGCGAACGCCGGCCGCCTCTGCACCAAAGGCGCGACCGGCGCGGAGATGCTGGCGGCCCCCGGCCGTCTGACGTCCGCGCTGGTCCGCGACGACCGCAGCGCGGAGCCCGTACCGCGTCCGACCGGGGACGCCGTCAGGGAGACGGCACGCCGGCTGCGGGCGATCGTCGACGAACACGGCCCCGACGCACTAGCCCTCTACGTCTCGGGCCAGATGACCCTGGAGGCGCAGTACCTGGCCAACAAACTGGCCAAGGGTTTCGTCCGCACCAGCTGGATCGAGTCCAACTCCCGGCTCTGCATGGCCAGTGCGGGCAGCGGCTACAAACTCTCACTCGGCGCCGACGGCCCGCCGGGATCGTACGACGACTTCGAGCACGCCGACACCTTCCTGGTCATCGGTTCGAACATGGCCGACTGCCACCCGGTCCTGTTCCTGAAACTCATGGAGCGGGTCAAGGCGGGTGCCCGGCTCATCGTCGTCGACCCCCGGCGCACCGCGACCGCGGACAAGGCGGGGCTCTTCCTCCGGATACGCCCCGGGACGGACCTGGCCCTGCTCAACGGCCTGCTGCACCTGCTCGTCGAGAACGGCCACACCGACCCGGACTTCATCGCGGAACACACCGAGGGCTGGGAGGCGATGCCGGCGTTCCTCCAGGACTACCCGCCGGACACCGTCGCCCGGATCACCGGTATCCCGGAGGCGGACATCCGCGAGGCCGCCCGCTGGATCGGCGAGGCCGGTGACTGGACGAGCTGCTGGACCATGGGGCTCAACCAGAGCACCCACGGCACCTGGAACACCAACGCCCTGATCAACCTGCATCTGGCGACCGGTGCCATCTGCCGCCCCGGCAGCGGCCCGTTCTCCCTCACCGGCCAGCCCAACGCCATGGGCGGCCGCGAGATGGGCTACATGGGCCCCGGCCTGCCCGGCCAGCGAGCCCTGCCCGACGACGAGGACCGGGCCTTCACCGAAGACCTGTGGGGACTGGCACCGGGGACCCTGCGCACCGACACGGCCGGAGCCGGAACCGTCGACATGTTCCGCCGCATGGCAGACGGCGAGATCAAGGCATGCTGGATCATCTGCACCAACCCCGTGGCCTCGGTGGCCAACCGCCGGACGGCCATCGAAGGACTGGAGGCGGCGGAATTCGTCGTCACCCAGGACGTGTTCGCCGACACCGAGACCAACGCGTACGCCGACGTGGCCCTGCCCGCCGCGCTCTGGGCCGAGGCCGAAGGCGTCCTGGTCAACTCGGAACGCAACCTCACCCTGAGCCGGCGCGCCGTCGACCCGCCGGGGGAGGCGTGGCCGGACTGGCGGATCATCGCCGGGATCGCCCGTGAGATGGGGTACGAGGAGGCGTTCGACTACAGCTCGGCCGAGGAGGTCTTCGAGGAGATCAGGCAGTTCCACAACCCGCGTACCGGCTACGACCTGCGTGGCGTCACCTACGAGCGGCTGCGCCGGGGCCCGGTCCAGTGGCCGAGCGCCGCCCCCGACGGACCCGCCCGCAACCCCGTCCGCCACCTCAACGACGGTGTCAGCCGCCCCCTGACCCTGCGGCCCGACGGCAGCGTGCCCCGGCTGGCCTTCCCCACGCCGAGCGGACGCGCCGTGTTCTTCGCCCGCCCGCACCTGCCCCCGGCCGAGATGCCCGACGACGGCTTCCCCTTCACACTCAACACCGGGCGCCTCCAGCACCAGTGGCACACCCTCACCAGAACCGGAAAGATCGCCAGGCTCAACAAGCTGAACCCCGGGCCCTTCGTCGAACTGCACCCCGAGGACGCGCGGCGGCTCGGCATCGGCGACGGCGACGGCGTCGAGGTCGCGTCCCGGCGGGGCCGGGCCGTGCTGCCGGCCGTGGTGAGCGACCGGGTCCGGCCGGGGGACTGCTTCGCCCCCTTCCACTGGAACGACCTCTTCGGCGAGTACCTCGGCGTCAACGCCGTGACCAACGACGCGGTCGATCCGATCTCCCTCCAGCCGGAGTTCAAGGTGTGCGCCGTGACCCTGGCGAAGGTCGCCGCCGTCACCCCCGCCGCCGCGGGGCCCCACGGCCCGGCCGCCGCCGCGGGGACCCACGGTCCGGCCGCCGTCGTCGTCCCGGCGGGTCCCCCCGCGCCCGCGTCCGTACCCGCGTCCCTGCCGGCGCCCGTGCTCGCGCTCGCGGGTGTGCTCGGTGTCGCGGACACCGCTCCGCCCGTACTGGCCGGCCACGAACGCCGGTACCTGGCCGGGTTCCTCGCCGCACTGGTCCCACCGGTCGCCGGGGTGCCCGTCCTCCCGGACCACGCGCCCCTCACCCCGGAGAACGCCCTGTGGGTCAACGGGATGCTGGCCGGCATGTACTCCCGTACAGCCGGCGGCACCCCGGACGGGAGGACCCCCGCCGTCGCCGCACCCGACCCGGTCCCGGGACGGCAGGTGGTGGTGCTGTGGGCCTCGCAGACCGGGAACGCCGAGGAGATCGCCACCGCGGCGGCACAGCGGCTCACCGCACGGGGCCGGCCGGCGACCCTCCTCGGCATGGACGACAGCCCGCTCGACGGGCTGCCGCACACGGCCGACCTGCTGGTCGTCACCAGCACCTTCGGCGACGGGGACGCGCCGGACAACGGCGCCGGCTTCTGGGCCTCCCTCAACACCCCCGGCACACCCCGGCTGGAAGGGGTGCGCTACGCCGTCCTGGCCCTCGGGGACTCCTCCTACGACGACTTCTGCGGCCACGGCCGGAGACTCGACGAACGCTTCGGGGAACTCGGCGCGGTACGCCTGGTCCCGCGCACCGACTGCGAGCCCGACTACGAGGAACCTGCCGGACAGTGGCTCGAACAGGTCCTCGCGGCACTGGACGGCCCCGGTGACCGGGCCGCCGCCCCGCGTGTGCCGGGCCCCGCCGGAACCGTACGGGACCGCGAGGCCCCGGCCACCGCCGGCGGCGTCCCGGCCACCGCCTCCCGTACCTCACCCGCCGGCGGCCGGCTCGTCGGCAACCGGCTGCTGAGCCTTCCGGGCGCCGTCAAGGAGGTGCGCCGGTTCACCTTCGACACCCACGACAGTCCCGTCCCCCTGCTCTACGGGGCGGGGGACGCACTCGGCGTGATCCCGCTCAACTGCCCCGACCTCGTCCAGGAATGGCTGGCCGTCACCGGCCTGGACGCCGAAGCGCCGGTCGAACTCCCCGGCCCGGGGACGGTACCGCTCGGCGAGGCGCTCCTGCGGCACCTGGACATCACCAGGATCACCCCCGACCTGCTCCGCCTGGTCGCCGAGCGCACCCGGGACGGCCGTACGCTCAGGAAGCTGCTGCGCCCGGACAACAAGGGCGAACTCGCCCAGTGGACCTGGGGCCGCCAGGCGGTCGACGTCCTGGCCGAGCACTCCGTGCGCGCCACCGCCACCGAGTGGACGGCCGCCCTGAACCGTCTGCGGCCCCGCTTCTACTCCGTCTCCTCCAGCCCGCTGACCGACCCCGGCCGGGTCGGGCTCACCGTCTCCGTGGTCCGGTACGAGAACCGGCACGGCCGCATCCGCAAGGGCGTGGCCTCCACCTTCCTGGCCGACGCCGAACCCGGCAGCCCCGTCCCGCTCTTCGTGCAGCGCGCCCCGCACTTCGCACCGCCCGCCGACCCCGCCGCCCCGATGGTGATGGTCGGGCCCGGCACCGGGGTCGCCCCTTTCATCGGCTTCCTCGACGAACGGCGCGCCCTCGGGCACCGGGGCGCCAACTGGCTCTTCTTCGGCGAACAGCGCGAAGCCACCGACTTCTACTACCGCGAGGAACTGGAGTCCCTGCGGCAGGACGGCGTACTCACCAGACTGGACACCGCGTTCTCCCGTGACCAGCGGGCCAAGGTCTACGTCCAGGACCGCATGCGTGAGCACGGCGCCCACCTGTGGAGCTGGCTCCGGGAAGGCGCCCACTTCTACGTGTGCGGCGACGCCTCCCGTATGGCGAAGGACGTGGACACCGCCCTGCGTGACATCGCCGTCGCCCACGGAGGGCTGGGGGAGGAGGCGGCGGCCGCCTATGTGAAGCAGCTCGCCGCCGACAGACGCTACGTACGTGACGTGTACTGACGCCGAGACCCGTGCGGACCGGGCCGGTACGGCCGTTCGCCATCCGGGGGCGGCGCTCCCGGCCGACTCCCGGCTCCCGGCGGCCGGGAGCCCTGGGGGGCCGCCGCCGGGCCCGTGTCAGTTCCCGGCCGCCGCCGCGAACGCCGGCAGATAGGCCGACTCATGGCCTTCCGCCGTCGGGTGCACGTTCGTGGAACTGATCCACGCGTCGCTCGTGCAGATCTCGTGCCCGGCGAACGCGGGCCTGCCGTCCACGAAGGTGAACCCGGCGGCCTCGGCACGGCCCGCGATCGTCTCGTTGAGCAGGTCGGACCCCTGGTTGACCGCCGTCCGCTTGGCGGAGCCGAGCCCGCCGAGGCACAGACCGCCCTCCTTGTAGAGGTACGGGTAGCCGATGACGACGACCTCGGCCCTCGGGGCACGGGCCCGGACGGTGGCGTACAGGCGGTCGAGCTCGGCGGGCAGTTCACCGGTCACGTACTCCCCGGCCTCCGCCAGGGCGCGTTCGCAGGCCGACGTGGTGGAGAGCCGGCAGCTGAGCATGGTGGAGGCGAAACCGGAGTCGTTGCCGCCGATGCTGAGGCTCACCAGTGTGGTGTCGGCGTCCAGTTCGTCCACCTGGTCGCTCAGGACGTCCGGAACGGTCGCGCCGCCGCAGGCCGCGAAGGTGAAGGAGGCGGGATCGTTGGCCTCGGCCCACAGCGCGGGATAGGCGTTGCGGCTCCGGGTGCAGGGCAGGTCCGAGTAGTCACCGGCGCCGGTTCCGGAGGCGTACGAGTCGCCGAGGGCCACGTAGTTCACCCCCGCGGCCGCCGGCACCGGGACCGAGGCGAGCGCGAGGACCAGCAGAGCGGCACCGGCCGTACGGGACACGGACATGGGGACCTCCCGGGAGGAATGGGGAAGGGAGCGGGGGCGCACGGACACCGGGGAACCGGCCCGCGCACCCCCCAACGTCCCTCCCCGGCACCCTCCGCGTCATCGGCGAAATGGCCTGACACCGGACACGGACGGCCCGCCCCGCCGGAGGACGGGTCCGGGGAGGGGCCGGGGCCGACGGGCCGACCGTCGCGGTGTCACGCCCGCCTGAGCCGCGAGAACAGCCCCCGGTGCGCCCAGCCCACCCGGCGCAGGCCCATCACCACGCAGCAGCCGGCCGTGCCGAGGGCGAGGGCGGCCGCGCCGGGCGCAGAGGGCAGGGAGTCCATCACGGCGGCACCGGTCACCACGGTGACGATTCCGTCGAACTGCCAGGCCACCAGGAGGAGTCCGGAGAGGTCACCGAACGGGGTGACGATCGGGAGGAGCAGCCCGAGCGGCAGCTGTGTCTTCATCTCCCGCAGGAACCTGGCGCCCAGCACCAGCACCACCAGACCCGTGACCAAGAGGAACGCCTCCACCGGCTGCTCGGCGGCGAGCGGCCACCGGGCCAGGAGCACCAGGCCGCCTCCCAGGGCCGTCCCGGCCGTGACGGCGACGGCGGGCCAGGCCAGGGTGCGGGCGAACACCCCGCCCCACCACTCGCCGAGCAGCGGGGCCAGGGTCAGCTCGTCACGCAGGCCCCGCCACGTCTCGCCCACCCATCCCGACCCCAGGTACACACAGACCGCTCCCGTCAGACACGCGAGCAGAGCCGGGCCCCCTTCCGGCCCGGTGGCCCCGAGTACAGCCAAGGCTCCCCCGGCGGGCAGGGACACCACGGCCCCGGCCGCCCGGCCGCGCGTGCGCAGCGCGCGCGCCGCTCCCTGGGCGAGGTGTCCCCGGAGCCGACCGTCCGGCCGGAACAGCGCCGAGGTGAGGCCGCGCGGCTCCGGCCGGTACAGGTCGAGAGCGTGGTGCAGCGTGCCCGTCCACGCGTAGGCGAGGGCTTCGAAGGCACGGGCCGACTCACGTGCGAGCCGGGGCAGGCCGACCGTCCGGATCGATCTGAAGGCGACCCGGCCGAGTACCCCGGCAGCCGCCGCCAGCACACCGGCGAGCAGCCACAGACCGCCCCCGCCGTCCGGGTCCGCGCGGCTCACCGCCGCCACGGTCAGCGCCGCGATGCCCGCGCCGGCGGCGAGCACGAGGTTGTCGGCCACGGCCCGGACCTGGCCCCACAGCCAAGCCACCGCGGCGAGGGCGCCCAGTCCCACCGCGGCCGCGAGGCCCGGCAGGGCCGTCTCCAGGTGGTCGAACAGGTCGGTCACGAGGTAGACCGCCGCGCACACCGGCACCAGCACCGCCGTGCCCGCGCACGCGAGACGGCGCCGCGTGACCGCGCCGAGGTAGCTCGTCGGGGGCATGTCCGTGGACATGTACACATGCAGCAGGAACGGCTGGAGCACCAGCGGTCCCCAGAACCCGCCGGCGAGCTGGGCACCCCAGCAGACCACCACCGTGAGCGCGCAGCCCACGGCCGTCGCCGCGGGGGGAGACCCTACGGGGACGAGAGCGGGCGACGTACCCGCGGCGTGCACGATCGGCACCAGGTAGAAGACACCGAAGAGAGAGACGAGATAGAGGGTGTACGTGTGACTCCGTACCGGGGAACGGCCGCCCCGGCGGGCGTAGCGGTGCCGCACCGCCTGGACGCGCGCCCTGGTGCCGGGGAGGGGCGCAGCGGCACTCCTCGTCGTCATCCCAACTCCACCCGGCCGTCGCACGCCTCCACCAGGGCGGCCTCGTGGGTGGCGACCAGGAACGCCGTGCCCTGCTCCGCCCGTTCGGCGATGAGCCCGGCCACCAGACCGACACGGTGATCATCGAGGTGCCGCTCGGGCTCGTCGAGGAGGGCGGCCCTTGCCGGGCGGACGAACGTCAGAGCCAGGCTGAACAGTTGCAACTGGCCGGACGAGACCTGGTGGGGGAAGCGTTCCACGAACGGTGACAACCCCAGCCGTTCGATGATCCCTTCGGCACGTCCAGCGGTGTCGGACGTGTTGCCGTACCAGGAGGCGGCGACCAGGGACACCTGTTCGCGCAGCGTCATGTCACGGGCGATGGGGACCGGCTCGACGAGCGAGGCCAGGACACGCCGGTGCGAGGGCCTGGCCATGTCGGCGGGCTCGCCCCCTATCGAGCACGAACCGCCGGTCAGGCTCCGGCTGCCCAGGAAGGCGCGCAGCAGCGTGGTCTTCCCCGAGCCGTTGCCACCGGTGACGCACCAGAACCCGCCCGGCGCCACCGCGAACGTCGTGGGCGCGAGCAGCGTGGTGCCCCCCACCGCGACGGTCGCCCCGTCGGCCGCGAGTACGGGAACTCCGGTCGTCCTCACGGCCATCGCCGGCACCGGGCTCCGGGTCCGGGCGACCGCTGTTCCCTACCCATGCGGTTCACTCACGAGGACGCCTTTCTTCGGCTTCTCCATGACCACCATCATGGCGCTCTGTGGGGCCGGACCTGTCCTCGGCCTCCGCACGCCCCCCGCCGAGCACCGCACCGGACCGGTGACGCGCCTCGACGCACGTACGGTCCAGGCGGGCGCGGGCCCCGGCCCGTGCCGTAGGCGGTCTCCAGTTCGCTTCCGGCTCCTCCCTTCTGGCCTCCGTATCCGGGGGCCGGTCCGTAGCCGTGTGGGACGCGGCCGACGGGAAACCCGCGCTCGTCCGCCGGACCACCGATCTCAAGGCGCGCGTGCGCGCCGTCGTTCTGTTCCGGTACGGCGATATCCTCGTCGCAGCCACCGAGGAGTTGAGGTTTTAGGTCTTCTCGGTGGAGATCCCAGTGGGCGAGACCCAGCTCCTACCCGGGGTGGAGTGGGTGCGCTCAATTGCCAGAACGGGCGACGGCACCGTGATCGCAGGCTGCGATCACGGTGCCGTCCGCGTCCGGACCGTGGGGAGGAGCTGGCTCAGGACCCTGGCCGGCGGCTCCAACACCGCGTGGTCCACGCAGTTCGCGGTCGGCGGACGCACCGCCGTGGTCGGTGAGGGGGCCGGTGGCGTCGACGTCAGCGACACCACCGGCCGCGACGGTCAGTCGGAAGCTGCCGGCGGCCCATGCACGGCTTTCGAGCTGACGACAGGCGAGGTACTGGTGGGCAGTGCGGCCGGGGGCGTGACCCTGAGGATCATGGATACGTGAGCGAGAACCGAAGGGCTTGGACACCATGACAGAGAAGACCTCCCGTGGCTCGGGCGATGTGGCCGGCGCGCCGGTCATTCTGAGCAACGAGCCCGGCTCGTTCGCCTGGGGCGTTCTGGCCAAGCGCCACCCCGCGCTCATCCGACAGGTACGAGACGCCTTCCCGTACAGTCGCCGACAGCACGAGGCCCTCGACGCCCTGCTGGACGAGATCACCAACGGCGTGATCGAGCCGCTGGGTCCCTCGGAGCACGACTACGAGCGCTGGACGGACTGGGGGCGGGAGTACGTTGGACGCTCGTGGTACGACGCCCCGTTCCTGTGGGCGGAGAGCTACTTCTACCGCAGGCTGCTCGGTGCGGTCGGGTACTTCGGCAGCGGGCCGTGGCAGGGAGTGGATCCCTTCGCGCCGTTCAAGCAGGCCGAACTGCGAGGTGAGGCGGTGGAGGAGGAGCTGCGGGCCCTGGACGCGTTCGCGAGCGTTCCATCTCATGAGCGGGCAACGGCGCTGCTGCACGCCTCGCTCTGGGGCAACCGCGCGGACCTCGGCTTCAGCATCTCGGCGGGGGAGCCGGGAACAAGTGACGCCGTGGCCTCTGCGCTGGTCGCCGACGACAGCGCCACGCTGTGGCAGCTCCTGCCCGCCGACACCTCGGCCACCGTAGCCGTGGTGGCCGACAACGCGGGACGTGAACTGATTCCCGACCTCGTTCTCATCGACCACCTCCTCGAACACGGGAATGCCGGGCGGGTCGTGCTGCACGTCAAGCCCTACCCGTACTACGTCTCCGACGCGATGACGGCGGACGTGGTCGACTGCCTTCGGCGCCTCACCCAGGCGCCCGGCGAAGCCGGCCGGATCGGCGGCCGACTCTGGAAGGCCATGGCGGTCGGAACCCTGGAGGTCCGCACCCACCCGTTCTTCTGCGCTCCGCTGCCCTACGAGGAGATGCCCGAGGACCTTCGCGGCGAGTTCGCGAGCGCCACGCTCACCGTCCTGAAGGGCGATCTCAACTACCGCCGCCTCGTGGGCGACCAGCTGCGGCACCCCACGGCGCCCTTCGCCGATCTCACCGCGTACTTTCCAGGGGCCGTCGTGACGCTCCGGACCCTGAAGTCCGACGTCACCGTCGGCCTGGAGCAGGAGACCGTGGATGCTCTCGAACTGGACGGGGAAGCCTGGCGTACGAGTGGGACGCACGCGCTGATTCAGGTGCGGCGGTAGGGAGTCTTCGTGACGACCGAGGCCCAGAGACCAGTCGCCGCTGCCGTCGTCGTTCAGGGCGAGCGAGTCCTGTTCGTGCGCCGACGTGTGGCGGAAGGCACACTCTCATGGCAGTTTCCGGCCGGGGAGATCGAACCCGAGGAGACTCCACGGGAAGCCGCAGCGCGTGAGACCGAGGAAGAGACCGGGCTCCTGGTGGTGCCACAGAGTGTGCTGGGACAACGGGTGCACCCCATGACAGGCCGGGAGATCCACTACATCGCATGCCGCCCCGTCGGCGGCCGGGCGGTCGTGGCAAGTGCTGATGAGGTGGCAGGCCTGGCCTGGGCCACGTACGGCGAGATCCCGCAGTACGTGCCGTACGGGCTGTTCGAGCCGGTGCAGGACTACCTCGAGGGGGCTCTGCTCCCGTGAACTCCGTCGGGTCAGCATTCCGGAGGCGTGAGGTGCGCGTTGTCGTTGTCGGGGCTGGGGCGGCAGGGCTCACCAACGCCGTCGTGCTCGCCGAGGCTGGAGCCTCGGCGCACGTGATCGCCGAGCAGGTGCCGGACGCCTCGCCGGCGGCCGGGGCGATGTGAGGACCGTACCCGGGTCGAGCCGAGGGGCAAGGCCGACCAGTGGGGACGACGGTCCTTGGAGGTCTTCCGCCGGCTTGCAGAGGACCCTTCGGTGGGGGGTCAGGCTCACCAGCGGTACCGAGGCGTCCCGCACGGCCGAGTCACCACCTGACTGGGCCACCACTCCGCCTGCCTTCCGACCGTGCGAGCCGGCCGAACTGCCGACCGGGTTCTCGGTTGGCTACCGGTTCACCGTGCCACTGATCGACACGTCCACTTGCCTTGGCTACCTCTTGCGCCGGCTCGATCCTCCTGGAGGAACAGCCGAGCGGCGACTCCTGGCCTCGCTCGGGACGCCGTCCCGGCCCCTGTGATCGTCAACTGTGCGGGCCCCGGTGCCAAGAAGCCGGTCCCGGAGTCTGATCTTCGGCCCATCCGCGACCAGCACGTCGTTGTCACCGGCCCCGGGCTGATCGGGTTCTTCTCCCCCGAGGACACCGGCCTCTCCCCAGACCTGCTGTGCTTCTGTCCCCACGGTGACCCAGTCGTCCTGGGCGGCACTGCCATCGACGGCGAATCCGATCCCGTCTCCGAAGACAAAGCGGCGGCCGGCATTCTGGCCCGCTGCGTCGAGGGCGACCCTCGCCTTGCCGAGGCCCACTTTCTGGAGCACCGGGCCGGTGTCCGGCCGACCCGGGGTTGTAAAACGTTCGGTGTAACTCCCGATCGCGGAAAATGCATCGATGAGCAATAACGTGACCGAGGCCGAGACTGTCGAGCTGTATGAGGCGGTGTCGTCGAAGTCCATGGACGACCGGCTGATCGACGAACCCGTGGGCCGGGCTCAGGCCGAGGGCCTGCAGTTGACCGGCGAAGGCGGCTGCTCCAGCAGCTGACGAAGCGGCTACTGGAGTCCGTTTTCGCGGGCGAGATCACCGACCACCGCTGCGATCAGGCGCTGGAAAACGCTGGACCGTGCTACCTGTACGCCCCCGGTTCAGCCGCCGGACTCGCCCGCGTGCGGGCTCAGCACACCGGCTCCCACCAGCACGAACAGCAGGATGCCGAGCAGGATCCGGTAGATCACGAACGGCATGAAGCTCTTGGTGGTGATGAACTTCATGAACCACGCGATGACCGCGTATCCGACCGCGAAGGCGATGACCGTGGCGAAGATCGTCGGTCCCCAGGACACATGCCCCTCACCGGCGTCCTTCAGCTCGAAGACACCCGAGGCCAGCACCGCCGGAACGGCCAGCAGGAAGGAGTAACGGGCGGCCGCCTCACGGGTGTAGCCCATGAGCAGACCACCGCTGATCGTGGCCCCCGAGCGGGAGACGCCCGGGATCAGGGCCATCGCCTGGCAGAAACCGAAGATCAGGCCGTCCCTGACGCCCAGTTCCTTCAGCGACTTCCGCTCCCGGATCGCGCGGTGCCTGCCGCCCGCCTCGTCGCGGGCCGCGAGGCGGTCGGCGACACCGAGCACGACGCCCATGCCGATCAGCGTGGTGGCGATCAGCCGCAGATCCCGGAACGGACCCTCGATCTGGTCCTTGAACGTCACCCCGAGCACCCCGATGGGAATCGACCCGATGATGACCAGCCAGCCCATCTTCGCGTCGTGGTCACCACGCATCGAACGGTCGGTCAGCGACCGGAACCACGCCGAGAGGATCCTGCCGATGTCCTTGCGGAAGTAGATCAGGACCGCGGCCTCGGTGCCGATCTGCGTGATGGCGGTGAACGCCGCCCCAGGGTCCTGCCAGCCGGCGAACGCGGCGGTCAGCCGCAGATGCGCACTGGAGGAGATCGGCAGGAACTCGGTCAGTCCCTGAACGAGGCCCAGGACGAATGATTCGAACCAGCTCATGGGGCGTCGGCCATCCCGGAGGTGTTCGTGCAACGGCCGACGGACACGAAGCCCGTCAGCGGTGTGCGGATCTGGTCAGAAAAGAGGACAGGACGGCATGGTCCCGGACATCCTCTGTCGGTCGCGCGCAGCGTATCGCCTGGAGATGAACAGAACCCGTCTGCCCCCGGCTACGCGGCCGGGTCGCCGGCCGCCGCCAGCCGGTGGCGCCTGCGCCAGGCGACCAGAGCCGCGCCGGCTCCCGACAGCACGATGAAACCCATCGCGGCCAGGAACACCGGAGACGTCGGCGAGGACGCCTCACTGCCCGCCACGACGTACGCCGCCGTGTTCGGGACCGAGCCGATACCGGTCGCCAGCAGGAACGGCGGGCAGCCCATCCGGGACGTCGCGGCACAGTAGTTGGCCGCGGCGAACGGTACCCCCGGGAAGAGCCGCAGGGCGAGCATCGAACGGAAGCCGTGCCGGCTCAGCAGCCCGTCGGCCGCCTTCAGGTACTTACCGCGCAGCAGCGTACGCAGGGCGTCCTGGCCGAGCACCCGGCCCAGCATGAAGGAGACACCGGCCCCCAGCACCGTGCCCGCTATCGCCGCCGCAAGCCCCGCCTGCGTACCGAACAGCGCTCCGGCGGCCAGGTTCAGCAGCGGACGCGGCACGAACGCCACGGTGCACACGCCGTAGGCGAGGGCGAACAGCGCCACCGCGGCCGAGCCGGTGAGCTGGGGTGGCCAGCCGGACGCCAGCAGCCGCTGTGGTTCGAACAGCAGCATCGTGACGGCGGCGGCCAGCAACACGGCCACCAACAGGGAGAACCGGGACCACGGGGAGAGCAGCAGCCGGGTGCAGCGCACTGCCAGGCCGCCGGCGGGCCGGGCGGCGGGGACGGGCTCGAACATTTGGGGAGAGTAACCGAAACAGGTGTGTGATCGCCGTAATGCGCACCGCATGAACGCCCCGGCGCAGCCCGCCCCGCCGTACCGGACAGCGCGCTCGTCGACACCGTGCCGCACCGCCTGCGGCTTCGTCGAAAGCACCCGGCAGCGGCTGCCACCGCTCTCCGTGCGCGAGGCGACCAAGAGGACATCGGCTGAACCGCCCTGCCGGGCCGTCATCCAAAACCGTTCGACACCGGTGCGGTCCCCGGACATGATCTGACACATGTTCCGGCACACCTTCCTCGCAGCGCGGTCCGCAGTCGCGGACGCGCCGAAGGCTGCCGTGAACCCCGCGACCACCGCGGCAGCGGCCGCGATCACGGCAGCGGCCGGCGCGGCGTCCGCCGCTGCCGCCGCGCCCGCAGGCGGCGCCCGAAGCTGACCCTCCCCCGACAGTCCGGCGGACCCCGCAAGGGGAGGGTCGGCAGGGCCCCGGGGTCCACACACCCAGCTTCGGAACCGAGGAACGAGCCATGTCCAAGACGGCATACGTACGCACCAAGCCGCACCTCAACATCGGCACCATGGGTCACGTCGACCACGGCAAGACCACCCTGACGGCCGCCATCACCAAGGTCCTGAGCGACCGCGGCACCGGCGCCTTCGTCCCGTTCGACCGCATCGACCGGGCGCCGGAGGAGGCGCGGCGGGGCATCACCATCAACATCGCGCATGTCGAGTACGAGACCGACACCCGTCACTACGCGCACGTCGACATGCCCGGACACGCCGACTACATCAAGAACATGGTGACCGGCGCGGCGCAGCTCGACGGGGCGATCCTGGTCGTGTCCGCGCTCGACGGGATCATGCCGCAGACCGCCGAGCACGTGCTGCTGGCCCGTCAGGTCGGCGTCGACCACATCGTGGTGGCCCTGAACAAGGCCGACGCGGGCGACCCCGAGCTGACCGACCTGGTCGAGCTGGAGGTCCGCGAGCTGCTGTCCGCACACGGCTACGGTGGCGACACCGTGCCCGTCGTGCGGGTCTCCGGCCTCGGCGCGCTGGAGGGCGACCCCCGCTGGACGGCGGCCGTCGAAGGACTGCTGGACGCCGTCGACACCTACGTACCGATGCCGGTGCGCTACACCGACGCGCCGTTCCTGCTGTCCGTGGAGAACGTGCTCACCATCACCGGCCGCGGCACCGTCGTGACCGGAGCCGTCGAGCGCGGCACCGTCCGGGCCGGCGACCGGGTGGTGGTGCACGGTGCGGACACCGAGACGGTCGTCACCGGTCTGGAGACCTTCGGCAAGCCGATGGAGTCGGCCGAGGCCGGTGACAACGTCGCACTGCTGCTGCGCGGGGTCGAGCGCGACCGGGTCCGCCGCGGCCATGTGGTGGCGGCCCCCGGGAGCGTCACACCGAGCCGCCGGTTCACCGCGCAGGTGTACGTGCTGTCGGCGGCGGAGGGCGGCCGCACCACACCGGTCGCCACCGGTTACCGGCCGCAGTTCTACATCCGTACGGCGGACGTCGTCGGGGACGTGGACCTCGGCGGGACGGCGGTCGCGCGCCCCGGCGACACGGTCACCATGACCGTCGAGCTCGGCCGGGACGTCCCTCTGGAGGCCGGGCTGGGCTTCGCGATCCGTGAGGGCGGCCGGACCGTCGGCGCCGGCACGGTCACGGAGCTGCTCTGACGGGGCGTCACCACACAGCGGGCCCGTTCCCCGGTGCCACCGGGGAACGGGCCCGCGCGTCCGGAACACCCCCGGGCACAGGGAACAATGGGGGTGTGAACGAGTCGATACCCGTCATCCGCGCCACCGACCACGGCACCGCACGGCTGCTGCCCGACGTGGACCGCGAGCGGGCCTGGCTGCTCACCGTCGACGACGCCCCCCAGTCCTACGTCGACCTCGACGAACCGGGGCACCTGGAGTTCGAGTACGCCCGGCGCCTCGCCCACGTCGTGGACACGGCGGCGCCCGCGGGGGACCCGCTGGACGTCCTGCACCTCGGCGGCGGGGCGCTCACACTGCCCCGGTACGTCGCCGCCACCCGCCCCGGTTCCCGGCAGGAGGTCGCCGAGGCGGACGGCGGCCTGATCGAACTCGTCGGCGAACACCTGCCGCTGCCGGAGCGGGCGGCGATCACCGTGCACGCCGCCGACGCCCGCGACTGGCTGGAACAGGCGCCGGACGGCTCGGCCGACCTGCTCGTCGCCGACGTCTTCGGCGGGGCCCGGGTGCCGGCACGGCTGACGTCCGTCGACTACGCGCGAACCGCCGCACGTGTCCTGCGGAAAGGAGGGATCTACGCCGCCAACCTCGCCGACGCGGCCCCCTTCGCCTTCCTGCGCACCCAGCTGGCCAATTTCGCCGAGGTGTTCGACGACCTGGCCCTGATCGCCGAGCCGGCCGTCCTGCGCGGCAGACGCTTCGGCAACATCGTCCTCCTCGCCGCACACCTCCCCCTCGACACCGCGCCGCTGACCCGGCTCTGCGCTGCCGACGCCTTCCCCGCCCGGGTGGCGCACGGTGACGCGCTCACCCGGCTGAGGGCCGGCGCGCGGCCCGTGCGGGACGAGGACGCCGTCCCCTCACCCGAGCCGCCCGACGGCGCCTTCTGCCTCGGCTGATCCCGGAACGGGCCGCGGCACGGCGACGGGGGCCCCGGACGGCGCCGGATGCCCGGGGCCGCGGCGCGTCAGATTGCGTACGTCGGGCACGAACAGCACACCCGCGGTGACCACCAGGATCAGCGCGGCGCACCCCCACAGCGCCTGGCTGCGGCCGACGAGCGACTCCACCGGCCCGGCGGCCGCGGTGGCCAGCGGGACCATGGCGACCGAGCCGAACCAGTCGTACGCCGACACCCGCGACAGCTTGTCCTCCGGGATCTCCTGGTGCAGCGCCGTCATCCAGGAGACGCCGAACACCTCGATCGAGATCCCGGTCACGAACATCACCCCGCACAGCACGGCGGCCGGCACCGGAACGGCGAGACTCGCGGACGGAAGGGCCAGCGGGAACACGCACAGGGTCCCCGCCAGCAGCAGCCTGCGGGGCTTCCAGCGCATCATCAGCAGCGCGCCGAGCAGTGTGCCGACCCCGAACGCGGCGAGGGCGAAGCCCCAGGGCCGGGCACCGCCGAGTTCGTCCCGGGCGACCAGGGGCCCGTATACCGCCTCGGCGGCTCCGACGACGGCCACGACCACGGAGAACTGGAGCACGACCGCCCAGAGCCAGGGCCGGCCCGCGACCTCCCGCCAGCCCTCCCGCAGATCGGCGAGCAGGCCCGCGCCGGGCACGCGCCCGGGGATGTGGCTCACGTCGAGGAAGGCCCGCAGCGCGCCCGCGACGGCGAACGCCGCCGCGTCGACCGCCAGGACCCAGCCCGGGTCCATGGCCGCGATCATCGCCCCGCCGAGCGCCGCCCCGCCGATGGCGGCCCCGTGCATCGACATGCGGAAGAAGGCGAAGGCCTTGGCGGCCTGCTCGCCGTCGACGCTGGACAGCAGCATGCCCTCGGCCGCCGGGTTGAAGAAGGCCTGCCCGGTGCCGCACAGGGCGGTCAGCAGCATCATCTGCCAGAGCCGGGCGTCACCGGTCAGGACCAGCCACGCGAACACCGCCTGCGAGACGCAGTTCAGGGCGTTGGCCGCCACCATCACCCGGTGGCGTGGCAGCCGGTCGGCCACCGCACCACCGATCAGCAGGAAGAGCACGAGCGGCGCGGTGCGGGCGGCCGCGACCAGCCCCACATCGCCCGCGTCACCGCCCGACTCCAGAACCGCGAACGCCGCCGCGATCAGTGCTCCGTGGGTGCCCAGACCCGTGATGATCGCGGCGGCGGTCAGCAGACCGTAATTGCGGCCGGCGCGCGGAGTGCGGGTGCCGTCGGTGGGGGAGGGTTTCGCGGATCTCACCAGGGGACTATCGCCGCCAGGGCCCCGCCGTGCCAAACGGGACGGACCGAGGGGGCCGCGCCGGCCGGACCGCGACCGGCCCCCGTCGGGTCAGGACGTGCTCTCCGCCAGGCGTACCGTGCTGAGGATCTTCTGGATCGTGGTGTCCGGGAGCTCGTCGTCCACCCCGGCCGCGGCGTACAGGATCCAGGACGCGTACTCGCCCTTGGCGTTCTTGAAGCCGAAGGAGATCGCCTTGCCGTCGGTGTCGCACTTGTTCTTCTTGGCCAGCTCACCGGCGGTGGCGGTCGCGACGCTGCCGGACAGACCCGACTTCGTGGTGTACGGCTCGGCCTTGCCGACCTTGACCTTCCCCTTGGCGTCCTCCTGGGCGTAGGCGGCCCACACCCAGGTCTCGGCGTTGGCCACCGCGACCTCGTCGGTGCTCTTCGCCCCCTGCGCGCCCTTGGTCCCGACCCCCGCCAGACCGGTGTCCTCCTTGGAGCCGTCCTTGTCGACGTCGTCCACGCACCACTTGCTCTTGTAGTAAGCCGGTGCGGAGAACACGACGGCCGGCTTCCCCGTCGGGTTCTTGGCGTCCTCGAAACCGGAGAGCATCCCGGTCCCGGCGACCTCCCAGTCACCCGGTACGTCGAACTGCGTGCCCCACTTGGGGTTCGTCACGACCTTCCAGCCGGGGACGGTCGGCTCGGCGTCCTCGCCGCCCCGCGGGTTCGCGGCGGGGGAGGAGGGGGCGCTCTCGGACGGCTCCGCGGACGGCGACGCCTTCTTGCCGTCCGCGTGGTCCGAGCCTCCCCCGGCGTCGTCCTTGCCCAGGACGACGACACCGGTCACCACGGCGGCGACGACGACCGCGGTCGCGGCGACGACCGCCACGATCGCGGTCTTCTTCCTGTCGTCCGGCGGCCGCGGCCCACCGGGCGGGCCCGGCGCGGCGTACTGCGTCACCGTGGGCTGCTGGTACGGGTTGGGCTGCGGGTACCCCGGCTGCCCCTGCGGATACCCGGGCTGTCCCTGCGGGTACCCGGACTGTCCGGGCTGCCCCTGCTGGTACCCCGGCTGCTGGTACGGGTTCGGCTGCTGGTACCCCGGCTGCTGGTACGGATTCGGATTCTGGTCCTGCGGGTTCTGCTCGCCCCCGGGCGGCTGCTGTCCTGGCCACATGGCCAGTAACCATAGAGGGGCGGGGGCTGGTACTGCTACGGCCGCCCCCCCCGCGCGGACGGCCGGGGAGCGGGCCGGGGCCGGCGGTGCGGCGGAGGGCCGGGGACGGCCGGGGAACGGGGAGGAGGGGATGGCCAAGGAACCCTACTCACAAGTAACATCCCGGCATGAGCACTGAAGAGATGACGGTCGGCGAGATGCTGACCGCGAGCGTCCCGATGGTCCGCACCCTGAAGCTGGAATACCTGGAGACGACCGCGGAGCGGGCCGTCCTCGCGCTTCCGGACCAGCCCGAGTACCGCAACCACGTGGGGGGACCGCACGCCGGTGCGATGTTCACCCTGGCCGAGTCCGCGAGCGGTGCGATCGTCATCGCCGCTTTCGGTGACCAGATGTCCAGGGCGGTCCCGCTCCCCGTCACCACGGAGATGGCCTTCAAGAAGATCGCCAAGGGCCCTCTGACCGCGACCGCCACCCTGGGCCGGCCGGTGGCCGACGTCGTCGCCGAACTGGACGAGGGCAAGCGGCCGGAGTTCCCGGTGGGCGTCGAGATACGCCGCGAGGACGGCGCTGTGACCAGCGAGATGACCGTCGTCTGGACCCTCCGCCCCCACAGCTGACCCGGCGGGAAGCGGCACCGCGACCGGGTCCGGGCTCCCTCGCGCGGGGGCCGGAAACGGGTGCCGCGCGAGGGCGCGGCGCCGTCCGCGGCCACGGGACGGGTAGGCTGCCCGCCGTGCACCACGCGTGGTGCACGGCAGCACATGTCTCACGGGAGGAACCGGCCTTGCACGTCCAGGAGTGGCTCGAGACCGTACCGGCGGTCAGCATCTACCTCCTGGTGGGGATCGTCATCGGGCTGGAGAGTCTGGGCATCCCGCTGCCGGGCGAGATCATCCTCGTCAGCTCCGCGCTCCTCGCCTCCCAGCACGGCGACATCGACCCGGTGGTCCTCGGTGCCTGCGCTTCGGCGGGGGCGGTGATCGGCGACTCCATCGGTTACGCCATCGGCCGGAAGGGCGGGCGCCCGCTGCTGGCCTGGCTCGGCGGCAAGTTCCCCAGACACTTCGGCCCCGCACAGATCGCCATGGCCGAGCGCTCCTTCGAGAAGTGGGGCATGTGGGCCGTGTTCTTCGGCCGCTTCGTCGCCCTGCTGCGGATCTTCGCCGGCCCGCTGGCCGGTGTGCTGCGCATGCCGTACTGGAAGTTCCTGACCGCCAACGTGCTCGGCGGGATCCTCTGGGCCGGCGGGACCACGGCCGTCATCTACTCGGTGGGTGTCGTCGCCGAGGCGTGGCTCAAGCGCTTCTCGTGGCTGGGGCTGCTGCTCGCCGTACTCATCGGCCTGGCGTCGATGCTGGTGCTGAGGAACCGGGCGAAGAAGGCGGGGGAAGGAACGGCGCCCGACTCGTCGCCGTCGCCCTCTCCGTCCCAGCCGCCCCAGCCGGGCGCGGTGGCCGCGGGCGACTGAGCCGGGGGCCGGGGAGCCGGGAGCTGCGGCGCGGGGGCCGTGGTGCGGGCCACCAGGGTCTGTGCCCCGGGGCCCGTGGTCCGGAGGCGCGGGGTCCCGGGGCCCGGGGACGGTCCGTCCGCACCGGCCGGCGGTCAGGCTCCGTGCGCCTCGCGGTGTGCTTTCGCCAGCTCCACGTAGCCCGCCGCGTTGAACGCGATGCCCTCGCGCTCCTCCGCCGTGAGCTCCCGCTTGACCCTGGCCGGCACCCCGGCGACGAGTGACCCCGGCGGCACCTGCATGCCCTGCGGTACCAGCGCCTGTGCGGCGATGAGCGAACCGGCTCCGATGCGCGCTCCGTTGAGCACCGTGGCCCCCATGCCGACCAGCACGTCGTCCTCGATCACACAGCCGTGCAGGACGGCGTTGTGGCCGACCGACACCCGCGCGCCCACGGACAGCGGGAAGCCGGGGTCGGTGTGCACGCTGCAGTTGTCCTGGATGTTGCTGTCCGGTCCGAGCGAGATCGGCCCGCAGTCGGCCCTGAGCACCGCCTGGTACCAGACGCTCGAACCGGAAGCCAGGGACACCTCACCGATCACGACGGCGGTCGGTGCCACGAACGCGTCCGCGTCGACGGCCGGTTCCTTGCCGCCGATGCCGGTGATCAACGCCTTCTCTGCCATCGCCTGCTCCTTCGTCACCGGGTGGCAGCGCTGTCCTGCCTGGGTTCCCTGGATCAGAGGAACCGTAAGCGACCGCCTCCGGGGCCCAGGGGCCAGGGTCCAGGAGGCGGGGTGTGGCGGGTGAGGTGTGGGGTGAACATCACAGTCTGTGCCGGGGATCGGCCCGGTCCCGGCCTATTACGGTGATCGGGTGCCGAAGAACAGAAACACGTTCTCATCCTTTGCCCCCTGGCGGCGTCGGCTCCTGTCCCGGGCCGTCCACCGGGGCTGGGCGTGGGTGCAGGCGACCGGCGCGGTCACCGCGCAGCACCCGGGGCGGTTGCGGTTCCGCCGTATCGGCACGGGAACCCGCCTCGCCTTCCCGCAGGGCACCGTGTTCGGGGAACCGTGGATCGAACTCGGCGACCACTGCATCATCGGTGAGCAGGTGACGCTCACCGCGGGCCTGATGCCCGATCTGGACCTGGGGACCGAGCCGATCCTGACCCTGGGGGACGGCGTCGTCCTGGGCCGCGGCAGCCACATCGTGGCCGACACCACCGTCACGATCGGCTCGCAGACGTACTGCGGACCGTACGTCTACGTCACCTCCACCAACCACAGCTACGACGATCCGCACGAGCCCGTCGGCAAGCAGTGGCCGCGGATGGAGCCGGTGGCGATCGGTCCGGGCTGCTGGATAGGGACGGGCGCGGTGATACTCCCCGGAGCCAGACTCGGCCGCAACGTGGTGGTCGCCGCCGGTGCCGTCGTCCGCGGGACGGTACCCGACCACGCCGTGGTGGCGGGGGCACCCGCCCGGGTCGTGCGGAGCTGGGACCCGGAGAAGGGGTGGCAACCGCCGCTGCGCACACCGGCTCCGGTGCCGATCCCCGACGGGGTCACCCCCGAGCAACTGCTGGCCGTGGCGGATCTGCCGGAACACCTGCACGGGCGGACCGGCTGACCTCGCGTCACCGACGGCCCGGCACCGGCATGGACCGGGCGGCCCGGCACCGGCATGGACCGGGTCTGACCCGAGGGCCTGATCCAGGGGCCGGCCGCAGGCCGGACCGGAACCGGTCCGGTCCGTGGTGCCTGCCCGGGTGCGTATGCACCGGTGCGTCCGCCCGGACGCGTATGTGCCCGGGTGCACGGCGTCCGGGCATGTGCCGCCGGGGTCCGGGCCCCCTGCACCGCGAGCGTGCCCTCAGGGCCGGCGGCGGTGGGATCCGAGCCATACCGTGGCGAAATCCACGGCGGCGCGCAGCCGGAACAGCCGGCACCGGGCCGCGGCCACCTGGCCGGTACGCACGGCTCCGGCGCCGGCTCCTGCCACGTCCGTGTGCTCGAAGGCGTGGCCCAAGGCCGCGAAGTCACCGTCGTCGAGCTCGATGTCCTCGTACTCCCACCACTGGCGCCGCCCCTGCCGGGTCACCACGCAGCGGTACCGGCGGCGGGGCGGGTCGGGCAGGCGGTACTCGGCGAGGTGGAACGCCGTACAGGTGTCGAACCCCGTGCCCAGCAACAGGACCTGGGCATCGGCCTCGTACAGCCGGGCCAGGGGGGAGTCCTCGCCGAGATGGCAGTCGGGGCGGTGACCGGCCGTCAGCCTCGCCGCCTCCCGGCCGACCGCGGCGAACGAGGTCTGCGGGTGCGCACTGCGCAGGGCACCGGGCAGAAGCCGCACCGTCTCGGCGAGCAGACCCATGCCGTGGGCGGGCGACGCCGCCCGGTCGAACGGAGGCATCGCCGCCCGCACCGCCGCCCGCGCCCCCTCGTCCAGCCCGCGCACCCGGTCCAGATAGGAGCGTGAGGTGTCGGAGTTCTCCGGGGTGAAGGCCGGAACGACCAGGGTGCCGTCCGCTCCGACCGCCTGGGTGAGCGCGTCCGCCATCGCACCGGCGTCCGTTCCCGCCGCACGCATCGAGGCGTGCACGAGCAGCACACCGCCCCGCTCCACCCCCAGCTCGGACAACCGGGCGGTGATGGGCCCACCCTTGACGAGGCGCTGTGTCACAGCGGACATTGTCCCTGCCCGGAGGCGGGAGCGGTACCACGCCTTCGCGCAGGGGGAGCGCTCCTCAGCCGGTGAGCCTGGGTATTTCGATGGCCGGGCAGCGGTCCATCACCATGTCCAGTCCGGCGGCGCGCGTCCGTTCGTACGCCGCCTCGTCGAGCACGCCCAGCTGGAACCAGACCGCCTTCGCGCCGGCCGCCACCGCCTCGTCCGCGACGCTGCCCGCGAGCTCGCTGTTGACGAAGACATCGACCACATCGACCGGGAAGGGGATGTCGGCCAGCGAGGCGTACCCCTGCTCCCCGTGCACCGGCAGGGCCTTCGGGTGCACGGGGACGACCTTCTTGCCGAAGCGCTGCAGGACCTCCGCGACTCCGTACGCCGCCCGTGAGCGGTTGTCGGACAGGCCGACCACGGCCCAGGTGTCGCCGGTGTCCTGAAGAATCCTGCGGATCGTCTCATCGTCTGCGTACATGCCTGGTCAACGGAGCGCGGCCGCCGACCATTCCCCACGGGAGAGTGAACACGGACGGATGGAAGGTGACGGCGGCGGGCGGCATAGGGTGGCGGGATGCAGGAGCAGTACCTGACCGTCGCCCGCGCGGGCGTGCACGAGACCGAGATCAACCGGTCCCGCTTCCTCTGCGCACTGGCCCCCGCCGCCACCGAGGAGGAGGCGCAGGCCTTCGTCGCGCGCGTCCGCGCGGAACACCCCACCGCCACCCACAACTGCTTCGCGTACGTGATCGGCGCGGGCGCCTCCGTGCAGAAGGCCAGCGACGACGGGGAACCGGGCGGGACCGCCGGGGTGCCCATGCTGCAGATGCTGCTGCGCCGGGAGGTGCGGTACGCGGTCGCCGTGGTGACCCGCTACTACGGTGGGATCAAGCTCGGCGCGGGCGGGCTCATCCGCGCCTACGGGGGAGCGGTCGGTGAGGCGCTCGACGCGCTGGGCACCATCACCCGGCGGCGGTTCAGGCTGGCCACCGTCACGGTGGACCACCAGCGCGCCGGCAAGCTGGAGAACGATCTGCGGGCCACCGGCCATACCGTGCGCGACGTGCGGTACGCGGAACTGGTGACCTTCGAGATCGGTCTGCCCGATGCCGACGTGGAGGGCTTCAGGGCCTGGCTGGCCGATGCCACCGCGGGCGCGGCGGTCTTCGAACCGGGCGGGGAGGCGTACGGCGACGCCTGAGGCCCACGCGGCCGCGGCCGGCCCCTGTCCACCGGGCCCGTCCGTCCCGGTCGGAGCGCCGGTGCGGAACAGGGGGAACGGGACGGCCCCCGGGCCCCGGCGGATATCGTAGGGGCGCCGGACCGCCGTCCCGGTGCACGTGACGGTCGCCGGTTCGTGCTGGTTCCGGGAGCAGGGTGAGGGGAAAATGCGGGTCGGAGCGTTGCTTTGAGGATCCTGCACACCTCCGACTGGCACCTGGGACGGTCCTTCCACCGGGTCCCCCTGCTCGACGCGCAGGCCGCCTACCTCGACCACCTCGTGGAGACGGTGGCCCGGCGGGAGGCCGACGCGGTCGTCGTCGCCGGTGACGTGTACGACCGCGCGGTGCCGTCGCTGGCCGCCGTGCGGCTCTTCGACGACGCGCTGCACCGGCTCGCGGCCGCCGGTGTGCCGACCGTGATGATCTCCGGCAACCACGACTCTGCCCGCAGGCTCGGCGTCGGCGCCGGACTCATCGCACGGGCCGGGATCCATCTGCGCACCGACCCGGCGGACTGCGCCATGCCCGTCGTCCTGCCGGACGCCCACGGGGACGTGGCCTTCTACGGGCTCCCCTACCTGGAGCCCGCGCTGGTCCGGGACACCCTCGGCGCGACCGGGACCGGACACGAAGCAGTCCTCACCGCGGCCATGGACCGGGTACGGGCCGATCTCGCGGGCCGCCCCGCCGGCACCCGCTCCGTCGTCCTGGCCCACGCGTTCGTGGCGGGCGGGGAGCCCAGCGACAGCGAACGCGACATCACCGTCGGCGGGGTCGCGGCCGTCCCCGCCGGGGTCTTCGACGGCGTCGACTACGTGGCGCTCGGGCATCTGCACGGCTGCCAGACGGTCACCGACCGGGTGCGCTACTCCGGCTCGCCGCTCGCCTACTCCTTCTCCGAGCACGTCCACCGCAAGAGCATGTGGCTCGTCGACCTCGGACCCGCCGGGGAACTCGCGGCCGAGCGCGTCGACTGCCCGGTCCCGCGCCCCCTCGCCCGGCTGCGCGGCCGCCTCGGCACGCTGCTGGAGGACCCGGCCCTGGAGAAGCACCGGGAGGCGTGGGTCGAGGCCACCCTCACCGACCCCGTCCGGCCCGAGGAGCCGATGGCCCGGCTCACCGCACGTTTCCCGCACACCCTCGCCCTGGTCCTCGAACCCGAACGGTCCCCCGAGGACCCCCTCGCCTCCTACGCGCAGCGGCTCGGCGGACGTGACGACCAGCAGATCGCGGAGGACTTCGTGGCGCACGTGCGCGGCGGAAGCGGCCCCAGCGAACAGGAGCGGACCGTGCTGCGGTCGGCCCTCGACGACGTACGGGTGAACGACTCGGTGAACGAGGTGCCCCGTTGAGGCTCCACAAGCTCACCGTCACCGCGTTCGGGCCCTTCGGCACGACCCAGGAGGTCGACTTCGACACGCTGTCGTCGGCCGGGCTCTTCCTGCTCCACGGGCCGACCGGCGCGGGCAAGACCAGTGTCCTGGACGCCGTCTGCTACGCCCTGTACGGAACGGTGCCCGGCGCCCGGCAGAGCCCCGGCACCACCCTGCGCAGTGACCACGCACCCGCGGACCTGCCCACCGAGGTGCGCCTGGAGCTGACCGTCGGAGGCCGCCGCCTCGACGTGACCCGGCGGCCCGCCCAGCCGCGCCCCAAGAAGAGGGGCGGAGGCTTCACCACGGAGAAGGCGCAGAGCTGGTTGCGCGAACACCGTCCCGAGGACGGCTGGCGGGCCCTCAGCCGCTCCCACCAGGAGATAGGGGAGGAGATCTCCCAGCTCATCGGGATGAGCCGGGACCAGTTCTGCCAGGTGGTGCTGCTGCCGCAGGGGGACTTCGCCCGTTTCCTGCGCGCGGACGCCGAAGCGCGGGGCAAGCTGCTCGGCAGGCTGTTCGACACCCGTAGGTTCGCGGCCGTGGAGGAGCGGCTCGCCGAACTGCGCCGCGGGGCCGAGGCGCGGGTGAGAGCGGCCGACGAGCAGATCCTCGCCCTGGCCCAGCGCATCGCCCAGGCGGCCGGACCGGCGGCCGCGGACACCGCGTTCCCCGAGGACCGGGCCGGTGAACCAGGGCTGGCCGAGGGAGTGCTCGCCTGGGCCGCCGTCGCCCGCGCCGGTGCCCGCGAACGCCTCGGCATCGCCCGCTCGGCACTGGCCGCCGCCCGGACGCGGCACACCTCGGCCCTGCGCGCCCTCGAAGCCGAACGTGAACTGGCCCGGCTCCAGCAACGCCACGAGGAGACCCGCCGAAGGGCCGCCGGCCTGGAGGAGCGCCGTGCGGAGCGGGACCGCTGCCACCAGCGGCTCGCGCACGCCCGGAAGGCCGACCTGGTCGCGCCCGCACTCGAACTGCGTGACGCGGCCGAACAGGCCCACCGTGCGGCGGGCGCCGCCCGCGAGCACACCCGGGCCCTCCTTCCCCCCGGACTGGCCGACGCGGGTGCCGAACAGCTGGCGGTACGGGAACGGGAGCTCAGGGCCCGGCTGGGCACGCTCGACGCGGCCCGCCGGGCCGAGCGCCGCAGCAAGGAGATCGACACCGAACGCGTCGGTCTCGAACGGCAGTCCAGGGCCGATGACGAACTGATCCGGGAGGCCGACGACTGGCTGGCCGGCTGGGACACCGTGCGGGCGGAACTGCGCCGCCGCGTCGAGACGGCGCAGGACGCCGCGACCCGTGCGGAGCAGCTCGCCGGGCAGCTCGCCCCCGCGCGCAGAAGGCTGGAAGCCGCCCGCAGGCGCGACGCACTGACCGGGCAGGTGGAACGCGCCGCGGCGGACCTGACCGCCGCCCGCGAGGACGCCGTACGGGCCCACGAGAACTGGCTGGGGCTCCGCGAACTGCGGTTGCGGGGCATCGCCGCCGAACTGGCCGCCCGGCTCGTCGACGGTCAGGCGTGCACCGTGTGCGGCTCCGCCGATCACCCCGAGCCCGCCCGCGCGGACGAAGGACACGTGGACCGGGCCACCGAGGAGGCGGCGCTTGCCACGCACCGGAGAGCGGACGACGCCCGGGGGGCGGCGGAACGGACACTGGACGTACTGCGCGAACGCCTGGCCAGGGCACGGGACGAGGTGGCCGAGGCGGGTACCGGGGAAGCCGGGGGCACCGGGGCGGTGAGCGCGGCCGATCCGGCCGGTACCGGCGGCCGGACAGCGGGCCGGGCGGGGTCCCGTCCGGCCCCGGGAGAACAGCCGGGTGCCGAACGGCCACACGGTGAAGCGACGCACGGTGAACAGACACGTGGCGAACAGGCATGCCGCGAACGGGTATGCGACGAACGGGCGGACGGCAGTGGTGCCGCCACGGTGACCGTCCCCGAACTCGAGGCCGCCGTCGCACGGCTGACCCGGGAACACGCCGAGGCCCACCGGCTGGCGGCCGGCACGCACACGGCCAGGGAAGCGCTGGCCGCGGCGGAACGCGAGCACCTGGAGCGGCTGGAGGACCGGCAGCAGGCCGAGCGCCGGGCCGCCGGACGGATCTCGCACCGCGAAGCGCTCGACCGGGAGCAGGGCGCACTGGAGGACGAGCTGGCGCGGGCCCGAGGAGAATCGGAGTCGGTGGCCGCCCACGCCGCCCTGCTCGAACGGAGGGCCGCGCTGCTCGCCGACGCGGCGGAGGCGCTGCGCGCCGAACAACGGGCGGCCCGGCAGCGCAAGGAGGCCGACGGGCGGCTTGCCGACGCGGCCTTCCGCGCGGGCTTCGACACCCCGCAGGACGCCGCCGCGGCGCTCCTGGACAGCGCCGCCCAGCGCGAACTCCAGCGCGAGGCCGACGCCTGGCAGGCTGAGGCGGCCGCCGTCGCGGAACGGCTCGCGGAGGCGGACGCCGCCGCGGCGGCCGAACAGCCGCCGGCCGCCCCGGACGTCGCGCAAGCCGCGTACGACCTGGCTGAGCGGCGGCTGCGCGAACACATGACCGCGCTCGCCACCGCCCAGGAGCGCTGCACCGAACTCGACAGGCTCTCTCGCCGTACGACGGACGAGGTGCGCGCGCTGGGGCCGCTGCGCCAGGAACACACCCGGGTGGCCCGTCTCGCCGGACTGACCGCGGGAACCTCGGCCGACAACGAACGCAAGATGCGGCTGGAGGCCTATGTGCTGGCCGCCCGCCTCGAACAGGTGGCCGCCGCGGCGACGGCCCGCCTCCAGCGGATGTCCTCGGGCCGCTACACCCTGGTCCACTCCGACGCGCGGACCGGGAGCCGCCGGGCCGGGCTCGGCCTGCACGTCGTCGACTCCTGGACGGGCCGCGAACGCGACACGGCGACCCTGTCCGGCGGGGAGACGTTCTTCGCCTCACTGGCCCTGGCGCTCGGCCTCGCCGACGTCGTGACGGACGAGACGGGCGGGGTGCGCCTGGACACGCTCTTCATCGACGAGGGCTTCGGCAGCCTGGACGACCAGACCCTGGACGAGGTCCTCGACGTCCTGGACTCCCTGCGGGAACGCGACCGGAGCGTCGGTATCGTCAGTCACGTCCCCGACCTGCGCCGCCGGATCCCCGCCCAGCTCGAGGTGGTGAAGGAGCGGGACGGCTCGGTGGTACGCCACCGGGTCGCCGGCCAGGTCAGCGGCTGATCGCACGCCGGGGGAGCGGAGAGCTGTACACCACGCTGGTGGTCACGGAGCCCAGCCCTCCGATGCGCCCCGTCACCTCCTCCAGATGACGCATCGACCGGGCGGTCACCTTCAGGATGAAGCAGTCGTCCCCGGTCACATGGTGCGCCTCGATGATCTCCGGTGTGCTGTCCACCAGATCGTGGAACGGCTTGTAGTTGCCGGTCGGATAGCGCAGCCGCACCAGGGCCAGGATCGGCAGCCCCAGCCGCTCCGGGTCGACCACCGCGGCGTAACCGCTGATCACCCCTGCCTCCTCCAGCCGGCGCACCCGCTCGGTCACCGCGCTCGGGGACATCGCGACGGCGCGCGCCAGTTCCGCGAAAGTGGCACGTCCGTCGCGTTGCAGGACATCCAGGATGCGCCAGTCGGTGGCGTCCGGGGAATAGTCGGTCATGGGAACAGACAACAGGGAAAACAGCGCCGGATCAAGCGATGTGGCGTGGATCTCGACTTCCGGGCCGGGTTCGACGGCCATAGATTTTCGGCCATGAACTCACAGCCCCTTGCCGCAGACTCCCAGCCCACTGCCACGGCCCCCCAGCCCTCTGCCACGGACCCCCGGCCCCTTGCCACGGACCCCCGGCTTCTCGCCGTGGACTCCCCCGCGGCGCAGCCCCCCAGCGAGCGGCCCGTCTCCCCGCGTCCCCTCACCGCGCGGCCTGCCGCCGGCCCGTCTTCGACGCCGTCCGCCGCCACCGGCCCGTCCACCGCCGGCAACCCGGTGCTGCGTGTCCCCCCGGCTGATCCGGCGGTGGCCGCCGCGTACTTCAGCGCGTCGCTCGCGTTCCACGCCGACGTCTCCGACGTGGCGGGCGTCCTGGCCGGCGGGGACGAACCCGGGTTCGTCGTCGTGGACTCCCGCTCCACCGCCGCCTGGGAGCAGGGGCACGTCCCCGGCGCGGTGCACCTGCCGACCGCCCTCGTCGCCGAGCAGGCCGCAGCCCTCCTCGACCCCGCGGTCCCCGTGATCACCTACTGCTGGGGGCCGGGCTGCAACGGGGCGACCCGCTCGGCGCTCGCCCTCGCCGGACTGGGCTACCAGGTCAAGGAGATGCTCGGCGGCTTCGAGTACTGGGTGCGCGAAGGTTTCGGTTTCGAGTCGCGGCACGGACGCGAGCGCCGCGTCCCCGACCCGCTCACCGCACCGGAGGACGCCGAGGACTGCGGCTGCTGAAACCGGTGGCCGGACCCCGTCACCGCGCGGGGAGGGCGGCGAACACGGCGTGCCCGTCCTCCCCGGCGGGCAGGCCGCTGACCTGCCCGTCGCCCACCTCCACCACCCGCCAGACCCCGTCCTCGCGCAGCGCCAGATCGGTCGTCACCCAGCGGCACCCGAGACGCCGTACGGCCTCGCCCACGGCGTCGAGCGGCGGGGACGGCAGCCGGTCCGGCGTGCCGGGGTGGGCGGTCACCGCCACCGGCACGCCGTCCACCCACCACACCCGCGCCTCGCCTTCCGCCGCGAAGGGTTCGTACGCGCGCAGGACGAGGCCCCCGGCCAGGGAGTCCTCCTGCAGTTCGAGGAACCGCGTGACGACGGCGGCGAGCCGGCCGGTGTCGGTGAGCTCCGGCACGAAGCAGGCCTCGTGCCACTCGTGCGCACGGGACTTCACGAAGTCCTTCACCACGCCCGGCCCCGCCCCCAGTGGCCCGGCGAGCCGGGCCAGTGAGACGGCGTCGGGCGGACCGGCCCCGGGCGCCAGGCCGCACCACACACTGCGCGGAGTCAGTCCGGCGAACACCGCGTACCAGCCGGGGAGTTCATGGGCGGTGCGATAAGCGGCGGCCCTCGTGGACAGGG
Organism: Streptomyces nitrosporeus; assembly: GCF_008704555.1. Classification (NCBI taxonomy): domain Bacteria; kingdom Bacillati; phylum Actinomycetota; class Actinomycetes; order Kitasatosporales; family Streptomycetaceae; genus Streptomyces; species Streptomyces nitrosporeus. The sequence continues at coordinate 6,792,903 of NZ_CP023702.1, forward strand.
AGCAGCCCCGTGCGGCCAGCGCCCGCTCCAGTTCCCCGTAACGCTCCGCCTGAACCATCCAGCCCCGGTACCAGTACGGCCCCGAGGCCGCGGGCACCCCGGCGACGGCCGCCTCGGCCTCCCCGGCCGTCAGCGCGTCGTGATCGACCAGGACGACCCGGCCGCCGGCACCGCGGACAGCGGCGGCCTCCCGCGCGAACTGCGGGTCGGGGCGGCCCGGCCGCAGAGGGTCGGAGCAGAAGAGGAAGGACGCCGGGGCCACGGGACACTCATTCGGTGGGCAGGTGGGCAGGTGGGCAGGTGGGCAGGTGGGCAGGTGGGCAGGCGGCGGGCGGCGGGGTGCACCGACCGGACGGGCGGACGCGCCGGACGGGCGTACCGGCCGGGCGGGTGAGGCGGACACGCGCCCCGCCCCGCCCGGGAGGTCACAGCCGCGACAGCTCGTCCACCAGATCGTCCAGCCCCAGCGATCCCTGCGACAGGGCGGCCATGTGCCAGGCCTTCAGGTCGAACGCGTCACCGTGCGCCTTGCGGGCGTTCTCCCGGCCCAGCAGCCAGGCACGCTCACCCAGCTTGTAACCGATGGCCTGGCCCGGCATCGACAGGTAACGGGTCAGCTCGCTCTCCACGAAGTCGGCCGGCCGGCCGCTGTGGTTGCCGAAGAACTCCTGAGCGAGCTCCGGCGTCCAGCGCTCACCGGGATGGAACGGGGAATCCCCCGGGATCTCCAGTTCCAGGTGCATGCCGATGTCCACGATCACCCGGCAGGCACGCATCATCTGCGCGTCCAGATAGCCGATCCTGCGCTCCGCGTCGGGCAGGAAACCCAGCTCGTCCATCAGCCGTTCCGCGTACAGCGCCCAGCCCTCGGCGTTGGCGCTGACGTGGCCGATCGACGCCTGGTAGCGCGACAGGCTGTCCGCGACGTGCGTCCACTGCGCGATCTGCAGATGATGGCCCGGCACCCCCTCGTGGTACCAGGTCGACACCAGGTCGTACACCGGGAAACGGGTCTCCCCCATGGTGGGGAGCCAGGTCCGGCCGGGGCGCGAGAAGTCCTCGGAGGGACCGGTGTAGTACGGTGCCGCCGCCCCGCCCGCCGGGGCGATCCGGGATTCCACCTTCCGCACCCGCTCGGCGAGTTCGAAGTGCGTGCCGTCCAGCGCCTCGATGGCCTCGTCCATCAGGCCCTGCAGCCACTCACGGACCTCCTCCACCCCCTCGATGTGCTTCCCGTGCACATCGAGGTGGGCGAGCGCCTCCCACGGGCCCGCCCCGGGCAGGATCTTCTCGGCCTCGGTCCTCATCTCGGCCAGCAGGCGGTGGTACTCGGACCAGCCGTACGCGTACGCCTCGTCCAGATCCAGATCCGTACCGTTGAACTGGCGTGACCAGCGGGCGTACCTCTCACGGCCCACCGTGTCGGGAGCGCCCTCGACCGCCGGGGCGTACACCTCGCGCATCCAGTCCCGCAGCGCCAGGAGACCTGCGGTGGCCTCCGCTGCGGCGGCGTCCAGCTCCGGGCGCAGCGACTGGGGGCCGGCGGCCACGAACTCCTGGAAGAACCCGCGCCCGCCCTCCTCGCCGTCCGCCCAGACACCCAGCTGCCCGATGAACGTGGCGGTGGGGCGCGGACCGCCGTGGAGCTTGCGTTCCAGACCGAGCTCCAGCGAGGCGCGGTACCCCTCCAGTGCGGCGGGGACCGCCCGGAGACGGTCCGCGACCGCCGCCCAGTCCTCGTCGGTCGCGGTCGGTGTGGCCGTGAACACGTCCCGCACGTTGTGCGCGGGGGAGTGGATGTTGGACACGGCGCGCAGGCCCTCGTCGGCCTCGTGGACGGCGAGTTCGGCGGTCAGCCGCTCCCGGAGCAGCCGTGCGCAGCGCCGCTCCTCCTCGGAGTCCGCACCGGGCGTCCGCTCCGCGGCGTCGAGCTCCGTGAGGGTGCGGCGGATCAGCCCGGCCATGGCTTCCTGTCCCGCGGGCGAGAAATCGGGCAGCCGACGAGAGCTTTCCGCGACACCAAGATAGGTACCGGTGATCGGGTCTAGTTCGATGAATGCGTCGACGTAGGCGTCGGCGACCTGGCGTGGCAGTGCGCTGCTCGTTGTGTCTGACATACGGACATCCTCGTACGGAGAACGGCCCCGCGTCACCGGTTTGCGGTGCACGGCCCCGCGGACCTGCGGCGGGAACGGCCGCCGGACCGGGGTGACGTGGCGTCAGTTCCCGGCGGGGCCGCCGTCGGCCTCCGCCGCGCGTCCTGCGGACCCGGCGCGGCCGGCGTCCGGCGCCCCCTCGTGGACCGGGGGCAGCAGCGGGCCGCAGTCCCACTGCTGGAAGATCAGCCGGGTCTCCACCCGCGCGACCTCCCGGCGGGAGGTGAACTCGTCGAGCACCAGACGCTGCAGGTCCCCGGGGCCGGCGACCGCCACATGCACCAGGTAGTCGTCCGGCCCGGTGAGATGGAACAGCGCGCGCGACTGGGGCAGGGCCCGGACCCGCTCGACGAACGGACCGATCAGCTCCCGGCGGTGCGGGCGTACCTGCACCAGCAGCAGGGCTTCCAGCCCCCTCCCCAGCCGTGCCGGATCCAGCCTCAGCTGATGCCCGAGGATCACACCGCAACGGCGCAGCCTCGCCACCCGGTCGAGGCAGGTGGACGGAGCCACCCCCACCTCGGCGGCGAGGTCCCGGTACGTCCTCCGCGCATCGTTCTGCAGGAGCCGCAGAATGTGCAGATCCACCGGGTCCAGAGCGACAGAATCGGGCATGCGGCGAACGTTACACGGGAATTCACCGCATCAGGCCGGTCACTGTTCAGAGTGGCGGCATGGACGCAGAAGCCTCTTCACCGGTCTCCCCCGCACCCATCAGGTCCAGGGCGTTCGCCACCGAGGCGGTGCACGCCGGACGCGACGACCTCGCCTCTCTCGGCCTGCACGCCGCACCGATCGACCTGTCCACCACCTACCCCTCCTACGACTCCCGGGCGGAGGCGGAGCGTATCGACGCCTTCGCCGCCACCGGGGCCCGGCCCGACGGGCCGCCGGTGTACGCCCGGCTGGACAATCCCACCACCGCCCGTTTCGAGACCGCGCTCGCCCGGCTCGAAGGGACCGGATCCGCCGTCGCGTTCGCCAGCGGGATGGCCGCGCTCACCGCGGTGCTGCTGGCCCGCGCCGGCGCGGGACTGCGCCACGTGGTCGCGGTACGCCCGCTGTACGGATGCAGCGACCACCTGCTCGGCGCGGGGCTCCTCGGGACCGAGGTGACCTGGACCGACCCGGCCGGCGTCTTCGACGCGCTCCGCCCCGACACCGGGCTCGTGATGATCGAGACGCCCGCCAACCCCACCCTGGCCGAGATCGACATCCAGGCGGTGGCGCACTCCTGCGGGACCGTACCGCTGCTCGTCGACAACACCTTCGCCACACCGGTGCTCCAGCGGCCGGCCGGGCACGGCGCGAGGATCGTGCTGCACAGCGCGACCAAGTACCTCGGCGGGCACGGGGACGTGATGGGCGGGGTCGTCGCCTGCGACGAGGAGTTCGCCGCGACACTGCGCCAGGTCCGCTTCGCCACCGGCGGGGTGCTGCACCCCCTGGCCGGATACCTGCTGCTGCGCGGTCTGTCCACGCTCTCCGTCCGCGTACGGGCCGCGTCGGCCACGGCCGCCGAGCTCGCCCGCCGGCTCACGGCCGACCCCCGGGTCGCCCGGGTGCACTATCCCCGGCTCGGCGGGGCGATGGTCTCCTTCGAGGTGCACGGAGACCCGCACCGGGTGATCGCGGGGGTCGGCCTCGTCACACCCGCCGTGAGCCTGGGCAGTGTGGACACCCTGATCCAGCACCCCGCCTCCATCAGCCACCGCATCGTGGACGAGGGGGACCGGCGGGCCGCCGGTGTCGGCGACCGCCTGCTGCGGATGTCGGTCGGACTGGAGGACGTCGAGGACCTCTGGGCCGACCTGGACCAGGCGCTCAGCGCCGAAGCCGCGGGCTCTCCTCCGGCGGCCCGTACCCGGACGGCGCCCCGCCGGCAGGAGCCTGCCGGGCAGGAGAGGCAGCGAGCCGGGCGGTGACGACCAGCGTGCCCTCCTCGATCTGGTAGTCGAGGGGCAGCGAGAGCGCGCGCATCGCCGCGACCATCCCCGTGTTGTGCGCCTGGGTCACGGCGTACACGCTCTCGCAGCCCGCCTCGCCGGCCAGGGCCACCAGCCGGGCCAGCAGCTCGGAGCCGATGCCGCGCCGCTGCCAGTCGTCCTCGACGAGGAGGGCGACCTCCGTCTCGTCGCCGTCCCAGAGCAGGTGCCCCAGCGCCACCAGCCTGCCCGACGCCGTCTGCACGGCGAGCGTCCGGCCGAACCGCGGGCTGAGCAGGTGGTCCAGATAGCGGTCCGCGTCGCGCACCGGACCGTGGTAACGCAGGCCCAGCGTGCGCTCCGAGCAGCGCTCGTGCATGGCCCGCGCGGCGGCCAGGTCACCGCTGCCGGCCCGCCGTACCGTTATCTCGTCGCCCTCCGGGAGGGTGAACGCGTCCTCACGGCGCGGCACCCGCGGGCCGAGCCGCGCGTCGAGCTCCACCAGCGCACGGGCACGGGCGAACTCGGCCGGGGTGAACGGGAGGTACGGGCGCTCCACGGTGATCGTGCCGCCCGAGGGGTCGCACAGCCTCATCACGGTGTCCTCCAGCACCCCTTCCACCGGCGCGTTCTCCCCTGCCGCCCGCCCCGACGGGGGCCGGGCGGGCACCGAGCGGATGGTGCACCGGCCGAGGAGCCGGCGCAGCGCGAGCGGGAGCTCGGCCGCGTCCAGGGCCGTGCGGGTGGCGAGGGAGAGGACCCGGGTCGGGGTGTCCACCAGATCGTGCGCGTCCGCGCGCTCGATCCAGGTGGACGTCCCGCCCGCGGCCGACACCTCCTGGGCGAGCCGCCGCGCCGGCAGGGACTCCGGGGCCCGCAGCAGGAACTCGTCGACGGTCCCCTCGGCCAGCGGGTGGGTCTGCAGGGTCAGGATGTCGATCCGGTGCCTGGCCAGAGCGGTGCACAGGACCGCCAGGGCTCCGGGGGCGTCCCGTACCGTCGTACGCATCCGCCACAGCACGGTGGGGCCGGGCACAGCGCTGCCACCGTCCGCCGACGGCCCCCCGCCGGCCCCGGCGGGACCGGTATCGGAAGCAGGGGGCGGGGCGTGGCTGTGCCGCCGTGCCCACCATGTGTGGAAAGCCGCCGTGGCGACCAGGGCGACCGCCGAGGCGATCAGCAGGTACGGGCCGTCGGGCTGGTGCCCGATCAGGTTCGCGATGGCGTCGGCCACCGCGACCGCCGTGAACAGGGCGGCCAGCTCGATCACGTCCCGCCGCCAGTGGTGCGGGCGGCGGGCACTCTTCGCGGACGTCACATCAGTCATGCCTTCACTGTGACCGAACGGTGTTGCCTGATCACGAACGCATTGTGACCGATGGGTTACGGGTGCATCTGGTCGGCTATCGGCACCTTTTGCCCCCACCGCCTCCGCCGCCCCGTGCCGCCTCCGGCCTCCCCGGTCCCTTGTCCTCCCTGCGGCCTTCGGCGCGCCCGTCCCCGGGCGTCACTGCCCCACCCGCCCCGGTTGCAGGACCTTGCTGAACAGCACCGTGCCGCCCTGCGCGCGCAGCCGCACCGTCAGCTCCCCGCTCGCACCGTCGATGTCGACCTGGCCGAACAGCTGCGGCGACTCCATCGGCGACACGTTCGCCCGCTCCGGGGCCTTGACGAACACCCGGTCGGGTCCGAACGTGCCGTCGAGCGCGTTGGCGGGGAACTGCCCGGCCGCCAGGGGCCCCGAGACGAACTCCCAGAACGGCGCGAAGTCCTTGAACGCCGCGCTTTCGGGCAGGTAGTGCTGAGCCGAGGTGTGGTGCACGTCGGCCGTCAGCCAGACGGTTCCGGTGATCCTCCGGTGCTTGATGTGGCGCAGCAGTTCGGCGATCTGGAGCTCCCGCCCCAGCGGCGCGCCCGGGTCGCCCTGCGCGATCGCCTCGAAGTCCGCGGCGCCGTCGGGGACCACCAGGCCCAGCGGCATGTCCGAGGCGATCACCTTCCACACCGCGCGCGACCGGGACAGCTCCCGCTTGAGCCAGTCCAGCTGCTCGGCCCCGAGGATGCCGGTGGTGCCGTCGGCCTGCCGGCCGGGGGAGTTGGCGTCACGGAAGGAGCGCATGTCCAGCACGAACACGTCGAGCAGGGGGCCGTGCCGTACGACGCGGTGCATGCGCCGCTGCCGGGGCGCCCCCCGGAGCGTGGACACCGGGAAGTACTCGGTGAACGCCCGCACCGAACGGGCGGCCAGCAGGTCCACGTTCTTCTCCGTGTACCGGGGGTCGTCCAGGATCTGCCCGGGGTACCAGTTGTTCCGGACCTCGTGGTCGTCCCACTGGACCACCGAGGGAACCTGCGCGTTGAACGCGCGCAGGTTCTCGTCGAGCAGGTTGTACCGGAAGTTGCCGCGGTACTCGTCCAGCGTCTCGGCGACCTTCGACTTCTCCGGCGTCGTGACGTTCCGCCAGACCCGCCCGTCCGGCAGGGTGACACGGGGCTCGATCACCCCGTCCGCGTAGATGTTGTCCCCGCTGCACAGGAAGAAGTCCGGGTCCAGGCGGCGCATCTCGTCGTACACGCGGTAGCCCCCGATGTCCGGGTTGATGCCCCAGCCCTGCCCCGCGATGTCGCCCGACCAGAGGAAGCGCACGTCGTCACGGCGCCGGGCCGGGGCGGTGCGGAACGTGCCGTACACCGGGGCGCTCGTACGCCGGGGGTCGTGCGGATCGGCCAGGACGACGCGGTAGTGGACCTGTTCACCGGCGGGCAGTCCGTGCAGGGGCGTGATTCCGGTGAAGTCCGTACCGGCGCCGAGCAGGGGGCCGTGCCACGGGCGGGCACGCCGGAAGGAATCCGTCGCCGAGGTCTCCACCAGCATCCGGGCCGGGCGGTCCGAGCGTACCCAGACGAGCGCCGACGAGGACGTCACATCACCCGCCTGCACACCCCACCGGGCGCCCGGCCTCCCGGAGAGCGCGAAGGCCGGTGCCGCGCCGGCGAGCCCCGGGACGGCCGTCGCGGCCGAGGCGAGCAGCGAACCGCGCAGCACCGTGCGACGGGCCGGGGCCGGTATGCGAGGGCGGTAGGACATGGGGGCGCCTCCAGGGACGACGGGACAGGCGGGGCAGACGGACTGCCAGGACCGCGCGCGGGGTGGTGAGGACGGCTGATCGCCGGTCCATGCCTAACGGCCGGGAACGGCCGGGACGCCAACACGGGGTGAACACATCCCGCCGGAGCCGCCGGTCCGCGGATTTCACCGGTCCGTGGATGCCGCCGGTCCGTGGATCCGCCGGCCGGGGGCCACCGGTCCGCGGCCCCGGCAGCCGGCGGGCCCGGGGCATCCGCCGGAACGCGTCCACGGCCCGCGCGTCCACGGCCCGCACGTTCACGGTTTGCGCGGTGGCGGCGGGGCGAAGGCGGTGGGGGCACCGGGGAGACACGGAAGGGCGAGGGCCCCTCCCGCCGTACCGGCGGACCGGGCCAGGACGGTCACGCTCACACCGGAGGCCGTCCGGTACCGGAAGCGGGCGGGCTCACGGGCGGACGGCGGAGGCGAGCAGGCGGACACCGCGGAGGATGTCGGCCGGTGGCAGATGCGCGTAACCGAAGACCAGCGTCACCCCTCCGTCCGCCACGGCGCCGGCCGTACCCGGCGCGCCCGCCTCCCCCGTTTCTCCCGCGGTACCCGCCGTACCGCCCGGCGCGGCGGACGCCGTCGCCCCGTAACAGCTCAGCGGCCGCACCGCGACGCCTCCGGCCTCCGCCCGCCGGAGGACCTCCTCCTGCGGGCCGAGCCCTTCGGGAAGCCGGGCGATGATGTGCAGCCCGGCGGCTATGCCGCTCACCTCGGTCCCCGGGAGGTGTTCGGCCAGGGCGGCGGTCAGGACGTCCCTGCGCTCGCGGTAGACGCGCTGGCAGCGCCTCAGCTGACGGTCGTAGGCGCCCCGCCGGACGAGGTCCGCGAGTACCGCCTGGTCGATCGCCGGATTCCCGAGGTCCATCGTCCGCTTCCGGGCGACGATCTCCTCGGTCATCGAGGCCGGGGCGACGAGCCAGCCCAGCCGCAGTCCCGGGGCGAGCGACTTGCTCACCGACCCGGCGTACACGACGTGTTCCGGATCGAGGCCCTGCAACGCCCCCACCGGCGCCCGGTCGTAGCGGAAGTCACCGTCGTAGTCGTCCTCCAGGATCACACCGGAGGTGCTGCGCGCCCACGCGAGCAGACGGCCCCGGCGCCCGGCGGAGTAGGCGATCCCGGTGGGGAACTGATGCGCGGGGGTGGTGACCAGGGCGCGCACGCCGGAACGCGTCAGTGGCTCCGGGACGAGCCCCTCGCCGTCGAGGGGGAGCGCGACCGTCCGCAGTCCGGCCGAGGCGAACAGGGAGGTGTGCTCGGGGCTCCCCGGATCCTCCACCCCGACCGCGTCCACACCCCGGCCCCGCAGCACGGACCCGAACAGGGTCGCCGCCTGCGCCACACCCGAGCAGACCACCAGCCGCTCCGGATCGGCCACCACCCCCCGGCGGCGGGCCAGCAGCGCGGCCAGGGCCTCGCGCAGCTCCGGCAGGCCCCGCGGGTCCGGGTAACCGAGAGAACCGTGCGACAGCCGGGCCAGCGCCGCACGCTGAGCGGCCGCCCAGGCGGCACGCGGGAACAAGGACAGATCAGGGGTGCCGGGCCGGAAGTCCACGAGTGCCACGGGCGCCCGCGGCGCCGGGTTCCGCGCAGCCTCCCGTACCGGCGGCCGGACCGCGTCACTCACCCAGGTCCCCGCGCCCCGTCCGCTCCGCAGATAGCCCTCGGCCGTCAACTGCTCGTACGCCTCGGTCACCAGGCCGCGTGACACGCCCAGATCGGTGGCGAGTTCACGGCTGGCCGGCAGCCGGGTACCGGCCGGGAGCCGCCCCGAACGCACCGCCTCCCGCAAGGCCGACCGGAGTGCCCGCCCACGCCCGCGCACCGGAGAGGAAGCGGCCGGCAGCAGCAGCTCCCAAGCCGGCCGGGACGGGACGCGGCCCTCCGGCACGCCGTCGTCAGCGGGCGGATTGGTCCCCGAAAGCCTCATGGAAGTGGACCTTAAACCGGACCGCTCCCGGACCTAGCGTCGCCCTCATGAACCACACCCCCGCACGCGCGGCGCTGCCCGCGGCCCTCGCCTGCGTCCTGGTCGGCGCCTCCTTCACCGCGAACAGCGTCCTCGGCGACTACCCCTACGCAGGCGGTCAGGCACTGCGGTACGGACTCGCGGCCCTCCTCCTCCTGCCCCTCCTGCGCAGCGGTGACGGCTCGGGGCCCGCCCTCCTGCGCACGCTCACCGCGCGGCAGTGGGGACGCCTCGCCGCGCTCGCCGCCACCGGGATGGTCGGCTTCAACCTCGCCGTCCTGGCCGCCGAACGGTCGGCCGAACCGGCGGTGCCGGGAGTGTTCGTGGGCTGCGCCCCCATCGTCGTGGGGGCCCTCGTCCCGCTCCTGGAGGGCCGCCGCCCCTCGCGTACCGTCCTGTACGCCGCCGCTCTGGTCGCCGCCGGCGCGTTCACCGTGCAGGGCTGGGGCAGGACCGATCCGGCCGGTATCGGCTACTCGGTGGGCGCGCTCGCCGGAGAGGTGTGCTTCGCGGTGCTGGCCGTGCCCGTACTGAGGGCGCTGGGTCCGAAACTGCTGACCGCGACCGTCTGCGCCGTCGCCGCCGCGGAATCCGCGCTCCTGGGGCTGCTGCTCGACGGCCACGCCTTCCTGCGGGTGCCCACCGCTCAGGAGACGCTCGCCCTGCTGTGGCAGGCGGCCGTGGTCACGGTGGTCGGCTTCGTCTGCTGGTACAGCGGGATGCGTCGGATCGGCGCCGAACGGGCCACCCTCTTCTCCGGTCTGATCCCCGTCTCGGCCGCGCTCACCGCGCCCCTGGTCGGAACCGGGACGTACGGACCCGGCCAGGCGGCCGGGAGCCTCCTGGTGGGAGCGGGGGTGGTCCTGGGGACGGGTGTGCTGACCCGCGGCCGGACAACGGGGCCCGGGGCGGACACCGGTGACAGGGCGGGCACCGGTGGCGGGACGGACACCGGCGACAGGACAGGCACCGGCGACGGATACGGCCCGGGGCCCCGGCACCGGAACCGGAACACCCTCCGCCCGGCCGCCCGGCGTGCGTACGGGGCGGGTACCGGAAGTGACCGCCCGTCACACACCTCCTGACGGCGGGACCGCCCGCCGCGTGGTCCGCCACGAGACCCGGAGGGACGGTGGGACCCGGGACCGGAGGGGCGGGGAGTCCCGGGGCCGCGGAGGCGGCGGTGCCTTCCTCCCGGGGCGACTGCCCCGGAGCCAGCCGGAGTTGCGGCGCACCGGCGATTCCCGCTGGACACGGTCCGGCGAGTGGGCTGGGATGGGGCGGTGACCGCCGACACCGTGACCGATCTTTTCGAGGAGAACCGGGCCGTCCTCATCGGGGTCGCCTACCGCATGCTGGGCCGCACGGCCGACGCGGAAGACGTGGTCCAGGAGGCGTGGCTGCGCTGGTCGGCGGCGGACCGCGGCCGGGTGAGGGAGCCGCGCGCCTTCCTCGTACGCGTCACCACCCGACTGGCCATCGACCGGCTGCGGCATGTGCGGGCCCGCCGGGAGGCATACGTCGGCGACTGGCTGCCCGAGCCCATGGCCACCGCGTTCGGGCCCACCGCCCCCGACACCGAGGAACAGGCCGTGCTGGCCGACTCGGTGTCCATGGCCGTTCTGATCGTCCTGGAATCCCTCTCCCCGCTCGAACGCGCGGTCTTCGTCCTGCGCGAGGCGTTCGGCTTCCCGTACGCGGAGATCGCCGCGACGCTCGAACGGTCCGAAGCCGCGGTACGGCAACTCGCCGCCCGCGCCAAACGCCACGTGGAGGAGCGCAGGCCGCGGTACGACGTCGACCCCGGGCTGCGCCGTGACCTCACCGAACGGTTCCTGGCCGCCGCCGAGGGCGGAGACCTCGGCCAACTCCTCACCCTGCTCGCTCCCGACGCCAGACTGATCGCCGACAGCGGCGGCAAGGCGAAGGCGCCACGACGGGTCATCGAGACCGCCGCCAAGGTGGGCCGGTTCCTCGCCGCCGTGGCCCAGGACCGGCCGACGGGCACGGAGAGCAGGTTCACGGAGATCAACGGAGGCCCCGCTCTGGTGCTCTTTGCCGGCGACAGGGTCGACACGGTCTTCCAGGTCGACATCGCGGGAGGCGTCGTCCAGAGCGTCTATGTCATCCGCAATCCCGACAAGTTCGCGGGACTCTCCCTTCTCTGAGCGGGGTGCCCGTGTCCCCGGCCGCCGGGGGAGGGCGACGCGGGGCGCTTCGGCGAGGAGCTGGTTCCCTTCCGGCCGGGAGGGAACCAGCTCCATGGTCGTTTTATTCGTAATCGCAAGCCTTTGACGGCTTCTGTGGCTCCTTCGCCTTCCCGGCGCCCTCCGGAGCGCGGGACCGGGCATGTCCGGAGCGGGGGCGGGAGCCGCCCGGGGCCACCACCCCGCGAACGTCCTGTGAACGCTGTGCGGCAGTGGACCGTTTCCTTCCGCTACCGGGTGAGGATTGGTCTTGACCAAGGTGGTGGCCCGCCCTAAGGTCGTCACGTTAAGGCAAGAACCTTTAATAAATAACATCGCGGAATGACACCGGGCGATTGCGGAGGACAGGGTGGGGACCACGCAGCTGGAAGCGGTACAGGAGCCGAAGTACTGGCACCTCAAGACCGTGCTCAGTGAGGCGCTTGACTCGGACTTCGCCGTCGGCGAGATCCTGCCCAACGAGCGTGAGCTGGCGGCCCGATTCGGTGTCGCCAGGGCTACGCTGCGACAGGCTCTGGAACAGCTCGAACTGGAGGGCAGGCTCCAGCGGCGACGTGGTGTCGGCACGACCGTCGCCCCGCCGCGGGTAGGCGTCGCCGTGGCCACGGCGCAGCACGACTGGGCGGACGGCGGGAGCGCGGGCGAGGCATGGCAGCCCGTCGAGTGCACCGACGCCCCCGCGCCGGCGGCGGTGGCCGCTGTCCTCTCCGTCGGCACGGACGAAACGGTGCATGTGGTGCGCCGTATCCGTGTCGCCCACGGGCAGACCGTGGCGGCCGAACTCCTCTACGTGCCGGCGGCCTCCGTGCCCGGCCTCCCCGCGGTCGGCATGCCGTCCGGGCCCGCCCGGGCGCGGAACGTCCTGCAGGAGCTGTACCGCCTGGGTCTCGACGGGCAGGATCGTTCCGTCGAACTCGGGTCCGCACGGGTGGACGACGCCAAGGAGCTCGACCGGCTTCCCGGCGCCCCGGTGCTCGTCGTCACGACACGCTACTTCGCGGCCTCCGGTACGGCGGCCGTCTCCGTGGCCACCTACCGGGCGGACACCTGCCGCCTCACCTTCGGTGACTCCGGTGCTCTGGAGATCAGCCACGAGGAGCAGACCCGGCAGGCTTCCTGACGCCCTGTCGGCGGACAGGGGCTCTCTCGCGGAACCTCCGTGCCATGGACGGCACGGGCCCGGCGGCAGAGGAACCGCTCCCGGGTGTACGCGCCTGCCCGCGCGCGAACTCAGCGGCGGGCCGTCACCGTTGCCTCCACCGCGAAGAGCTGTTCCTCGACATGGTCGAGGGCCAGCCGGAGGGCCCCCGTGGCGACCGCGGCCTCACCCAGCATGGAGAGGGTCACCCGGGGCGGCCGCAGACAGTACCGCGCCAGCTCGTCGCGGAGCGGGCCCAGGACCCCGTCGAGGCCCGCGGCCCAGCCCCCGACCACCACGACCTCGGGATCGAGCGCCAGGACCAGGGCCGCCACATCGTGCACCAGCCGCTGGATGAACCGTTCGACGGCGGCCTGCGCGCCGGCGTCACCGTGCTTCGCCTTGGCGAAGACGGCGGCCACGGCCTGCTCGTCGAGAGGGTCCAGCGGGGTGTCCGTCGTGGAGAGCAGATGCTCGGGAGTGACCTCCCTGCCGAGCAGGTGGAGCGCCCCGATCTCGCCTGCCGCGCCACCGAAACCCCGGTGCAGACGGCCGCCGATCAACGAACCGGCGCCGGGGCTCAGCCCCGCCAGCACGAAGACGATGTCGTCGGAATCGGTGGCTGCCCCTTTCCAGTGTTCGGCCACGGCGGCCGCGTTGGCGTCGTTCTCCACCAGCACGGGACACCGGAAGGACCGGCGCAGCCGCTCCCCGAGCGGCAGGCCCGTCCAGTCCGGCAGAGCCGTCCCCAGCCGTACCGTCCCGTCCGCCTCGACGATCCCCGGGCTGCCCACGCCCACCGCGCGCAGGCTGCTGCGGGCCACCCCGGTGCGCCGCAGCACATCGGCGATCACCGCTCTGACCTGGTCGAGCCGGTCGTCCGCCGGCGCGCTCTCGGAGACCTCCCGGGCGCCGGCGCCGACGATCCGGCCGTCCAGTCCGGACAGCAGAGCCGACACACGGTGCGAACCGATCTCGATCCCCAGCAGGTACCCGGCCTCGGCGCGGAACCTGAAGCGCCGGGCGGGCCGCCCCTGGCGCCGGGCCGCGCTGTCGTCGGGCAGTGCCTCCACGACCAGCCCCGCCTCGAAGAGCCCTTCGACCACGCCTTCGACCGTGGGACGGGAGAGCCCTGTGATACGGGTGAGATCGGTGAGGGTTGGCGACTGCGCCCCTCGCAGGGCGTGCAGCACCACCGCGGAATTGATCCGCCGCAGCAGAGACGGGTCCCCACCGGTCAGCCTGCCCACGGTGTGTCCTCCCAGGTCGCGCACGTGTCTGCGGATCGTACTCGTTGCCGGGAAGCGCGGCGAGAGACCTCGGTAACCGGTATGGAGCGGTGACCTGAGCCGGCCCGTCCACGGGGTTCCGGCCGCCTGTGCCGCGCCGCCGGAACGGCCTCGGAAGCGGCCTCGGCCCGGGGCGCGACACCCTTCGGAGGCGGCCCTGGGCCCATGCCGGTTCCGGTCCTCCGCGCGCGGACGGTCCGGACGCGGGACCGGCCGCCTCACCGGGCCGGCCCTCCTCGCCGGACCAGGTGCCCCGCAGGGCCAGACGTCCTACCGGAACAGACGTCTCACCGGGGGGTCTCCTGCTCCACGGCGGCCCGGAGGCGGGCGTACTCGTCCGCCATCGTTTCCACCGTCCAGTGGGCGTTGAGACCGCTCGGGTTGGGAAGCACCCAGACCCGGGCGCCCCCGACGGTCCGCTCCTGCGGCCCGATCCGGGCGCGGCGTTCACCGAAGGCCGCGCGGTAGGCGGTCACGCCGACGACCGCCAGCCACCGGGGGCCGGCGCGTCGGACCTTCGCCTCCAGGGCCCGCCCTCCCTCGACGTACTCCTTTGTGCTCAGCTCGTCGGCCCGGGCCGTCGCCCTGGCCACGACGTTGGTGATGCCCAGCCCGAACACCGGCAGCTCCCCTTGTTCCGCCGGGCGCAGCCGCCTCGGAGTGAAGCCGGACCGGTGCAGCACCGGCCAGAAGCGGTTGCCGGGATGGGCGAAGTGGTGGCCCGTGGCCGCGCTCATCAGACTCGGATTGATTCCGCAGAACAAGACACGCAGGCCGCCCGCGAGCACGTCGGGTACGACGCGGTCGCGGGCGGCCTGGAGTTCCTCAGGGGTCATCGGGCGTCAGCGGCGGGGTGCCGTCACAGGATGGACCCCGGCGTGTAACCGGCGGCCTCGGGGTGCTGTCCGGCGATCTCCTCGATCCTGGAGACCACGGAGGCGACCTGGTCACCAGCCGCACCGGTGAAGGAGAGCTTGTCGGCCATCAAGGCGTCCAGCTGGGCCCGGTCGAGGGGGATGCGCTCGTCGGCGGCCAGCTTGTCCAGCAGCTCGTTGCGCTCGGCACCCTGTTCCCGCATGGCCAGCGCCGAGGCCACCGCGTTCTCCTTGATGGCCTCGTGCGCGACCTCACGGCCCACACCGGCGCGCACCGCGCCCATCAGGACCTTGGTCGTGGCGAGGAAGGGCAGATAGCGGTCCAGCTCACGCGCCACGACGGCGGGGAACGCACCGAACTCGTCGAGGACGGTGAGGAAGGTCTCCAGCAGGCCGTCGAACGCGAAGAACGCGTCCGGCAGAGCCACCCGGCGGACCACGGAACAGGACACGTCGCCCTCGTTCCACTGGTCACCCGCCAGCTCACCCGTCATCGACGCGTAGCCGCGCAGGATCACCATCAGGCCGTTCACACGCTCACAGGAACGGGTGTTCATCTTGTGCGGCATCGCCGACGACCCGACCTGGCCCGGCTTGAAGCCCTCGGTGACCAGCTCGTGCCCGGCCATCAGCCGGATCGTCTTGGCGATCGACGAGGGTGCCGCGGCCAGCTGAACCAGCGCCGTCACCACGTCGTAGTCGAGAGAACGGGGGTAGACCTGGCCGACGGAGGTGAAGGCGTGGGCGAAGCCGAGGTGTGCGGCGATGCGCTGCTCCAGGTCCGCGAGCTTGTCCGCGTCGCCACCGAGCAGGTCCAGCATGTCCTGGGCCGTACCGACCGGGCCCTTGATGCCGCGCAGGGGGTAGCGGCCCAGCAGGTCTTCGAGCCGCCCGTACGCCACCAGCAGTTCGTCGGCGGCCGTCGCGAACCGCTTGCCCAGCGTGGTGGCCTGCGCGGCCACGTTGTGGGAACGGCCCGCGAGGACCAGCTCACGGTACTCGGCGGACAGCTTCCCCAGACGCGCCAGGACCGCCACCGTACGGTCACGCATCAGTTCGAGCGAGAGGCGGATCTGCAGCTGCTCGACGTTCTCGGTGAGGTCGCGGGAGGTCATTCCCTTGTGGACCTGCTCATGGCCCGCGAGCGCGTTGAACTCCTCGATCCGGGCCTTCACGTCGTGCCGCGTGATCTTCTCGCGCTCGGCGATCGAGGCGAGGTCGACCTGGTCGACCACCCGCTCGTAATCGGCCAGGGCGGCGTCGGGAACCTCGATCCCGAGGTCCTTCTGAGCACGCAGCACCGCCAGCCACAGCCGGCGTTCCAGCTTCACCTTCTGCTCGGGGGACCAGAGGACGGCCAGCTCCGTGGAGGCATAGCGGCCGGCCAGGACATTGGGGATGCGAGGCTTCGCAGACACAGCAGTCACGTGTCCGGATTCTACTGGCGGTTTCTGCAGGTCCACGCCGCGGGCCGGACTGTGGTTTCCTACAGGACCCGGGCCCGGCGGTCGCGGACGGGACCGCGCCGCGCGGCCACGGGCACGGCGGTCAGCCGTCGACGCGCCGCCAGCCGGTCACCGGGCCGGGGGCCGACGGGTCCGCGGGGGTGATCCAGAACGCCTTCCCGAGCGCCGCGTCGAACTGGGCCCCGGCCCGTCCGTCGCCGGACGACCGGCCGGTGAGGCGCCGGCCGATCCACGGCAGCAGGTGCTGCCGCGCGAACCGCACGTCCTCGGCCCGCCGCCTCGCCCAGCGTGCCGGCGGGGCCGCGGGCACGGGCGTGCGCCAGCCGTCGTCCTCCGCCGGCAGCCCGAGCGTCTGCCAGACCGCCTCCGCGACTCTGCGGTGCCCGTCCGCCGTGAGGTGGAGCCGGTCCACGTCCCACATCCGCGGATCACCCAGCGAGGGCGCGCCGTAGAGGTCCGCCACCAGGGCGCCGTGCCGCGCCGCGAGGTCGTCCACCAGGGAGAAGAGCTCCTCCATCCGCGGGCGGAAGCGTTCGAGCACCGGACCGCTGCGGCCGGGGCTCCGCATCAGGACGAGCGTCTTGCACGCGGGCGCGAGGCGCTCGACGGCCTCCTCCAGCCGGCCGCGCACCATGCCCATGTCGCACTTCGGGCGCAGGGTGTCGTTGAGGCCGCCGACGAGTGTGATCACGTCCGGTTCCATCGCGGCGGCGACGGGCACCTGTTCCTCGACGATCTGGCCGATGAGCTTTCCGCGTACGGCGAGGTTGGCGTAGCGGAACCCCGGTGTCCGGCCCGCGAGCCGGGCGGCCAGGACATCCGCCCAGCCGCGGTACGAACCGTCGGGCAGAAGGTCCGACATGCCCTCGGTGAAGGAGTCGCCGACCGCGACAAGACTGGTGTAGGAGGCATTCAGTTCCATGGCGGTGCGATCGTACCGCCATGGCGCGGTGCCGGCCGGCACTCGCCGCCCGCCCGCCCGGTGGAGGCGGGAGGCGGGTGCCGGCCGGCCCGTCAGCGGGTCCCGGGCCTCCCCACCAGTTCCCGCAGCACGTCCTCCATCGTGACCAGCCCGGCCAGCCGCTTGTCGTCGTCGAGTACCGCCGCCAGGTGCGTACGGCTCCGCCGCAACGCCGTCAGCACGTCGTCCAGCGGGGCGGAGGCGCGGACCCGGGCGATCGGCCGCAGCGCGGAGACCGGGAACGGCACGTCCCGGGGGGCGGCGTCCAGGGCGTCCTTGACGTGGAGGTAACCGAGGATCCGATGCGTGCCGTCCATCACGGGGAACCGGGAGAAACCGCTCTCGGACGACAGCCGTTCCAGCTCCTCCGGTGTCGTGCCGGCCCGGGTGGACACCACCTGGTCGACCGGCAGCAGCACGTCCCGTACCGGCCTGCGCCCCAGTTCCAGCGCGTGCCGCAGCCGCTCGGCGGAGCGGTCGTCGACGAGCCCGGCCTCCCCGGCGTCCTCGACGAGCCGTGCCAGCTCGTCGTCGGAGAAGGTCGCGGAGACCTCGTCCTTGGTCTCCACCCGCAGCAGGGTGAGCAGGGCGTTGGCGAAGGCGTTGACGGCGAAGATCACCGGACGCAGCGCGCGGGACAGGGCGACCAGCGGCGGACCGAGCAGCAGCGCCGTACGCGCCGGTTCGGCCAGCGCGATGTTCTTCGGCACCATCTCGCCGAGCAGCATGTGCAGATACGTCGCCACCGTCAGGGCGATGACGAACGAGATCGGGTGGACCGCGCCGTGCGGCACACCCACCGCGTCGAACAGCGGCTCCAGCAGATGCGCGATGGCCGGTTCCGCCACGATGCCCAGGACCAGGGTGCAGAGGGTGATGCCGAGCTGCGCGGCCGCCAGCAGCGCCGACACGTGTTCGAGCCCCCAGATGACGCTGCGCGCCCGCCGGTTGCCCGCCTCGGCCTCGGGCTCGATCTGACTGCGGCGTACCGAGATCAGAGCGAACTCCGCGCCGACGAAGAAGGCGTTGACGACCAGGGTCAGCAGACCGATGAAGAGCTGGAGAGCGATCACTGTTCCTCCTCCGCGGGCCCGTCGGTCCCCGCGGGCGGCGCGTGCAGCAGCAGCCGTGCCGCGCGGCGGCCCGAGGCGTCCACCACATCGATGCGCCAGCCGTCCAGCTCGACCGTGTCGCCGACGGCCGGGATGCGTCCGACCTCGGTGGCGACGAGTCCGGCCAGGGTTTCGTAGGGGCCGTCCGGCACCCGGAGCCCCACGCTGCGGAGCTGGTCGGTGCGGGCCGCGCCGTCGGCCGACCACAGGGAGCGCCCGTCCGCGTCCTCACCGACGGGCGCGAGATCGGGTGTCTCGTGCGGATCGTGTTCGTCCCGCACCTCTCCGACGACCTCCTCGACGATGTCCTCCAGGGTCACGACGCCCGCCGTCCCGCCGTACTCGTCGATGACGACGGCCATGGCCAGCTTGCCCGACAGCCGGTCCAGCAGCTGGTCCACCGCCAGCGTCTCGGGTACGAGCAGAGGCTCACGGAGCATCTGCGACACCGGCTTGCGGGGGCGTTCGGCGGCGGGTACCGCCAGGACGTCCTTGATGTGGGCCACGCCGACGACGGTGTCCAGACTTCCCCGGTACACCGGGAAGCGGGACAGGCCGGTGGCCCGGGTGGCGTTGGCGACGTCCTCCGCGGTGGCCTGCACATCCAGTGCCGTGACCTGGACCCGGGGCGTCATGACGTTCTCGGCCGTCAGATCCGCGAGTTTGAGGGTGCGCACGAACAGTTCGGCCGTGTCGGCCTCCAGCGCCCCTTCCTTCGCGGAGTGCCTGGCCAGCGCCACCAGCTCCTGGGGGCTGCGGGCCGAGGCCAGTTCCTCCGCCGGTTCCAGCCCGAAGCGGCGCACGATGCGGTTGGCGGTGCTGTTGAGGTGACCGATGAAGGGGCGGAAGACGGCGGTGAACACCCGCTGCGGCGTGGCCACCGTCCTGGCGACGGCCAGCGGGGACGAGATGGCCCAGTTCTTGGGCACCAGCTCGCCGACCACCATCAGGACGACGGTGGACAGGGCCGTGCCGATCACCAGCGCCAGGGAGGAGGCCACACCGGGCGGCAGGCCCGTCGCCTCCACCGGGCCCCGGATCAGCGCGGTGATGGACGGCTCGGAGAGCATGCCGACCACCAGGTTGGTGACGGTGATGCCGAGCTGCGCCCCGGAGAGCTGGAACGTGAGGCTGCGTACGGCCTTGAGGGCCCCGGCCGCGCCCCGCTCGCCCCGATCCGCGGCTCGTTCGAGCTCGCTCCGCTCGACGGTCGTCAGGGAGAACTCGGCGGCCACGAACGCGCCGCAGGCCACGGAGAGGAGCAGGGCCGCGAGGAGCAGGAGTACTTCCGTCAACGGTTCACCTCCGTCCCACGGCCGGGCAGGGGCGGATGGTTCGCGTGTCGCCGGTGGTACCGGCTGCCGGAAGGCTCGCCCATGGGCGGAGGCTCACACCTTTCGAAGGGTCGGACAGCGGGACGTGTGTGCCGGGCGGGCCGCGGGGTGCGGGACGCCGGGACCGGCGCGGTGGATGACATCCCATCACACCGGCCGGTCGCCGAAAGGCCCGCGAACCGCCGACCGGAACCGTACGTTCCGGCTACAGCGGCTTCACCCAGCGGCGCCAGTGGTCCTCCCGGTGATAGCCGACAGCCGCCCAGGCACCGTGTGCCCGCTCGTTGGCCTCCAGAACCATGGCGTCGACGCGGCGCCCGCCCAGCGCCTCGAAGCGCCGTTCCGCGGCCTCCAGCAGGGCGGTGGCGACACCCTGCCGGCGGCAGCCGGGGTGTACGGCCAGCCGGTAGGCGGAGCAGCGCCACCCGTCGAAACCGGCGATCACGGTGCCCACCAGCCGGCTGTCACGTTCCGCGAGCAGCAGGGATTCGGGGTCCCTGGCCAGGAGGCGGGCGACTCCGTCGGGGTCGTCGCTGATGCTGGTTCCCTCGGCCGCCTCCTGCCAGAACCGCAGGACGGGCTCGATGTCGGTGTGGACGGCGTACCGGATGCGGAGATCACTCATCGCGCGAGCCAAACACGGTGCCGCCCCTCGCGGCGAATCGTTTCCGCGATCCGGACCGCGGCCCCGCGCGATCAGACCCGGCCCGGAACCCGGACCCGGGCGACCCGGCCCGTACCCGGGCGACGGCCTCCCGGTGTACCGGGCGCGATCCCGCCCCCTTGCCCGTGCTAGCGCCCGCGCGCTAGCGTGAAGGCGTGCCCAAGACACAGCTGAACGTCCGAGTGGACGAGGCCACCGCCGAGGCGGCGCGGCAGCGCGCCCTGCAGCGGGGGGTGAGCGTGAACCGCTACATAGAGGACCTCGTCAGGCGGGACGCGGGTGAGATGGGACACACCTTCGTCGAGGCCGCGGCCGATTTCATGAAGCAGTACGAGACGGTGTTCGCCGAAGAGTTCGGCGCGGAACGCAAAGGCGCCCGTTGAACCTGCGGATCGACCTCTCCTGGCTGCTGATGGTGGCCGAGCACAAGACGCCCGGTGATCCGCAGGTCGTCGACTGGGGAGCGCTCGTCGCCGCCGTGAGCAGGCACGAGGCGGAGATCTTCGGCAGCCCTGTGTACAGCGATCCGCACTCCCGGGCGGCCGCACTCCTCCAGCTCCTCCTGCACGTTCCCGCGCTCGAACACTCCAACGCCATGTTCGCGTCCGCCGTCGCCTACGGGTACCTGATCGCCTCGGGGGAAAAAATCACCACCTCTCCCGAACAGGTGCGCGACCTGGCCCGGCTGGTGAAGGAAGGCAAGGCGGACGTCCGGGGCATCGCCGAGGAACTGCGCGGCTGGAGCCTGTGAGCCCCCGTCCCGCCGCCCGGCCCGCCTGACCCGCAGCCGCCCGCCGGGCCCCTCGGCCCGTACCGCCGTGTGCCGGCCGGGCCCGGCCGGCACACCACACCGGGCACACAGGGCGGGGCCGGTGACCGAGGGCCGCTCTCCGGAACGCGCCGCCCGCGCCCCGTCCCCGTCACGGCCGCCCCGGGGCCCGGTGCTCCCGTACCGCCCGCCGGTTCCCGCTCAGCCGGCCGGCCGGTGCCCGCCGAGGGCGGGGGCCAGCCAGCCCGCCGCCCGGGCACGGAACACGGCCGGCCCGAGCGAGCCCGCACCGGCCGGGACGACGCCCAGCAGCGGGGCCCCCGCCGACACCGGCAGATCCTCGATGTTGCACCGCGACGCCAGATCCGGGTCCGGGGGCATGCTGCCCACCACCACCCCCGGGCAGTCCAGGCCCCGGGCCCGCAGCGCCTCCGTGGTCAGCGCGGTCGCGTTGAGGGTGCCGAGCCCGGCCGGGGCCACGACCAGCACCGGCGCGCCCAGGAGACGGGCGGCGTCCGCGAGGGTGGAGCCGTCCTCGTCGAAACGCACGAGCAGCCCGCCCGCGCCCTCGACCAGCACCAGATCGTGCTCCGTCGCCAGCTTCTGCGCCGCCTCGGCGATCTCGTACGGGCGCACGGGCGGCAGGCCCGCGCGGCGGGCCGCCGTGGCGGGGGCCAGGGGCTCCGGGAAACGGGCCAGCTCCACCGGTGTGACATGGGCACCCGCCAGCCGCGCCACCTCGGCGGCGTCACCGGGCTCCCCGGGGGCCAGCCCCGTCTGGGCGGGCTTGAGCACCGCGACCCGACGGTCACCGAAGGCCGCCGCCACCGCCGCGGTCACCACCGTCTTGCCGATCTCGGTGCCCGTACCGGACACCACCATCACCGTCATCTCAGCCTTCCTCCGCTGCCGCGCACACGGCCCGGCAGATCCGTGCCACGTCGTCGTCGCAGGTCACATAGGGCGGCATCGTGTACACCAGGTCGCGGAAGGGCCGCAGCCACACGCCCTCGCGGACCGCGGCCCGGGTCGCCACGGCCATGTCCACCTCGTGGTCGAGCTGGACGACGCCGATCGCGCCCAGCACCCGCACGTCCCGCACCCCGGGCAGGGCCGCCGCCCCGGCGAGGCCGCGCTCCAGACCGGAACCGATCCGCTTCACCTCGCCCTCCCAGTCCTGGCCGAGCAGCAGGTCCACCGACGCGCCGGCCACCGCGCAGGCGAGCGGGTTGCCCATGAACGTCGGCCCATGCGCCAGCACCGGCACCTCGCCGCCGGCGATGCCCTCGGCCACCCGCGAGGTGCACAGTGTCGCCGCCAGCGTCAGATAGCCGCCGGTCAGCGCCTTGCCGACACACATCACATCGGGGGACACGCCCGCGTGCTCCGCCGCGAACAGCTTGCCCGTGCGGCCGAAACCGGTGGCGATCTCGTCGAACACCAGCAGGACGCCGTGCTCGTCGCACGCCTCGCGGAGCACCCGCAGATACGCCGGTGAATGGAAGCGCATCCCGCCGGCGCCCTGTACGACCGGCTCCACGACCACCGCGGCCAGCTCCTGGGCGTGTTCGGCGATCATGGCGCGCAGATGCCCGGCGTACGCCTCCTCGGGCTCCGCGCCGAAGCCGTCCGGCGGGGCGTCCGCGAAGACCTGGCGGGGCAGGACGCCCGACCACAGCTCGTGCATCCCGCCCTCGGGGTCGCACACCGACATCGGCTGCCAGGTGTCCCCGTGGTACCCGCCGCGCCAGGTCAGCAGCCGCTGCTTGGCCGGCCTGCCCAGCGAACGCCAGTACTGCAGGCACATCTTGACCGCCACCTCGACGGAGACCGACCCCGAGTCGGCGAGGAAGACGTGCCGCAGCGGCTCCGGGGTGATCTCCACCAGGCGGGCGGCCAGCCGGACCGCCGGTTCATGGGTGAGCCCCCCGAACATCACATGGCTCATCCGGTCCAGCTGGCCGCGGGCCGCGCCGTCGAGCACCGGATGGCCGTAACCGTGCACCGCCGACCACCAGGACGACATGCCGTCCACCAACTCGTGCCGCCCGTGGGCGGGTTCGGCCAGCCGGAGCCGTACCCCGGACGCGGACTCCACGATCAGGGGCTCCTGACGGCCCGGCATGGGACCGTAGGGGTGCCAGACGTGGGCCCGGTCCAGGGAACGGAGTTCGGCCGGGGAGAGCCGGGGCGCCGAGGACGGCGCGGCGGACACCGGTGACGGGGAGAGCGGATCAGGCATTGGGCGCGAGGTCCGTACCGGCGCCCCTGCGGCGTACCGCCACCAGGTCGGTACGTGCCGTCGGGGCCTCCCGTGCCGGCTCGTCCGCGGTGGCCCGTGACGGCTCGCCGCAGGGGGCGCAGCCGCCCTCGTGCGCACCGCACCCTTCCTGGGACGGCACGCGGTGGCCGGGCAGCGTCGTGGTGTCCGCCCCCTCCACCTCGAACCCGGCGTCCGCGATCATGTCGAGGTCGCTCCGGCCGGCCTGGCCCTCACTCGTCAGGTAGTCGCCCAGGAAGACGGAGTTGGCCAGGTGCAGGGCGAGCGGCTGGAGCGTCCGCAGATGGACCTCGCGCCCGCCGGCCAGCCGCACCTCGACGTCCGGGCAGACGAAGCGGACCATGGCCAGGATCCGCAGGCAGCGCTGCGGTGTCAGGTGCCAGTCCCCGGCGAGCGGAGTGCCCTCCATCGGGATCAGGAAGTTCACCGGCACGGAGTCCGGGTCCAGTTCACGCAGCGAGAACACGACGTCCACCAGGTCGGCGTCGCTCTCGCCCATACCGGCGATCAGCCCGGAGCACGCGGACAGCCCGGCGGCCTGCGCGCGCTGCACGGTGTCCACCCGGTCCTCGTAGGTGTGCGTGGTGGTGATGTCGCCGTAAGTGGCCTCGGAGGTGTTCAGGTTGTGGTTGTACGCGTCGGCGCCCGCCGACCGCAGCCGCTCCGCCTGGCCCTCGGAGAGCAGACCGAGGCAGGCGCACACCTCGACGTCCTCGTGCGCGTCCTTGATCGCCTCGATGGTCTTCGACACCCGGTCCACGTCCCGGTCGGTCGGGCCGCGGCCGCTGGCCACCAGGCACACGCGCTTCGCGCCCCCGGCCACCCCTGCCGAGGCGGCCTTCGCGGCCTCGTCCGCCTTCAGCCAGGTGTACTTGAGGATCCCGGCCGTGGAACCCAGCCGCTGGGAGCAGTACGAGCAGTCCTCGGGACACAGGCCCGATTTCAGATTCACCAGGTAGTTGAGCTTCACGCGCCGCCCGAACCACTGACGGCGCACCTTCCCGGCCGCGGCCACCACATCGAGCAGTTCGTCGTCGGAGGTCGCCAGTACGGCGAGCGCTTCTTCACGGGTCGGCAGTTCGCGCCGCAGCCCCTTGTCCACCAGCGTGCTCAGCAGGTCCATGGGCCCGATCCTGGCGTACCGCACGGCCATCGGCCAAGGAGGAACCGGACAGGAGAGTCAGGTGCCGGTGTGTGTATTGCCACACCCTGACCCGCTCCGGACCCGACTAGGGTCTGTGCGCTGCCTACAAAAGGGACCCAGCCATGTCCTACGCCCCGCCCGACCCCTTCGGCTGGATCGACGACGAGGCCGGCCGCCGTGCCGCCGCCGGCCTCGTCAGAAGCCTCCGCCCACGGCCCGCCGAGCCGGACCTGCTCGACCTCGCGAGCAACGACTACCTCGGCCTGACCCGCCACCCGGAGGTCACCGCGGCGGCCGCCGAGGCGGCCCTGCGCTGGGGCGCGGGGGCGACCGGCTCACGGCTGGTCACCGGCTCCACCACCCTGCACGCCGAACTCGAGGACGCACTCGCCGCGTTCTGCGGCTTCGAGGCCGCGCTGGTCTTCTCGTCCGGGTACGCGGCCAACCTCGCCGCCCTGACCGCGCTCGGCGCACCGGGCGGGCTGATCGTCTCCGACGCGGGCAACCACGCCTCGATCGTGGACGGCTGCCGGCTCTCCCGGGCCGCCACCGCGGTCGTCCCCCACGCGGACCCGGACGCCGTACGCAAGGCACTCGACGGGCACACCGGGCGGGCCCTGGCCGTCACCGACTCGGTGTTCTCGGTGGACGGCGACGCCGCGCCACTGGCCGGACTGGCCGCAGCCTGCCGGGAGTCGGGCGCCGTCCTGCTCGTCGACGACGCGCACGGACTGGGCGTCCTCGGCGAAGGCGGACGCGGAGCGCTTGCCGCCGCCGGTCTCGCCGGCGCGCCGGACACCGTCGCCACCCTCACCCTCTCCAAGTCGCTCGGCAGCCAGGGCGGGGCGGTCCTCGGGCCCGCCCGGGTCATCACCCACCTCGTCAACACCGCCCGTACGTTCATCTTCGACACCGGGCTGGCGCCCGCGGCCGCCGGTGCCGCGCTCGGTGCCCTGCGGCTGCTGCGCCGGGAGCCGGAACGGGCGGGCCGGGCGCGTGAGGCCGCCGCCGCGCTGTACGGGGGCCTCACCGCCGCCGGACTCACCGCGGTACGCCCCGACGCGGCCGTCGTCTCGGTGCGCGCCCCGTCCGCGGAGGACGCGGTGCGCTGGGCCGCGGACTGCCGTACGGCGGGAGTGGCCGTGGGCTGTTTCCGGCCGCCGTCCGTGCCGGACGGCGTCTCCCGGCTGCGCCTCACCGCCCGCGCCGACCTCACGGACCGGCAGATCACCGTCGCCGTGTCCACCCTCGTGTCCGCCGCGCCGCCCCGCGCGTGATCCCGCCACCGGGCCGCCGGGAGGGGCACGGGCCGCGCCGCCTCCCCGTTAGGCTGTGTGGCGCACATGGGTGACCGAGCGAGGAGGACAGGGCGGTGAGCACCGAGGAGCCGCTGTCACGGATGCCTCAGATGCGGCTCGACGAGCTGCTGGAGGAACTCCAGGCGCGTATCAACGCCGCGCGGGGCACCCGCGACCGCGTACACAGCCTGCTGGAGGCCGTCGTCTCGGTGGGACGCGAGCTGGACCTCTCGCAGGTGCTGCGCCGGATCGTCGAGGCCGCCGCCCTGCTGGTCGACGCCCAGTACGCGGCGCTGGGGGTGATCGGCCCCGGGGGCGAGGGCCTCTCGCAGTTCCTGACCGTCGGGGTCACCGAGGAGGAGAAGCGGCGGATCGGGCCGCTGCCCGCCGGGCACGGACTGCTGGGCGAGCTCATACGCAACCCCGAGCCGCTGCGGCTCACGGACCTCGGCGGCCATCCGGCGTCGTACGGCTTCCCGCCCCACCACCCGCCGATGCACACGTTCCTCGGCGTACCGATCCGGGTGCGGGACGAGGTGTTCGGCAACCTGTACCTCACCGACAAACGGGGCGGCCAGGACTTCGACGCCGAGGACGAATCGGTGATCACCACCCTGTCGGTGGCCGCCGGTGTGGCGATCGACAACGCCCGGCTGTACGAGGCGTCCCGGGTCCAGCAGCGCTGGCTCCAGGCCAACACCGAGGTCACCAACAGCCTGCTGTCCGGCAGCCCCCGCCTGGACGTCCTGGAGCTGATCGCCCGCCGCGCCCAGGAGATCACCCGCGCCCGCCTCGCGGATGTGTCGGTGCCGGTCCCCGGCACCGGGAACCTCGTGGTCGAACTGGCCCTGGGGGCGGGCGCGGAAGCCCGGCGCGGCGTGGTGGAACAGGCCGGCGACACCCTGTCCGGCGCCGCCTGCGACAGGGGCACGCCGGTGACCACACCGGGCCTCACGGACGACAGCCGCTGGAAGGGAGAGGTCCGGGGGGACGAGCCGCTGGGACCGGCCGTCGCCGTTCCGCTGGGCAACGCGGCCGAGGGCGTCCGCGGTGTGCTGCTGCTGGCACGGGCCGTCGGGGAGTCCCCGTTCAGCGAGGAGGAGCTCGCGCCGCTGCTCGCCTTCGCGGGGCAGGCCACGGTGGCCCTGGAACTGGCCGAGCGACGGCGTGACGCCGAACAGCTCGCACTGCTGGAGGACCGGGACAGGATCGCCCGCGACCTGCACGACCTCGCCATCCAGCGGCTGTTCGCCACCGGGCTCACCCTGCAGAGCGCCGGACGCCTCGTCGAGCACGGCGGAGCCGCCGAACGCATCTCCCGTGCGGTGGGGGACCTCGACGAAACCATCAAGATCATCCGCTCCACCATCTTCGGACTCCGGGTACGGGACGAGGAGGCGGGCTCCAGCCTGCGTGCCCGTGCCGCCCGCGCGGTCGGCGAGGCCGC
The DNA here is from genome assembly GCF_008704555.1 of Streptomyces nitrosporeus. Classification (NCBI taxonomy): domain Bacteria; kingdom Bacillati; phylum Actinomycetota; class Actinomycetes; order Kitasatosporales; family Streptomycetaceae; genus Streptomyces; species Streptomyces nitrosporeus. The sequence goes on from NZ_CP023702.1 coordinate 6,820,074, forward strand.
GGCCGCCCTCGGTTTCCCGCCGCGCCTGAGCATGGAGGGCCTGCTCGACACGGACGTGCCCCCGCAGGTCGCCGACCATGTGATGGCCGCGCTCGGGGAGACGCTCAGCAACGCCGCCCGGCACGCGCGGGCGACCCGGGTCGAGGTGTCGCTCCGTGCGACGGCCGACGAGATCGTCCTCACCGTGACCGACGACGGCGTCGGCATCCCGGACGGCGGCCGGCGCAGCGGACTGCGCAACCTCGCCGAGCGCGCCGCCGGGGTGGGGGGCCGCAGCGCGGTGGAACGTCCGGACGGCGGGGGGAGCCGGATCGTCTGGTGCGCGCCGCTCGCCCCGGCCCCCGCCCTGTCGTGACGTCCGTGCCGGGCCGCCCTGTGGTGACGTCCGCGCCGTGACGTCCGTGCCGGGCCGTCCGCGCCGTGACGTCCGCGCCGGCGGGCCGCGTGTCTCCGGGCGGTGGCGGTCACCGTCCGGAGACACGCGGCCCCCGACGACGGCGGTCACGTCGTGAGCCGGGTGCCCGACACGATGTCCGGCCGGATGCGCAGCGCGCCGGTCATCGCCGGATGCGCCACCCAGGGCAGCAGGGACGACTCGTAATGGGCCAGCTCCGCCGCGTCGGTGACCCGGTACGCGTATCCGGTGACCACCACGCTCCACCCCAGATGGGTTTCCGGGTCGATCACGTCCGCCTCGTACGCCACGACGACACCGTCGGTGTCGTGGGGCGAGACGATCGACGCGACCGAGGCGCCGTCGTGCACCCGGACGACGATGTGCTCCTCCTCCATGAAATGGTTGACCGGCCGGACCGCCGGCAGGGCGTTCCTGGTGAAGACGATGCGCCCCAGGGACACCGTCCCCAGCAGGCGCAGCGCCTCGGCGCGGTCGATGGGCGCCGTACGCCGGGGAGCCACCGGGCGGGGACGACGGTCCACCGTCAGCCGCATGCCGTCGTCCTGCATCGGTCCACCTTCGTCGCGAGCGTTCGGGGCAGAGGTTCCGGGACGGGATCCTCACCCCCCGGTACCCCCACGTTCCGTCAGCCGGCGTCCGCACACCAGGGCCGAACGGACCTTTCCGGCCCGGTCCCGGCCGGCCCGGCCGGACACGTCCCGGATCAGGGCCGTTCGGCCCTGGTGCGCGGAGGCCCGCGCGGGCAGCATGCCCCAGGGTCCTCCCCGGGGGACACGATCAGTGGATACGGAGTGTGAGATGACGGACAACGGTGACGGCACGACCGGCGGGAAGCCGGTCAGGGTCTTCCTCCTCGACGACCACGAAGTGGTCCGGCGCGGGGTGCACGACCTGCTGGACGCCGAACCGGATCTCGACGTGGTCGGCGAGGCCGGTACGGCGGAGCAGGCCCTGGTCCGGGTGCCCGCGCTCCGCCCCGACGTGGCGGTGCTCGACGTACGGCTGCCGGACGGCGACGGGGTGAGCGTCTGCCGCGAACTGCGCTCCCGGATGCCCGGCCTCGCCTGCCTGATGCTGACGTCCTTCGACGACGAGGAGGCGCTCCTCGACGCGATCATGGCCGGGGCCGCCGGGTACGTCCTCAAGCAGATCACCGGCACCGACCTGGTGACCGCCGTACGGACGGTGGCCTCCGGCCGGTCCATGCTCGACCCGGGAGCCGCGGGCCGTGTGATGGCCCGGCTGCGCGGCGGCCCTCCCGAGGAGAAGGAACCCCGGGGGATCGCCGGCCTGACCGAGCGCGAGCGCGACATCCTCGCCCTGGTGGGGGAAGGGCTGACCAACCGTCAGATAGGGCAGCGGCTGTACCTCGCGGAGAAGACCGTCAAGAACAACATCTCCCGGCTGCTGGCCAAGCTGGGGGTGGAGCGCCGGGTCCAGGCGGCCGTCATCGCCACCCAGGCCCTGGCGGCCCCCGCCGGCCAGGACGGCCGGCCCCCGGCGCGGGAGGACCGCCCGCGGTACTGACCGGCCGGGCCCGGCACCGCGGCCGGCCACCGGGGGCCGGTACGCCCCCGTGCCCGGCGGGCCCTCAGACCGTCCGTGCCCGGCGGGCCGCGCCCGCCACCACCGCCTCGGCCGCGCGCACCCCGCTCTCGATGCAGCGGGGGACGCCCACCCCGTCGTAGGCGGCTCCGCACACCGCCAGCGTGCCCGGCCCGGCGAGCTGCTCCCGCACCCGCGCGACGCGGCCGTCGTGGCCGACCGTGTACTGGGGGATCCCGCCGGGCCACCGGGTGACGAGGCTGTGGAGCGGACGGGCCGTCAGGCCGGTCGCCTCGGCGAGCTCCCCCGCCGACCGGGCCACCAGCTCCTCGTCGGACAGCCGTACGGCGGTGTCCTCCCCGTGCCGGCCCACCGAGAGGCGGACCACGACGTGGTCGGGGGCGTAACGCGCCTGCCACCTCCACTTGTTGTCGAAGAAGGTGGCCGCCTTGACCAGGCGTCCGTCCGCCGGCGGGACCAGGAACCCGCTGCCGCGCAGGGCTCCGCGCACCTCCTGCCGCTCGAACACCAGGGTGACGACCGCCAGGTCCGCGTACTCGACCGTGCGCAGCCCGGCGGCGGCCTCGGGGACCTCGCCGGCCAGCAGCCGGGCGGCGGCCGGCGCCGGTACGGCGAGCACCACCGCGTCGGCGTCGCACCGCCGGTCGCCCAGGGCGTCCCGCACCGTCAGACTCCAGCCCTGTTCCGCGCGGCGCAGGGCGCGGACCGCCGTGCCCGTACGGATGTCCGCCCCGGCCGCCCGGCAGGCCCTGGCCACCGGGAGGGACAGCCGCCCCAGGCCGCCCCGCAGGCCGCGGAAGGGCGGCGGGGCGGGCCGGGACGCCGGGGTCCGGGAGGACCGGCCCTCCCGCTCCCGCAGCCGGCGGACGGCCGCGAGCAGGGTGTCCTCCTCCCGGGCGGCCGCGAACAGCCCCGGCAGCGCGGCCCGCAGCGAGATGCGGTCGGCGCGCCCGGCGTAGACACCGCCGAGCACGGGCTCGACCAGCCGGTCGACCACCTCCCGGCCCATCCGGGCGGCCACGTACCCGCCCAGGGAGATGTCCTCGCCGATCTCCGTGCGGGGCAGCTCCCGGTCCGCGCAGGCCCGGGCGAGGCCGGCGGGGGACAGCACGCCGGACGCCGCCAGAACGCCGAGATCGCCCGGGATGCCCATGAGGTGCCCCTCGGGCAGGTGGCGCAGCGCACCGCCGGTCCACAGCGCCGCCTGTGTGGTCAGCGGCGGTTCCAGCTCGTGCACCAGACCCGCCGCGCCGACCAGTTCGAGGGCCGCGTCGCCCTGGAGGTGGAACGCCTCGGCGCCGAGGTCCACCACGACACCGCCGGTCTCGGCCCGCCGCAGCTTGCCGCCGAGCCGGTCCGCGGACTCCAGCAGGGTCACCCGGGCCCGGGGGCCCGCGTCCCCGGTCACCCCGGTGAGCCGGGCGGCGGCGCTCAGCCCGGCGATGCCGCCGCCCACCACGACGACGTGCGGTAGGGGACCCTCCGGCCGGTGCCCCGGGGACGCGGACGGACGCGTGGGGCCGGGACGCGGTGCGGTGGATGTGCTCATCGTTCTCACTGCCTTTCCGAGGGAGCCCGGCGGGCCGGGCACGTACGAGGGGTCACGACGGCCGGGTACGTACGAGGGGTCATGACGGGCGGGCGGGGCCGAGGGGCCGCGCGGCGGCCGACCGCCTGACACGGGTGAGGGTGAACGCCAGGGCCGCCGCCGCGACCGCCACCAGCAGGAGCAGCCCGGGGGAGTAGGTACCGGAGGAGCTGAAGAGGACGCCCATGGCCAGCGGGGGGACGAAACCGCCCAGCCCGCCCGCCGCTCCGACGACCCCCGTGACCGCGCCGACCCCGCTCGGGGGAGCCGTCCGCGCCACCAGGGCGAAGGTCGCCCCGCTGCCCGCGCCGAGGGCGGCCGCCAGGCAGAGGAAGGCCAGGGTGCCCACCGGGGCGAGGGGCGGCGTCATGGACTGCACCGCCGCGCCGGCCACCACGGCCGCCAGGGACGCCCCGAGCACCTTGACCGGGCCCACCCGGTCCGACAGCCACCCGCCGAGCGGCCGGGCGGCCACCGCCAGCAGCACGAAACCGGCCGTGCGGTGGGCGGCGTCCGCCTGCCCGAGGCCGTACCCGGTCCTCAGATACGTCGGCAGGTAGACCGAGAAGGCCACGTACCCGCCGAAGGTCACCGCGTAGAGGGCCGAGGCATGCCAGGTGAAGGGCGTCCTGAGCGTCCCGGTCAGCCGCCGGGCCGGCGGACGGCCCGGCGCGGTGCGGCCGGGTGCCTCCCGCATGAGCACGGCGGCCAGCACCGCGTAGACGGCGAGGGCCCCCGCGGCGAGCAGGAACGGCCCGGCGGTGCCGTACCCGTCGGCCAGCCCGACCGTGGTGAGCGCGCTGACCGCCGTACCGCCCATGCCGGCGCCGAAGACGCCGACGGCCAGCCCCCTTCGCTCCGGCGGGAACCAGGCGTTGACGTAGGGCACCCCGACGGCGAACGCGGTCCCGCCGATCCCCAGGAAGAAGCCGCCCACCAGCAGCGCGCCGAGCGAGGAGTGCCCGGCCAGGCCCAGGTACAGCACCGGCACGGTCGTCGCCAGCGACACCAGGGGGAACATCACCCGCCCGCCGAAGCGGTCGGTCAGCGCCCCCACCGGGATCCGGCCCAGCGAACCCACCACCACCGGCACCGCGACCAGCAGGGACTGCTCGAACGAGGTGAGCGAGAGGTCCTGTCCGAAGCGCGGGCCCAGCGGGCTCAGCAGCGCCCAGGCCCAGAAGTTGACGGCGAACCCCAGCGTGGCCAGGGCCAGCATCAGCCACGGACTGCCGGGGGAGCCGGGCGCGGGGGACGGGACGGACGGCGCGGTGCCGGCTGCTTCAGGCGGGCGCATCATGTACCTCTCGCTCGGTTCGTCACGAGAGGGCCGCCCGGAGGCCGGGGTCCCCGCTTCCCGGCGGCTCCCCTCGGCACCAGACTCCCCGCAGCCGTGAGCGCCGGGAGGGGGCCGTTCGTCCCGCCGCCACCGCCGACCGGCCGCTGTCCCGGGGCCGGGCGGGACCCGTGCCCGGGGCACGACGGAGCCCGGCCCCCGCGGGGCGGGGACCGGGCTCTGCGGGGGCCGGGCTCTGCGGCGGCCGGGCGGGGGGAGCGTCTACGCGGTGGCGTCCGCCAGCCAGAGGTCGGGGCCGAAGACCTCGTAGCGGATGTCGCGGGCCGGGACGCCGGCCGCGAGCAGCTGCTCCCGGACGCGGCGCATGAACGGGAGCGCGCCGCACAGGTAGACACGTGCGTCCCCGGGCAGTTCCAGACCGTCGAGGTCCATCCGGCCGGAGCGGGAACCGGGCTCGGCCTCCGCCCGCTCCTCGTACCAGAACGTGTACCGGGCATCGGCCAGTTCGTCGACGAGCCGGTGGGTGTCGGAGCGCAGCGCGTGCCGGTCGGGGGACCGGTCGGCGTGCAGGACGGTGACCCGCCGGGTGGAGGAGGTGGCCGCCAGATGCTCCAGCATGCCCACCATCGGGGTGCAGCCGATCCCGGCGGAGACGAGGACCACGGGCCTCTCGCTCCCGTCGAGCACCACGTCCCCGAAGGGGGCCGAGAGGGTGAGTTCGTGCCCCACGTGCACGGCGGTGTGCAGCAGGGTGGACACCTCGCCGTCCGGGGTGCCGCCTCCCGAGATCCGCTTGACCGTGATCCGCCGGGTCCCGTCCCCGGGAGCGGACGACAGGCTGTACTGCCGGAGCTGGTGGACGCCGTCGGGCATCCTCACCCGCACGCTGACGTACTGTCCGGCGCGCGCCTCGGGAGCGGGGAGCCCGTCCGCGGGGCGCAGCAGGAACGAGACGGTGTCGGAGGTCTCGTGGTGGCGTCCCACCACGGTCCACTGCCGCCAGGGATGCCCGGGGCGCACCTGGGCCTCCAGGCAGAGGCGGGACTCCTGGGCGATGAGGGCCCCGGCCATCAGCCAGTAGACCTCGTCCCAGGCGGCGGCGACCTCGGGGGTCACCACGTCGCCGAGTACGTCCGCGATGGCGCCGAAGAGGTACTTGTGCACGATCGCGTACTGGTCCTCGGTGACCCCGACCGCCACGTGCTTGTGGGCGATCCGCCCGAGCACGGCGTCCGGACGGGTCCCCGGCTCGGCGAGCAGGGTCCCCGCGAAGGCGGCTATGGAGCCGGCGAGCGCCCTGCGCTGGACACCGGCGGCCTGGTTGCCGCGGTTGAAGAGCCCGTCCAGCAGTCCGGGGTGCCCGGCGAACATCGTCGCGTAGAAGCGTGTGGCGATCTCGTCCAGCGCCCCGCCCACGGCAGGCAGGGTGGCCCGGATGACCGAGGCCGATTCCGTGGAAAGCATGGCACTCCCGAAAAGCGAGGATGAGGGCCGCTGCGATGCGCGGCCGGATCCGGTCTATCAGCCGGTGCGGCCGTGTCCGGCCCGTTCCCCGGGATCAGGGACCAAGGTCCCTGGTCCCGGGGACCTCCGGGGCCTCATGCCGCCCGGTGGCGGAGGACCGTACGGCCCCGTGCGGTACACCAGGTAGGGGCGGCGCAGATAACCGACGGGGGCGCTCCAGACGTGGACGAGCCGGGTGAAAGGCCAGAGGGCGAAGAGCAGGCAGGCGCTGAGGGCGTGCAGCTGGAAGAGCAGCGGGGCCCCGGCGACCGCCTCCGGCTGCGGCTGGAGCGTGAACAGCCCCCGGAACCACACGGAGACCGTCGAGCGGTAGTCGTACCCGCCGCCGGCGACGTTGTGCACCCCTGTGGCGGCGATCCCCAGCAGCACGGTCGCGGCGAGCAGCGGGAAGAGCAGCTTGTCGCTGCGGCTGGTGCCGGCGCGGACGCGCCGGGCCAGCAGACGGCGCGCGCAGAGCATGCCCAGCCCGGTGACCATGGCCAGCCCCGCTACCGTGCCGAGGCCCACCGCCGCGGTGTGGTAGGCGTGTTCACCGATGCCCACGGCCCGGGTCCAGGACGACGGCACGGCGAGGCCGACGACGTGCCCGCCGATCACCGCGAAGGCCCCGAGATGGAAGAGCGGGCCGCCCCAGCGGAGTCCGCGGTGCTCCAGCAGCTGGCTCGTGTGGCTCGTCCAGCCGAACTGGTCCCTGCGGTAACGCCAGACGTGCCCCGCCACGAAGACGGCCAGGCAGACGTAGGGGACGGCGACCCACAGCAGCAGGTCACCGCCGCCCACGGAGGAGGCCGGGGCCTGGGAGGTGTTCACCGGTGCGCCTCCGCACCGGCGGCGGGGCCCCGGGAGGGCGGCACGGGCCCGCCGGTCCGGCCCGGCGGGACGAGGGGCCCCGCCTGCCCCGGGGGCCCGGGGAGGTCCGCCGGACCGGGGGGCACGAAGGCGTCGGGCGGCGCGAAACCGCCCCCGTCGTACGTGTCACGGCCGACGTCCTCGACGGGCGGGCCCTCGGCGGCCAGCCGGGCCACGGCCTCCCGCTCCGCGGCGGTGGCCGGCGGCAGCAGGGCGAGCAGTGAGGCCATGAGGTGGCGGTAGGGCGAGCCGATGCCGTCCAGCGCGTGGTGGATGAGCTCCAGCCCGCGCCGGTGCCGCCGCAGCGGTGCCTCCCCGGTACGGGGACCGGCCAGCGCGGCGAACTCCAGGGCGACCGGCAGATGGTCGGGGAGCTCCCCGGCCGCGCACTCCCAGCCCGCCGCCCGGTAGGTCCTCGACAGGGTGAGAAGGGCCGCACCACGCCGCCGGGTGTCCCCGTGCAGGTAGTACGTCAGGTACAGGCTGCTGCTGCGCCGGAGGTCGAAGACCTCGACGTAGTGCGTCTCCAGCTCCTCTGCGGTCCGGCCCGCGAACCAGGTGGTGAACGTGCGCAGTTCCGCGGCGGCCCGGGACGGCGGAAGGGACCGCGCCGCGCCGGCCAGCGCCAGGCGCGCCGCGGTCAGTTCGGCGTCCGGGTACTGGAACAGCAGGGACAGCAGCCGCAGATGGCGGGCGCGTTCCGCGGCGGCCTCGGGGCCGGACGGCCGGCGCCGTGCGGCCGCCGGGCTGATCCGGGCCGGGTGAACGGTCATGCGGGACCTCCAGCAGGACGGTCGGGCGCCTGGTGGCGGCGCCGCGAGGTGGGCAGGCCGAGCATCACGGGACGGCCCCCGGGGCCGCCGCCGGAGGTCTCCACCGGGCAGCGGCTCTCCAGCGCTCCGAGCGCGGCGGCGTCCTCCCGGTGGGCGGCCGGGACGACATAGCGGTCGGCGTACCGGGCGACCGCCAGCAGCCGGTGCATGTCCTCGGCCAGGGCGGGGGTGAGACCCGCCGCCGCGAGGACGTCCGGATCACCCTCCCCGCCCAGCGTCCGGGCCCGCATATGGGTGCGCAGGGCGGTCAGCTTCATCAGCACCCCGGCGACCACGCCGGTGTCACCGGCGGCGAACAGGTTCGCCAGGTAGTCCAGCGGGATACGGAGCCGGGTCACCGCCGCGAACACGTGGTCCGGGTCCCCGGCGTCGCCGCCCGCCTCGCCCACGGCGTCCAGCACCGGCGACAGCGGGGGGATGTACCAGACCATGGGCAGGGTGCGGTACTCAGGGTGCAGCGGCAGCGCCACCCGGTACCGGCTGACCAGCGCGTACACCGGTGAGCGGCGGGCGGCGTCGAGCCAGTCCTCCGGGATGCCGCAGGCGCGGGCCGCGGCGCGGACCCCGGGGTCCGCGGGGTCCAGGAAGACGTCACGCTGCGCGTCCAGCAGGTCCTTCTCGTCCGGGACCGACGCCGCCTGTCCGACCCGGTCGGCGTCGTAGAGCAGAAGGCCGAGATACCGCAACCGTCCCACACAGGTCTCCGAACAGACGGTGGGCCGGCCGGCCTCCACCCGGGGGAAGCAGAACGTGCACTTCTCCGCCTTGCCGGTGGCGTGGTTGACGTAGACCTTCTTGTACGGGCAGGCGGTGACGCACATCCGCCAGCCGCGGCAGCGGTCCTGGTCCACCAGGACGATGCCGTCCTCGGCCCGCTTGTACATCGCCCCGGACGGGCAGGCCGACACACAGGCCGGGTTGAGGCAGTGCTCGCACAGACGCGGCAGATGGAACATGAACGTCTGCTCGAACTCGAAGCGGACCTTCTCCGCCAGCTCCCCGCCGAGATTGGGGTCTCCGCCCCCGTGCTCGGGCGCCCCGCCCAGCCCGTCCTCCCAGTTGGGCCCCCAGGTGATCGGGGCGGGCCGGCCGGTGAGGGCCGAGCGGGGCCGGGCGACCGGCACGTCCTGCCCGGCGGGCGCGGTGACCAGGCTGTCGTAGTCGTAGGTGACCGGCTCGTAGTAGTCGTCGATGGACGGCAGGTCGGGATTGGAGAACAGGGAGGCCAGCCGCTTCAGCCGGCCGCCCGAGCGCAGCACGAGGCGGCCGCGCCCGTCGAGCGTCCAGCCGCCCTTCCAGCGGTCCTGGTCCTCGTGGCGCCGGGGGTAGCCCTGCCCCGGCTTGGTCTCGACGTTGTTGAACCAGGCGTACTCCACACCCGTACGGTTGGTCCAGGTCTGTTTGCAGGTGACGGAGCAGGTGTGGCAGCCGATGCACTTGTCGAGGTTCATCACCATCGCCACCTGGGCCATGACGCGCATCAGTAGTCCACCTCCTGGGAGCGGCGACGGATGACGGTGACCTCGTCGCGCTGGTTGCCGGTGGGGCCGTAGTAGTTGAAGGCGTAGGTGAACTGGGCGTAACCGCCGATGAGATGGGACGGTTTCAGCAGCAGCCGGGTCAGCGCGTTGTGGGTGCCGCCCCGCCGGCCGCCGAGCTCGGCCTTCGGCACGTTCACCGTGCGGTCCTTGGCGTGGTACATGTACACCGTGCCCCCGGGCATCCGGTGGGTGACCACCGCACGGGCGACCACCACCCCGTTGCGGTTGTACGCCTCCACCCACTCGTTGTCCCGGACGCCGATCCGGTCCGCGTCCGCCGTGCTCATCCAGATGACCGGCCCGCCGCGCGACAGGGCCAGCATGTGGGCGTTGTCCTGGTACCCGGAGTGGATGGACCACTTGGAGTGCGGAGTGAGGTAGCGGACCGTCACCTCGGCCCGCCCCGCCTCGTGGAGGCGCTCGTCGCCGTAGTGCCGGGCGGTGTTCAGCGGCGGCCTGAACACCGGCAGCTGCTCACCGAGTTCGGCCATCCAGTCGTGGTCGACGAAGAAGTGCTGACGGCCGGTGAGGGTGTGCCAGGGCTTGCGGTGCTCGACGTTGACGACGAACGGCGAGTAGCGCCGGCCGCCCGTCTCGCTGCCCGACCACTCGTAGGACGTGATGACCTGGCGCGGCTGCACACGGGTGTCGGCGAAGCTGATCCGCTCGCCCGCCCGCTCGGCGGAGAGGTGCGCGAGCCGGGTGCCGGTCCGCCGCTCCAGCGCCTCGAAACCCGCCGTGGCCAGGCGGCCGTTGGTGGTGCCGGACAGGGCGAGGATCGCCTCGCACATGTCCGTGGCCGTGGCCAGCGACGGGCGTCCGTCCGCCGCGCCCCCGCGCACCGTGCCGTTGGTGTGCCGCAGCCGCTCCAGCTCCTCGTCCGGGTGGACCGTCACCCCCTTGGTGGTGGTGCCGAGACGGTCGAGCAGCGGTCCGACGGCGCGCATCCGGTCGGCCACCGCCGGGTAGTCCCGCTCCACCGCCACCAGCCGGGGCATGGTCCGGCCCGGGACCGGTTCGCACTGCCCGGCCTTCCAGTCGAGCACCACCCCGCCGGGCTGGGCGAGTTCGTCGGGCGTGTCGTGCTGGAGGGGAACGGCGAGCACATCGGTACACGTACCGAGATGCTCCTCGGCCAGCTCGCTGAAACGGTCGGCGACGGCCAGGAAGGTGTCGTAGTCGGTCCTCGCCTGCCAGGGCGGCGGGATCGCCGGGGTGAAGGCGTGGACGAAGGGGTGCATGTCCGTGCTGGACAGGTCGTCCTTCTCGTACCAGGTGGCGGCCGGCAGCACCACGTCGGAGAACAGCCCCGTGGACGTCATCCGGAAGTCCGAGGTGACCAGCAGGTCCAGCTTTCCTTCAGGCGCCTCGTCCCGCCAGACGACCTCCTCGGGACGCCCTTCGGGGGGTGTCTCCTCGGAGCGTACGGAGGCGTCGGCACCCAGCAGATGGCGCAGGAAGTACTCGTTGCCCTTGCCGGACGAGCCCAGCAGATTGGCCCGCCACACGGTGAGGACCCGGGGGAAGTTCGCCGGGTCGTCCGGGTCCTCGGCAGCGAACCTCAGCCTGCCGGAGGTGAGTTCGTCCACCACGTGCTCCTCGACGCTCCGCCCCGCGGCCGCCGCCTCGTCGGCGAGATCCAGCGGGTTGCGGCCGAAGCCGGGATGCCCCGGGGTCCAGCCCATCCGGACCGCCTGCGCCAGCGCGTCCGCCGCGCTCCGCCCGCGGAAGCGGCCCTCGCCCAGCGGGGAGGCCAGCTCGTCCGGGCCGAAGGCCTCGTAACGCCACTGGCCGGTGTTCAGGTACCAGTAGGAGGTGGCCGCCATGTGCCGGGTGGGCCGCTGCCAGTCGAAGGCGAACGCCAGGTGCTGCAGACCGGTGACCGGACGGACCTTCTCCTGGCCGACGTAGTGGGCCCAGCCGCCGCCGTTGACACCCTGGCAGCCGGTCATCGTGGTGAGCGCCAGGAACGCCCGGTAGATCGTGTCGGAGTGGAACCAGTGGTTGGTCCCCGCCCCCATGGCGATCATCGACCGGCCCTCGGTGCGCTCCGCGTTCCGGGCGAACTCCCGGGCGATCCTGGCGGCCTGCGCGGCCGGCACCGAGGTGATGGCCTCCTGCCAGGCGGGGGTGTTCGGCTGGGACGCGTCGTCGTAGGAGGACGGCCAGCTGCCCGGGAGCCCGGCCCGGTGCACCCCGTACTGGGCCAGCATCAGATCGAAGACCGTCGTGACCGTGCGCCCGGCGATCCGGCGCACCGGCACCCCGCGCACCATCACCGAACCCCCCTCGGTCGGGCCCTCGTCGAAGCGCGGCAGCGCCACCGCCACCGTGTCCCCGTCCCCCTCCAACAGGCTCAGCACCGGCTCCACGTCACCGAGTCCGAGGTTCCAGCGGCCTTCGCCCTCCTCGCCCCAGCGGAACCCGAGGGAGCCGCCGGGGACCACCGGCTCCCCGCTCGCACCGTCCAGGAGCACGGTCTTGAACCGCGCGTTCTCACCCGTGTCACCGAGGTCCGCCGCGGTGAGGAAACGATCCGGCACCAGGGACGCGTCCTCGCCGCCGCGCCCGGGCCCCTCCCCGGACCGCTCCCGGAGCGTCACCAGGAACGGGGCGTCGGTGAAGCGGCGCAGATAGTTCTCGAAGTACGGGGTGGAGCGGTCGACCAGGAACTCCCGCAGGACGACATGGCCCATCGCCATCGCCAGTGCCCCGTCGGTCCCGGGGTGGGGAGCCATCCACTCGTCGGCGTGCTTGACGTTGTCGGCGTAGTCCGGGCTCACCGCGACGACCTTGGTGCCGTTGTAGCGGGCCTCGGTGAGGAAATGCGCGTCCGGGGTGCGGGTGACGGGGATGTTGGACCCCCACATGATCAGATAACCCGCGTTCCACCAGTCCGCGGCCTCCGGCACGTCCGTCTGGTCGCCGAACACCTGCGGAGAGGCCACGGGCAGATCGGCGTACCAGTCGTAGAAGGACAGCACCGTGCCGCCGATCAGCGAGAGGAACCGGGTTCCGGCCGCGTACGAGGCCATCGACATCGCGGGGATCGGGGAGAACCCGGCCACCCGGTCCGGCCCGAAGGCCTTGACGGTGTGCACATGGGCCGCGGCGATCAGCTCGGACACCTCGTCCCAGCCGGCCCGCACCAGCCCGCCCTTGCCCCGGGCCCGCTTGTAGGCACGTGCCCTGGCGGGGTCCCCGGTGATCTCGGCCCACGCCGCGACCGGGTCCCCCAGCCGCCGGCGGGCCTCCCGCCAGAGCTTCAGCAGCGCCCCTCGCACATAGGGGTACCGGACGCGGCCGGGGGAGTAGGTGTACCAGGAGAACGAGGCGCCGCGCGGGCAGCCCCGGGGCTCGTACCCGGGGCAGTCCGGGCCGGTCGAGGGGTAGTCGGTCGCCTGGTGCTCCCAGGTGATGAACCCGTCCTTGACGTAGACCATCCAGGAGCAGGAACCCGTGCAGTTGACCCCGTGCGTGGAGCGCACCACCGTGTCATGGGCGTAGCGGTCGCGGTAGAACCCCTCCCACGCCGGATCACCCTTCTCGAAGACGGCGCGCCCGTCCGCGGACACCTCACGGCGTGTCAGCAGCCGTCGCCCTGCGAGGACCCATGCCTGTTCACCGCGGACATCCGCGGCACCGGTGTCTTCGTCGTCCATGCACAGCACGCTAGGGCGGCCGCACACCCCGGCCCCGGGGCGGAACGGCCCCCGGGCCCTACCGTCCGGCCCCCGGACCCGGGCGCTTCCCGGGACCAGTGGTACCCGCACCGGGGCCGGCCGGCCCGGCCGGGGGCGTGGGACGGGCCGCGGGCGGCGGCCTAAGACCCCCCGGGCCCCCGGACGGTCCCGCCTGCCGCGGACCGTCCGGGGGCCCGGAGGCCGGGACGGTACGCGGCGGCGCGGCGGTGCCCGGCCGGTGCCTCAGCGGACCCTTCCGTACAGGACCTTGCTCGTCCAGATCTTCTCCAGACGGACCACGGTCCCCGTCTTCGGCGCATGCCAGATCTTGCCCGAGCCCGCGTAGATCCCCACGTGGTAGACACCGCTACCGGAATGAAAGAAGACCAGGTCACCGCGTTGCCGCTGTGACCTGGTGATGTGGCGTGTCTTGTTGTACTGCTGCTGGGCGGTGCGTGGGAGTTTCTTGCCGGCCTTCTTGTACGAATAGAGGGTCAGGCCCGAGCAGTCGAACCGGTGGGGGCCCGTGGCCCCCCATCTGTAGGGAGAACCCTTCTTCGAGGCGGCGACCTTGAGCGCCTTCGTCGAATGGGCCGCCGCTTCGGCCTCGTTCACCATGCCGGGGGCCAGCATGGTCGTACCGACGGCGAAAGTGAGGGCCGAAGCGGTACCGACCCGGGCGAACAGAGACGGGACATGAACCTGCGCAGTCATGCGCAACCCTTCGTCAGCCGCCTGTGAAGGATGACCTGTCGGGTTCGGGCTGGCGAAGTTGCCCGGCCGCACACGGCGGCTTCACCCCAAGGACCGTCCGGACATCCGGCCGGCCCGTTCTGCTCGGGTCCTCCACTCCTGCCGATCCACTCGTGTCGACCAGTCGTCCGGTGCGGCGGCAGGACTCGGCGTCCGCCCGGACCGCCCCGCCGCGGTGGCGGGGGCTTGTCGTCCCAGGGATCTTTACGCACAGTCCGCCGGATTTCCGAGCGGTGACATCCTGTTGTGAGAGTGGTCACGAATGATCCGTTCGGGTGGCCGGGCCCGGCCGGCGGGCCGCGCGACGACGGCCGACCAGCCCCGTACCAGCGGCGGAACCCGTTGTTCCGCTCAGCACCCGCGCGTGATGCGCAAGTTGGCCCGTCCCTCGTGCGGGGGGACCGTCTACGCCGAACGAGCGAGCAAAACCGATCAGCTCGTCGGGCGTGTCGTGACGGGTGCCGGAAGGCGGAGGACACGGCGGAACCGGGCGGGGGTCAGCCCGCTTCACCGGGCGGCAGCGTGATCCGGCCCGCACGCCGCTCCCCGTCCAGCACCCGCAGGGCACGGGTGAGCGTGGCGGAATGGATGCGGCTCTCGCCCCGTTCGTGCATGAGCGTGAGCGCCTCCCGCAGGGCGACGGCATGGGAGGCCAGCGCCTGGGCCGCCCGGAGTGCGCCGTAGGTGTCGCTGCCGCGAGCCGGGTTGATCCGGCCGAGCTGATCGAGCACCTCCAGGTAGCGGTCGACGAACTCGGCCTCGGCGCGGGTCAGGGCGGGCAGCGGCGGGAGCCGGGGGGAGAGCATCGGCGCATCACCTCGCGGGGTGCGGCGGCCGGGACGGGACGCGGCTCTCGACGACGTGGTCCACCAGGCCGTACGCCTGGGCGGCACGGGCGTCGAAGACGGTGTCCCGCTCGATCCCCGCGTCGATCTCCTCGGGGGAGCGGCCCGTGTACCGGGCCAGCATCCCCGTGAGGACCTCACGCCGGCGCGTCAACTCGCGCGCCTCGATCCCGAGGTCGGAGGGCCGGCCCCACACCGGCTCCTCCAGGGAGGGCTGCCGGATGACCACCCGGGCGCCGGGCAGCACATGCCGGCGCCCCGGCGTCCCCGCCGCGAGCAGTACGGCCGCACCCGCCCCGGCCTGGCCGAGGCAGAAGGTCTCCACGTCGCAGGAGAGGTACCGCATGGTGTCGTGGACGGCCGTCATCGCGTCGAAGGAGCCGCCGGCCGAGTTGATGTACAGCGAGACGGGCCGGCCGGGATCGGCGTGCTCCAGATACATGAACTGCGCGATCAGGTCGGTGGCCGCGGTCCCGTCCACCGGGGTGCCGAGGAAGACGATCCGCTCGGACAGCAGTTTCGACCAGGGGTCCAGGGTCCGGGTCCCGGTCGCGGTGCGTTCGGTGAACTCGGGCAGTACGTAGCGGGCGGCGGGACTGGACACGGCGATGCCTCTCCTCGGACCACAGCGGATGCTCCGTACGTACAAAATGTACAGGACGTACAGGAGGTTAAGATGGGAGCATGGCCTACGAGATTCCGGTGACGCAAGCCAGGGCAGAGCTCGCCGAACTGATCAACCGCGTCGTCTACGGAGGTGAACGCGTGGTCGTGACACGGCACGGGAAGCCTCTGGTGGCTCTGGTGTCCGCCGCTGACCTGCGGCGACTGGAGGACGAGGAGACGGCGGCCGAGGAGCAGGTGATCAGCTCGGTGTCCCTGCTGGGCTCGGTCGCGTCCGCTCCGGGCGAACAAGGCCGCTTCGGCCTCGCCGCCGAGCACCGCAGCCCTCACGACCGGGACCACTGACGGGACGGGGGGCCGGCCGGGCCTTTCGCGGAGCCATGACCGCGCCGTATACGACGCGCTCCGGCCGCGGTGCGGGCGGGCCGGCCCCGTCGCCGTACCGGTGGACCTCGGAGGCGCCCTCCCGCGCCCCGAAGGCGTGCCGCAGCCGGCCGGCGGCGGGTGCGGTGCCGGCCGGTCCCCGTCGGCAGGCCGTGCGGCGCGCGCCGCCGCCCACTCCCGGCGTGCTGCTCGGCCGGGTCCTGCGAAGGGTGTCCACCGGGAGGACCCACGGCCCGGAGCGGCGCACCCGCACGGCACTGGTCGCCGCTCCGGGTACGGGCCGGGACGGTGCGCGAGGACTGTCCGGCCGGGACCCTGGCGGAGGTACACGCCGGCGCGAGGGCCGACCGGACGGATCCGGCCGGCGCCTGCCGGGCGGCCGGTCCGACGGGCGCCGCCGCCCCGCGGACGCCGCCGCCCGCACCATGACCGCCGCCGCCCGCGGATTCGTCGCCCAGGAGGCGCTGTCCGGCGGGGCCGGGCCCGGCGCCCCGGGGAACGGGCTGCGCGGCCTGATGTCCACGGGGTCGCGCGAGCTCAGTTAACGTGCCCGAAAAACTTCCTAACGCGCCGGAAAAACTTCCGCCCTAACGTGCGTCATCCGGTCGCGGAATCCTCTTCATCGTTCAACGGACCGTTGGAGGCGGGTGGGGTCCCGCCATGCCCGGAGCCGGTACCGGACGGACGACGAAGAGGGTGGAAGCGTGCAACTGACTCCGCACGAACAGGAACGCCTGCTCATCCACGTGGCGGCCGACGTCGCCGGGAAGCGCAGGGCACGCGGGCTGAGGCTCAATCACCCCGAGGCCGTCGCCCTGATCACCTCGCACCTGCTCGAAGGCGCCCGGGACGGCCGCACCGTCGCCGAACTGATGGTCTCAGGGCGCACCGTGCTCACCCGTGCCGACGTCATGGAGGGCGTTCCCGAGATGATCCACGACGTCCAGGTCGAGGCGACCTTCCCCGACGGCACCAAGCTGGTCACCGTCCACGAGCCGATCGTCTGACGGGGGAGAGCGCCGATGATTCCCGGAGAGATCCTGTACGCGGACGCCCCGGTACCGCTCAACGAGGGACGCCCCGTCACCCGCCTCACCGTCCTCAACGCCGCCGACCGGCCCGTCCAGGTCGGCTCCCACTACCACTTCGCCGAGGCCAACCCCGGCCTCGACTTCGACCGTGCCGCCGCCCGCGGACTGCGGCTGGACATCGCGGCGGGCACCGCCGTCCGCTTCGAACCGGGCATCCCGGTCGACGTCGCACTCGTCCCGCTCGCGGGCCTGCGCACCGTCCCCGGCCTGCGCGGCGAGACCGGAGGCCCCCTCGATGCCTGAACTCCCCCGCCCCGTGTACGCGGACCTGTTCGGGCCCACCACCGGTGACCGCGTACGCCTGGCCGACACCGGACTGCTCGTCGAGATCGAGGAGGACCGCTGCGGCGGCCCCGGCCGGGCCGGTGACGAGGCCGTGTTCGGTGGGGGCAAGGTGATCCGCGAGTCGATGGGCCAGGCACGCACCACCCGGGCGGAAGGCGCGCCCGACACCGTGATCACCGGAGCCGTCGTCATCGACCACTGGGGTGTCGTCAAGGCCGACATCGGGATCCGGGACGGCCGGATCACCGGCATCGGCAAGGCCGGGAACCCCGACACGATGGACGGGGTCCACCCGGACCTGGTGATCGGGCCGGAGACCGAGATCATCGCCGGCAACGGCAAGTTCCTCACCGCCGGCGCCATCGACGCGCACGTCCACTTCATCACGCCCGCCCTGGTCCACCAGGCCCTGGCGTCGGGCATCACCACACTCGTCGGCGGCGGCACCGGGCCCTCGGAAGGCACCAAGGCCACCACGGTGACCCCCGGGCCCTGGCACCTCGCCCGGATGTTCCGGGCACTGGACGACAGCCCGGTCAACATCGGTCTGCTCGGCAAGGGCAGCACCATGTCCCGCGACGCCCTGTACTCCCAGCTGCGCGGCGGAGCGCTGGGGTTCAAGATCCACGAGGACTGGGGCGCCACCCCCGCGGTGATCGACGCCTGCCTCGGGGTCTGCGAGGAGACCGGCGCCCAGCTCGCGATCCACACGGACACGCTCAACGAGGCCGGATTCGTCGCCGACACGCTGGCCGCCGTCGCCGGGCGCACCATCCACGCCTACCACACCGAAGGGGCGGGCGGCGGGCACGCCCCCGACATCATCGGTGTGGTCTCGCAGCCGCACGTGCTGCCGAGCTCCACCAACCCGACCCGGCCGCACACCGTCAACACCGTCGAGGAACACCTCGACATGCTGATGGTCTGCCACCACCTGAACCCGGCCGTCCCCGAGGACCTGGCGTTCGCCGAGTCACGGATCAGACCCACCACCATCGCCGCCGAGGACATCCTCCACGACCTGGGCGCCATCTCGATCATCTCCTCCGACTCCCAGGCGATGGGGCGCATAGGCGAGGTCGTCCTGCGCACCTGGCAGACCGCCCATGTGATGAAGCGGCGCCGCGGCTCCCTGCCCGGCGACACCCGGGCGGACAACCACCGGGTCCGCCGCTATGTCGCCAAATACACCATCAACCCGGCCGTGGCCCAGGGGCTGGACAGGGAGATCGGCTCGGTCGAACCGGGAAAGCTGGCCGACCTCGTGCTGTGGGACCCGGCCTTCTTCGGCGTCAAACCGCAGACCGTGATCAAGGGCGGCCAGATCGCCTACGCGCAGATGGGCGACGCCAACGCGTCGATCCCCACCCCGCAGCCCGTGATGCCCCGTCCGATGTTCGGCGCCGTCGGCCGGGCACCGGCCGCCAACTCCGTCAACTTCACCTCCGAGGCCGCCCTGGAGGACGGGCTGCCCGAACGCCTCGGCCTGGGAAAGGAGTTCGTACCCATCACCGGCACCCGGGGCGTCACCAAGGCCGACATGCGGGAGAACGACGCGCTGCCCCGGGTCGAGGTCGACCCCGACAGCTTCGCCGTCACCATCGACGGTGAGCCGGTCGAACCCGCTCCCGCGGCCGAACTGCCCATGGCCCAGCGCTACTTCCTCTTCTGAGAAGGGGGAGCGAACCCATGACGACCCGAGCCGCACTGCTCGTCCTGGCCGACGGCCGGTTCCCCGCCGGCGGCCACGCCCACTCCGGCGGCGCCGAGCCGGCCGTCGAGGCGGGACGTATCCGCGACGCGCAGGACCTGGCCGGCTTCTGCCTGGGCCGCCTGAACACCACCGGCCTCACCTCGGCGGCCCTGGCCGCGGCGGCGGCCCACGGCCTCGACCCGCTCGCCCTCGACGAGGCCGCCGACGCCCGGACCCCCTCGCCGGCGCTGCGGGCCGTCGCCCGCAGGCTCGGCCGGCAGCTGATGCGCGCGGCCCGGGCCACCTGGCCCGGCCCCGGACTGGACGCGCTCGCCGCCGCCCGGCCCCGGGGCGCCCACCAGCCGGTCGTCCTCGGCCTCACCGCGCGCGCGGCCGGCCTCGGCCCGCAGGACGCCGCACACTGCGCGGCGTACGAGGTGGTCAGCGGCCCCGCCACCGCGGCGGTCCGGCTGCTCTCCCTGGACCCCTTCGAGGCCGCCGCCGTCCTCGCCCGGCTGGCCCCCGAGCTCGACCGGGTCGCCGCCGAGGCGGCCGCCGCGGCACGGCAGGGCATCGACGCGCTGCCCGCCTCCTCGGCCCCCCTGCTCGACATCACCGCCGAGGCCCACGCGGCCTGGCCCGTACGCCTGTTCGCGTCCTGAGCGCCACCACCGCCCACCCCCGGAGCCGCACCCGTGCATCTCGACCACACCCCTCACGCCCCCGCCGCCGTCAGCGCCGACGCCCGGCGCCCCGACGGAACCCGGCGCGCCCTGCGGATCGGCCTCGGCGGACCGGTCGGCTCCGGCAAGACCGCCACCGTCGCCGCCCTCTGCCGGGCCCTGCGCGACCGGCTGTCCATCGCCGTCGTCACCAACGACATCTACACCCGGGAGGACGCCGCGTTCCTGCTCCGCAACGCCGTCCTGCCACCGGAACGCATCCAGGCCGTGGAGACCGGCGCCTGCCCCCACACCGCCATCCGCGACGACATCTCCGCCAACCTCGAAGCCGTCGAGGATCTGGAGGACGCGGTGGGCCCGCTCGACCTCATCCTGGTCGAGTCCGGCGGCGACAACCTCACCGCGACCTTCTCCAAGGGGCTCGTCGACGCACAGGTCTTCGTGATCGACGTCGCCGGCGGCGACGACATCCCCCGCAAGGGCGGCCCCGGTGTCACCACCGCGGACCTCCTCGTCGTCAACAAGACCGACCTCGCCCCCTACGTCGGATCCGACCTGGACCGGATGGCCCGCGACGCCGCCGCCCAGCGCGGCGCACTCCCCGTCGTCTTCACCTCGCTGACCTCCGCCGAAGGCGTCGCACCCGTCGCCGACTGGGTGCGCGGCCGGCTCGCCGACTGGACCGCATGAGCGTCCAGGCCACCGCCCGTATCACCGCGGCCTCCGGCCGCCACGGCACCACGGTGCTCCCCGTGCTGGAGAGCGGCGGACCGCTCGCCGTGCGCCGCACCCGGGCTGCCCGGCCGGATTGGGCCCGGGTCACCATGGTCGGTGCGATGAGCGCACCGCTGAACGGCGACCGTCTCGCCGTCGAGGTCCGCGCCGGGGCGGCGGCACGGCTGACGGTCGGCTCCGCCGCCGCCACCGTCGCCCTGCCGGGCCCCGGCCCCGGCGCGGACCCCGCCACGTACGACATCCTGCTGGAGGCGGGGGAGGGGGCCGAACTCCACTGGCTGCCGGAACAGACCGTCTCGGCCCACCGCAGCGTCCTCACGACGACCACCAGGGCCGAACTGGCCGCCACCGCGCGCCTGGTGCTGCGCGAGGAACAGATCCTCGGCCGGTACGGCGAACCCGCCGGCACCCTCACCGGCCGGCTGACCGTCCGCCGCGCGGGCAGACCACTGCTCGACCAACAGCTGGCCTACGGGCCGGGGGCGCCCGGCGGATGGGACGCGGGAGCGGTCCTCGGCGGCCACAGCGCCGTAGGCCAGCTGCTGGTCGTCGACCCGGACTTCGAGGCCGGCCCGCCGGAACCGGCCCTCCTCGGGCCCACCGCGGCCCTCACCCCGCTGGCCGGCCCCGCGGTCCTGGTCACCGCGCTGGCCGCCGACGCGCGGCTGCTCCGCGAACTGCTGGACGAGGCCCTGGAGAGACTGACCGGCCACCGGTGACAGCGGCGAAGCCCCGCTGCGGACAAGCCGCCCCGGCACACCGCCCCGGGCGGGCCTCCCAGTACAAGGGCCTCCCGGCACAAGGGCCTTCCGTGCAAGTCCTCTTGACGGGTCCTCACCGCAGGGAGGTCCGCTCAGCGGGACAGGGCGCACCGGTTATTGGTTCGGTAAAGAACACGTGTGCGCCCTGTTCCCGGGAACCCCATGGACGGAAAGATCCTCTGACGCACGGACAACGAAGCCGCCGCACAGCGGCGCGCACGCAGGGGGAGGTTCCATCGTGAGACGCACAGTGATGCTCGGCTCGGCCGGCACTCTGATCGCGGGCACCCTGATAGCGGGGGCGATAGCCGCACCGACCGCCGTCGCCGACGGCGGTCACCACGCGGGCCCGGAGGCGCGCGGGGTACAGATCGCCGCCGCCAGGGCCGCGAAGGCCGGGATCGACTGGAACGAGTGCCCGGCCGACTGGGGGCTCGCCGCCCCCATCCAGTGCGGCTGGGTGACCGTACCGCTCGACTACGCACGGCCCGACGGCAAGAAGATCAAGCTCGCCGTCGACCGGCACGTCAGCACCGGCACGGAGCAGGAGCGCCAAGGGGCACTCGTCTACAACCCCGGGGGCCCCGGCGGTTCCGGGATGGCGTTCCCCCGGCGCATCGTCACCAAGAACCCGCTCTGGGCGAACACCGCGAAGGCATACGACTTCGTCGGCTTCGACCCGCGCGGGGTCGGCCACTCCGCGCCGATCTCCTGTGCCGACCCCCAGGAGTACGTCAAGGCGCCCAAGGCCGACCCGGTCCCCGACAGCGAGGCCGACAAGCGGGCCCAGCGCAAACTGGCCGCCGAGTACGCCGACGGCTGTGCCGAGCGCAGCGGTGACATGCTGCCGCACATGACGACCCCGAACACCGCCCGGGACCTCGACGTGATCCGTGCGGCGCTGGGCGAGAAGAAGCTCAACTTCCTCGGCGTCTCCTACGGCACCTACCTGGGCGCGGTCTACGGCACGCTCTTCCCCTCCCACGTGCGCCGCATGGTCGTCGACAGCGTCGTCAACCCGGACAGGGACAACATCTGGTACCAGGCGAACCTCAACCAGGACATCGCCTTCCAGACCCGCTGGGACGACTGGAAGGCATGGGTCGCGAAGAACGACTCCACCTACCACATCGGTGACACCCCGGAGAAGGTCGAGCAGGCCTGGCTGACCCTGCGCGCCGCCGCCAAGAAGAATCCCCTCGGCGGCGTCGTCGGGCCCGCCGAACTCATCGGCTTCTTCCAGAGCGCGCCGTACTACGACTCCGCCTGGGCGTCCGTCGCCCGGACCTGGAGCGCCTACCGGGCCGGCGACACCCAGGCGCTGATCGACGCCGCCGCCCCCGACCTGTCGGACACCGCGGGGAACGCCTCCTCCGAGAACAGCAACGCCGTCTACACCGCGGTCGAGTGCGCGGACGCCAAGTGGCCCACCAGCTGGCGGAAGTGGGACAGGGACAACACCCGCCTGCACCGGTCCTACCCCTTCATGACCTGGGCGAACGCCTGGATGAACCTCCCCTGTGCCACCTGGTCGGCGAAGCAGCAAACGCCCCTGGAGGTCAGGACGGGCAAGGGGCTGCCCCCGGTCCTGATCGTGCAGTCCACGCGGGACGCGGCGACCCCGTACGAGGGCGCCGTAGAACTGCACAAGCGGTTCAAGGGCTCGCGCCTCATCACCGAGAAGGACGCCGGGTCGCACGGGGTGACCGGGCTGGTCAACCCCTGCGTCAACGAGCGGGTGGACACCTACCTCCTCACCGGGAAGACCGACCGGAGCGATGTGACGTGCGCCCCGCACGCCACCCCGAAGCCGTGAGCACCGCCTGATCCTCGGGTGCGGGCGGGCCGGGCTTCGCCCGCCCGCACCCCGGGGGTTCTCAGCGGACGCGTATCCCGTCGTACCGCTCCAGCCAGGCGTCCTCCGCGGGATAGTCGAACAGCCCCGGGCCGTAGTTCCGCAGCATCTTGGGGAAACCCTCCCTCCAGTCCCGGTCACGGAGCTCCGAGGCGAGCCACTCCACCGTCGCCGGAAGGGAGTCCGCGTATGCGGTCACCGGCCGGTAACCCAGCTCACGTTTTGCCGCGGTCATGTCGAGGACGACAGGATGCGCGAGTGTCCACGGCGTCTCCCCGACACCGCCCTCCGGCGGGCCGTCCATCAGCACCGTCTCCGTCTCCACCCCCAGCACCCCGTCGATCAGGGCTGCGATCCCTGCGACCGTCGGCGCTTCGGGATCACCGGCGTTGAGCACCCGGGCCCCCGGATGCAGTGCGGCCAGCCGGATCAGCTCGGCGACGTTGGACACATGGACCGGATGGAACCTGCTCCTCCCGCCGAACGCCAGCACCCGCCTCCGTCGCCCGTCCAGCACCCGCTTGACGAAGTACAGCTCACGCGGTGTGCGGCAGTACTCCCCGTGGACCGCGCCCGCCCGCAGCAGCGTGACCGGGAGGCTGTCACCGGCCGCGAGCAGCTCCCG
Organism: Streptomyces nitrosporeus; assembly: GCF_008704555.1. Taxonomy (NCBI): domain Bacteria; kingdom Bacillati; phylum Actinomycetota; class Actinomycetes; order Kitasatosporales; family Streptomycetaceae; genus Streptomyces; species Streptomyces nitrosporeus. The sequence continues at coordinate 6,843,707 of NZ_CP023702.1, forward strand.
CTCCAGCAGCACCTTCCGCGTCGCGTACGTCGACCCGCCCGGCGCCACCGTGCGCTGCGACTCCGGGACCGGGTCCGGGTAGCGCGGCGCGCCGTCCGGCTCCTCCTGGGTGTCGAAACCCCGCCCCCGGTCGTCCTCGTACACCGCGGCGCTGGAGATCACGACCACCGAACCCGCCCGCCCGGCCAGCCCGGTCAGCTGCGCGGCGTGCTCACCGCCGAACGCCACCATGTCGACCAGGACGTCGCAGCCGTCGCCGATCACGGAGGCCAGGGCCCCGTCCTCGTCGCGGTCCAGCGCCACCGTCCGTACGTCTCCCTGCCATGTCCGGTCCCGGCCGCCTCCGCGCGACGCCGCCGTCACGTCCCAGCCGTCCCCGGCCAGCGCCCGCACCGCGGCCCGGCCGATCTGCCCGGTGGCACCCAGCACACATACCCGTCCTCTGCTCATGTCTGAACGCTAGGACGCCCGGGGGCCGGAAACCAGGAAGATCTGCCGCCGGCAGATTCCGCGCTCAGCTGTGCGGACGCGGGAACTTCCTGGACTGTTCGGCCTGCGCCGCCTTCACATCGGCCGCGTAGGCGTCCACGTACTCCTGGCCGGACAGGCCGAGGATCGCGTACATGATCTCGTCGGTGACCGCGCGGATCGCCGCCTTCTGGTCCTCCATGCCGGCATAGCGCGAGAAGTCCAGCGGCTCCCCGAAGCGGATCGTGACCCGTCTGATCCGGGGGACGACCTTCCCCGGAGGCTGGATCTCGAAGGTGCCGACCATGGCGCACGGAACCACCGGCACCCCCGCCTTGACCGCCATGACCGCGACCCCGACCTTGCCCTTGTACAGACGCCCGTCGTGCGAGCGGGTGCCCTCGGGATAGATGCCGAGCAGCTCCCCCTTCCTCAGCACCCCCAGCCCCTCACGGATCGCCGCCTGCCCGGCGTCCCGCCCCGACCGGTCGACCGGGATCTGCCCGATGCTGTGGAAGAAGGCGGCGGTCAGCTTGCCCTTGATGCCGGGCCCGGTGAAGTACTCGGCCTTCGCGAGGAACGTGATGCGGCGCTTCAGCATGGCCGGCATCAGGAAGTGGTCGGAGAACGACAGATGGTTCCCCGCGACGATGGCGGCCCCCTCGTCCGGAATGTGTTCGAGCCCCTCGATGCGGGGCCGGAACGCCAACCGGAGCAAAGGCCCCAGAATGACATGTTTCAGGATGTGATAGAACACGGTCGCTCCCTCGCTCTGCCGGATCGGGCTGAGGGTCGCGTATGTGACGGGACATCGGGAAACCTGAGCGTTCTCGCCCCCACCGCTCCTCCACCTCGGCGCCCGATCGTAGCCCGCCGTCCGCGTCCGCCGAAGCGGCACGGCGCTCCACCCCGGTGCCGGGGCGGCCGCGAGGGCAGCGGAGGAGGCCCGGGCCGCCGGGTCCCGGAGGGCGGACGGTGAGGACCGCGGACGACGTCCGCCCCGCGGCGCGGTCCCCGCGGGGCGTGCCGTGCCGGGGCCCGAGCCCCCGGGCCGGGAGCCGCAGGGCCCGGGATCCGCCGGGGGCGGGCCCCGGCCGCGGTGTGCCCGCCCCGCCCGGAAACCGCCCGGCTCAGGTGTCCCGGGCGCCCAGCATCCCCAGGGTGGCCAGCCCCAGCACGATCCAGGCGAACCAGAGCCAGCCGTTGCTCCCCAGCGCCACCGTGTACGCGGTCACCACCACCAGCGCCCCGACGGTGAGCACTCCCATGGTCTTCGTGGATCCGGGCATGAGCGCACGCTCCTCACCGGCCGCACGGCCGTCCTGCCCATGGTCACCCCGACGGGGCCCCCGCCGCTACTGTCCGCGGGCCTGCAAAGAGGCGAGGTACGCGTTGTAGGCGTTCAGCTCCTTGTCGCCGTCCCGGTCGGCCGCACGGTCCGAGCGCCTGGCCGTCCGCTGCTCGGAGCGGTACCACTGGAAGACCAGCGCGATCAGCACCAGCACGGACGGGATCTCGCTGAACGCCCAGGCGATACCGCCCGCAGCGGACTGGTCACCCAGCGCGTCGATACCCAGTGAGGCCGGAGGGTTGCTGTAGGCGTCCACCATCGGCTGGCTCGCCATCATCAGGGCGATACCGAAGAACGCGTGGAAGGGCATGCCCGCGAAGAGCTCCAGCATCCGCATCACGTAACCGGGCCGGTGCGGCCCCGGGTCGACGCCCATGATCGGCCAGAAGAACACCAGGCCCACCGCGAGGAAGTGCACCATCATCGCGATGTGGCCCGCCGTCGAGCCCATCAGGAAGTCGAACAGAGGGGTGAAGTACAGCCCGTACAGGCTCGCGATGAACAGCGGGATCGTGAAGACCGGATGCGTGATGATCCGCATGTAGTGGCTGTGCAGCAGCATCAGCAGCAGCTCGCGGGGGCCCTTGCGGCCCCGGCCGGCGACCGGCAGCGCCCGCAGCGCCAGGGTGACCGGCGCACCCAGCAGCAGCAGGATCGGCGACAGCATGCTGATGACCATGTGCTGCACCATGTGCACGCTGAACATGACCATGCCGTAGTTGTTGAGGCCGGTGCACATCACCAGGGCGACGCTCAGCACGCCCACCACGAACAGGACGGTCCGGTGGACCGGCCAGGCGTCGCCCCTCCTGCGCAGCCGTGCCACCGCGTACCCGTACAGGACGAGCGCGGCGACACAGCCGGTCAGGAAGAACGGGTCCGCGGAGAATTCGAGCCCACGCCCCAGCGTGAACGGCGGCAGATCCATGGTCGCGCCGTGTCCACTGTGGTCCATCTGTTCACTCCCGCCGGGGACGTCCCCGATTCGTGCCGGTTGTCCGGACCAGAGTAGAACCGCCCCCGGACGCGGACGCGGCCGGGGGCAGGGGAGCGGGGACCGTGTCGGTCAGAGCACGCACTGGGCCTCGGCGTAGCGCTCGGCCGGGACCGTCTTCAGGGTCTCGACCGCCGCGCCCAGCGGCACCATCGTGATGTCCGTACCGCGCAGCGCCGTCAGCATGCCGAACTCACCGCGGTGCGCCGCCTCCACCGCGTGCCATCCGAACCGGGTGGCCAGCACCCGGTCGTACGCGGTCGGGGTGCCGCCGCGCTGGACGTGGCCCAGGATCACCGGCCGGGCCTCCTTGCCCAGGCGGTGCTCCAGCTCACCGGAGAGCTGTGTGGCCACACCGGCGAACCGCTCGTGGCCGTAGACGTCCGTGGTGCCCTGGGCGAACTCCATCGTGCCCTCACGCGGCTTGGCGCCCTCCGCGACGACCACGATCGCGAACTTCTTGCCGTCCGAGAAACGCTGTCCCACGAGCGCGGTCAGCTCGTCGATGTCGAAGGGCCGCTCGGGTACGACGATCGCGTGCGCGCCGGCCGCCATGCCCGAGTGCAGGGCGATCCAGCCGGTGTGGCGGCCCATGACCTCGACGATCAGCACCCGCTGGTGCGACTCCGCCGTCGTCTTCAGCCGGTCCAGGGCCTCCGTGGCGACCCCGACGGCCGTGTCGAAGCCGAAGGTGACGTCGGTCGAGGCGATATCGTTGTCGATCGTCTTGGGGACACCCACGATGGGCAGACCCGCCTCGGAGAGCAGATGGGCCGCCTTCAGCGTGCCCTCGCCGCCGATCGGGATGATCGCGTCCAGACCCAGGTCGGCGACATGGCCCTTCGCCCGCTCCACCCCGTCACGCAGATGCGCCGGCTGGACCCGGGAAGAGCCGAGGATGGTGCCGCCGCGGGCGAGGATGCCGCCCACCGCGTCGAGGTCCAGTTTGCGGTAGTCGCACTCGAGGAGGCCCTTCCAGCCGTCGTGGAAGCCGATGACCTCGTCGCCGTGGTCGACCACCGCGCGGTGCACGACGGAACGGATGACGGCGTTGAGGCCGGGGCAGTCGCCGCCGGAGGTGAGTACACCAATTCGCATTGCCCGGGAAACCTTTGCAACGTGGGCCGACGACCGGACCACGTCGTCCGGTTGGATCCCGCCACCCTACCGGCGCAAGGTGTACCTGCCGAACCAGCCGTCCGACTGCTGGACGTCCACCAGCCGTCCACGGAACCCCGCGCGGACGGACAGCCCGTCAGGAGGGCGTGCCCGCAAGGGCTCCGGACTCCCCTTTCGTCCGGAGCCCCGGGAGAGTGCGACGGCCGGTGGACGTACCGGGCGGAAAGGACCGCCCGCGTCAGGCGGGCTGGGTCGCCGACGCGATCCGCTCGGCCCGCAGCGCCTCGTACCAGCGGTCGTCGCAGGGCGGCAGCGCGTTCACGTCGAGGGCCAGCTTCAGCAGGTGGTCGGCGATCAGCGGGTTGCGCGCCAGCACCGGACCGTGCATGTAGGTGCCGAACACCGTGTCGCTGTACGCGCCCTCGGTACCGTCCCCGGTGCCGTTGCCCCGGCCGATCCGGGTCCGGGCGAAGGGCTTGGCCGCCGGGCCGAGGTGGGTGACGCCCTGGTGGTTCTCGAACCCGGTCAGCGGCGGCAGCCCGAGCGCCGGGTCGATGTCCCCGAGCACGTCACCGACGCACCGGGCGCCCTCGCCGCGGGTGGAGACGACGTCGAGCAGCCCGAGACCGGGCTCGCGTTCACCGAGGTCGTTGACGAACTCGTGGCCGAGGATCTGGTAGCCCGCGCAGACCGAGAAGATGATCGCCCCGTTGGACGCGGCCCGGTGCAGCCCGCCGTCCCGGCGCAGCCGCTCCGCGGCCAGCCGCTGGGGCCGGTCCTCACCGCCCCCGATCAGGTAGATGTCACCCGAGGTCGGGATGGCCTGGTCGCTGCGTACGTCGACGCGGTGCACGTCCAGGCCGCGCTGACGGGCCCGGCGCTCCACCACGAGCGCGTTGCCCTGGTCGCCGTAGGTGCTGAGGAGGTCGGGGTAGACCCACACCAGCCGCAGGCCGTTGTTGCTCATGCTTCGTCCTCTCATGTAGCCGGCGCGGGGGTCAGTTGCCGACACGGCGGCGCAGATCCTGGAAGGCGGTGTAATTGGCGATGACCTCGATGCGGCCCGGCGGAGCCATCTGGACGGCCTCGTCCAGCGTCTCGCAGACACGGAAGTCCAGTCCGGCGACCTCCAGGCGGACCGCCAGGTCCAGCTTGCGGTCACCGAGCACGAAGATCGGGTGGCCCTGGAGCTGGGGGTAGTCCACATCCCACAGCCAGGAGGTGTCCGTGCCGTCGGCGCCCCGGGCGTTGACGGACAGGATCACCGGGGTGGGCGGCGGGTCGATCAGGGAGAACGTCTCCAGCCAGCCGGCGGGGTTCTTCGCCAGCAGGAGCCGTAGCTCGCGGTTCAGATAGGTGATCACGTCGTAGCGGCCGGCCACGGCCTGCACCTGGTACATCCGCTCCAGGGCGACCTGCGGCGGCACCCCGAAGACCGCGGCGACGGCCGCCGAGCTGGTGGCGTTCGCCTTGTTGGCGCGGCCCGGCAGCTGGAGGTGGATCGGCCACGCGGAACCGTGCGGGTCCAGGACGTAGTCACCGTTGAGCGCCCAGCTCGGCGCGGGGCGGCGGAAACCGCACTGACCGCAGAACCAGTCGTCACCGGGGCGCTGCATCACACCGCCGCAGGACGGGCAGGACCAGGCGTCGTCCTTCCACGCCTGCCCCGCGGCGACCCACACCACATTGGGCGAGGAGGACGCGGCCCAGACGACCAGCGGGTCGTCGGCGTTGGCCACGATCACGGCCTTCGAGCCGGACAGGCCCTCGCGCCACGTCTCGGCCAGCATCCGGGTCTCCGCGGCGCGGTCCAGCTGGTCGCGGGAGAGGTTCAGCAGGGCGATCACCTTCGGCGTGGTGTCACGCGCCACACCGGCCAGGTACTTCTCGTCGACCTCGATCACGCCGTACTGCGCGTCCGAGCCGCCCGCCAGGGCGGAGGTGATCCCCGCCGGCATGTTGGCGCCCAGCGCGTTCGACACGACGGGCCCCGCGGCCCCCAGGGCCTCCGCGATCAGCCGTGTGGTGGTCGTCTTGCCGTTCGTCGCGGACACCAGGACCACGTCCAGGTGCTGTGCCAGCCGCCCCAGCAGGTCGGGGTCGAGCTTGAGCGCCACCCGGCCGCCGATCACCGATCCGCTGCCGCGCCCCGCAGCGCGCGACACCGCCGCCGCGGCCTTGCCCGCCGTCACGGCGAGCTTGGCCCGCGGCGACAACGGCTCCGTGTTGCCTGCCATCGTCCTAGATCCTCCTTGCGTGAGTCCGCGTCCCAGCCTATCGATGTCCAGCACCGCGACCGCACCACGGCACCACGGCGAACGCGGAGGTCACATGGAACGTACGCTGCTCCCCATGCGAAAACGCCCGATCCCCGGCAGTTCCGGGCTGGTCCGTCCGCTGAGTCTGTTCAGGGACCCGGTGCTGCACGGCCCGTGCGACGAGGTCACCGATTTCGGCCCGTCCCTCGCCGGACTTGTCGAGGACATGTTCGCCACGATGTACGCGGCGAACGGCGTCGGGCTCGCCGCCAACCAGATCGGCGTCCCGCTCCGGGTCTTCGTCTACGACTGTCCGGACGACGAGGAACGCAGGCATCTCGGCCACATCGTCAATCCGGTGCTGGTGGAGGCGGACGGCATCACCGTACGCGGTCCCGAGGGGTGCCTGTCGCTGCCGGGCCTCGAAGCGGGCACCCCGCGCTTCGACCACGCGGTGGTCGAGGGTGTGACGGCGGCGGGCGAGCCGCTGCGGGTCACCGGCACCGGCTGGTTCGCCCGCTGCCTCCAGCACGAGTGCGACCACCTGGAGGGCATGGTCTACCCGGACCGGCTGACCGGACTGCGTCACCGGCGGGTGATGCGCGCGGCCCGGCGTGCGCCCTGGGCCCGAGAGGGCTGACGCGGGGGCGACGGGCCCCTCGGGAGGCAGCCGGGGAGGGGCCCGGCGGGCCCCGGGCCGTGCGGTCTCAGAAGGCCGGGCCGTCCGGCAGGTCGCCCGCCTCGGCCAGCCGGCCCCAGAGCAGGTCCGCCAGGCTGCGGACCAACTGCTCGCGCGAGCACGGGCGGTCGCCCAGCCACCAGTCGCCGGCCGCGTGCATCATGCCGACGATGCCGTGGCCCCAGATGCGGGCCGTCCGGTCGCCCTCCGGGCCCAGGTCGACACGTTCGGCGATCACCTTGCCGAGTTCCTCGCCCAGCCTGCGCAGCAGCGGTGCCGAATGGCGGCCGACGTCGAAGCCCTGCTCGGAGGAGGCCGCCGCGTCGTCGGACGGGTGCATCAGGAAGCGGTAGACCTGGGGCCGGGCCTCGATCGCCGCCAGGTAGGTGTCCAGCGTCGCCTCGACGCGCTCGCGCCGCCGGGCCGGCGCGTCCAGCGCGGCCCGCAGCGCGCTCAGCAGCGCGTCGGTGTGGCGCTTGGCGAGCGCGCGGTACAGGCCGCCCTTGTCACCGAAGTGCCGGTAGAGGATCGGTTTGGTGATCCCGGCCTCGGCCGCGATCGCGTTCATCGACGCCTGCGGTCCGTCCCTGAGCACCACCCGGTCCGCGGCCTCCAGCAGTTCCCGGCGCCGCTGCTCGGCCGCCGTCCGCTGCCTCTCGGCACCTCGTGTGGTCTCGGTGTCCATGCCCTGTCTCCCCGCCCCGGCCGGCTGCACTGCGATCTCCTGACGTCCGGGAAACGTAACACCCTGTGGTGGGCGGCGCGGATCCGCAGCTGACCGGTTGACAGAGGCTACTTGCTGGTAACAGACTGTTGTTACCGCAGGTAACACACGGTGCCGTCCCGAAGGGCATGGAGGGAAACATGGCCGAGTTCACGCTCGATCTCAACGAGGACCAGAAGCAGGTCCGTGACTGGCTGCACGGATTCGCCGCGGACGTGATCCGCCCGGCCGCTGCCGAATGGGACGAGCGTGAGGAAACGCCCTGGCCCGTCATCCAGGAGGCCGCCAAGGTCGGGATCTACTCCCTCGACTTCTACGCCCAGCAGTTCTTCGACCCTACGGGTCTCGGCATACCCATGGCCATGGAGGAACTGTTCTGGGGCGACGCCGGTATCGCCCTGTCCATCGTCGGTACCGGCCTGGCGGCCGTCGGCGTCCTCGCCAACGGCACCGAGGAGCAGATCGGCACCTGGATCCCGCAGATGTACGGCGACCCGGACGACGTGAAGGTCGCCGCCTTCTGCTCCTCCGAGCCCGACGCGGGCTCGGACGTGGCGTCCATGCGCACCCGCGCGGTCTACGACGAGGCCAAGGACGAGTGGGTCCTCAACGGCACGAAGACCTGGGCGACCAACGGCGGCATCGCCAACGTCCACGTGGTCGTCGCCGTCGTCGACCCCGAGCTCGGCTCCAAGGGCCACGCCTCCTTCATCGTCCCGCCGGCCACCCCGGGCCTCTCCCAGGGCCAGAAGTTCAAGAAGCACGGGATCCGCGCCTCGCACACCGCCGAGGTCGTCCTGGAGGACGTCCGCGTCCCCGGCCACTGCCTGCTGGGCGGCAAGGACAAGCTGGACGAACGCCTCGCCCGGGCCCGGGAGCGCGCCAGGGCCGGCGGCGAACGCGTCAAGAACGCCGCGATGGCCACCTTCGAGGCGTCCCGCCCGGCCGTCGGCGCCATGGCGGTCGGCACCGCCCGCGCGGCGTACGAGGTGGCGCTGGACTACGCGAAGACCCGCAGCCAGTTCGGCCGTCCGATCATCGACAACCAGGGCATCGCCTTCCAGCTCGCCGACATGCGGACCCGGATCGACGCGGCCCGGCTGCTGGTGTGGCGCGCCTCCTGGATGGCCACCACCGGCAAGCAGTTCACCTCCGCCGAGGGGTCCATGTCCAAACTCTTCGCCAGCGAGACCGCGAAGGCCGTCACCGCCCAGGCGGTACAGATCCTCGGAGGCAACGGCTTCACCCGCGAGTACCCGGTCGAGCGGATGCACCGGGACGCCGCGATCTACACCATCTTCGAGGGGACGAGCGAGATCCAGCGCCTGGTGATCGCCCGCACCCTGTCCGGTATGCAGATCCGCTGAGGCCGGGTCCGGGGGCCGCGTGTCGCGGCCCCCGCACCGCAGCCCTACCGCTGCGGCAGGTTCGCCTCGATCAGGGAGACCACCTCGGGGGCCTCCGGCTCGGTTCCCGGGCGGATGCGGGCGACCGGCTCACCGGCCGGGGAGATCAGGAACTTCTCGAAGTTCCACTGGACGTCGCCCGCCGCGCCCTCGGCGTCCGCCAGCTTCGTCAGCTCCGCGTACAGCGGGTGCCGGCCCTCGCCGTTGACCTCGGTCTTCTCCAGCAGCGGGAAGCTCACCCCGTAGGTCGTCGAGCAGAATGTCTCGATCTCGTCGGCGGTGCCCGGCTCCTGCCCGGCGAACTGGTTGCAGGGGACCCCGATCACGGTGAATCCACGGCTGCCGTACTCCTTCTGGAGCCTTTCCAGACCGGCGTACTGGGGGGTGAGTCCGCATTGCGACGCCACGTTGACCAGCAGGACCGCCGAGCCCTCGAAGGCCCCCAGGGTGGTCGGTTCACCGGCCAGCGTGCGCAGTTCGATGTCGTGCAGAGTCATGGCTGTACTCCTCGTTCGCGTGACGTCACCGTTCATTGTGACGCCCGGTCGGCAAGGGGTCCGATCATCTTGTAGTAGAAGGTGGTCGCCTTCAGGACACCCCCCGGATCCATGGCGTACGACGGTACGGACCCGCACTCCGTCCAGCCCGCCGACCTGTACAGCGCCTCGGCGGGAGATCCCGTCTCGGTGTCCAGCACCAGCAAGGACAGCCCCTGGCCCGGAGCCGAGCGCTCGACGGCGCCGAGCAGCGCCCTGCCCACGCCCCGGCCGCGGGCCGACGGGCGGACCATCAGCTTGGTGACCTCCGCGCGATGGCGGGCGTTGGGCAGGCTCTCCCGGGCCAGCCCGATCGTGCCGGCCGGCCGGCCGTCCTCCCGGGCGATCCACACCTGGTGGCCGCCGGTCTCCACGGAGGCGGCGCGCCTGCGCCACCACTCGGCGGCGTCGTCCCGGGCGAGCGGTGCGAGAAATCCCACGGAGGCCCCTTCCTCCACGGTCTCGACCAGCAGGGCGGCCAGTTCATCGGCGTAGGTGACCAGTTCGGGTCCGGTCACGGTGACGATCTCGGTCATGCGGTGGTCCTGCCTCTCACGTACACGGCGGGACCATCATCCAGGCCCGCCCGCGCCCGCGGGGCCCCGCCCCTCCTCCGGCACCGGAGGTTTCGCCGCGGCCGGCCGCTCCAGCCGGAGCGTGAGCACGTAGGAGACCACCACCGCGACGATCACGAGCGGCATGACGGTGACCCCCTCACCGCCCAGCAGCAGTGTCGCCAGCAGGACCGAGGTCATCGGGAGCCGCAGCATGGCCGCCGACATGGAGCCGATCCCCATCGCGAACCCGGCCGTCGGGTCCAGGCCGGGCAGATGCGCGAGCGCCAGCCCGCCCGCCGCGCCCACGAACATCGCCGGGAAGACCGGCCCGCCCCGCAGGGCGCCCAGCGAGACGCAGTACGCCAGCGACTTGCAGAGGACGAGGACCACGAGGGTGCCCGCCGAGTAGCCGCCGGCCGCGGCGATCAGCGGGCCGAGGGCGGTCTGGCCCGAGAAGAGGACCTCGGACGCCTCCCGGCCCGTGCTCTGCGCGTACAGCAGGGCGAGCACCCCGACGGCCAGGCCCGCCACCACGGAGGCGGCCACCGTCGCCCGCTCCACCCGCTCCTGCAGCAGCAGCGACAGCCGTCTGATGCCCGTGCCGGCGCAGGCCGCGGCGACCCCCAGCACGACGGCCCACCCGAACCCGGCCACGGTGGGCTGCCCGGCGTGCGGCACGTCGGGCAGCGTCAGGGAGAAGGTGCCCAGCCCGGTCCACGAGCCCAGGCCGATGAAGATGAGGGAGCCGACTCCGGAGGCGAGCAGTCCGGGCACGAGCACCAGCGCGAGCGTCATCCCGGCGACCCCGGACGCCTCCATCAGCAGGAAGGCTCCGAGGAGCGGCGACCCCAGCAGGGCGCTCACCGCGGCAAAGCTCCCGGCCGCCCCCACCAGGGTGCGGGCGCCCGGTTCGACACCGGGCCGCAGGAGGCGCACCACGTACACGGCCAGCCCGCCGCCGAGGGCGATCAGCGGCGCCTCCGGGCCGAGTACCGCGCCCAGCCCCAGCGACGCCAGGGCGGCGAGGGCGATCCCCGGGAGCTCTCGGGCGCCGGGCACCGGGCCGGAGGCGGCCATGCCCTCGGCGGGCCGGTGGCCTCCCGAGCCGGGGAGGTGACGGATGGCCAGCCCCGTCAGCAGACCGGCCGCGGCGAGCAGGGGGACCGGCCACCACGCGGGTGTGCCGTCCAGGCCCACGGCCCGGGGGAGGTCGTCGTACACCAGCGACTGCGACTCGTGCACGAGCGCCAGGAAGCCGAACGCCGCGGCCGAGACGGGCACCCCCAGGGCGGCCACCGTGACCAGCAGCACGGCGTACTCCCGGCTGCGCAGAACCGCGAGCGGGTCACGGGCCCCCGCGCCCGGTACTCCTGCGGGTCCGGCCGGCACGGTCATGGTCTCCTCGCCTTCGGGCCCGGCGGAGACGCACGTCCCGCAGGGCTCACACGGTGATACCACGATGTGCCGTCATGTCCGGGATGTACGCACGGGAGGGCGGGGCGGATCCCACGATCCGGCACCCGGGCGCGTGGCCCCCGGACACGTGCGCCCCCGGACACACGCGGCTCCCGGACCGAGCCGCGCGGATGCGAGGATGCCCGGATGGAACACCCGGAGCCGCTCCCAGGCCTGCTGCCCGACACGGCCCCCGACACCCTGAGGCCCGCCCCGCGCCGGCCCGTGCGGTGCGCCCTGTGCGGGCGCCCGCTCACCGGCGCGCAGTCACGCCGGACCGGGCTGGGCCCGGCCTGCGACGCCAAACTGCATCCGGCGGGGGCGGACATCCCCACCCGCCGTCACGAGGTCGACCAGGAGCCGCTGCCCGGCACCTGAGACGACGTTGCGATCACGTGCCACAGAGGCCGCGATCACACGCCACCGAGGTTGCGATCACGCGCCATCGAGGCGGCGGAACAGTCCCTCCTGCACCACGGACACCAGCAGCTGCCCCTGACGGTCGTAGATACGGCCCCGTGCCAGTCCCCGTCCACCGGTGGCGATCGGCGACTCCTGGTCGTACAGGAACCACTCGTCCGCCCGGAACGGCCGGTGGAACCACATCGCGTGGTCCAGCGACGCCATGTCGAAGCCGCGCGGCCCCCACAGCGGCTCCACCGGGATGCGGACCGCGTCCAGCAGCGTCATGTCGCTCGCGTAGGTCAGCGCGCAGGTGTGCACCAGCGGATCGTCGCCCAGCGGACCGACCGCCCGCATCCACACCGCGCTGCGAGGTTCGGCACCCTCGATCTGCTCCCGTGTCCAGCGTAGCCGGTCGGCGTAGCGGATGTCGAAGGGCTGACGGCGGGCCATCCGTTCCAGTGCCTCCGGCAGGCCGCCCAGGTGCTCCCGCACCTCGTCGGCGACCGTCGGCAGCGATTCCGGGTCGGGCACCTCACGGGCGGGCGGCAGCTGGTGCTCGAAGCCGGCCTCCTCCGGCCGGTGGAAGGAGGCCGTCAGGTTGAAGATCGTCCTGCCCTGCTGGACCGCCGTCACCCGGCGCGTGGTGAACGACCGGCCGTCGCGCACCCGCTCCACCTCGTACACGATCGGCACACCGGGACGCCCCGGCCGCAGGAAATAGGCGTGCAGCGAGTGCACCGGGCGGTCCCCGTCGGTCGTACGGCCGGCGGCGACCAGGGCCTGGCCCGCCACCTGCCCGCCGAAGACGCGTTGCAGGGACTCGTGGGGGCTGCGGCCCCGGAAGATGTTGACCTCGATCCGTTCCAGGTCGAGCAGGTCGACCAAGCGCTCGGCGGGGTTCGTCATGCGGTTGTTCTCCACTCTCCGGTCCGGTGCCGTCACAGCCGGCCCACGGACGTGACCCGGACGACGGCCCGGCCCTCCTCGTCGGAGGCCGCCAGATCGACCTCCGCACGGATTCCCCAGTCGTGGTCGCCGGCCGGGTCGGCGAAGGCCTGCCAGACCCGCCACAGACCGTGCGCGGGATCCTCGTCGATCTTCAGCAGCTTGGGCCCGCGCGCGTCCGGGCCCGTGCCCAGGTCGTCGTGTTCGTCCCAGTACGCGTCCATCGCCTCGCCCCACGCGTCCTCGTCCCAGCCCGCGTCCCCGTCCAGTTCGCCCAGCTCCCGGACCCGGTCCAGGGCGGCCAGCTCCACCCGGCGGAACATCGCGTTACGCACCAGCACCCGGAAGGCGCGGGCGTTCGCCGTGACCGGCTTGACCTCGTCGGCCCGCTCCTGCGCCTGCTCGGCGGTCTCCACCTCCGGGTTGGCCAGCTGCTCCCACTCGTCCAGCAGGCTGGAGTCCACCTGGCGCACCATCTCGCCCAGCCAGGAGATCAGGTCCTGCAGATCCTCCGACTTCAGGTCGTCCGGGACGGTGTGCTCCAGGGCCTTGTACGCACTCGCCAGATAGCGCAGCACGATCCCCTCGGTGCGGGCCAGCTCGTAGAACGAGGTGAACTCCGTGAACGTCATGGCACGTTCGTACATGTCCCGGATCACCGACTTCGGCGAGACCGGGTGGTCCCCGACCCACGGGTGGCTCGTGCGGTACACGTCGTAGGCGTGCCACAGCAGCTCGCTCAGCGGTTTGGGGTAGGTGACCTCCTGGAGCCGCTCCATCCGCTCCTCGTACTCGACCCCGTCCGCCTTCATCTGCCCGACGGCCTCACCGCGCGCCTTGTTCTGCTGGGCCGCGAGGATCTGACGCGGGTCGTCGAGCGTCGACTCCACGACGGAGACCATGTCCAGCGCGTACGAGGGCGACTCGGCGTCCAGCAGGTCGAAGGCCGCCAGCGCAAAGGTGGACAGCGGCTGGTTCAGCGCGAAGTCCTGCTGGAGGTCGACCGTGAGCCGCACGATCCGGCCCTCCGCGTCAGGGGTCTCCAGCCGCTCCACCACCCCGCCGTCCAGCAGCGAACGGTAGATCGCGATGGCCCGGCGGATGTGCCGCAGCTGCGCCCTGCGCGGCTCGTGGTTGTCCTCCAGCAGCCGCCGCATCGCCTCGAAGGCGTTGCCGGGACGGGCGATCACCGAGAGCAGCATCGTGTGGGTGACCCGGAAACGCGAGGTCAGCGGCTCCGGATCGGACTGGATCAGCTTGTCGAAGGTCGTCTCCGACCAGGCGACGAACCCCTCAGGGGCCTTCTTACGGACCACCTTGCGCTTCTTCTTGGGATCGTCACCGGCCTTCTTGACGGCCTTCTCGTTCTCGATGACGTGCTCGGGCGCCTGCGCCACCACGAAGCCCGCCGTGTCGAAGCCCGCGCGGCCCGCCCGGCCCGCGATCTGGTGGAACTCGCGGGCGCGCAGCGTACGCACCCGGGTGCCGTCGTACTTGGTGAGCGCGGTGAACAGCACCGTGCGGATGGGGACGTTGACGCCCACGCCCAGTGTGTCCGTACCGCAGATCACCTTCAGCAGACCCGCCTGGGCCAGCTTCTCGACGAGGCGGCGGTACTTGGGCAGCATGCCCGCGTGATGCACGCCGATACCGTGGCGCACATAACGCGAAAGGTTCTGGCCGAACTTGGTGGTGAAGCGGAAACTGCCGATCAGATCGGCGATCTTCTCCTTCTCCTCCTTGGTGCACATGTTGATGCTCATCAGCGACTGCGCCCGCTCCACGGCCGCCGCCTGCGTGAAGTGAACGATGTACACCGGGGACTGCCGGGTGTCCAGCAGCTCGGTCAGCGTCTCGGTGATCGGGGTCAGCCGGTACTCGTAGCTCAGCGGCACAGGCCGGGTCGCGGAACGCACCACCGACGTCGGCCGCCCGGTACGCCGGGTCAGATCCTTCTCGAACATCGACACGTCGCCGAGCGTCGCCGACATCAGCACGAACTGCGCCTGCGGAAGCTCCAGCAACGGGATCTGCCACGCCCAGCCGCGGTCCGGCTCCGCGTAGAAGTGGAACTCGTCCATCACGACCTGGCCGATGTCGGCGTACCTGCCGTCGCGCAGCGCGATCGACGCCAGCACCTCGGCGGTGCAGCAGATCACCGGGGCGTCGGCGTTGACCGAGGCGTCACCGGTCAGCATCCCGACGTTCTCCGTGCCGAACAGCTTGCACAGGTCGAAGAACTTCTCCGAGACCAGCGCCTTGATCGGCGCGGTGTAGAAAGTGACCTTGTCCTGGGCCAGGGCCGTGAAATGGGCGCCGGCCGCCACCAAGCTCTTCCCCGACCCGGTGGGCGTGGAGAGGATGACGTTGGCTCCGGAGACCACCTCGATCAGCGCCTCCTCCTGAGCCGGGTAGAGGGTGATGCCCTGCGATTCGGTCCATGAGGAGAAGGACTCGAAGAGGGCGTCCGGGTCGGCGGTCGGCGGCAGCTGATCGATAAGGGTCACGCCCCCCATCTTGCCTGTCCCGCGCCCGGATCAGGGAACCGGACGACCGGGCGAAGATCACGGACGATACGCTTCCCCCTTCAACGCGGCCGCCCCGCACGGACGGAGGCGGCCCCGCCGCGGACGCGGCCGGAACACGATGGGGCGGGCAGAAGCGATGATGGGACCGGCACACTCGCTGTCAGGGGCGGCGGCCTGGCTGGGGGTCGGCGCCGCGGCCGCGGCGGCGGGACACGCCATGCCCTGGCCCGTCCTGGTCGTCGGGGCGCTGATCTGCGCGGGCGCCGCTCTCGCCCCGGACCTGGACCACAAGTCCGCCACCATCTCGCGCGCCTTCGGGCCTGTCTCCAAGACCCTCTGCGAAGTCGTCGACAAGCTCTCCTACGCCGTCTACAAGGCGACGAAGGGACGCGGCGACCCGCGCAGGAGCGGGGGGCACCGTACGCTCACCCACACCTGGCTCTGGGCGGTCCTCATCGGCGGGGGCTGCTCCCTCGCGGCGATCCTCGGCGGCCGGTGGGCGGTCCTCGCCATCCTCTTCGTCCATCTGGTGCTCGCCGTGGAAGGGCTGCTCTGGCGGGCGGCACGGATGTCCAGCGACGTCCTGGTGTGGCTGCTCGGCGCGACCAGCGCCTGGATCCTGGCAGGCGTCCTGGACCAGCCCGGACACGGATCCGACTGGCTGTTCACCGGACCGGGACAGGAATACCTGTGGCTCGGCCTGCCCATCGTGCTCGGCGCGCTCGTCCACGACATCGGCGACGCGCTCACCGTCTCGGGCTGCCCGATCCTGTGGCCGCTCCCGATAGGCCGCAAGCGCTGGTACCCGCTCGGGCCGCCGAAGTTCATGCGCTTCCGGGCCGGCAGCTGGGTCGAGATCAAGGTGCTGATGCCCGCGTTCATGGTGCTCGGGGGAGTGGGCGCCGCCGCGGCCCTCAACATCATCTGACCGCCCTGACCGCCCTGACCGCCCTGATCGCCTTCGCTCCCGGGGCGCCGGCCGGCCGCTTGCGGAGCACCGGCACACCGCCGGGCCTTCCGGCAGTCCCGGGAGGCGGCCCGGAACCGCCCGTAGCACCATGACCGCATGCTGCTCGCCCGACTCGCCCATGTGTCCCTGGAGGTCGCCGGGACCTCCGCCCGCACCCGCAAGGTCGAGCTGCTCGCCGGCCTGTTCCGGGAGGCCGGACCGGACGACGTACCGATCGTCATCCCGTACCTGGCGGGACGCCTCCCGCAGGGCCGGATCGGCATCGGGCAAAGCGCCCTGGCCGACCCGGTCCCGCCCGCGTCCGCGCCCCGGCTGACGGTGGCCGGGACGGACGCCGAACTGACGGCGATCGGCGCGCTGGCGGGCCCCGGCTCGCGGACGGCGCGCAAGGAGTGCCTCCAGCGGCTGCTGAGCGCGGCCACCCCCGGGGAACAGCACTTCCTGCGCGGGCTGCTCACCGGCGAGCTGCGCCAGGGCGCCCTGGACGCCGTAGCCGCCGACGCCCTCGCCGGTGCCACCGGGGCCCCGCCCGCCGGCGTCCGCCGGGCCGTCATGCTCGCCGGCTCGCTCCAGGCCGTCGCCCGTACGCTGCTCGCCGACGGCCCCGGAGCCCTCGACGCCTTCCGGCTCACCGTCGGCAGGCCGGTCCAGCCGATGCTCGCCCACACCGCCTCCACGGTCGCCGAGGCCATCGACAAGCTGGGACCGTGCGCGGTGGAGGAGAAACTCGACGGCATCCGCGTACAGGTCCACCGGGACGGCCCCGACGTACGGCTGTACACCCGGACCCTCGACGACATCACCGACCGGCTCCCCGAACCGGCCGAAGCCGCCGCACGTCTCCCCGGCGAAAGGTTCATCCTCGACGGTGAGCTGATCGCCCTAGACGCCGGCGGACGGCCCCGGCCGTTCCAGGAGACGGCCGCACGCGTGGGATCCCGGCGCGACGTCGCCGCCCTCGCCGCGGCCGTACCCGTCGTCCCGGTCTTCTTCGACGTGCTCTCGCTCGACGGACGCGAACTCCTCGGCCTCCCTCTCGCCGAACGGCACGCGGCCCTGGCAGCCCTGGTCCCCGCACCCCAGAGGGTGCGGCGCGTCGTCGTCGCGGACCCCGGCGACCCGGCCGCGCGGCAGGCCGCCGAGGACTTCTTCACGGACACCCTCGCCCGCGGCCACGAAGGAGTCGTGGTCAAGAGGGCGTCCGCCCCGTACAGCGCCGGGCGGCGCGGGGCGTCCTGGCTGAAGGTCAAACCCGTCCACACCCTGGACCTCGTGGTGCTCGCCGCCGAACGGGGCCACGGCCAGCGCACCGGCAAGCTCTCCAACCTGCACCTCGGCGCACGACGCGAGGACGGTGGCTTCGCGATGCTGGGCAAGACCTTCAAAGGGCTCACCGACGCCATGCTCACCCGGCAGACCGAACGGCTCCGGGAACTGGCCGTCGCCGACGACGGGCACGTCGTGACCGTACGCCCCGAACTCGTCGTCGAGATCGCCTACGACGGCCTCCAGCGCTCCCCCCGCTACCCGGCGGGGGTCACCCTCCGCTTCGCCCGGGTCCTGCGCTACCGCGAGGACAAGACACCGCAGGAGGCGGACACCGTCGAAACGGTGCTCTCCCGCCACACATGACGGCGGGTCCCGCCCGGTAAGGAGCGGGACCCGCCGTGCACGGACCGGCCGAGCGGTCAGCCACCGGACGCGGCCCCGGCGGTGTACGCGCGGATCTCGTCCGGCGACAGATACGCGTCCGTGTACTCGAAGTCACGCAGGGTCGCCGGCTTGCGCGCCTGGAAACCGGTGCGGACGAAGTCGTCCCCGGCGATCGCGTTCAGCATCCAGTTGGTGAGCACCCGCGTCTTGGCGACGTTGGTCCGCAGCGCCGACCAGTGGTAGCCACGGGCCACCGCCTGGGCCGGCAGCCCCCGCAACTCGACACCCAGCGGCTTGGACACGGCGTCCCGGCCGCCCAGGTCCACCACCAGACCGAGGTCCTTGTGGACGTACGGCCGCAGCGGCTGGTTGCGCAGCGACGCGATCAGGTTGTCCGCCAGCGCACGGCCCTGCCGGATGGCGTGCTGCGCGGTGGGCGGGCAGATCGCCCCGTCCGTCTTGGACAGGTCCGGGATCGCCGCGGCGTCGCCCAGCGCGAAGACCCGGTCCCTCCCCGGCAGCGACATCTCCGGCGTCACCGCCAGCCTGCCGCGCACCGTCTCCGAGTCGAGCGTCGCGACGAGCGGACTGGCCGCGACCCCAGCGGTCCAGATCAGCGTGCGGCACGGCAGCACCCGCCCGTCGGTGAAGGTCACCTCCTCCGGAGACGCCTTCGCCACCGAGACCCCCAACGACACCTCGATGCCCCGCCGCTTCAGGATGTCCAGGGCGACCGCCCCCAGCCTGTCCCCGAGCTCCGGCATCAGCTTGGGCGCGATGTCGATCAGATGCCACTTGATCAGCTTCGGGTCCAGCCGGGGGTACTGCCGGACGGCGTTGGTGGTCAGCCGCTGGAGACACGCGGCGGTCTCCGTCCCGGCATACCCGCCGCCCACCACGACGAACTGCAGCCGGGACGCCCGCTCCGCCTCGTCCTGGCTGGCATCGGCCAGATCCAGCTGGGAGATCACGTGGTCCCGGATGTACGCGGCCTCGGCCAGCGTCTTCATACCGCGGGCGTTGTCGACCAGCCCGGGGATGTCGAAGGTCCGGGTCACGCTGCCCGCCGCCAGCACGAGGTAGTCGTACGGCTCGTTCACCACCTCGTCGGTGATCTTCCGGACGACGCACACCTTCGCCTTCGCGTCCACACCGATCGCGCCGCCCGGAACGATCCGGGTGCGGTGCCGCCGGCTGCGCCGCAGCGAGACGGCGACCGACTGCGGCGTGAGCACGCCGGAGGCGACCTGGGGGAGGAGCGGCAGGTAGAGCTGGTACGAGAACGGGGTGACCAGCGCGATGTCCGCCTCGCCGGGGGCGAGACTGCGTTCCAGCCGGCGCACGCACTCGATCCCGGCAAAGCCGGCGCCGACGACGAGAATCCTGGGTGGTACCACGGTGTGCGTCCCTTCTCGGGCTTACGCGGTCATCGCTCGCCTGCCCCCGATCCGGGGCCGGTCACCCCTCATCCTCACCTCGGGTGACCGACTTCGCCTCTCGTGGGCGGGACGCCGCGCACCGGACGACCGGCGTGCGGCCGCCCCGCGGCCGGGCACCACGCGCGGTGCGCCGGACGGTCCGGCACACCCGCACGACGGGCGGCGGCAGCGGGCACCGGCCGGGGGCGGGCCGCTCCGCGAAGGCGCTGTCATCCGGCCACGGGCACAAGCCGGCGGGCCGGGCGCCGGGCGGGGCGGCACCGCTGCCGAGGAGGCGGGCGGAACCGGGGCGGGGTCCGGTGGGGCGGCCCCGGGCCACCGGCCGGGGCCGCCCACCGGGGGCAGGCAGCGCCGCTTCCGCGGTCCGGGCCGGCGGTGCCGGCTTCAAGGCCGGGGTCAGCGGTGCCGACCGTGGCCCGGGGGCAGCGGTGCCGGCTCCAAGGTCCGGATCAGCCGTGACGGCCGTGGTCCGGATCAGCCGTGCCAGGACCGCCACAGCGCCGCGTACGCCCCGTCCGCCGCCACCAGCTCGTCATGACTGCCCAGCTCGGTGATCCGGCCGTTCTCCACGACCGCGATCACATCCGCGTCGTGCGCGGTGTGCAGCCGGTGGGCGATGGCGATGACCGTACGGCCTTCCAGCACCCGCGCCAGAGAACGCTCCAGGTGGCGGGCGGCCCGAGGATCGAGCAACGAGGTCGCCTCGTCCAGCACCAGCGTGTGCGGATCCGCCAGGACGAGTCTGGCCAGGGCGATCTGCTGCGCCTGGGCCGGGGTGAGCGCAAAACCGCCCGAACCGACCTCCGTGTCCAGACCCCCGTCGAGGGCCCGGGCCCAGCCGTCCGCGTCCACCGCGGCGAGCGACGCCCACAGCTGCGCGTCCTCGGCGTCCGTACGGGCCAGCAGCAGATTGTCCCTGAGGGTCCCGACGAACACATGGTGCTCCTGGTTGACCAGGGCCACATGGCTGCGGACCCGCTCCGCCGGCATCCGGGCCAGCGACGCCCCGCCCAGCGTGACACCACCGGTCCGGGGCGCGTAGATCCCGGCCAGCAGCCGGCCCAGGGTGGACTTGCCGGCGCCCGACGGCCCGACGAGTGCCATGCGTGTGCCCGGGGCGACGTCCAGCGACACCCGGTGCAGGACGTCCGCACCGGCCCGGTAGCCGAAGCGGACCTCGTCGGCCCGCACGTCCCGGCCGTCCGGGACCGTCAGGTCGTCCCCGGCCTCGGGTTCGATCTCCCGTACGCCGACGAGCCTGGCCAGCGACACCTGGGCGACCTGCAACTCGTCGTACCAGCGCAGGATCAGGCTGATCGGGTCGACCATCATCTGCGCCAGCAGCGCCCCCGTCGTCAGCTGCCCGACGGTGAGCCAGCCCTCGATCACGAACCAGCCGCCCAGCAGCAGTACCGAGCCGAGAATCGTCACATACGTGGTGTTGATGACGGGGAAGAAGACCGACCGCAGGAAGAGCGTGTACCGCTCCCACGCGGTCCATTCCCGGACCCGCCGGTCGGACAGGGCGACCCTGCGGGCCCCCAGGCGGTGCGCCTCCACGGTCCGTCCGCCGTCCACGGTCTCGGCGAGCGCCGCCGCGACCGCCGCGTACCCGGCGGCCTCCGACCGGTAGGCGGCGGGCGCCCGGCGGAAGTACCAGCGGCAGCCGATCAGCAGCACCGGCAGCGCGACCAGTACCGCGAGGGCCAGTGGCGGAGCGGTGACGGTGAGCGCGCCGATCAGCAGACCCACCCACACCACGCCGATCGCCAGCTGCGGCACGGCTTCCCGCATGGCGTTGGCCAGCCGGTCGATGTCCGTGGTGATCCTGGAGAGCAGATCACCGGTCCCGGCCCGCTCCAGCACACCCGGCGGCAGCGCCACCGACCGTACGAGGAAGTCCTCCCGCAGGTCGGCCAGCATCTCCTCGCCCAGCATCGCGCCGCGCAGTCGCATGAGCCGGGTGAACACCGTCTGCACGACCAGCGCCAGGGCGAACACCGCGGCGGTCCGCTCCAGGTGGAGGTCACCGACCCCGTTCGACAGGTCCTCGACCAGCCCGCCCAACAGGTAGGGGCCGGTGATCGAGGCGACCACCGCGACGGCATTGGCCCCTACGAGAAGGGCGAAAGGCCTGCGATGGCGCTTCAGCAGGGACCGGACGTAGTCGCGCACGGTCGTCGGTGTACCGACCGGCAGAGTCGTCGCCGACTCCGGGGCGGCGGGGTCGTACGCGGGGGGTACGGCGACGCTCATGCCTTCTCCTCGACTTCCTCGGCCGCCCCGGCCGTGTTGTCCGTTCTGCCCGGTGTCCTGCCTGATGTCCGGTCCGGTGGTGACGCGTCGGCCGGTTCGGGCCGGGACGGTGTCCTCTGCGAGGGCGGGGCATCCTCGACACCGGTCTCGCGGGTGACGACAGCCCGGTAGCGGGGTTCGTCGCGGAGGAGCGCACGGTGTGCTCCCGCCGCCACGGCCCTGCCGCCGTGGACCAGCACCACACGGTCGGCGAGGTCCAGCAGCAGCGGCGACGACGAGAACGCCACCGTCGTCCTGCCCTTCCTCAGCTGTCCGATACCGGCCGCGACACGGGCCTCTGTGTGGGAGTCGACGGCGGACGTGGGCTCGTCCAGTACCAGCGCCTCGGGGTCGGTGATCAGTGAACGTGCGAGCGCCAGGCGCTGACGCTGCCCGCCGGAAAGGGAACGGCCGCGCTCGGTGATCCGGGTGTCCATCGGGTCACCGTCCGCCCCCGCGGACGCCCGGGTGAGCGCGTCCAGTACATCGGCGCACTGGGCGGCCGCCAGAGCCTGATCGGCGCTCACGATGCCCGAGGACGGCACATCCAGCAGGTCACGCAGGGTTCCGGAGAGCAGCACGGGGTCCTTGTCCTGGACGAGGACCGCGGCCCGTGCGGTACCGAGCGGCAGATCGTCCAGCGGTACCCCGCCCAGGAGCACCGAGGGCAGCGGCGGGGCCCCGTCCACGGCACCCGTGCCGGAACCCTCCGTGGCGGGAGCGTCTGTGACGGTGCCGTCGGGGCCGGTGTCACAGGGGCCGGCGTCACCGGGACCGGTGCCACCGGGCTGTGCGACCGGCTCGGCGTGTCCGCCGAGCCGGTCCGCCAGCCGGCCCGCTTCGTCGGGGTCGCCGCAGACCACGGCGGTGAACAGGCCCTGGGGAGCCAGCAGCCCGGTCACCGGATCGTACAGATCGCCCTCGGGGACCACCGGGCCGAGACCCGCCGGACGGGCACTACGCCGTAGGGACAGCACCCGCACCGCCCGCTGGGCGGAGGGCCGGGAGAAGGAGTAGGCCATCGCGATCTCTTCGAAGTGCCGCAGAGGCAGGAGCAGCAGCGTGGCCGCGCTGTAGACCGTGACCAACTGGCCGATCTCGATCCGGCCGTCCTGCGCCAGGGTGGCGCCGTACCAGACCAGGGAGATCAGCAGGACGCCCGGCAGGAACACCTGGACGGCCGAGATCAGTGCCCACATCCGGGCACTTCGCACAGCGGCTTCGCGGACCTCCTGGGAAGCCCGCCGGTAGCGGCCGAGGAACAGCTCCTCGCCGCCGATCCCACGCAGCACCCGCAGACCCGCGACCGTGTCGGAGGCCAGTTCTGTGGCGCGGCCCGCCTTCTCCCGCTGGAGGTCCGCCCGCCGGGTGGCCCGGGGGAGGAGCGGCAGGACCGCCAGGGCCAGCACCGGCACCGCGATCGCGACGAGCACGCCGAGGGAGGGGAGGTAGAGGACGAGGCCGGTACAGATGAGTACGAGGGCGAGTGCTGCGGCGGCGAAACGCGACAGCGCCTCGATGAACCAGCCGATCTTCTCGACATCGCCGGTGGAGACGGCGACGACCTCGCCCGCGGCGACCCGGCGGGTCAGTGCCGACCCCAGTTCGGCGGTCTTGCGGGCCAGCAGCTGCTGCACACGGGCGGCAGCGGTGATCCAGTTGGTGACCGCGGTACGGTGCAACATCGTGTCGCCGAGGGCGATGAGGACACCGAGCCCCACGATGAGGGCTCCGGCGAGGGTGAGAGAACGCCCTGAGCGATCGATGACCGCCTGGACGGCGAATCCCACGGCGAGGGGCAGCCCGGCCACCGCGCCTTGGTGGAGCAGCCCCCAGCCGAGACATCTGAGCTGCCCCCTCAACTGGCTGAGTCCGAGCCAGAGAAGGAAACGGGGGCCTGAACGAACGTCGGGTTCGCCGGGATCTGAGTACGGGAGATCGCGAATCTGCATGGCGTCCCAAGAATCGGAATGAGCGGAGATCCACGTCGGATCTCGTTGAACGGGTGGAACCGGAACAGGCGGAGCCGGTAGAGGTGAAGCGGGAAGAGACAGACGGAGAGAGGGCACAGGGGGAGAGGGCAGGCGGGGGAGGGAGCAAACCGTGCAAGGTTCGCTTCCCGCCCCTGTCGGAGGCAACCGAATATTCCCGGGGTGGCCTGGCGCCGGTGCCATGCCGCCCCGGAGCGGCTGGCGGTGCGGGGCGGGGGCGCGTCAGTCCGGGCGTCGCGAGCTGGGCCGGGACGGAGGGGGCCGGAGTCAGAGGCCGAACCGGGCCAGGAAAGGGGTCGGAGTCAGAGGCCGAACCGGGTCCGGGGGGCGAGCGGGTTCGGAGGGTGGGCAGGTTCGGGGACGAGCCGGGTTCAGAGGACGGGCCGTGTCGCCCACTCCAGCTCGATGAGTGCCGAACGGTAGTGCCGACCGGTTGCCCGGTCCATTCCGATCTCGCACATCCGGTTTGCGGACAGAAAGGTGTCGTAGTCGTGGCCGCGGATCTCGGCTCCCTCCTTCGCGGTCGCGGAGTCGGTCAGTTCCTTGTGGAGCATGCCGCGGTCACCGGCGAACCCGCAGCACCCCGCGTCGTCGGGAAGTACGACCTCCTCCGCGCATGCCTCGGCGACCGCATGCAACTGGGGAACATCACCCAGGTGTTCCATCGAACAGGTGGGATGAAGGACGGCGGTACCCGCCTTGCGGAAAACGGTCAGTGAGGGGAGCAGTCCGGCGGCCCAGACCAGCGAATCGACGACGGTCAGTTCGGCATGCAACTCCCGGTTCTCCTCCGTGAGATACGGCACCACCTCGCGGGCCACGCCCAGCGTGCACGAGGAGGCGTCGATGACCAGAGGGAGCTTTCCCCCGGCTGTCCAGCCCCAGGCGGCTTCCACTACGCGGTTGGCCATCAGGGTGTTGGCCGCGAGGTAGCCCTTGGAATGCCAGATCGTCGCGCAGCATGTTCCACGGAGGTCCCCGGGGATCCAGACGGGCCTCCCGGCACGGGCCGAGACCGAGACGACGGCATCGGCCAGCGGCAGGGTCCCGGCGCCGGGCGGGCCGCCGAAGATCCGGTTGACGCAGGCCGGGTAGTAGACGGCGCTCGCGCCGGAACGCGAGGTGGGAGGCAGTGCTCGGGGGGCCGCGCCGGGCATCTCCGGCAACCACTCCGGCATCAGGTCCGGGCTGACGGCTTTCCGGGCGAGCCGGGTCGCGGAACGGAGCAGCCGGTCGCCGACCCGGTCGGTCAGCATGTCCGCCGCGGCTACGGCGAGACGTGCCGACGCCTCCAGCGTCCTGAAGTGTTTCGCGGTGAGCGTGGCGACACGTTCCTCGCGCGGGGAGTGCCGATGATGGCGGAAATCCTTCATCATCGCGCCGGTGTCGATGCCGACCGGACAGGCCAGTTTGCAGGTGGAGTCACCGGCGCAGGTGTCCACCGCGTCGTAGCCGTACACATCGAGGAGGCCGGTCTCCACCGGGGACCCGTCCGTCTGGCGCATCATCTCCCGGCGCAGGACGATCCGTTGGCGCGGTGTGGTGGTCAGGTCCTCGCTGGGGCAGGTCGGTTCACAGAAACCGCACTCGATGCACGGGTCGGCCACCGGCTCGACCTTGGGGATCGTCTTGAGCCCACGCAGATGCGCTTTCGGATCGCGGTCGAGCACGACCCGTGGGGCCAGCACTCCGCCCGGGTCGATGGCCTGCTTCGTACGCCACATCAGTTCGGTGGCTTGGGGGCCCCACTCCAGTTCGAGGAAGGGCGCGATGTTGCGGCCGGTGGCGTGCTCCGCCTTCAACGAGCCGTCGAAGCGTTCGGTGACCAGAGTGCAGAAGTCGTCCATGAACGCGGCGTACCGCTCGACGTCATCCGGCTTCGCCGCGTCGAAGGCGAGCAGGAAATGGAGGTTTCCGTGTGCGGCGTGACCCGCGACCGCCGCGTCGAAGCCGTGGACCTCCTGGAGCTCCAGCAGTGCCTCACAAGCCTCCGCCAGCCGGGAGGGCGGTACGGCGAAGTCCTCGGTGATCAGGGTCGTCCCGGAAGGACGGGAGCCGCCGACAGCGGTGACGAATGCCTTGCGGGCCTTCCAGTATCCCGCGACGGTCCCGGGGTCCCGGGTGAACGCGTTGGTGACGGAGCGGACCGGTACGACGAGTTCGAGCCCGGTGACGACCGAGCCCGCCGCCTCTTCGTACGCGGTGAGGGCGGCCTCGTCGGGGGCGCGGAACTCCACCAGGAGCGCCGTCGTCCCGGTCGGGAGGCCGGCCCAGTCGGCAGGCACCCCTTGGACCTTGACCGAGGCGCGCAGCGTGTTGCCGTCCATCAGTTCCACGGCGACGGCCCCGGCCTCGTTGAACCGGGGGACCGCGGCGGCAGCCGCGGTCAGGGAGGGGAAGAACAGCAGAGCCGAGGAGACGTGCCGGTCCAGGGGAAGAGTGTCGAAGACGACCTCCGAGATGAAGCCGAAGGTGCCCTGGGAGCCGACCATCAGACCGCGCAGGATCTGCACAGGCGTCGAGCCGTCGAGGAACGCGTCGAGACGGTAGCCGTTGGTGTTCTTGATCTCGTACTTGGCGCGGATCCGGGCGGTCAGCCGCTCGTCCGCCTCGATCTCGGCCTTCAGCGCCAGCAGCGTGTCGCAGAGGACGGGCTCCGCCTGCCGCAGCAGGCCGTCGGCGTCGGGGGCCCCGGTGTCGACGACTGTGCCGCTGGGCAGGACGAAGGTGAGTGAGGAGACGGTGCGGTAGGAATTGCGGGTCGTCCCGGCGGTCATCCCCGAAGCGTTGTTCGCGACGACACCGCCGACCGTGCAGGCGATGGCGCTGGCAGGGTCGGGGCCGAGCAGCCGGCCGTGCCGGGCGAGCGTGGCGTTGGCGCGCATCACTGTCGTCCCCGGCCGGATCCGGGCCCGCGCGCCACCGTCCAGCACCTCGACGCCCGTCCAGTGGCGCCGCACGTCCACCAGGATGTCCTCGCCCTGTGCCTGGCCGTTGAGGCTCGTCCCCGCGGCCCGGAAAACGACGTCGCGGCCGTTGCCGTGGGCGTACGACAGGATCGCCGAGATGTCGTCGATGTCCTCGGGGACCACCACCACCTGAGGCAGGAAGCGGTAAGGGCTGGCATCGGAGGCGTAGCGCACCAGGTCGGAGATCTTCCACAGGACTTTCTCCGGACCGATCAGAGCCGTCAGGCCCGCCCGCAGGGAGGCAGGCGTTCCGGGTGCTCTGCCGTCCGGGACCCGGTCGGGTGACGGCGAGCGCCCGGCGGCAGGGCGCAGGGCCTCGGGCTTCGGTTCCAGCAGCGGCATCTCGGTCCCCTTCGGTGGCCGGTGCGCTGACCGCACCGCGCCTCAGCAGCGGCGACGCTCCGGCATTCCGTTGACCAGAGCGGTCATCAGTTCACCGAGCACCTCGCGCTGCTCGGTGGTCAACGGGGCCAGGATCTCCTCCGCGGCCGCCTTGCGCGCATCGCGCAGGGAGCGGAGAACGGCGCGGCCCTCGTCGGTTATCTCCACGCGGACCACACGGCGGTTGGCCGGGTCGGCCAGGCGTCGTACCCGGCCGCTCGTCTCCAGGCCGTCGACCAGCGTGGTGACGGCGCGGGGCACGACGTCGAGCCGGTCGGCCAGGTCGGCCATCCGGGGCGGGGTCTCGTAATGGGTGACCGTCCGCAGGAGCCTGAACTGCGCCGGTGTGATGCCGACAGGCTCCAGCTGCCGGCTCTGGATGCGCTGGAGCCGGCGCGTGAGCCTGAGCAACTGCTCGGCCAGGAGGCCGTCGGAGTCGGGGGTGTCCATGCGGAAAGAGTATCAGGACCAAGCTCATTGTGAATAGAGGTAACAATGAGCTATGCTCCAGATGTTCTGATGGCGCGGTCGGCGGCACGGTTCCTGCGACCGGTCGCAGGTCGTAGGTCACCGGCCGCAGGCCGGCCCGAAGGCCGGCGTGATGTCCGGTCCCGCCCCGGCGCCGGTATGACGGGACAGCTCTGTCTCCAGCGGCAGACCGGCTCGGCGGCCGGTGCTTCCCCTCCGGCCCGCCCCCGTCCTCCTGATCCTCCGAGTCCCTCCGAAGGAGCCCATGAAACCCGAAGAGCCCGTGTGGACGCCCCCGCCCCGGGACGCCCGGCAGCCGCCTGCCGAACTGCGTCGTATCTTCCGTCTGTTCCGTCCCTACAGAAGCAGGCTCGCGCTGGTCGGGCTGCTGGTCGGCGCCTCGTCGCTGGTGTCGGTCGCCTCCCCCTTCCTGCTCCGCGAAATCCTGGACACCGCGATCCCGCAGGGTCGCACGGGCCTGCTCACGCTGCTCGCCCTCGGGATGGTCCTCACCGCGGTGATGAACAGCGTCTTCGGGGTCCTGCAGACCCTGATCTCCACCACGGTCGGCCAGCGGGTGATGCACGACCTGCGTACCGCTGTCTACACCCAGCTGCAGCGGATGCCGCTCGCCTTCTTCACCCGGACCCGCACGGGAGAAGTCCAGTCCCGGATAGCCAACGACATCGGTGGGATGCAGGCGACGGTCACCTCGACGGCGACCTCACTGGTCTCCAACCTCACGGCGGTCATAGCCACCGTGGTCGCGATGCTCGCACTGGACTGGCGGCTCACCGTCGTCTCGCTGCTCCTGCTGCCCGTCTTCGTGTGGATCAGCCGTCGAGTCGGCCGGGAGCGCAAGAAGATCACCACCCAGCGGCAGCGGCAGATGGCGGCGATGGCGGCCACCGTCACCGAATCGCTCTCCGTCAGCGGCATCCTGCTTGGCCGCACCATGGGGCGCTCGGACTCGCTGACGAAGGCGTTCTCCGAGGAATCGGAGCGGCTGGTCGGTCTCGAGGTGAGATCGAGCATGGCGGGCCGCTGGCGGATGGCGACCATCGGCATCGTCATGGCTGCCATGCCCGCCGTCATCTACTGGGCGGCCGGCCTCACCCTCAGCGCGGGATCGGCCGCGGTGTCCATCGGGACCCTGGTCGCCTTCGTGTCGCTCCAGCAGGGACTGTTCCGCCCGGCCGTGAGTCTGCTCTCCACCGGTGTGCAGATGCAGACCTCCCTCGCCCTGTTCCAGCGGATCTTCGAGTACCTCGATCTCGAGGTGGACATCACCGAACCCGAGAATCCCGTCAGGCTGGAGAAGATCAGGGGCGAGATCGCCTTCGAGGGCGTCGGCTTCAGTTACGACGAGAAGAACGGCCCGACCCTGAGCGGTATCGATGTGACCGTGCCCGCCGGCCGCAGCCTGGCGATCGTCGGCCCCACCGGTTCCGGCAAGTCCACCCTCAGCTACCTGGTCCCGAGGCTGTACGACGTCACCGCGGGCCGGGTCACCCTCGACGGGATCGATGTACGGGACCTGGACTTCGACACCCTGGCCCGGGCGATCGGAGTGGTCTCCCAGGAGACCTACCTCTTCCATGCCTCCGTCGCGGAGAACCTCCGCTTCGCCAAACCGGACGCCACGGACGAGGAGATCGAGGCGGCCACCCGCGCCGCCCAGATCCACGACCACATCGCCTCCCTGCCCGACGGCTACGACACGCTGGTCGGCGAGCGTGGCTATCGCTTCTCGGGCGGAGAGAAGCAGCGCCTCGCCATCGCCCGCACGATCCTCCGGGACCCGCCGGTGCTGATCCTGGACGAGGCGACCAGCGCCCTCGACACCCGTACGGAACACGCCGTACAACAAGCGATCGACGCCCTGTCGAAAGGCCGTACGACCCTCACCATCGCCCACCGGCTGTCGACCGTCAGGGATGCCGACCAGATCGCCGTACTCGACGGCGGCCGTGTGGCCGAGCGTGGTACCCATGACGAACTTCTCGCCCGGGACGGCCGGTATGCCGCACTGATCCGCCGTGACAGCAGTATGGCCCCGGCGGGCCCCTGAGCACTCAGGTGCACGGGTGACCTCTTGCCCGCCCCACCTCGGTCGCCTTCCACGAGACCTGTTCCGGCCCGGGGGAGCGGGCTGCCGCCCCGGAAGACGGACCGTGCCGCCTGCCTGGGCCGCCGTGCGGCATGATCCACGTCCATGAGAACACTCCTCGGGGTCGGACTCCCCGGACACCAGCCCCTGAACCCCACCGAGAACCCTGACCCGAGCGCGGTCGGCTCCTGGGTGAGTGAGGCCGGGGACCTTGTGACCCTGCACTACTTCGGGCTGCCCCCGGATCTGCCGGCGGCGCTGGACGACGGGCCGACGCTGCGGCACACGCTGACCCACTGGACGGCGCGAGCGGGAGGCGGGCTGGTCGAGGCATCGGTGAAGCGGCTGGGCGAACTTCCCGCGCTGCGTCAGATAGTCAAGGTTCCGCTGCCCCAGCAGCCCAGCGGGCAGGTGTTCATCGGCAGTTACACGGTGCCGCGCGCCGGATGCAGCGCCGTGGTGAAGATCCAGGCCCCGGAACGGGGTATGACGGGCATGCGGGAAGCGGTCGTCATGGGGAAGGTAGGCCACGAGCAGTACTTCAGGCCGCATCCCTACGCCCCCGACGTGCAGGGCGGCCTCCCCTTCCACGTGGCCGACCACGCCCGATGGGACGCGGAATTCCCCGACCACCCGCTGTCCCGGGTGCGCAGGACCCTTGACGCGCTGGCCGCCGCTGTCACCGTGGATCCGCAGTTCGCTGCTCTGCCCCCCTTCCCCGGGCCGGCGCAGCCACTGACGCCCTGACGTCCTGACACACGGCGGCCACGTCGGAGACGGCGGAGACGGCAGGCACGGCACCCTGGCGCCATGGCGGCCGCAGCGCGCCAGGTGTGTATCCGGCGGAGAACCTGTGGAAACGCCGGCGCCGCCGCTCCCTGGGGCGAGGAGCAGCGGCGCAGGTTGGTGCGATGGCCGGAGGAGCCGGCCCACGAAGTGGGCGAGGCATCCGCTCCCCTGTTCATGCGTTCTACATGTATTTGTGCCGGCGGCTCGCAGGCCCTCATGGGCGGTGCGCCCGGACACGCGCCGGTACGGTGCCGGTCAGGCCGGAACCCCGGTCGCGGCGAGCAGTCGTCCTATCGACCGTGCCGCCGCCCGGCCGGCGCGGTTGGCGCCGATGGTGCTGGCCGAGGGACCGTAGCCGACGAGATGCACCCGCGCGTCGCGTACGGCCCTGGTGCCCTCGACGCGGATGCCACCACCGGGCTCGCGGAGTCTCAGCGGTGCCAGGTGGCCGACGGCGGCCCGGAAGCCGGTCGCCCACAGGATCACGTCCACCTCGGCCGTCCGGCCGTCGGCCCACACCACTCCGTGCTCCGTGATCCGCTCGAACATGGGGAGCCGGTCGAGCACACCTGACGCGCGGGCCCGCCGGACCGCGTCATTGACCGGCAGCCCGGTCACGCTCACCACGCTCTGCGGTGGCAGACCGAGCCGTACACGCTCCTCCACCATCGCGACGGCCGCCCGCCCCTGCTCCTCGCCGAAGGGTCCCTCGCGGAACACCGGTGGGCGGCGGGTCACCCAGTACGTCGCCCGGGCCACCTCCGCGATCTCCATCAGATGCTGGGTCCCCGAGGCGCCGCCGCCGACCACCATCACCCGCAGCCCCGCGAACTCCTGGGGGCCCGGATAGCCGGCGGTGTGCACCTGCCTTCCCCGGAAGGTCTCCTGGCCTGGATAACGCGGCAGGAACGGGCGGTCCCAGGTACCCGTCGCGTTGACCAGGGAGCGGGTCGCGTAGATCCCCTCCGAGCTCTCCACGAGCAGCCGGCCGCCCTCGCCCTCACGCACAACACCCACCTCGACCGGCCGGTGCACCCGCAGCCCGAACCGTCGCTCGTACGCGGCGAAGTACGCGCCGATCACCTCCGAGGACGGCCGGCTGTCGTCCGCTCCGGTCAGTTCCATGCCGGGCAGCGCGTGCATCCCGTGCACCTTGCCGTACGTCAGCGAGGGCCAGCGGTACTGCCAGGCGCCGCCCGGCCGCGGAGCATGGTCGAGCACCACGAAGTCGCGGTCCGGCTCGAAACCGGTGCGCCGCAGGTGGTAGGCGGCGGAGAGCCCCGCCTGCCCGGCACCGATCACGACCACGTCCACTTCACGCGCCCCAGAACTGTTCACGCTTCTACCAACACGGAGGAGCGTCCGGTCCTTCCCGGCGGCACGTGCCGCCGGAGCACGGCGGAGCACGCCGGAGCGGCGCACGGGCGTCAGAATGGGCTCATGTCCTCATCCTTCGCCACGCACCTGCTGAACATCACCACAGGAGGGTCGGAGGCGGTCATCGACCTCACCGCCGACTGCGAACAGTTCCTCACCCGTATCGCCCCGGGCCTCGACGGCCTGCTCAACGTCTTCGTTCCGCACGCGACCGCGGGGATCGCGGTCCTGGAGACGGGTGCGGGCAGCGACGACGACCTCCTCGCGGCCCTGCAGACCCTCCTCCCCGCCGACGACCGCTGGCATCACCGCCACGGCAGCCCCGGCCACGGCCGTGATCACGTCCTCCCCGCCCTCGTCCCCCCGCACGCCACCCTGCCGGTGATCGGAGGACGGCTGGAGCTGGGGACCTGGCAGTCGGTCTGCCTGGTGGACACCAACAAGGACAATCCCAACCGCCAGGTTCGTCTGAGCTTCCTGGGCTGACCAAAGCCACCCCCGGGCAGGGGCATTGCATGAAGCGGATCCGTCCGGTTCATGTGCCCTGCCCGTGACGTCGTGTCATGTCCTGTTCTGAGGCCGGGAGGCAGTGCAGGTACGGCGCCGGTGAGCACACGGTTGTCGAGAACCATAAGAATTGAACGAGACCGTGCCTGCCTCCGCGTCATCTCCCATGCCCGTCGGGCTGGAGCACCTGGCCCACGCTCCTTCTTCCACGCCTCTCGTCAACGCGGCCGGTCTGCCTCCGTTCCTGGACGCGGTGCCCGGCCCGCGGGACCGCAGGGGCCGCCTGTATCCCGCTGTCCGCACTGCCGGCAGCGGCTGCGACTGCCGTGCTGACCGGTGCCCGCTTCCCGGCCGCGACCGGCGAGTGGATCACAGACGCACCACGCCGGGCGGTTCGTGCGCCCGGCTTCGTCCCGGACCTCCTGACCGGGCTGGTGGCGGTCCCGTACTCGGCGGCGGTGTGCCGTCTGCTCGTCCGTCTGGACGGTGACGCGCTGGACGCCGCGATCGGCGCCTTCCTGTCTGCAGGGACAACCGCCACCCGTGAGCCGGACGCATTGCGGGCGATCGCGGTGGACGGCAAGGCCGTCCGTGGCTCCCGCCCCCGCACGACCGTGGCGGTCTCGCTGCTGTCCGCGACGGCACACAGTGGAGAGGTTTCCTGCCGGCGCCAAGCTGTCGGCACGAGCAGCGGAATCCCCTCCTTCGCCCTGCTGTTGAACGGTGTCGACCTCACCGGTGCCGTGATCACGGCGGATGCCCACACCCCAGCACGACCAGGCGCCTGCCTACGCTCGCGGGGGAGCCCACCGCATCGCTGTCGTCAACGTGACCGGGCCTTCCGCGAGGACGACTCCAAGATCCGCACCGCTCAACTCCTCCACACGACGGCCGGTCTCCGCGATCCGGCCATCGGTCTCCACCGGCAAGACGGCCGGGAAAGCATCGCAGCCGCCCTCCGGCGAGCGGCCCGCGACTACCGGCGGCCCCTGGCTCTCCTCGGCCTCACCGGTGGAGACCGCGCAAGGCCACTTCACGCAGAGATCCTGGCCCCCAGGGGCGGTGCCGCCGGCCCTCCGTACCGCGCGTGCGCGGACGGAGAGACCTCTGCGCGACCCGGCTTCGCCTGCGATCGAAGTGGAGCACCCGCGCCGCCCTACGGGGGATGGTCGAACGGCACGGGTGGCCAGTGGGGTGTGGCCTCATCCCGCTCTTTCCGGCATTGCTGCCAGCGGATTCATGACCCGGGCGAGGAACTGCCACGAGGTGGGGGCCGATATCCCGTCGTAGTCGGGCAGCGGTGGGTTCTTGTGACCGGAGTCCGACGGCGGGGCCGCACCGGGGCGACCACCGGGCAGGGTCTGCTCCAGGAAGGCGAGAGCCCGCAGGTGGTAGGTACGCGCGGTCCAGCCGAGACTGATGTTGTGCCCGGCTCCGGGCTCGACCACCACGGAAGCCCGCGTCGAAGTCAACGGGGCCGTCAGGTTGCCCACCGCCTCCGCGTCGAACCGCCACCACGGCTCCTGTTCTCCGAAGGTGAAGCGGACCGGTGCCCGTACCGCGGAGGCGATTTCCGCATAGGTCTGGGGCCACCGGAGGAACTCCTCTGTCTCCCGTAGGGGTGTGGGAGCCAGCAGAGAGCGGCAAAGACGGAAAGCGTTCGGGGGATAGAGGCTGGGGGCGCCCCAGTGGCGACGCCAGTTCATCCGGCCGGACGCATCGCGGGGCAGTTCGTCCTCCGCTGCCGGGGTGTTGCCGAGACCGGAGATGTCCAGACCGATGATGTTGTCGTCATGGTCCTGGGCAGCCATGGTGAGCGCGGGCTGCCCTCCGCTGGAATGGCCGACGACGAAGAAGCCGCTCCCGATTTCATGCGTGCGGGCGAACCCGACCAGGGCGGCCCGCAACAACTCGGCCTGCTCCTGGGCGTTCAAGCCTTCCGGCAGAAAAGGGGCTGATGCCCCGTATCCGGGGCGGTCCAGGGCGAGGACGGTGAATCCGAGCTTCACCCCCAGCTCCAGCAATGACAGACCGGGCGCGGCACGGCTGTCGAAATAACCGGCCCGGACGCCGCCTCCGTGCAGAGCCAGGACGACTGCCCTAGGTGTTCCTGAAGAGGGCTCGACGAGCAGCCCGGAGAGAGGGACCCCCATGGCATCCAGCGTTGTTCTGGAGGAATTTGGGAAAGTTGAACGCGGCGAGTATGACATGGAATCCCTTCTCTGTCGGCTGAAACCCCACCGTCACTCAGGCGGGCCCACTGCAAGAAGTGCGTCCAGTTCGGCGATCGCCTGGGCCGGCTCCGTGAAATGGATCGCGTGCCAGCCGGCCTTCCTCGCCCCCTCGCAGTTCTTTTCCATGTCGTCGATCAGTACGCATTCTTCCGGTAGGAACCCGGCGCGCTTCTCGGCTACCCGGAAGATATCGGTGTCCGGCTTGCGGCTACCCACCTCGAATGACATGACAATGTCCTCGAAGAGCCCCTCGGGATTGATGATCCGGCGCCAGTGCTCGTCCCAGGCCGGCACCATGTTGGACATCAGTCCGACGAAGGTGCCGCGAGACTTCAGCTGCCGCAGATGATCCACCCACGGCTGGTTGGCCGAACGGCCTTCGAACCAGCGCGCCGGGAAGTCGGACAGGTCCGCCTTCACTCCCTCCTCGGCCAGCAGAACGGCCTCGACCTGCTGTGACCACTCCTCCTGAGTGATGAGCGGAGTGTCCAGCGGCGCCAGCATGCCCACCCCGTAGGAGCCGGCCACCTTCTCCATGGAGGCGAGCAACTGGGCGGATGTGATGCCTGTTTTCGCGCAGAAATTTGCCACGGTTACCTTGGTGGACGGAACCTCAAGCACTCCTCCGTAGTCCGTCCATACGGCGCGGATCGGAGTTTCGGCTGAACGCTGCATCTTTTTTCCCCTGAAAGTCGAACGAATCGGAATGCAATGTCACTGCCCCATTGCCAGGCCACCGCCTACCGGTATCGAGGCGCCGGTCACGAACGAGGCCGCATTGCCGGTAAGGAATCGGACGACCTCGGCAACCTCCGCAGGTGTTCCCGTGCGGCGCAATGCGGTCTGCGCAATCAAGGCGTCGCGACGCTTTTCCTTCACGCCCTTGATCATGTCAGTCTCGATAAGCCCCGGAGTCACCATGTTCACCGTGATGTTCCGCGATCCGAGTTCCCAGGCGAGCGAACGGGTGAGGCCGAGCAATCCAGCTTTGGAGGAGGCGTAGTTGACCTGACCGGGTGATCCGAGGAAGCCCATCACGGAGGACATGAAAACAATACGCCCCCAGCGGGAACGGATCATTTCCGGAGCTACGAGCCGTGAGAAGCGGAATGCCGAGACAAGATTTGTTTCCAGGACGCTCCGGAAATCCTCTTCGGCCATCAGGGGGGCCAGGGCATCCTTCGTCACACCCGCATTGGCGACGAGCACCTGAACCGGACCGAACTGCTGCACCACTTCGGCCAGAGCGCGCTGGGCATCGTCGGCATCATTGACGTCGCACCGCACGCCGAAGAAATCCGCAGGAGGCTCACCGGTGCGATAGGTCACGGCGACTTTGTCGCCCGCGTCCGCCATGGTGCGGGCGATTTCCAGACCGATGCCTCGGTTTCCGCCCGTAACGAGTACTGTCCTGCTCATTTTTTCTCCTGCTGTGGAATCGATGAGGCGGGCGCGGAAGAGGGAGTCAACTATTGGCAGGGAGGACGGGCGGGCGCACCGTGACGCTGACGACGGCGACGCTCTCGCCGGACTGCTCAAGAGTGACGGACACCTGCTGCGGAGACGAGGACGGGAAGCCGGCCGCTGCCACTACGCGTATCGGAGAATCCAGTTCAGCGAAGCGGGAGAAGGACGCTTCCAGCGAAGTGATCGAAAGAGACCTGTGGACTTTTCCGGTGCTCCGGGACTCCGGTTGCAGGAGCAGCGCCGACTGGCGAGCGGCTTCCATCAGCACCATGGCAGGAATGTGATCGTAGTCGTGGTCGAAAAGTCCTGCATTGCGAAAATCCGGTGCCAGGACAGCGGAAAGATTGCGCTTTTCCGCATCCGTCTCGGTGTCGGTCAGCACGACATTCGCCGGATTGAACCGGTTTATTCGGGAAGGCTGTACGGAGGTCCTTCGGTCGCCTGTCCCGCGGAACGCCGAGGTCATGGGCGGAGCGCTGCCACGCTGCATGAACCGGAGTGAAGCGTATTGAGGGGTGGGTGCGGAGCTCACTCGGATGTGAGCACCACCCACTGAAACTCCTGCAATTTCCATTTGAATGTCGAAGCCCAGTGCAGTCACTCGTTCCCGGCGGTCGTGCGTCGGTGTGATCAGTTGGCTCAGGAGAAGCTCTCCCGGCCTCTCGCCCATGGTCAAAGCGTCGCCGCCGTCCAGGTGAATGTCCCAGTCGTTCACCATGAACGTCGTCTCGAGAGGGATTTCCAGCAGCTCGTGTGCCCCGTGTATGGACGCTTGGCGGCAGGTTTCCAGTAGCAGCAGAGGATCGAATCGCGCAGGGATTTCTGTGTGATCGTTGTAATAACTGTGAGAAACGGGAAGTTGCGCGGCCGACCGAAAGGAAAGACTACCTGTCCGCTGCATCCCAGTGACGAACACCTCGGCCACCGAAGCCCGATGGACCATGCGCCGGTCAATGGTCCGGTTGAAGTCCAGTTCTTCTGGCTCCACCGCCTCGCGTGCTGCCGAAGCGATCTCCGAGAGTGCCATGAAGGAAGCGTTCCTTTCTGCGCAAACGTATGCGAGGGGATTTTGTGCGAGGTCCCACTGTTTCCGTCCGGCGGTCCAGCAGCCGTTCACCTCGATTCGAGAACATAATCCTGCCCTGCTCAAGTCCTCAAGGGCGCTACCTCTTAGAAGAGGTGGTGATACCTCCAAGGAGACACTGCGCGTACCGCTTATTGAGGTGGCTGCGCGATATCCATGGGAGTGGGTCCGGGCAAGAGTGCAGGATAGGCGAATGCATGGTTCGAATGCCGCGACGCGGAGTCACGGGCGGCTGAGGCGGCCGCATCGAGGGCGTCCGCAGCGGCACGGGACGCATCCGAGGAAGCGCATTCGTGTCGGGTACCGCGCCGGCGTGGAAGGAGTTGACCGAGGCTCAGGGCTCTCACACTCTTCCCGGCGGGCACGCGACGGCAGCTACGGCACTTCGCGGCGTTGCCGGAACGCCCGCATATTTCCCAGCGGGCTTCGCCCGGAGTGCTCCCGCATGTATGCGGGAGCCCCTCTGTCTTGCGATACACCGCATCTGACGCCGCGCGCCGGCCCACCGGGAAGAGCGGGACAGCCCTCAGGCGCTGCAGGTGAGCGCGGCGGGGATCTCGGCGAAGGTTTCCTGGACCAGCTTCGTCAGGCCGTCGCGGCCTCCGTCGCCGCCCAGCGCGGTCCAGCGCAGGGAAGCCGTGCGCCAAGCCGCCACGAAGATCTCCACGGTCAGCCGGAGCCGTACCTCGTCGACGTTGTCCCCGGCACGGCCGTTCACGGCTTCGATCAGGGTCCGGGTGGTGTCCTGGCAGTAGCCCAGACTGTGCGCCTGCAGTGCGGGAACGCCCTCCGACAGTTTGCGGGTCGTCAGGAAGCGGCGGTCCCAATCAGGGTCCATGGCGCTCAGAGTGGTGTGCAGCACCGCCTGGAGAGCGTCGAGGAGGGGGCCGTCCGTCTCCAGGGTGGCCATGGAGTCCAGATAGGCCGACCACAGGTCGCTGTCCGAGGCGAGCGCTACGTCCTCTTTCGACCGGTAATTCCGGAAGAAGGTGCGCTTGGACACCTCGACGACATCGCACAGGTCGTCCAGCGTGGTCGCGTCGTAACCATGCTCGGTGAACAGGCGGAGTGCGGTGTCCGACAGCGCCCGGCGGGTGCGCAGCTTCTTCCGTTCGCGCAGCGGCAGGTCACGCAGGTCATCACTCACACCCACGAGGGTATCACCCGTCACCACCAAGAAGCTATTGCCCTTTGACAGCTAATGCCACTTGGTGGCATTCTCGCCTGAGGGGCCAACTTTGGCCGCTGAACGTCCCCCTGAAGGAGCCTGAACTCGTGACTACTGCCCCTACGGGCCGGTCCCGTCCGGCGATCACGCTGGTGGTGGTGCTACTGGCCTTTGTCACAGTGCCGATGTCCATCTCGGGAGCAGCCGTCGCGTTGCCCGACATCGGTGAGGACCTGCATGCCGCAGGTGCACCACTGCAATGGGTCATGAACGCCTACAACCTGACGTTCGCGTCGTTCATGCTGGTCGCCGGTTCCACAGCCGACCTGGTGGGCCGGCGCCGCATCTTCGCGTCAGGCGCGGCAGTGTTCGCCGTCGGCTCGATCGCCGCGGCCGCAGCCTCCGACATCATGCTGCTCGACCTTGCCCGTGCCCTCTCCGGCATCGGCGCGGCAGGGGTGTTCGCCAGCGGCGGCGCGATCCTGGCCACGACCTTCGACGGTGCCGAGCGCACCCGCGCGTTCGCGGCCCTCGGCAGTGCGGCCGGGCTCGGACTGGCTGCCGGGCCGACCTTGTCGGGTTGGCTGGTCAGTGGGATGGGCTGGCGCGCGACGTTCGGGCTGCATGCCGTTCTGGTGCTGGTCGCGCTGGCCGGCGTCGGGTTCGTCGCCGAGTCCCGCGCTCCGCAGCGCCCCCGGCTGAACGTGTCCGGTGCGGTGGTGTTCGTGGCCGGTCTCGGCGCGTTGGTGCTGGGCGCGGTCCAGGGACCGGAGTGGGGCTGGGCGAGCCCCGGTGTCCTGCTGCTGCTCGCCGCAGGTCTGGCGTTGCTGGTGGCCTTCGTCGTCATGCAGTCGCGTTCCGCGGCTCCGCTGCTGGACCTGACGCTGGTCAGGAACCGCCGGTTCCTGGCGCTGTGCATGGTGCCCGTGGTGACGACGTTCGGCTTCGTCACTCTGCTCACTTACCTGCCCACCTACCTGGTGGGCGCCGGCGGGTTCTCCGCTCAGCGCGCGGGGACCGTGCTGCTGCTGATGACCGCACCGGTACTGCTGGCCCCGCCGCTGGCCGGAGGGCTGGTGAACCGCGGTGTCTCACCCCGCCTGTTGATCACGCTGTCATTGGCGCTGTTCGCCGCAGGCAACGTGTGGCTCACCGTCATCGGCCCCTCCACCCCCGTCATCGTCTTCGCCGGTCCGCTGCTGCTGGTCGGGCTCGGTGCCGGGCTGTCGTTCGGTGTGGGTGACGGAATGGCGATGAGCTTGGTCGAACCCGAGCAGGCCGGTATGGCCACAGGGTTCCTCAACACCATGCGCATCGGCAGCGAGGCCATCGTCATCGCCGTCTTCGGCGCGGTCCTGGTCAGCCTGATCGGCACCCGGGTCGACTCTCCCGAGCTGGCCGAGAAGGTCGCCGCAGGCGACCTGTCCGGTGGTGTCTCCGGCGTACTGGCCGATGGGTACACCCATGCCCTGCACGTCGCGCTGTACGGAACGGCGGCCGTCTGCGCCGTCGGTGCGGTGATCATCGGAATCGCGCTGGCCCCGAAGCGGCGCGAGACCACCCCGACGGCCCCCGCGCCCGGCGACTCGCACGTGCCTGCCGAGGTCGCCTGACCAGCCTTTCCCGAAGTGTGCCGAGACCACTCGGGGCGACGCTCTGCCACCCGCGGACGGCGGGGGTGGCAGAGCGTCGTCGTTGGGCGTCCGAGGAGGCAGGAGATCGTCCGAGGCTCATCCGGGAGGAAAGAGCCGGGCGTTCGCGCGCTCGGACAAGGCCCGTCCGTCGCGGGCCCCCCGTGCCGTCAGCCCCGTGACAGGGGTTGGACGGTCACGGTGCTGCGGAGGGCGAGGACTTCGTTCTGATGGGCGTCGACCATCACCGACATGCGGTCCCCGCCCTCCGGTACGAGGGGCTCGGCCGTGATCAGGAGGGGCTGGTCGAACTCGACGTACCGGAAGAACGTCGTGTCGAAGGCGACAGGCACGACCGCCTGCGGCCTCGCCCTTGCCCGCGCCGCTTGGTCGACGGCTTCCAGCAGCACCATGCCGGGGATGTGGTCGTGCGCGTGGTCGAAGAGCACGCGGTGCGAGGTGTCGACGCGCAATTGCCAGGTGTGTGCGCTCGAGGTGGGTGACAGCACGACGTTGTCGGTGTCACTGCGGCCGACCTCGGAGGCGGGCACCGCAGGAGTGAGGGGGAGCGCCTGCGCGAAGGCGCTCTCGGCGTCCGAGTACCGGGAGCCGCGCAGGCGGTCGTAGAGGGCCGGGGGGTGGGCGCTGTACCGCAGTTCGGCAGTACCGATGGGCACGCCCGCAAGCGTGGCCTCCACCTGGGACGTCAGGTGCACCGAACCC
Source organism: Streptomyces nitrosporeus (assembly GCF_008704555.1). Taxonomy (NCBI): domain Bacteria; kingdom Bacillati; phylum Actinomycetota; class Actinomycetes; order Kitasatosporales; family Streptomycetaceae; genus Streptomyces; species Streptomyces nitrosporeus. The sequence goes on from NZ_CP023702.1 coordinate 6,884,388, forward strand.
AGACGGCGCCGCTTGACCTGCTTGTGCGTGACGAGCAACTCCACTTCGGCAGGGCCCGAAGCCGTGCGCAGCGCCTCCGGGTCGACCGTCGACCGTATCTGCTCCCACCCCAGTCGGTGGGAGAGGGGTATATCGTGGACGGTATACGTCAGTAGCGCGAGCGCCTGACGCAGGCTCTCCGTCAGCAGCAGGGAACTGTACCTGCGATCCTCGACGTAGAAGCTGTGCCGCAGGGGCCAGCGTGCAGTGACCAGTTGAGACCTGGCAGTGGCCGGACGCCAGCTGGTGACCAGTGTCTCCTCCTGGACGGACTTGCGAACCAATCTTCCGGTAGCGGCCCCGTGGGTGCTGGTGAGCGGCATGAGGTGTTTCCCCCCTGGGTCGGGCGGCGGCTGGGCTGAGTCGTGACAAGGACAGTCGGACATCCCCGTGACAGTCGTACACCTCTGCTGTTGCCGTAAGATAGCAATAATATTTTTTTTATACGTTGATCAGTTGGGGAGATGCGCATGGCGGCGCGAGCGTTGAAGCAGGAGCGGGCCGAGCGGACACGCGCTGCTCTGATCCGCGCGGCCGCGAAGGTGTTCGCGGAGTCGGGTTTCGCGGGGGCCAGCGTCTCAAGGATCGCCGAGCAGGCCGGGCTGACGCTGGGAGCGATGTACTTCCACTTCAGGTCCAAGGAGGAGCTCGCTCGTGAGATCGTCTCCACCCAGCCGGACCTCGTGGTCACGCCCCAGCGGTCGGAGGGACTTCAGCACGCCGTCGACATCACGCTGACCTGGGCGTACCGGTTGCGCGACGACCCGGTGCTGCGGGCCGGCGCCCGTCTGGTCATGGACCAGGAGCAGTTCGTGACCGACAAGAGGGAGAACTCGCACCAGCAGTGGGTGGTCATCATGCGACAGGACTTGCGGGAGGCGCAGACACGGCGCGAGGTGAGGGCCGCGGTGGACACCGATGCCTATGCCCGCCTCGTCGTCAATGCCTGTACCGGTGCGCAGATGCATGCCCAGCTGGAGACCTCCCGCAGCGATCTGCCCGCCCGGGTCGAAGAGATCTGGCAGTGCCTCATCCCCGCGATCGCCTATCCCGCCGCGGCCAAGAAGGTGCAGTTCGGCAAGGAGCGAGGCACGGTCTCATGAAGCAGCGGGCCCGAGCGCCGCGGTGACCGGAGCGATGCCCGGGCGGGCCGCCCGCCGTCCGGGCGGAGACGATGAGGCCGGCGACAGGGGAGGTGCTCTGGCGATTCCGCTGGAGCGCGAGGCCGCCACGTTCCGGCATCGGGCCGCCGACCACGCCTCGCGTGGGCGTAGGACCGCCGAGCGAACCGCCGCGGTGGCAAGGCCATGGACCGGTCCGCACACGAACGAGTAACGGATGACTGGGAGAGACGCCGTGGACGCGGCTGGGGACATACTGCGTGGCAAGACCGTCATGATCACCGGGGCTTCCAGTGGGATCGGGGCAGCGGCAGCGCGGCTGTTCGCCGCCCGCGGAGCGACGGTCACGCTCATGGCGCGCCGCGAGAAGGAACTGCGCTCGCTCGCCGATGAGATCGGGACCGAGGGCGGACGCGCTTTGGTGGCGGTGGGGGACGTGACGGCGCCGGAGGACGTCCGACGGGCGGTCAGCAGGACCGTCGAGGAGTTCGGCAGGCTTGACGCGGCTTTCAACAACGCCGGCTGGGGCTCCATCGGCACACCGCTGCACGAGACGGACGATGCGGTGTTCCGCCAGATCATGGACGTGAACGTGCAGGGGGTGTGGAACTGCCTCAAACACCAGATCCCTGTGATGCTGCGGCAAGGACACGGCGCGATCGTCAACACGTGCAGCACCGCCGGCTCCTTCGCCACCGGTGCCATCGCCCCCTACGTGGCGGCCAAGCACGCGGTGCTCGGCCTGACGAAGGCCGCCGCCGCCGAGTACGGGGAACGGGGGATCCGGGTGAACGCGCTGATGGTGGGCAGCACACGTACGGAGCTGATGGAATCGGCCATGGAACTGGTGCCGGAGCTGGAAAAGGCATCGGTGGCCCGGGCCGTTCAGCGTCGTCTCGCCGATCCGATGGAGGTCGCCCAGGCGGCGGTCTGGCTCTGCAGCGACCAGGCGAGCTTTGTCACGGGAGCCGGGATGGCGGTGGACGGCGGGTGCAGCGCCGTGTGAGGCAGCCGGCCGCCGCCGCAGGGGGAGCGAGCGCGTACGGCGGGTCCGCACGCGGTGGGCGGCGACGCCCGGCCCGGCGGGCGGTCATTCCGGCCTTCGTTCCCCGGACGGAGCGCTGATCTGCTCTGGGCCGGGATCGCCCGTGGGCACCCCCGTGGAGGACGGCGCCCGCCGCATCGGCGACGCCGAGCGGACGGGCGTCGCCGCTGTTCAGCGACAGCGCGATATCGGGCAGCGCCTGCTGCCAGATACGCGCGAGACGCCCGACGCGGTCGTCCGGCTCGCCGGGGCAGGGAAGGTGACGCAGGGTCGCCTCTATTCCGGAGACGAGATGGACCGCCATGTCGGCGATCGCCGCCATATCCGTCCCTGGCGGCACATCGCTCGGCAGTGCCCGTCGCAGCCGCTCGCACAGCACCGGTGCCCACAGGGCGTGCCATTCGTGCCGGGTACAGGATTCTTCCCGGGCCAGCCGCGCGGCGGCGCGCACCGCGGCGTCCTCCTCCAGCAGGGCGGCCAGGGCGAGCGTCAGGCGGGACACGTACTGCACCGGTGACCCCTCGTGTCCGTTCAGGCGGTCGACGAGCGCCAGGGTCGCCTCGTTTCCCCTCTCCCTGACGGACTCGGCCAGCGCCCGCTTCGACGGGAAGTGGAAGGTCAGCGCCCCCAGCGAGATGTCCGCGGAGCGGGCTATCTGGGCGAGTGACGAACCGGCGTACCCGTGGCGGTCGAACTCCTTGGCGGCCGCCTCCAACAAGGCGCGGCGTGTCCGACTGGCTCTTTCCTGCTTCGCCATGTCCCTTACCTGATCAGCGGTCTCTGCACTCGTGAGACTCGCCCCGCCCTGAAGTGGTGTCCGAAGAAACAAAAAAATATTGTTATGTTCCTGTGGGTGGTCGCTCCCGTATCCACAGCCGTCCGCGGAAGCCGGCCGTCCGAACGCGTCAGCTCGGCGGCCGGGCGCTCGTACAGCCGGCGCCGGGTCGTGGCCGGCCTCCGGTGGACCCGGCTACTCCCTGTCCAGGGGAGGCTGAAGTACCACCGCGCAGCCCACGCTGCCGTCGGGGCTGATGGACGTGATCACCGCAGCACGCTCGTGTTCCGTGGCGTTCCGGCCGTCCTGCCACCGCGCCAGTGTCGCGGCCAGCTGGAGTGCGCCGTTCGCACTGTCCGTCTCTCCGAGGACCGGCTGGATCGTGAGGCGCTCGACCGGCCCCGACGTTCCGCCCCGGGGGAAGACCTCTCGCAGGGCGAGTTCTTCCACCATGGCCCAACCGCCGCGCCCGGCTGCCCCCGGCACCGCCACCGCCACATCCTCGGGCGCGACGCCACTGCGCACCAGCGCCGTCCGTATGCAGTTCGCCAGCCGCCGGGAGACGGAGGGCAGACCGCTCTTGGGATCGGCGAACCCCACCTCGCAGGCGAGCAGACGGGCGAGGGGGCGGGGCCCACCTTCCCTGCCCCCGGAAGGTTCGAGGACCAGTACCGCCCCGCCCTCACCGAGCGGGACCCCTGCGGCCAGCCCCTGGGAACGATGCCATGCCCAGGCACGCTGGGGAGAGAGCTCCTCGAAGGCGCCGGTGAGCAGGCGCCGGGCATGACCGGCCAGCAGGGCGTTGCGAGCGAAACGCAGCGCGTGGAGGCCCGCGAGCGGGCCGCCCGAGACGGTGGAGTTCAGGCCGGTGAGGCCGAGGTGAATGGCGGCCCGCCCGGCAGCCGAGTTCATCAGCACACCGGGGAAGTGGGAGGGGTTGACGAAGTAAGGACGCTCTTCCGCGAAGGTGTCCCTGATGAACTCGCCCACCCTGCGCGTACTGCCCACCGAAGTACCCAGGACGATGCCCGTCTCGTCCGGCTCGACCGCCGCCGCTTGCCGCGGCAGTTCGCGCAGGGCGACGGCGCACGCCACCGAAGCCAGCTGGTCAGTCCTCGTCAGCCGGTTCAGTCCCTTGCGGCCCAAGGTGTCGGCCGGTACGAAATCGGGCAGGGCGAGCAGGTCCAGCCTCGGGGGATACTCGCCCGGCGTGACCCCCCCGTCCGGCTCCCGTCCCGTGACCGAGCCACGGAACAACGCGTCCGCCATCGCGTCCAGGCCCTGCCCGGCCGCGCTGAAGACCGTGCATCGGACCACGTCCACCGGCGACACCGGCAGCGAGGAGAACCGAGTCCCTCCCGTCTCCGGCACAACAGGTCTGTCCTGCGTGGGCAATGTGCTCATGCGGCTATGTCTCCGAAGATCGTGACGGCGTTGTTCCCTCCGAAGGCGAACCCGTGGTTCTCCACGACACGCAGACGCTCCTCGCGTGACACCCTCGGCACGCAATCGACATCCGGCCCCAGCTCGGGGTCCACGGTACGCAGGGTGGAACTGGCGGGCAGGAACCCTTCGTGGAGGGCGGCACAGGACACCACGGCGCCGAAGGCGGCAGCCGCGCCCATGGTGTGCCCCAGAACTGATTTGATCGAGCTGATGGGAGGCACCCTGCCGTCGAACGCCTCTCGCACCGCGGCGATCTCGGTGGCGTCGTTCGCTTCCGTTCCCGTGCCGTGGGCGCAGATGTAGCCCACGTCCGCCGGTTTGATCCCGGAATTGCGGTGGGCCCGCTTGATGCACGCGGCGATGGAAGGGGCATGCGGATTCGTCATGTGCTGTGCGTCGCACGACATCGCGTAGCCGAGCACCTCCGCGTAGACGCGCGCATCACGCTCGAGAGCTGATTCCAGCGGCTCCAACAAGAGCGCTGCTCCCCCTTCGGCGGTGACGATCCCGTCGCGGTGTTCGTCGAACGGCCTGGGTACGTCCGCCGCGAGTGCGCCGAGCCGGTGGAATCCGGCGTGCGTGGCGCGGTTGGAGGCATCGGCTCCCCCGCACAGTGCCACATCCACCTCGCCGCTGCTGATCAGGTCGTAGGCGTACCCCACGGAGTAGTTGCCTGCCGCGCAGGCAGTGCCCAGCGTGAGCGCCTCGCCCGTGAGACCCAGTTCGACGTTGACCGCCGCGGATATCCGTCCTGCGTCGATCTGGTGGACAAGCCTCGGGTCAAGGTGCTCCGGTCCCCGGAAGACCCACTGTTCTCCCAGGTCCTCCAGGAGCTGGGACTCGCCGTTGGTCGTACCGAAGCAGCTCGCGGTACGCAGGGAGGACAGCTTCGGGGAACCGAGCCCCGCGTCATCGACCGCCATCCGGGCCGCCGCGGCGGCGAATTGGCTGCTGCGCCCCCACTCCTCGGGTGAGATCCGGTGCAGATACGTGGAAGGACTGAAGCCGCGGACCTCACCGGCGAGCACGTGCTCGAACCCAGTGGCGTCGAATTGTCCGATCGGGCCGATTCCGCTTCGGCCGGCCCGGATCGCGGCGATGAAGTTCCGGGCTCCCATGCCCAGGCTGCTCACGGCGCCGATGCCGGTGACGACTACACGCCGCCCGCCCAGATCAGGCACTGACGACTCCTGCCGTACGGTGACGACCGATGACCTCGTACACCGCAGTCATGGTGTCCAGCTCGACGACGTCTTCCTGCGGCACCTTGATGCGGAGGTCCCGCTCGAATCGGGAGTACATCTCGATCACGAGGAGCGAATCTGCATCGAAGTCGTCCGCGAAGCTCTTGTCGTCCTGAAGTTCATCGGTGTCCACCTCAAGGACATCCGCCACGATCTGCCGGACCGTTTCGCGCAGATCGCCGGGAAGAGTGTTCTCGCTCATTGTCTTCGTCCTTCTGTCGGATTGAATCTCTTGCGCACTGACGGCCATCACGGGCCGAGGTTCGCCTCAAGGGTCCCCCGATCAGCTGGTAGTAGGCCACCAGACCTGACCTGCAGGTTCAATACCTGCATCACCAAAGTGATACGGCCTATGTATCGCACAGAGCATGAGTGGTATCACCAATGAGCGAAGAGGGTGCATCCTTCCCTCTTCCGCCGTACTTTTATCCAGCTTCTATCTGTGCGGTACAGGATGGGCGAAGCCGGTTTTTCTATCAGCTCGGGAGAATAGGTGCAGGTATGAAACCCGTCGGGTCGATAGGAATTTCATCTGCCGCGTTGTGGCTCCCCGAGGGGCGGTCCCGGGCAGCCACAGCCGTGAGCGAAGGCAGGCTGCGCATCCGTGACGCCCGCGCCTTGGGGCACGAAGCGCTGCCTGTCGCCGTGCACGCCGCGGCGCCGGAGATGGCGGTGTCGGCCGCCCGGGACGCGCTCGCTCTGGCCGGCACCGGCGCCGGCCGGCTGGACGCGCTCTGCCATGCCTGGATGTACTACCAAGGGCATGATCTGTGGTCGCCGCCCCATTACATCGCCCACGAGGTCGGCGCCCGACGGGCACTGCCCTTCGGTATTCAGCAGGTGTGCAACGGCGGCGCCGTCGCCATCGAACTGATGGCGGCCTACCTTGCCAGGCCCGACGCGTCCGGCGGCCCGTCGAGGCGGGGGATGGTCACCACCGCCGACCGCTTCGTGGAGCCCGGATTCGATCGCTGGACAAGCGATTACGGGGTGGCCTACGGCGACGGTTCGACCGCGGTGCTGTTGCACAGCCCGGCCGGCCCGGGGGACCCGTTGGTGCTGCGTTCGGCCGCCACGATCGCGGCACCGGAACTGGAGCGCATGCACCGAGGGGCGGACCCCTTCGCGGCGACGCCCCGCGAGCGCCGCGAAAAGGTCGACATGAGGACTACCAAGCGTGCCTACCTGCATGATCAGCGGGACCTGGATTTCGCCGCGATCAACGAGCGCTCCATAAGGGCGGTGATCTCCACGGCGCTGCGTGACGCCGGGGTACGACCGGACGACTCGCGCCTGCAGTACGCCTTGCTGCCCCGGTTCGGCACGAAGCTACTGGGCGAGAACTGGGTCCCGGTGATTTCGGCATGCGTACAGGTGAAGATCGAGAATTTTGGTCAGGGCACCGGGCACCTCGGTGCGGGTGACGCCATCGCGAATATGGCCGAACTCATGGAGGGTGCACTCCTTGCTCCCGGAGAGATGGCCCTGATTTTCAGCGCGGGGGCGGGTTTCACCTGGTCCTGCCTGGTGGTCGAAGGAGCGGGTGGGCCGCCCGCATCGTGACGGGAGGAAATCATGAACAACGTGGCCGTACCGTGGGTGAGGGAAAATGATTGAGGAAATGCTTGATCGGCCTGTCGTGGGCGTCGACGATCTTCAGGACGCGGCAGGCCCGACGCTTTTCCCCGAGGAGGAGATCGTTTCCTCCTCCATGTCGCGCGAGCGGAGACTCAAGTTCGCCGCTGTGCGGGGCTGCGCGCGTCAGGGGCTGCGTGAACTGGGCATCAGCGCCGGGCCGATCCTGCGGGGTCCTGGCGGCGAGCCCGTCTGGCCGGCCGGGGTGGTCGGCAGCATGACGCACTGTCCCGGCTACCATGCCGCCGCCGTCGCCCGCTCGGACGAGGTGGCGGCGATCGGGATCGACGCCGAGGTGAACGGTCCGTTGCGGCATCGCGAAATGATCTCCCTCATCACCACCGTCGAGGAGAGGACCTGGATTTCGGACCTGGAAGCCAGCCACCCCGAGGTGAGTTGGGCGCGATTGGTCTTCTCCGCCAAGGAGAGCCTGTTCAAGGCGTGGTTCTCCTTCACCGGGGAGCGGCTGGGGCTGGGGGACATCAGCATCGGCACAAAGGAGTCTCCCGACGGAGAGTTCACCGCGCGTGTCTTTGCCCGCCGGAAGGGGCGCTGCGTTCCACGGCCGAGCCGGCTGACAGGGCGTTGGATGGCACGCGACGGCTTGTTGGTGACTGCGACGACGATTCCACGTCCGTCACACGGCGAGGACGGGCGACGGGCCGCTCGCACCGGACGGTGACGACGGCCTCGTCAGGAGGTCTTCATCGTGCCGCCGTCGATGACGAAGTCTGCGCCCGTGATGTGGCCGGCCGCCTCGGACAGGAGGAAGCCGACCAGGGCGGCGACCTCCTCGGCTTCCATGAGACGGCCGGTGGTGAGGCCAAGGGTTTCCGGCATCCGCTCCAGACGGTTTGCGAGTTCGGTGCCGGCCGCGGCAGCGAACTCGCCGCCGAAGCCTTCCGACGCCTCCCACACCGAGGTACGTACGACTTGGGGGAGACGGTATCGGCCCGCACGCCGCGGGGCCCGGACCCTTCCGCCAGGGATTTGCCCGGCGAGGTCAGCGCCGCCTTGGCCGCACTGCAGGCCACAGGGCTCGCGGCGGGCGTCCGGGAGGCGATGGAGGAGATGCTGGTCACCGCACCGCGGTTCTTCATCATGCTGGGCAGTGCGGCCCGGCCGGCACCGACGGCGGTCAACAGGTTGGTGTTGAGGGCGTGTTCCCACTCGATGTCCTCGGTGTCCAGAAAACCGGCCGGACGCATGCCGTCATCTCCCCCGACGTTGTCCACCAGCAGATCCATGCCGCCGAGCTGCCGGGGGGCGCTGTCCATGAGGGTGGTGGCGCCCTCGGGCCTGCTCAGGTCCGTCGCCACCGCGAACGCTCCCGCCTCCTCAAGGGCCGGTGTGACCGCGCGGGCGGCGCCCACGGCATGGACCCCCTCACCGGCGAGTGTGCGCACCACGGCCACCCCGATGCCTCTGCCGGCGCCCGTGACGACGGCCCTCCTGTACGTGAGGTGAAGATCCATGGTGTTCCCGTCATCAGCCGGTTCGTTACCGAGCGGGTCTGCGGGGCTGCGGCTTTGAGGACTGGTCAGGGCTGCGGTGCCTGTCCCAGGCAGCGGTAGAGGTACGCGGCGGAGGCCAGCGTCATGTGGTGGTGCCAGCCGGGGAAGGAACGTCCCTCGAAATCCAGGAACCCGAGGTTGTCCCGGAGGCACTGAACGGTGGCATCCGTCAACGCGGAGCGTTGAGCGAGAGCGTGGATGGCAGGGGGCGGCGCGTCGCGGAGCGAGGTCACCCAGAACCGGCACGGTCGCTGCCGGACGGCCGGAATCTCCGCGACGAGCCTGTGCACCGGCCGGGCCGCTGCCCGGCCGGTTCCGGGGGAGGGGAAGCGAACCAGGGCGGAGCGCAGACGTCTGCCCCCGCCGTGTGCGGCCGGCTCCTCCCGGAAACGGTCCTGCAGGATGCCGGCGGCGGTGCTTGTGCGCAGTGTCGTACGGGCGGAGTCGTGGCTGCCTTCGCGAGTGACGTCGAACGGCTGATGAGGCGCCACCCCGATCACGAAGTCCCGTCCCGCACGGCTGAGTTGTGAGGCCAGCTGGTCAGGGTGGCGGCTGGGACCGAGTCCGTGGAGGAGAGGAGCGGACCCGGCCCCCTGGCCCCTCGCGGACTCAGCCATCATCTCCAGCGTGAGTGCCCATGCGGGGCGAGGGGTCACCTCGCGCGGGATCTTCGCACGACTGCGGCGCTCGGGGTCGCCACACCAGCTGTCGTTCAGCATCAGCTTCCAGTCGACCGGAATGCTCCTACGGCTGTCCGTGAGGAAGAGGGCGATGCCGACCTGGCAGTTGATGTGCCGACCGCTCTCGGGCACCAGGTGCTGCTGCAGCCCCACGGACTGGGTGCCTCCCCTGGGCAGCAGTACCACTCCGGTCGTCCAGACGGCGTCGGGCATCAAGCCGGCTGCCAGGTGGGCGATCTGCCGACGGGGCGACCTCCAGTCCCAGGGACTGGAGGTGATGAACTGCTGCAGGGACTGGGAGGCGCTCGACGGCAGGGCCAGCCTGCCGGCCATGCGCCGCCGCGACTTGTGCCCAGGCGTGGCCAGGAGGCATCGGAGATAGACGGTCGCCCACCTGCGTTGGTCCCTGCGCGGCAGCATCCCGAAGATCCGCTCGCTGTACGCGGAGAGACTGTCGAGGTCCACGCGCTCTGACGGCGACTGTGGGGCGAAGACGGCTTCGGCTGACGTGCTCATGATTGGCCCCTCCTCGAACCGCACGGTAGCCGACGACGTTGGCGGCTTAATAAACATAGCAATATTTTTCCTTTTTCGAGAAAGGTCCGCAGGTCGGGGAGGGGGCGGCCCCTGGCGGGCGTGGGCCGGGCGGGCGGGTCGTCGCCTGCGGCGCCCCGGGCCCGATCCTGGGGCCGGGTGGGGCTGACCAGGGAATTCGGCGGCGAGGAGGGGAGGGGTGCGCGGGTGGGGCTCGCGCGAGGGCCGCCGGCGGCGGCCGGAAACTGTGATGCATGTCGCTTTTTCTGTCATGGCCATGATTGGTAGTCAGCTGCTGTCTGTCCGGAAGGCGTGTCGGGCGGAGTCTCTGCGGGGGCGGGGTGGCGGTTCGGTCGCGGTGCCGACCGGAGCGCCACAGGCCGGCGCCCCGCGGGCGTCCGGCGGCACGGCGGTGTGTGCGCCGACCGCGGATGCGGGGCCACCGGGGCGAGTTGACCAAATGCCGATGATCGCTTGCCCGCGAGTACTTCCGTGCGCGAACATACGCAGCGGCCAAGAGGGCGGGACGAGACGTCCTCAGGTGGCAAAGGGGCCCCGGCTGTCGCGCTCCGGGCGAGGACTGATTCTTCTCGGAAGTGAAGCGTTGCCTGGCCACGCCGGTCGCTCTCGAACCTATGCCTGGGCCGGAGCCCCACAACAGGCGCCGAAATCGATCGGTCAACTACCTAGTGCAGCCCTGAAGATTACTCATGTTGCTGAGAGTGAAATTGCGGAGGTTGTTCTCATGAAGTTGCTGGAGAGGGAACGTCGGGTGCTCGGCAGAGAATCCGACCGCCAAGGCTTGGCGTCCGTACTTGACTCGGTCGTGGAGGGCCGCAACCGGCTCCTGGTGATCGAGGGCCAGGCGGGAACGGGAAAGACGGTACTCCTGGCGGAGTTGATGAGATTGGCCGGCGACCGGGGGTTCTCCGTCGAGAGGGCAACGGGAATTTCCGGGCCGGCGGCACCGTCCGAGGACATCCTGTTTCCGTCGGACCTTCCGAAACTGATCGTCGCGGACGGAGTCGAATCCGCCGACACCCTCATGATTGCCAGGCTGCGTGACACTCTTTGCCGGGCGACCGGGAGGGGAGTTCTCTGGGCTCTCGCGGTGCGCCCCGGGCGCGTGAGCGATCTCCTGAACCGTATGGACCCGGGTCCCCTTGTGGGAGTCACCAGGATGCAACTGGGAAGACTTTCGCGGCGGCACTCGATCGAGCTGTGCGCCGAACTGTCCAAGGGGCAGCCGTCTTCGGAACTGGCCCGCCTCGTGGAGACTGCGAGTGGGAATCCGCTTCTGGTGACAGAGCTGGTCAGGGGGCTGGTCGAGGAGGGGGGCGTCGAAGTGGTCGACGGTGTCGCGCGGCTGCGATCCCCTCAATTGCCGGAAAGGGTGAAGGTAGCCGTCCGGGGGCACCTGTCGCATCTGTCGGAGGGGAGCCGGCACGCACTGCGCGTTGCGGCAGTGCTGAACACGGTACTCAGCCCCGCTCAGCTTTCTGCGCTTGCGGCGTTCCTCGGTAAGCCGACCGCCACGCTGATGCCACTGCTGGACGAGGCGCTCGAAGCGGGAATGCTGATGGACGGGGAGGGGGCTCTGGTGTTCACCAGCTCTCTGCTCCGGCAGGTCGTTGCGGAATCCGTTCCCCGGCCCATGCGTCAAGCGCTCATGCACGAAGCCAGGATGCATCAGAAAAACGCAGGGGATACGTCCGACGGCTACTCATCCGTAAACCGGGAGGAGGTCCAGGGCGAAGTTCTGGAGTTGCGGAGGGGTAACCAGGCGACTTCACCCGGTATGCGTATGCTGCTCAGCAGGCCCCTCCCTGTGCATACGGCCGTAGGGGCGAAGGAAGAGACGGTCTCTCATGCCTGCCAGAGCGAACTGACGCTGCGGGAGATCGAAGTGCTCCAATGCGTGGCCAAGGCCATGAGCAACCGCCAGATAGGGCGAAACCTCTCCATCACGGAAGGGACTGTGAAACGGCACATGAGAAACATCTTCAGGAAGCTCGATGCGACGTCGCGTATCGATGCGGTGAACAAGATGGGGTCATTCATTCCATCGGAGTCCCGATTCTGCTCCTGATCGCAGGAATTTGGAACGGCCCGCCTGTTCCTTGAGGTTCCTCAGGGCTGTCCCGCTCTTCCCGACGGGTCCGCGACGACAGCTACGGCACACCTCACCGCGTTGCCGGAACCTCCGCGTACTCTCCTGGCGGCCTCGCCCGGGCTGCCCCCGTACGTACGCGGACGCCTCTTCGCCGTGCGAGGCACCGCATCTGACACCGCGTGCTGATCCACCCGGAAGGCCGAGGCGCCCTCGTGGGGAAGTACTGGCAGAGGAGGCCGCTGGTGTTTCCGTTCGAGCCTCGTTGCCAGGGGCCGGCCGGGGAGCAGAAGTGGACCGGGACGTCGGGGGGCGATGGCGGAGGCGCCGTGGCTGCCCATCTCGCTTCCCCGGTCCCGGGTCAGCGATCGTCGCAGGTGTGCGAGCAGGAACAGGGCCTGGAGGGTGGTGGCCAGAGCGTCCCGGACGTTCTCGGTGCCGTGGCCGCCGGGCAGGCGCAGGAGCATGACGTAGTGGGCGGCGCGCTCGACCCGGGGCCGACGGCCGGTTTCCCGTCCTTGCCGATGACGAGTTCGCCCTCCCCGTAGCCGGGACGGCCCTGGATCTTTCAACTGACTTCGATCCCCGCCCTCTCGCCCTCCCCGTGGCCGGGGACGGCCCGGTCCTTCGCCTCCGTCGGGCGGTCGCTGCTCATGGCCATCGAGGTGGCGGACCGCAGCCGGCGCGGCTGGGCCCGGCGGCGCGGTTCGCGCCCGCGGCGCGGTTCGCCCCCGCCCCTGGACGTCGAGGGCCTGGCAGACGGTCTCGTGGACCACATGCGTCTCCGGCTGCTGGGGAACTGCGCCCGCAGAGCCCGGCAGATCCGTCCCGGGCTCCGTCGAATGTCCAGGTGGTTCTGGACGAGGTCCCACGGCCTGGGGTTCCGGTCCGTCTTCCCGGGTTCAGGGCGGGGCCGGCGGGTATGGGCGCCGGCCTGGGCGGTGTGCCGCCGGTACCGGCCGTTGCCCGGGTGTGGGGCCGGTCGCGGCGGACCTCCCGGCCGGCCGTGGGCGGACCGCGGACCGACGCGGACGCGATCGCACGGGACGCTGCCTCCTTCCGTAGCCGGCCGGAGGTGTGGACGCGGCCGGTCTCCCGCGGACAACGCGAGGGACCGGGCGAAGGTGCCACCGCGTCGGCCGGTGGCGCCCCGGCACACCCGCAGGCCCTGAACCGGGGTGTCGCGACGATCTCCAAAGCTCAAGGTGATCGGCGGGCCGTTCCGCCATGGCCGTCCCGGGACACGGGGCACGTGGCAGGCGTCCGTGATGCGTGACATCCGGTCGGAGACCGGGAAGCACCGGTCCGGCGGTGTCCTCAGGTCCGGCGGTCGGCTCGTCGATGTGCGGGCTGGCGGGAAGCGGCGGGAAGACTGTCGTGCCGCAGTGTCATTGCCGCAGGGTTCACGAGGCGACGCCGACGCCGGCCCGGAGTGGCCGATGTCCGGCCCCGTCCCCGGCCCGCGACGGCTGCGCGTTGCTGTCCGTAGGGAGCCACGAGGGCCTTGAGCCCCGGCGGGACCACCCGGATCCGTGGCCGTGTCGTGCTGCCCGGCCACATCGACGGCCGGGGCCGGGCAGTCGCCCGGGAACCCCCGCCCGTACCGCCGTCGTTCATCGCGGTGGCCTCGACCGCGCGGCACCAGGCCGGGGGCTGCGAGCGGCGTGAGCACGGTGAAAGCGGCGACTCCGCCGCGTATGCGCTCGTTGGCGTACGTCAGGAGTGAAGCAGAGCCCGTCCGGCGGCGTGCCCGGACGTCTTCCGGCTCTCCTCCGAGGAGACCCGGCGCACCGCTCGACGGACGAGCACAAAGCGGTGCACGCACTCGCTCAGCTCCGGCGACCCGGAACGGGGCGCCGCTTCTTCTTGGGCCGCAGCAAATACCATTCCACGAACAGCAGATGGCCGAGGACCGCACCCCAGGTGGCGCTCGCGTACGCCTGTTCGTAACTCATCCCGGTCTCCACGAGGATGATGTTGAGCGGGCGCAGCGTGACGGTGGAGGTGGTCATGGCGACGTTTCTCAGCATCCACTTCCGGTGCTCGCCGAACTTTCGCTGCCGCGCCGTGCGGTAACCGCAGATCATGGTGATGATCCAGCACGCGTCCATGGCCAGCAGGGCCAGACGGACGTCGGGGCCGCTGACGGTGAGCAGCGCGGCAGGGATGGCCAGGGCCGCGGAGGGAAAGACGCCGGCGAAGAAGTACCAGCGTCCGACAATGCGGTGGGCCCGGGGATGGCGGGCTCTGAACCACGGCCAGACCTGAATCCAGGCGAGCACGATGGAGACCACCGCCGTGTAGATGTGCGTAATGAACAGCGGATAGTGCCAGGGGAGGTCGGTACGTATTCCGAGCCGGCTGATCGAGGGGTCAAGAGTGAGATAGCGGTATATGCCGAAAACGGCGAATCCGACGCAATAAACGGCGAGGAATCCCACCCACGTAAGCTCTCGGCGGCCGGGCTTCGGGACCGAGGGCTTCGGAGGTGCTGCCGGTGGATGTTCTGCTTCCTCCGTCAAGATTTCACGAACACTGTCCATGGGATCACCTTTCATCGCCTCTGGTCTGCGAGAATCGCCTGCGCCCCCGGAGGGGTGGCGCCTGGAATTCTAGAAACCGTGAGGGAAGATGACAGAGGGCCTCCCCTTATGTGGCATGCGAAGTGTCTCTTTAGTGGTATGCGGCGCCCCGGGCCGGAAGTTTTCATGCTCCTTTTGTTGCCTTCCGGTGGCCCGGCAGGGCGAGTAGCCTTCAATGTGAATCGCATACCGTCGGACGCATCTTTCATCAAGGGGAACGCCAGAGCATGCGCATTGTTCGGTACCACGAATTCGGACCTTCGGGCGTTCTGCGAATCGAGCAAGCGCACATACCGACGCCCGGGCCGGGCGACGTACTCGTGCGGGTCGAGGCTGTCGGCGTCGACCAGGCCGATGTGCAGCGGCGCCGTGGCGAACACCCCCTGTCCGTGCCGGTGTTGCCGGCCTGCCCTGCCGCGGACGCCGTCGGCACGGTCGAGGCGGTGGGCCCCGGCGTGCCCGGCGCACGGGTGGGGGAACGCGTGGTGGTCTGGAAGGCGCAGAACGCCTACGCGGACTACGTCACCGCTCCGGTGGAGCGGTGCATTCCTGTTCCGGACGGCCTGGACGCGGGGCAGGCCACGGTCGTCGGCTCGACCGGCCGTGTCGCCATACAGGTCGTCAATACCGGACAGCTGCGTGCGGGAGAGAGCGTTCTGGTCCACGGCGCGGCCGGCGCGGTGGGGCATATGGCGCTGCAGATCGCCAAGGCGAGGGGGGCCCGCCCCGTCATCGCGACCGCGAGTTCCTCGGAGAAGCTGGACTTCGTCCGGTCCCTGGGGGCCGATATCGCGGTCGACTACAGCCGGGCCGACTGGACCCAGCATGTCGGCAAGGCGGTGGGGGACCGGGGCGTGGACGTCATCCTGAACGGAATCGGCGGGCAACTGCTGGAGCGGGACGTCGAGTTGCTTGCCCCCTACGGTCGGCTCGTGTTCTACGGAGCGGCCGGTGACCCCACGGCGCGCCCCACTCTGTCGTTCCTGGACGTCCTCGGCATGAAGTACGTCACCGGGTTCAGCATGGCCACGCTCCTTCGCCACCGGCCCGATCTCGCCGAAGCAGGCACGCGGCAACTCCTCGGCGTGGTCGCCACCGGAGACGTGCGACCGGTGGTCGCCGCGCGGGTCCCCCTTCTCGATGTCGCTCGTGCCCACGATCTGGTCGAGTCGCGCACCAGCTGCGGCCGTGTGGTGCTTGTGCCCTGAGGGAACCGGCCGAGACGAGACAAGCCGCAATCAAGCCTCCGACGGAGGAGAGGACACCATGCCCGAGCAATCCGAATCCGAAGTGATCATCGTCGGGGCGGGGCCGGTCGGCCTCGCGCTCGGCGTCGACCTGCTGCGACGCGGGACCGACGTGCGCATCATCGACCGGGACCCCGCCCATCACCCCCATTCGAAGTCCCTCGCGCTGTGGCCCCGGGCACTGGAGGGGTTCCGCCGCCTGGGTCTCATCGAGCCACTCCTCGAACGGTCCCTGACGGTAGGGGCCTTGAAGTACTACCTCGGCGAGCGCGTGATCCGGGTGGGCTTCGGCAGCCTGCAAGGCAGCCGGTACCGCTACCCCGTCACCCTGCCGCAGAGCGCCACGGAGGAGGTCCTGCGCCAGGGTTTCGAGGACGCGGGCGGCAAGGTCGAATACGGGACGGAGCTGACGGGCTTCACCCAGGACGCCGATGGCGTTCGCGCCGTGCTGTCCGTCGGTGGGCACGAAGCGGAAGCGAGGTCCCAGTACCTGGTCGGCTGTGACGGCGCGCACAGCACCGTGCGCCAATGCCTCGGAGTCACCTTCGAAGGCGCTGCCTACCCGCAGCGGTTCCTGGTCGCCGACGGAGTCTGGGAGACGTCTCTCGCGCAGAACGAGACCCACTACTTCATGAGCCCTTCGGGGGTGCTGGTCGTCACCAGCCTGCCCGGAGGGAAGGCACGGGTCTTCCTCGGCCTGGGCGAGGAGGTGCCCGCCGATCAGCTGGCCGATACCGCACAGCGATTCGCGCAAGCCCGGTGCACCGTGCCGATTCGCGCCGTGGGCGAGCTCCAGACCGGCATCTTCCGGGTCCATCGGCGGATGGCGGACCGCTTCCGGGTGGGACGCGTCCTCATCGCCGGTGACGCGGCGCACATCCACAGCCCGGCCGGAGCGCAGGGCCTCAACACGGGGCTGGAGGACGCGGGCGCCCTCGCCTGGCGTCTCGCGGGAATCCGGAAGGGCGAGCTCACCCCCGGCACACTGGACGAATGGGAACGCGAACGGCGGCATACGGCGGCGTCGGTCGTCGCCGACAGCGACCGCCAGACCCGTATGTGGACCCTGGGCGGCTGGCGCAGCGCACTGCGCGACGTCGCGCTGGAAGCCGCCGACCGCACAGGCGCGCTCGACCGGTTCGTCGCCCCGCGTCAGGCGCAGCTCGCCCTGGCTTACCCGGGCGACGGCTCGCGGGCCGGGAAGCTGCGCAGCGGCATGAGACTTCCCGACGTCCCGCTGGAGGGGCGGGCGGACCAGGCCTGGCTGCACGACAAGGTGGCCCTCGACGCGCCGGTGCTGTTGCTGTTCGCCGCTGACAACAGGACCCCGGAGCGGTTGGAGAGCACACGCGAGGGTGCACAGCGGCTGCTCGGACGAGGCGGGTACGGGAAAGCCGTTCTTCTCAGCGCGCGGATTCCCGAGTCCTTCGAACGCGAGAGAACCGCCGAAATAGCCGACCCGGGAGGAGACATTCACCGGCTGTTCGGAATACGGAAGCCAACCGCCGTCGTCGTCAGGCCGGATGCGACCATCGGTGCCGTCTTCGAGTTGAAGGGCAGTACCCCATCGCGTTAGCCGCGTGGGCCGATCGCGGCCCATTCACCGAACGAGTGGCTGTACGGATGCCCGATGGAAAGCCTGTACCGGAACGGCCGCCGCAGCGGGGCAGCTCTTGCCGGTAGATCCGCCGGGCTCCGGACGAGGAGCCGGCCAGCGGACCGCCACCCCTCCTCCAGGACATGCGGCAACCGGTCTCGTCTTCCGGCCTCCGGGCCGGCCCGCGGACCTCGGCCTTTCCCCGACGGGCCGGGGGACGGCGGTCATCACACCGGACCCGGCAAGCAGACCATGCCCCTGCGCGAGCACATAAATGCATGACGAAACGTCAAATGCACTGATAACCGAAGGTTGTGACCGTGCGAGTCCTTGCAGATGAGGAAAAATGCTGTGCCGCCGGACAGTGCGCTGTTCTGGTTCCTGAAGTCTTCGACCAGGACGAGGACGACGGCATGGTCGTCGTCCTCGATCCCCGGCCGCAGGAGCGGCTGCATCACGCGGTCCTGCAGGCGGTCGCGGCATGTCCCGGATCGGCTCTCAGGGTGGATCGGTGAAAGACGGGACCATCGCCGTCGTCGGGGCGTCCGCCGCAGGGATCTCGGCGGCTGAGACCCTGCGTGCGGAAGGATTCGGTGGGAGCCTGGTCGTCATCGGCGACGAACCGCACCTGCCGTACGAGCGCCCGCCGCTTTCCAAACAGGTGCTCACCGGCGAGTGGGGCGAGGACCGGCTCGCCATGCGTGACGCGGAGGCCCTTGCCCGGTGTGGAATCGACATGCGTCTCGGCGTCCGGGCCACCGGACTCGACGTGGGCGCTCGACGGCTCACCCTCGATGACGGCGGGAGGGTCGAGTTCGAC
Organism: Streptomyces nitrosporeus; assembly: GCF_008704555.1. Classification (NCBI taxonomy): domain Bacteria; kingdom Bacillati; phylum Actinomycetota; class Actinomycetes; order Kitasatosporales; family Streptomycetaceae; genus Streptomyces; species Streptomyces nitrosporeus. Next base: position 6,902,777 of record NZ_CP023702.1, read on the forward strand.
GGCCTGCTCATCGCGACCGGTGTCCGTTCCCGCACGCTGACGGGTGCAGAGGGATTGTCCGGCGTCCACACGCTGCGGACTCTCGACGATGTGACAGCCCTGCGCGAACGCCTGAGCACCAGAGAGACGCTCGCTGTCATCGGCTCCGGCCCCCTCGGGATGGAGGTGGCCGCGTCCCTGGCGCAGTCAGCCTCCCACGAGGTGAGTGTCGTCACCGACGAAACGACGCCGATGGAGAGGGTGTTCGGGGCGGAAGTCGGACGGGTGCTCGGTGGAATCCATCAGAGAATGGGCGTCACCCTGCATACCGGCCAGACGGTGGCGGGCCTGGAACGCACGGCCGGAGAGGCGTCCGCCATCCGCCTTGCGGACGGCACGAAGATCCTCGCTGACACGGTTCTGGTGGCGATCGGGTCCGCACCGAACACCGAATGGCTCGATGGCAGCGGGCTTCCCGTCCGCGACGGCGTCGAATGCGACGCGTACTGTGCCGCGGCGCCCCGGGTCTATGTCGCGGGCGATGTCGCGAACCGGCGCTCCGCGACCGGGGGCCGGGGTGTGCGGATGGAACACCGCATGAACGCGACGGAGCAGGGGGCTGCCGCTGCCCGGAACCTGCTGTCCGAGATCCGCGGCACGAACGGCTCACGCGCGGTGTACACGCCGGTCCCCTATTTCTGGTCCGACCAGTATGCGTTGAAGCCGCAGGCCCACGGGATCCTCCGCGGCGCGGAGCGTGTGGAGATCGTCTATCAGGATCTCGGAAGTGCCGACCGGCCTCGCGTTGCCGCGCTGTACGTGTGCCGGGGTCTGGTCACGGGCGTGCTCGGCATCAGGATTCCGCCCCGAATCCTGCGGGCACTGCGTGAGCTGATCGTCGTTCCGAAGCCGTTGGGCGCTGTTCGCAGCCAGGCGGACTACGTCCTTTCCGCCATGGGCTGACACGACGTCGCCACCGCCCCCGACGGGGAAACCGCATCGGGCCGGACCTGCTTCATGGTGTCCACCGAGAACTTCACCACCGAGGTCATGCGCCGCTTCCCGGACCGGACCGCCGTTCCAGGAAGGTCCGCGACCGGCCCCGGCCCGCCGCCGGGATCCGTCACTCCTTCCGCGGACACCGGCTCCGGCCCCCACCGCCCGCTGCTGCCCCGGTGGCCCGCACGCCCGCCGCACCCCCGGCCGAGATCCGCCGGACAGGTCCCGGCCGGTTGCTCCGGCCCCCCGACAGACAGGTGCCCGGGCAGGCGGTGGAGCCGCCGAATCTCAGAGCCCTCTGATTTCGCGTCACTACTGTCCGGCCCATGGTGCGCGACCATCTCATCATCGGGGCCGGGCCGGTCGGTCTCCAACTCGCCGCTCCGCTGGAACGCGACGGGTGCGACTACGCCGTCCTCGACGGCGGCGGACGGTCCTGGCAGGCTGAGCGGCTCGTCATGGCCACCGGGGTCTCCCGGCTCCACGAGCCGCCCGTGCCGGGCCTCGGGCTCGCCGAGCGGTACGACACCTTCGATCCCGGCCCGGCGTCCTTCACCGACCAGCGGGTACTGGTCATCGGCAAGGGGAACTCCGCGTTCGAAACCGCCGACGGCCTCATGGAGAAGGCCGCGGTGATCCACGTCGCCGGGCCGCGCTCGGTCGAGTTCGCCTGGAAGACCCACTGCCTCGGACATCTGCGCGCGGTGAACAACAACTTCCTGGACACCTATCAGCTCAAGTCGCAGAACGCGGTGCTCGACGGCACCGTGGAGAGCATCGAGAAGTCCGGTGGCGGAGGCTTCCGGGTGATGCTCCGCTACGCGCGGACCACGGAGCCGCCGCGTGAACTGCACTACGACCGGGTCATCGTGTGCACCGGCTTCCGTTTCGACGCGTCCGTCTCCGACGAGACCTGCCGCCCGGCGCTCGTCATCAACGGCCGGTTCCCCGAGCAGACCTCGTCCTCCGAGTCGGTCAACGTGCCGGACCTCTACTTCGCCGGAACCCTGATGCGGCAACGGGACTTCAAGAAGTCCACCAACGGTTTCATCCACGGCTTCCGCTACGCGACGCGTGCCCTGCACCGCATCCTGGGCGCTCGCCACCTCGGCACACCCTGGCCGGCCCGGACGTTCACCACGGCGCCGGAGGCGATCGCCGACGCCGTCATCGGCCGCGTCAACCGCTCGTCGGGTCTCTGGCAGCAGTTCGGGTTCCTCGGCGACGTGGTCGGCGTGGACGGCGACCGGGCCGTGTACCAGGAGGAGGTCCCGCTGGACTACGTCACCGACGGCGGTCTCGGACCCGCCCCGCACCGGTTCGTCGTCGATCTGGAGTACGGGCCCGAGCACGAGAGGGCCGATCCGTTCGACGTAGGCGTCCCGCGCGTCGTGGAGAACGACGCCGACCACGCCATGGATTCCACGTATCTCCATCCCGTCGTCCGCCACTACCGGGACGGCGTGCCCGCCGGGACCCTGCACCTGGCGGAGAACCTGGAGAACGAATGGAACCTGCCGGCGGTCCACCGGCAGCCGCTCACCGCTTTCGTGAAGGAGTGCCATGACTGAGCAGCCTTCCGGCGCCGTGACCGAGCAGTTCCCCGGCGCCGTTCTGGACATCCTCGGCGCGGCGGACGGTCGTACGGTGTTCGAGCACGCCGGCCGGGAGGTCTCGGGCGTACGGCTCCTCGGCATGGTGCGGCGCGCGGTGAACGGCCTGCGGCAGTACGGTGTCGGGCCCGGCGACGGCGTCGTCATGCTGCTGGGAGTCGGCCCCGGGGCGTCCGGAGCACGGCCCGTCAGAGGCCGTGGGGGCACCGCACGTCAAGACCGGGCCAGGTGGCGGATTCGAAGCGCCCACCGGACCACTTCTGCGCGGCCTTCTCGTCCTTCATCCAGATAGCGTTGCATATGAGCTTGCCGTCGGCCGTGTCATCAGAGACAAGGATGTTCACCCACTCCAACCCGTCGAGAGTGCCGGCGTAGTCGCGGATCGCCGCCTCCGCTTCGTCCTTGGTGCCCTCGGGGAGGTTCAGGTTGGCCGTGGCCGAGCCGTCCTTGTTGTCGTGCAGACGGACGGTGTACGGCGGGTCGCCGATGCCGCACGCGGTGAGTGAGGTGAGCAAGCCTGCGGTGATGAGCACGGTGATGACACCGGTACGCATGGTTCCCCCGGGTGTTGCGTTGTGAAGAGGCCGGCTTCAGGCCCCTGACCGGACGGCAACCGGGCCAGGTGGTGGAGCGGTAGAGGCGCCCCTGCCCGTCGTTGCCCTCGAATTCTGGCAGGGGAGGGCGTACCCGTCTCCGCCGGGGCCGCCAGGAGGGCAGTGACGCGGCCAGGGACCACGGCCTTGCTGAACACCGAGGGATCCGGCGGGACAGCGGGGTCCCGGACCGTGCCGCTTCTCCCCGTCATCCACCACGACAGGCCGGGTCAGGGCCGACGGGCGACCAGGGGACCGGCCGCTGTACACAGCGGATACGAGGGGGCGCGGCGGTGGGCCCGGGACCCGCGGCCTGAAGAGCCGTAACAGCGGCGACCGGCCCGGCGCCTGCCGCCGTGGACGGCCCGCCGATGAGCGCGGCTGCCCTTACACCGCCCCGGCCCCCTCCGGGGCGCCGGGTTCAGGCGGGGCCGGCCGAGCCGGGCCTCGCTCCGGCGGGTCCGCCCACGACCGTGAGCAGGTCCACGACGAAGATCAGTGTCGAGTCCGCCGGAATCGACGGAGAGGGTGACTGCCTGCCGTAACCGAGACGCGGGGGGACGATGATCTCGCGCCGGCCGCCGGCCCTCATCCCCCTCACTCCCCGGTCCAGACCCTTGACGACCCGGCCGCCGCCCACGGCGAACTTGAACGGCCGGTCCTGTTCCCAGGAGGAGTCGAACTCCCTTCCCGACGCGAACGTGACCCCTACGTAGTGGATCCGGACGACCCTGCCCGGCTGCGCCTCGGGCCCGTCCCCGGCCACGAGGTCCCGGACCGTCAGTCCGGTGGGCGCCTCACCCTTCGGAACCTCGACCCCGGGCTTCGTCAGTTCACTCATCACGGTCTCCTCGCTCACCACCGGAATCCCCTGCACGGGCCGGCCTGCCGTACGGGCGTTCCACGCGGCAGGCGAACACGCTACCGGTAATGTCCGTTCTCCCTCGGCGAAGGCCCGGGGCACCCGAGGCGACGGCGAGGGCGGCGGTCGGGCCCTGTGCCGCGCACGGCCGTCCAGGCCCCGGCGGTGACGATTCCCGGGCGGGAGCTTCACGGGCACCGGGACGAGGGGCAAGCACGGACACCGGGGCGCGAGGCGAGCACGGGCACCGGGGCGCGGGACGAGCACGGGCACCGGGGCACGCGAGTACGCAGGGGGCGCTCGCGAGGGCGTCCGGGCGGACGGCGCGGATCGGCAGGCCCCGGCTCACGCCGGAGCGCACGGAGCCGTACACCTGCGCACGCGCGCCGCTCGGGAAGCTCCGCACGCTCTACCGGTGTGCACGGAGTGGCGGAAATGATGAGCGCCCCGCACATGAACCAAGTGACCCGCGGACCCCCGTGCCCCGGCCGGGCGGACCCGCGGCGGAAGGAGTTCACGGTGTTGCTTCTCGTTTCCCCGGACGGCGTCGAGGAAGCCCTCGACTGCGCCAAGGCGGCGGAACACCTCGACATCGTCGACGTCAAGAAGCCCGACGAGGGCTCTCTCGGCGCCAACTTCCCCTGGGTCATCCGGGAGATCCGCGACGCGGTACCGGCGGACAAGCCGGTGTCCGCCACCGTGGGCGACGTGCCGTACAAACCGGGCACGGTGGCGCAGGCCGCGCTCGGGGCGGCCGTCTCCGGCGCCACGTACATCAAGGTGGGCCTGTACGGATGCACGACCCCCGAGCAGGGCATCGAGGTCATGAGGGCCGTCGTCCGGGCGGTGAAGGACCACAGCCCGGAAGCGCTCGTCGTCGCCTCGGGCTACGCCGACGCCCACCGCGTCGGCTGTGTCAACCCGCTCGCCCTGCCCGACATCGCCGCCCGCGCCGGTGCCGACGCGGCCATGCTGGACACCGCGGTCAAGGACGGGACGCGGCTCTTCGACCACGTTCCGCCCGACGCCTGCGCCGAGTTCGTCCGCCGCGCCCACGCGTCAGGTCTGCGCGCCGCCCTCGCGGGCAGCGTCAAGCAGGCCGACCTCGGTCCGCTGACCCGTATCGGCACGGACATCGTGGGTGTGCGGGGAGCGGTCTGCGCGGGCGGTGACCGCAACACCGGAAGGATCCAGCCGCACCTGGTCGCCGCCTTCCGGGCGGAGATGGACCGGCAGGCCCGGGAACACGCCGCCGGCGTCCCGGCCGTGAACTGACCACCGGGATGCCGACACCGGAAGCCGGCCGCGCCCCCCAAGACCGTGCCGCACGCCTCGCCGTCGTCGACCCGGCAACCGGGGAGACCTTCGACGAGGCCCCCGACCAGCAGCCGGACGAGCTGGACGACGTGGTCGACCGGGCCCGGCGCGCCTGGACCGGATGGCGCACCGACCCGGCCGCCCGCGCCACGGGGCTGCGCGCCGCCGCCGACGCGGTGGAAGCGGCCGGCGACGACCTCGCCGCCCTGCTCACACGGGAGCAGGGCAAGCCCCTGGCCGAGTCCTTCATGGAGGTCGCCCGTACGGCGGCCCGGCTGCGGTACTTCGCCGGCCTGACCCCCGGCACCCGCCGGATCGACGACGGCCGGCCCGTGCACAGCGAGATCCGCTGGCGCCCGCTCGGCCCCGTCGCCGCGATCGTGCCGTGGAACTTCCCCCTCCAGCTCGCGGCGGCGAAATTCGCACCCGCACTCGCGGCCGGCAACACCGTGGTCCTCAAACCGTCCCCGTACACCCCCCTCGCCACCCGCCTGCTCGGTGCTGTCCTCTCCACGGTCCTGCCCGAGGACGTCCTGACCGTCGTCACCGGCCGGGAACCCCTCGGCGCCCGTCTCGCCTCCCATCCGGGCATCCGACACGTCACCTTCACCGGCTCGGTACCGACCGGGCGGGCCGTCGCGGGGGCGGCGACGGCCTCGCTCGCCCGTGTCACCCTGGAACTGGGCGGCAACGACGCGGCCGTCCTCCTGGACGACGTCGACGTGGACCGGATCGCGGACCGGCTGTTCTGGGCCGCCTTCCGCAACTGCGGGCAGGTCTGCATGGCGGTGAAACGCGTCTACGCACCGGCCCGGCTCCACGCCGAGGTCGTCGAGGCCCTCGCACACCGCGCGAAGACCGTCGTCGTCGGATCCGGCCTGGACCCGGACACCCGGCTCGGGCCGGTCAACAACGCCCCCCAGCTGGCCCGGGTCGAACAGATCACGCACCGGGCCCTGGCCGCGGGCGCCCGGGCGGCGGCCGGCGGCCACCGGCTCGACGGGCCGGGCTACTTCTTCGCACCCACGATCCTCACCGACGTGCCCCCCGGCCACCCGGTGGTGACCGGGGAACAGTTCGGGCCTGTCCTGCCGGTGCTGCCGTACCGGAACATCGACGAAGCCATCGACGCGGCCAACGGCACCGACTTCGGGCTGGGCGGTTCCGTGTGGGGCGCCGATCCCGACCGGGCTGCGGCGACGGCCGACCGGCTCGAATGCGGCACGGCATGGATCAACCACCACGCCGAACTCTCCCTCGCCCAGCCCTTCGCAGGCATCAAGGACAGCGGGGTCGGCGTCGCGGGCGGACCGTGGGGCCTCTACGGCAACCTCCGGCCGTTCGTCGTCCACCGGCCGATGGAGGAAGGGCGGTGAGGTTCCGGGCCGCCGTGCTGCGGTCGTACGAGACCCCGTTCACGGTCGAGGAGGTCGTCCTCGGCACCGGCCCGGCCGCGGGTGAGATCCTCGTCGACATCGCAGGCTGCGGAATGTGCCGGACCGACCTCGCGGTCCGGCGGTCAGCCGGCCGTACCCCGCTGCCGGCGGTCCTCGGCCACGAGGGAGCCGGGGTCGTCGTGGCATCGGGCGACGGCCCGGACGGCGCGATCGGTGTCGGCGACCATGTCGTGCTGAGCTTCGACTCGTGCGGAGAATGCCGGAACTGCCGTGGCGCGGCCCCCGCCTACTGCGACTCCTTCGCCTCCCTCAACCTCTTCGGAGGCCGCGAGGAGCACGGGCGACGCCTCACCGACGCCACGGGGAAAGCGCTGGCCCCCCGATGGTTCGGCCAGTCCTCCTTCGCCGAATACGCCCTCGTCCCGGCGCGCAACGCCGTCCGGGTCGACCCCTCCCTGCCCCTCGAACTGCTCGGCCCCCTCGGCTGCGGCGTCCTCACCGGCGCCGGAGCCGTGCTGAACACCTTCCGCGCCGGCCCCGGAGACACCCTCGTCGTACTCGGCGCGGGAGCGGTGGGCCTGGCCGCGGTGATGGCTGCCACCGCCGCCGGCGTACGGACCGTGGCCATCGACGGGAATCCCGGGCGACTGGCTCTGGCCGAACGGTTCGGCGCGACCCCCCTGCCCGCCGCGACGGCCGGGCTGGCCGAGCGCATCCGCCGGCGGACCGACGGCGGCGCGCAGTACGCCCTGGACACCACGGCCTCGGCCCCGCTGATCAACGACGCCCTCCACGCACTGCGCCCCACCGGCGTCCTCGGCCTCGTGGCACGCCTCCACGACGCGCTGCCGCTCGGACCGGGCACGCTCGACCGAGGCCGCGGCATCCGGCACATCTGCGAAGGAGACGCCGTACCCGGACTGCTGATTCCCCGGCTGATCGGCCTGTGGCAGGCCGGCCGCTTCCCCTTCGACGAACTGATCCGCACCTATGCGCTGGCCGACATCAACGAGGCCGAACGCGACTGCGACGCCGGACGTGTGGTCAAACCCGTCCTGCTGCCGGAAAGAAGAGACCGATGAGTGAAACGTCCATCACCGGTGACCCCCGCCGCCCCGCCGACGCTCCTCCCGCTCCAGCCGAACCCGCTCCTGCCGAATCCGCTCCCGCCCAATCCGTCACGGAAGACGGGGGAGGCACGGAAGGAGTGGACGGAGGTGTGGGGCTGACCGCCCTCCTGGTCGCCGCCGCACGGGCGATCGAGACCCACCGCCACGACAGCCTGGCCCAGGACGCCTACGCGGAACACTTCGTGCGCGCGGCCGGGGTCTGCGCGGACTGGCCGGTGCGCAGCCAACAGGTCCCGGACGGGGACGCCAATCCGTTGTGGGGGAGGTTCGCCCGCTACTTCGGCCTGCGGACGAGAGTCCTCGACGACTTCCTCCTCCGGTCGGCCGGTACGGGCGTCCGCCAAGTGGTCCTGCTGGGAGCGGGACTGGACACCCGGGCCTTCCGGCTGGACCTGCCGGCCGACTGCGCCGTCTTCGAGATCGACAGGGCGGGCGTACTGGCCTTCAAACACCGGGTGCTCACAGAGCTCTCGGCCGCCCCGAAGGTGAAGCGCGTCCCCGTAGCGGTCGATCTGCGCGCCGACTGGGTCACCGCGCTGACCTCCGCCGGCTTCGACCCGGACGCCCCGAGCGTCTGGCTGGCCGAAGGCCTGCTCTTCTACCTGCCGGGCCCCACCGAGACGTACCTCATCGACACGGTGGACCGGCTCACCACCCGGGGCAGCGCCCTGGCCTTCGAGGCCAAACTGGAGAAGGACCTGCTGGTGTACCGCGACAGTCCGATCTACACGGCGACGCGAGAACAGATCGGCATCGACCTCCTCGGCCTCTTCGACAGGGGACCTCGCCCCGACTCCGCGGGCGGCCTGGCGGCCAGGGGCTGGTCCACCTCGATGCACACGCCCTTCGACTTCACCCGCGTGCACGGACGTGGTCCGCTCCCCGAGCCGAACGACGCGCTGGAGGGGAACCGGTGGGTCTTCGCACACAAGCCCTGACCCCGGCGCCCGCTCATGACGATGTCCTTGCAGGGCCCGGTACCGCACTGCCCTCACGACTACAGGCGCCCGCACGCGGGGGTCGTGAGCAGGGCTCCCTGCCGGCCGGCGGCGCTCCGTGCCGGTCGACGCGGTACCGGGAGGAGTGAGCTCGCCGCAGTACGCCGGATGAGGCGGACGGCCTGTGTGGAGCCGTCCGCGCCACCGCAGCGCGTGTCCGCCGTGCCGACGTTCCCCGGAGACCCCTCGGCGGGCCGGCCCGTTCGGCGTCGCGCCGGAGCGGGCGGGCACGCGGAACCCTGGTCCGCGCGGTGCGGCCGGAACCTGCGGCGGTGAACTGCCTCAGGGACCTGAGGCGCACCTCGGCCGGGCCGCCCCGGGCAGGGGCGAAGCCCGCGAACCGGCTTCGGGCGGGACCGGGTACCCCCGCCCGGCGGCCGGCCGCCCGCAGCCCCGGACATGCCGCAAGGGTCATGGTCACGCCAAGGCATCGGTTCGTGCGAGGGCTGTAACAGCCCCGGGTCCGAGGTGCCCGGACCGACGGGCGGCAACCAGAATGACCGCGCAGAGCTCGATGCGTCGGCCGGCCCCGGGGCCGGTCCCGGGGGGAGAGGGACACGGCATGCGCACGAAGACAGTCGGACTCCGATCGACACGCCGGGGGCTGCGCGGCACCCTCCTGGGGATGACGGCGGCAGCGGCCCTGCTGACGGCCACCGCCTGCCAGTCCTCAGGGGGCGAGGACAACGCCGCCCCCTCGGCCTCCGCACCGGCCGGGGAGAGCACGTCGAAGAGCGCGGAGCCGTCGGGCGGCTCCGGCGCCGCCACCGGAACCGGCAGCGACGGTCCGGCCGACGGTACGACCGGGGACAGCGGCGAGACCGGCGGAGGCAACGGCACGCACCACCGGGACTGCGAGGTCACCGACCTCAGGACCGCGGTCGAGCTGCAGGACCCGCCCGGGGAGACTCCCCGCCACTTCCTGCTGAGCGTCACCAACGGCGACAAGGAGCCCTGCGTCCTCAACGAGTCGCCGCTGGTGCGGCTCGGGGCCGGTGACGACGCCTCCGTCGTCGAGACGCTCGGGGAACCGGACACCGAGCCCGTCGTCGTCGAAGGGGACGGCACGGCGTACGCGGGCCTGTACGTCTTCGGCAACGACGAGGGCGGAGAGGCGGAGTACGACCGGGCCGACCGGTTCACCGCCACCCTGGTCGCCGGTGAGGGCACGGAACTCAACGGCACGCTCGTCTTCGGCCTGCCCGGCGGCCTCTCCTCCGTCTCCTACGACGACGCGGCGCGGGTGAACGGCTGGGCCGGCACCGAGGGCCTGGCGATGCGCGCGATCAACGAGCTCTGACCGCGGGCGTCGGACCGCCCGCCGTCCGCCGTCCGCCATCCACCGGCCACCGGCCACCGGCCGCCGTCCGGCGGACGGCCCGGCACGGCCGGCCGGCCACGACGAGGCGCCCAGGGAGCGGGGGGTGCCCCTATGCCTTTCGTCAGGCGGCGCGCGGCGTTTCGGGTTCGCAGAAGGTGCTGTCGCGGAGCATCGAGACAGCACACCGGTGCCGTGGCGGACCAGGCGAAGGGGCTCGGGTGCGGGTCTTTTCGAAGACCGCGCTACGCCACCCGCTCGGCGGGCGGACCATCTCCGCGAGGGCCTGCCCCGGCACCAGCCAGGTCGCGACTCGGGGGGTGCCCCTAATGTCTTTGGTCAAGCTGGTCGGGTGCGGATTCGGGGCGTCTGGAACGATGTGGCCGTGCATGCTGATGATCAGGTTGGCGAGGGTGTTCCCGCGGAGCTTGCGGCGTTCCTGCGGGAGGCCGTCGACGGTCGCCCGGTGAAGATCGCTCCTTCCGTCTGCGAGGGGTGCGGCGGTCGTGTGTTCTTCATGCTGGTCAATGCGTCCGGAGCGGAACGAGAGTGTTCGGGCTGCGACAGCCGTGCGTTCATTGCGGACAGCGAGGAGTACTGGAACGAGGAGTCCTGGGAGGACGACGAGCCCGGTGCGACCGGCTGCCCGTGCGGGAGCGAGGAGTTCGAGGCCGCGGTCGCGTTCTCGCTCGGCACCGACGGATCCGTCCGCTGGGTGACCGTGGGCCTGCGGTGCATCAAGGATGGATTCTGCGGGATCTACGCCGACTGGAAGATCGACTACGAACCCACGGATCACCTCTTGGCCATGGTCTAGGTCTGCTGGGCGACAGCCCGAACGGGCTGGGATTCGTAGAAGGTTCCGTCGCGGAGCATCGCGAAAAGGACGTCGGCCCGGCGTCAAGCGAGACAGAGCAGGGCCTTGGTGTGGTGCTCGCCTTGGGCGATCTTCTTGTCGTAGTAGGCCCGCGATGCCGGGTCGCCGAGTGCGATGAACGCGGAGAGGAAGAAGGCCCTCTTGAGCTGCTTGTTTCCTCTTCGGGACGGTTGTTCGCCGCGGATCGAGGAGCCCGAGCTGCGAGTCGCCGGGGCGAGTCCGGCATAGGCGGCGAGGTGGCCGACGGTCGGGAAGGTGCTGCCGTCGCCGATCTCGATCAGGATCCTGACGCCGACTCCCGGCATCGAGGTCAGGACCTTCGGAAGAGGGTGCTCCTCCAGGAGTTCCTCGATCCGCCTGGCCAGCAGTTTCCGCTGGTCGAGCACGGCCGTCAGCGAGCTCGTGAGGCTGGGGACGATCAACTCGGCCGCCTCGGTGCCAGGAACGGTGACGGTCTGTTCGTTCAGGCCGGCGAAGACGTCCTCGACCAGCCGCTCTGCCCTCTGCGGGGCCTTTGGCCGCAGCAGCGTGACCAGCCTCCGACGGCCGGCCTTGCGTATCTGGTCCGGTGACCCGAACCGCTCCAGCAAGGTCAGGATGGCCGGGCGCTGCGACCGCCGGCCCAGCACCCGCTCCGGCGAAGGATGGATATGGGTCAGCAGGCCGTGCAGCCGGTTCGCGACCCTGGTCGCTTCCCCTGCGAGGTCGTCGTCGAACCCGACGATCACCTCCAGCTCGGCGATCGTCTCGTCCTCGCCGTCGATCGCCCGCAGCGTGTGGGGCATTGCGCGGGCGGCGTCGGCGATGATGAACGCGTCCTTCGCGTCGGTCTTGGCCTCGCCGGGATAGAGGTCGGCGATCCGTCACATCGTTGGGCCCGGTAAGTAGGCGACCGGGCAGCCCACGTCCCGCGCGATGGCCAGCGGCAGGGCGCCGATCGAGGCCGGCTGGTCAACCACGACCAGCGCTGTCCCGTGCTTGGCCTGGAGTTTCGTGAACAGTTCGCGGAGCTTGGGTTCGGTGTTGGGCAGCCGCTTGTCGAACGCTTTCTTTCCGGCCGGGGTGACGGTGGTGGCGTGGTGTTCGCCCTTGCCGACGTTCAGACCGGGGAAAACATCGATGCCGCCGGTGCCGATCACGCGCAGGCCCTCCACACGCTTTCGTCCGGCCTTGCCTCGGTAACGAGCTGCCACATCCACGTTACGAAGAGCTCTTCCGGCTCGGGTGAAACCGGTGCTCAAGCCCCTCATCAGCGGTCCGTCGATGCCTTCGGACCCGGTGTCGCCCCCCCCGGGCCATCAACAACAGGAGGGGGAAGTCATGCCGGACCCGAAGGCGGGAGGCCCCGTTGCGAAGCCGCGAAAACGGTAACGGGGGACTCAGGAAGGGGTGCACGCCTCGGCGATCGATACGCTGTTCTCGTAGAGGTGATGCCGGGTGATCCGGCCCTCCTCGACGGTGAGGCGCAGCGCGAAGGGGCCCTCGAAGGACTTTCCCGTCGCGCGCACGGTCCCCGAGAGGTGCCCCGTCAGGACGGCGTCGGTGCCGTCAACGAGGAACGTGTCGACGGAGGCCCGTGCATCCTCGGCCACCGTGTGCTCGGCCAGCTCCGTGAACTGGGCGGCGCAGTCGGCTCCGGTGGAGCGCGGCCGGATCCACGGGACGGCGGGGTTCTCGGCGAGCAGCCAGTCGACGTCGTCCGCGAAGAGCGCGACGAGCCGCTCGACGCCCCCGGCCATCCGGGCGGCGAGGAACTCCTGGACGACGTGGCGGGTGGTGTCGGTGACGTGATTCGCTTTGTGGTCAGCGGACTTGATGGGCATGGTTGCTCCTCGCGCCTCGGGTGCCGGAACCCTCGTCGGGATCTCGTTGACGTGTACCACGCTGCCGCAGCAGGGGAGCGTGGTCGATTACGCCGGAGGTAATCGCCGGGTGGAGGGCTTCTACGTCCCTCGTCAGGCCCGAGTCGGACATGCGACGGCTGCCTCGGGGGTGCGTGGTCCGTAGAAGGTGCCGTCGCGGAGTACGGCGAAGAGGAGCATGGCCTGTCTGAGCTGCCGGTTTCCGCCTCGGGGCGCGTGTTCGCCGTGGATCGAGGTGCCGGACGGCTTCGTGGCCGGGGTGAGGCCGTCGTAGGGGGCGAGGCGGACGGCGGTGGGGAAGCAGGTGCCGTCGCCGGCGGTGGCCCACAGCACGGCGGCGGTCCTGACCGCGATCTCCCGGCATCGGGGTCGGGGCCTTGGAAAGAGGGTGGTCCTCCAGCAGGGCCTTGATCCGGGTTTCCAGGGCCCGGCGCTGTTCGTGGACCGCGGCGAGCGAGCGGGCCGGCGAGGGGGTGACCACATCGGGAGGGGCGGCCCCGTCCGGCCGCTTCCCCGCGCAGCCGTACGGGCGTCCTATAGTTGGCCCCATGAGCCGCTGGACGGAGTTGACCGGGGAAGCGTCCGGGGAGGAGTACGCCGCACGATTCGCGGCCCTGGCCCGCGGGGGCCAGGACGTGCACGGTGAGGCGCGGTTCTGCGCGGCGCTCGTGCCCGCCGGAGCGCGGGTACTGGACGCCGGGTGCGGTACCGGACGTGTCATGATCCGGCTCGCGGAACTCGGGTACGACTGCGTCGGAGTGGACCTCGACGCGTCGATGCTGGCGGTGGCGCGGAGGCAGGCGCCCGGTCTGCCCTGGTTCCGGGTTGATCTGGCCGAGTTCGAGCCGGCCCTGCTCGGCATCGCGGGAGACTTCGATCTTGTCGTTGCCGCGGGCAATATTTTCCCGTTGCTCGCTCCCGGCACCGAGGCCGCGGTGGTCGGGCACCTGGCCGCGGCCCTGCGTCCGGGCGGCCTGCTGGTCGCCGGCTTCGGCCTGGACGAAGCCCACCTGCCGGTGCCGCCCGGCCTCACGCTGCCGGACTACGACGACTGCTGCGCGGCGGCCGGCCTCGCCCTCGTCGACCGGTTCGCCACCTGGGACGCCGACCCCTACGACGGCGGCGGCTATGCCGTCAGCGTCCACCGTCTGCAACTCCCCTGAGATAACCGCCTCTTGGCTGCCATCCCCTCCGGTGGCGGCCATCCCTTCCGGCTGCGGCCATTCCCTCCGGTGGCGCGGAGCGGTACCCGGGGATCGCCTGTCCGCCGGGCCGGCCCAGCACACCGCACGGCCTGCGCCCCGGCCGGGACGCCCCGCTCGTGCGGACGCGCCGGTTCCACCCGGTGCGGCAGGCTCCGCGCCTCTCACCAGGGCACTTCGCCCCCGTCTCTCACCAGGGCACTTCGCCCCCGTCTCTCACCAGGGCACTTCGCCCCCGTCTCTCACCAGGGCACTTCGCCCCCGTCTCTCACCAGGGCACTTCGCCCCCGTCTCTCACCAGGGCACTTCGCCCCCGTCTCTCACCAGGGCACTTCGCCCTCGTCGTCGAAGAACCGGCCCGTGGGGCCGTCGTCCGGCACGGTAGCCAGCCGGATCGCGGATGACGCGCCCTGCTGAGGGGTGCGTACTCCCCGGAAGCCGTTGAGGCCGGTCGCGGTGAAGCCGGGGCAGACGGAGTTGACCAGGATGTTCGTGCCGGCCAGTTCCTTGGCGTACTGCACGGTGACGGCGTTGAGGAACGTCTTCGACGGCGCGTAGGCCACGGAGACCGGCCCCGTCTCCGCGCCGGGCGTGGTCTGGAGCGTGAGGGAGCCGACGCTGCTGGAGACGTTCACGATCCGCGGTGACGGCGAGCGGCGCAGCAACGGCAGCAGGGCGTTGGTGACGCGGACGACACCGAACACGTTGGTCTCCACGGCCGCCCGCATCCGGCCGATGCCGACCGTGGTGGGCTCCTGCGGTCCGCCGCCGGTGATCCCCGCGTTGTTGACGAGCACGTCGAGCCGGCCGGCCCGCTCCTCCAGCAGCCGGGCCGCCGCCGTGACGCTCGCGTCGTCGGTCACGTCCAGGGCCACGCCGAACGCGTCGGCCCCGGCCGCGCGCAGCTTCTCCACGGCGGCTTCCCCCCGGCCCCGGTCCCGCGCACCGACCCCGACGGACCAGCCGAGGGCACCGAGCCCGGCGGCGATCTCGTATCCGATTCCCTTGTTGGCCCCGGTCACCAGAGCGACCTTCTGGGCGTCCTTCTGTCCGTTCGCGGTGTTCGTCTCACTCATGACCCCCATGTTTCTCCCGCACCGGGCAGGGCGTCCAAGACCGGTCGGGTGGACGGCGATACCGGCCGGGTATCGCTCCTGGCCGGCCCGGTTACCCTGGCGCGGTGGAGACACGTGAACTGCGGTACTTCGTCGCGGTGGCCGAGGAGTTGCACTTCGGCCGGGCCGCACAGCGGCTCGGGATCGCCCAGCCCCCGCTGTCACGGGCGATCAGCGGGCTCGAACGGCGCCTGGGCGCGGCCCTCCTGGAACGCGGCAGCAGGGGCACCACCCTGACCGGGGCAGGGGCGGTACTGCTGAGGGAGGCGCGGGCGGCGCTGGACGCCGTCGCGGCCGCCGAGCGGCGTACCCGCCGCGCCGCACAGGCCGCGACCAGCCGCCCTGCCCTGGTCCTCGCGGCGAAGGCGGGCGCCTCCGGCGAACTGCTGGCGGAACTCCTCGACGCCTACGCTTGTG
This sequence comes from Streptomyces nitrosporeus, assembly GCF_008704555.1. Classification (NCBI taxonomy): domain Bacteria; kingdom Bacillati; phylum Actinomycetota; class Actinomycetes; order Kitasatosporales; family Streptomycetaceae; genus Streptomyces; species Streptomyces nitrosporeus. Next base: position 6,918,456 of record NZ_CP023702.1, read on the forward strand.
AGCCCGGAGCCGTCGCCGTGGACGTCATGCTGTGCGGGCCGGGCGAGCAGACGCGGGTGCTGCGCGACGGCCGGGCCGACGTTGCCCTGCTGCACCGGCCGTTCGACGACACGGCGGGCTTCGACACCGAGGACCTGCGGACCGAGGGCCAGGTCGTGATCCTGCCGGCGGGCCACCCCCTCGGCACCCGCCCCCGTCTGCGGCTCGCCGAGGTAACCGGCCTCCCCGGCCTGCCGCTGCCCCGCTGGCCGCGCCCCGACGGCACCTTCCCGGACGGCCCCGGCCCGCAGGTACGCGACCACACGCAACTCACCCAGCTCATCACCCTCGGCCGCGCCTGCGCGGTCGTACCGGAGTCCGGACGCACCGGCCTCCGCGGTGGCCTCACGGCCGTACCGGTCCACGACGCCCCCCGCGTCACCACGGTCATCGCCTGGCCCCCGCACAGCCGCTCGACGGCGGTCGCGGGGCTGGTCCGGGCCGCCGCCTTCCTGTGACCGCCCCCGCCGTGCGGGAGGCACGCCTGCCGGGTGCGCCCCTCACACGGCGGGAGCCCTCAGGCCAGCAGGACGTCCTCGCCCGCCGTCACGGGGACGATCTTCCCGGCCGGCGGCGCCTCGGCCTCCACCGGCGTCCCGAAATCCGACAGCGTCATCGTCGTCATGGCCTTCATACCGCCGAAGAAGGACAGCCGGACCCGGACGGCACGCCCCTTCCCGTCGACCCACACGTCCGCGTAGACGGGCACGTCGTCGCCCAGCGTCTCGCGCAGCTCGTCCAGCCCGCGTCGTGTCTCCGTCGTCATCCGGAGCGTCGCGGTGGCGTGGTCGACCGTGCCCCGGTAACGCACCGCGGGGACGCCGTTCACCCGCTCCTCGCCCTCGTCCGACACCTGCCTCATCGCCTTCACCTGCCGGAGCAGGTGCTCGGGGTCGTTCAGCGGCGCCCGCAGGAAATAGCGGGTCAGTGCCTCGCTCCGGTCGGCCGAGGCCCAGGTGTCCTCGGCCACCGCCCGCGAGCCCCGCACATAGACGGTGTCACCGACGAAGACCTCCTCGACGGGGTCCATGCCGCTGTCCTCCAGTTCCACCGTGAGCCGGCCCCTGTCGGCCGCCAGGTCGAAGGAGCCGGCGATCGCGAACACGTACGTGGTGGGGCTGTCGAAGGACCGCAGCTCGATCCTCTCGTCCACACGGACGCTGTCCGCGCTCGTCCTCCCGATCGCGGCACGCACGGTCGCCCCGTGGTCCACGGCCTTCTCCGCGCCGCTGTCCACACCGCCGGAACAGGCGGTGCAGAGCAGGAGGACAGCGGTGGAAAGCAGGTGGAAACGGCGCATGGACTCTCCGGAGGAACGTTACAGCGGCGGGATGGGCCCGAAAGGGCTGGTAGATCTTCGCACGGCTGGGGGGACCGCGCCCGGAGAATACGGTCATGGGGCCCTGCTCACGTACGACTTGACCTGGGGCCCCGGTGAGAGGAGCGTCCTCGCGGCCGCCGGAACGCACGGCCGCCGGAACGCACGGCCGCCGGAACGCACGGCCGCGGCGGGGAGGAAGAATGAGGCCATGGCGACATGCGAGAAGTGCGGTGGGCGGAAGCGCCGTCGGCCCCGCTCCTGCCCCCGGTGCCGTTCTGGAGCGGACCGGGCGGAGACGGGCGCCGACGTCGCGGAACTGGTCGTGGAGACAGGGCTGCTCGGATGGGTCGGGCGAGGCGTCACAGGAATGATGAGGCTGGTACTGCGTGTGCTCGACTGACCGGGCCCGTGCGGCGCGGGGCGGCCGGCCCGGCACCCCCCGGGGGGAAGCGCATGCCGGCGCCGCCCCCGCACCGGAGTCAGAGACCGGTGACCTCGGAGCCCGCCGTGAGTTCGTAGACCAGGGTGACCGTGCGGTGGCCGCCGGGCGGGAGCGTGACGTCCCAGCGGACGATGCCCTCGGCGTCGACCGCGCCGGGCGCGGGGGAACACGCCTCCTCCCGCAGACGCACCTCCACCGCCGAGACCTCGGAGACCGGGATCCGCTCCCGGAGGACGACCTCACGGTCGTCGTGCTCCCCGGGAGCGGAGAACCGGGACAGGTGCAGCCGGACCGTGCGGGTGACCACGGTCCGCCGGGTGAGCCTGGTGGTGTCGCGGGTCTCCTCGGTCTCCCGGACCACCCGGTAGTCGTCGCGGCTGCCGAAGGCCAGCTCGCCGGGGGCACCGGGGGCGGTGAAGTCCAGGGTGCCGCGGCCGCTGAACCCGCTGCCGCGCACCAGGTGCACAGGCCCGGCGAGCAGCGCGTGGCCGGACAGGTTGTCGAACCGCACCACCTGCGTGACCAGCGGGGACAGCTCCGGTGAGCAGGTGTACTCACCGGGCGCGGCCGTGGTGAACGCGGAGAGCGGCACACGGTGGGCGCGGCCGTCACCGGGCACCGAGACCGGCACCGGGCTCCTCAGCACCCGCGCCTCGCCCCCGTCGTCCACCCCCGGCAGACCCAGCACCCGGGCCGGGGCCGGACCGAGGGTCCCGATCTCCTCCTCGCGCGACTCGACGCCGACCGTACGGCGCTCCGCCGGGGAGCGGTCCTCGAGCGTCAGCCGGTCCTCGCCCAGCCGGGGAGGTTCGGTGGCCTGCGCCGAGCGGGCCGTCGACAGGGTCAGGCGTACGTCCGGCCAGTCCTCCCCGGTGCGCTGCCAGACCACCGCCTCGGTCTCCAGGGTCAGAAAGTCCCCGTCGAGGACGGCCCGGTAGGCGGGCCGCCACAGGGCACACGGGGTGAGATGACTCAGACGCAGCCCGGCCGGGCCGGCGGCCGAGGCGTCCACGGTGAGCTCCACATGGCCGACCAGCTCGGCGGGTCCCTCCTCGGCGAGGTCCAGGGCCCGCAGGGCTTCCCCCAGCTCGGCGTCGAGAACGGCCAGCCGGGCCTCCACTTCGCGGAGCCGCTCGCCGTACGTGTCGCGCTCGGCGTCCACCCGGTCCAGCCCCCGGGTCCAGCGGGGCCGTTCGGCCTCCCCGGCGCCGGCGCCCTCACCGACCTCCCGCAGCAGATCCGCGGCGAGGCGGCCGAGCAGGCCGAGGCGGGCCCGCAGCCGCTCGCGCCGCTGCTCCAGAACCGGCCGCTCCCCCTCCAGGGCGTGGACGCGGTGGCGCAGGGCGGAGTCACCGGCGGCGGGCAGCGGCCCACGGGGGGTCCAGGCGCGGACGATCCGTACGTCGACGACGGCCGCGGGAGGACCGGAGGTCAGCTCGGCGTGCAGGCTCCGGTCGTCGGCCAGCGCGCTGACCGGCCCGAGACGCAGCCGCTGGACCCCGGCCTCCAGAGCGAGGACCGCGGTGCGCTCCACGTGGGCGCGGTCCTCCAGGCAGGTGACGGCGGTGACGGGAAGGGCGATCGGCTTCAGGACCGTGGACATGGCGTGTGTCAGCTCCTCCGGTTGCCGCCGGCCAGTGCTTTGCCGGCCGGGATGCGGATCTCGTAACCGCCGTCGAGGGCGGCGGTGGCCCCTGCGGGCAGCTCCAGACGCCAGACGCGGGTGCCCGGCGCGTACCGGTCGGGCCCCGCGCCCTCCCCGGGGACCGCCCAGTCGGCCCGCTCCTCGATCCGGACGTCCGGATCGGACGTGACCGGCACCCGCTCGCGGACCTCCACGGTGACGGGCCTCGCGAGCCGGCTGGCCAGCTCCACGTGGACACGGTGGTCGAGCACCGTGGTGCTGCTGCGCAGCCCCGAGGCCGACTCGTGCAGGTGCGTCCGGCGGACGACACGGATGTCCTCGGCCGGCCCGAGCCCCACCCGGCGGACACCGCCGGGGGCGAGCGTCGGCAGGGCGGCGGTCATCAGGAAGCCGCCGTCGACGGTGACCTCCACCGGGCCGGCCAGCAGGGCCTGGCCGGTGGCGTTGGAGAGCACCAGCGTCGCGTACACGGTCTGCTCCACGGACGGCACGCAGAGGTACTCGGTACGCAGACCGACCGGGATCTCGCCGATGGTGACGGTGTGCCAGGTGCCGTCCGACGGGATGTCGGCGCGGGCGACGGCGTCGAAGCGGTGGTCGAAGGATCCCGCCGACTCGCGGGGCCGTACGGCCTGTCCGGGCAGCGGCAGCGAGGCCACCGCTTCGGCACGCTGCCGGCACCCGTCCGCCACCGGATCGAAAGAGCCACCGGGGAAGAGCCGGCCCCTGCGGTCCTCCCGCTCCTCGGGGCCGCACAGGACGAGGGCGGCGTAGTCCAGTTCGGCGCTGCCCGGCCGCGGAGGCCCGGTCACCGGTGCCGGAGGGGGCAGAGGCGCGGCGCGGCCGGGAGCGGCGGGAGCCGAGGGGGACGCGGCGCGCCGGGGAGCGGGCACCGCACCGCCGAAGGCATCCGGGGGAGGGCCGCCGGGCACCGGGAACGCGGGCGGACCGCCGTAACCCTGCGGGGCGGGCGGAGGGGGCAGCGGCGGCGAGGAGGGAGGCGGCGGTGACGGAAAGGAGGCGGACGCGAAAGCGGCCCCGGAGGCCGGCGGCGCGGTGCCGGCCGCGACCGCCACCGGCACGGCGGTCGTGTCCGGACGGGGGCCCGCGGCGTCGTACCCGGAGAAGAGGCCGGCGAGTCCGGCCGGCGGCTCCCGCCAGCCGGCGGGCGCGGGTGCGGGCTGACTGCGCCCGATCCGGATCGAACGGAGCTTCGGGAGCCCGGTGGGACGCCGGAGATCGGCGGTGGACAGGGCGATACGCACACCGCTCCAGTCCTCGCCGGACCGCTGGGCCACGGAGGCCCGCAGCACCAGGCGGCCGCTCCCGTCGCCCTGACGGTAGGCGAGGCGGTAGGCGGGCACCCACACACAGCCCGGCACCCTGTACTCCAGTTCCAGCTCCACCTCCGCGTCCTCGGCGCCGTCGAGGGTCACGAGTGCGCGGAGGGCGGTCTCCACATGGGCCGGCGGCGCGTCGGTGGAGGCGCGGGCGAGCCTGTCGGCGGCGACGGCGCGTTCGTGCTCGGCGTCGCGCAGTTCCTCCTCCAGCTCCAGGAGGCGCCGGTGCAGTCCGGTCAGCCGCTCGTCGACGAAGTCGGCGAGCTCCAGCCACGCGTCGGCCGGGGTGCGGCGGTGCGGGTCCTCCCGCCTGCGGGCGGGGACGACGGGGTGGAGCGCACCGATCTCCTCGATCAGGACCAGCTGACGGTCCCGGCGCCCGCGCACCGCCGCGCAGACGTCGTCCAGCCGCTCGACCTCGCGCCGCAGCGCGTCGGGCGTACCCGCGAGGTGAGGTCCGGCCCCGAACTCCACCACGGCCTCGGTGACGCGTACCCCGGGGGGTCCCAGGATTCCGGCCCGCAGCGAGTCCGGGTCCAGTGAGCGGGGGAGCCCCGTCACCCGTACCCGGCCGTCGGCCGGGACACGGCCACGGGCCACACGCCGGCAGACCGCGCCCTGCGCGTACACCACCACCGAGTCGAGAGCCGACCTCCAACTCCCCGCAGCCTCCGCCGTCATGTGCTTCCGCCCCCCGTCGCGTCCACGCCGGGTGAAGCCTACGCCCCGGACCGCCGCCCCTCAGCCCCGCCCGGGTGACGGGCGGTGGCCCGCCGGCCCGGACCCTTTGAGGCTCTCGGCGACGGCGAGCAGGACGGCGAGGTTGGCGACGCTCTTCACCTCACTCCCGCCCCACGGGACGGCCCCGCCGGTCCTCATGACGCGGACGCGGCCGTTTTGCACGTCGATCCCCTCCAGGTCGGACCAGGGCAAGCGGTCCTTCCCGCCGGAGGCCAGTCCGGCCAGGGACACGTCGAAGGGACCGAAACCGACCGTCCCGCCCTCCAGCACCGCGGCGAGGGCACCGGGGCCCTGAGCCCGCACGACGGCCTCCTGGATCCAGGGCCCCCAGGTGCCGGGGCGCTCGTAGAACTCCGTGAGCGTCGTGTCGGCCCCCTTCGGTGAGGACAGGAGGGTGTAGGCGTACGAGACGGGGCCGGGGACGCCGTTGACGATCTTCTGGCTGACATCCGTGTAGAGCCGTACGGAATCCCAGCGCAGAACGGCCATGCCGTCCCCCGACCGGGCATGCGCGATCAGGCCGTCGTCGAACAGCCACAGCCGCTTGGCGGCCTGTTTCCTGTTGAAGTCCGGATACCGGCGCAGCCACAGGAAGAACAGGATCCCCGGTACGACGAGCACCAGGAGGTAGGTGAGCGTGAAGAGGTGCAGGGCGAGCATCGGACGGCCGAGGCGTTGGGGCGCGAACACCCCCCGCAGCTCGCCGAGTTCATGGCGGGCGGCCAGCTCGGCGGCCTCCGGTGGTAAGGGCCGCGGTGCGGACGCGGGACTGTGCGTGGTCATGGTTACCTGCTTCGCTCAGGGGGACAGGGACGGGGCGGAGCCGTGCCCGGCCGGACCGGCGCGAGGGAGCGGCCGGGAGGCACGGGCGCACCCGGTGACAGCGTGAAGGCCGCGTCCGCCCCGGCGGTCTCCCCGGCACCGCGTGCCGGTGCCGCCGGTCCGGCCGGGGCGCGCCCCCGCTGTCACCGGCCCCGCCCCGCACCGCTGTTCCGTGACACCGGCATGGTTCTCCGCTCTCCCCGGACCGGGACGGCATGGACGACGCTAAGGCGCGGCCTCACATTCCACCAGCGACTAGATTGCATCGGAGCCATGCGGGGAGGGAATGTGTTGGAGACGGAAGCGCTGCGTCTGCTGGTGGCCGTGGCCGACACCGGGTCGTTCACCGCAGCGGCCCTGCGGACGGGCTACACCCAGTCCGCGGTCTCGCGGCGCATCGCCTCCCTGGAACAGCAGGCGGGAGGCCCGCTGTTCGAGCGGCTCCCCCGGGGAGTGCGGCTGAACCCCGCGGGCCGTACGCTGCACCGGCACGCCGTGGACGTACTCGATCGTCTGTCCAGGGCCGAGGCCGAACTGGCCGCCCTGCACGCGGGCCGCGGGGGAGTGCTGCGCGTGGGTGCGTTCGCCACCGCCAACATCTTCCTGGTACCCACGGCCCTGAGAGAGTTCACGCGGGCCCGGCCCGGCGTGCAGGTCACCGCCGTCGAGGGACGGAGCGCCACCCTGATGCGGCGTCTCGTGGAAGGGGCGCTCGATATCGCCGTGGTCAGCGACTACCCGTCCGGGCTGCCGTCGGCCGAGGGCACCCGGACGACGGCTCTCCTGGACGACGAACTGCTCGTCGCGCTCCACCGCGAGCACCCCCTGGCGGGAGCCGGCAGCGTCGACCTGTGCGACCTGCGTGAGGAGGTGTGGCTCCAGGAGGCGCCCGCGGACAGCCCCGCCGTGCTCGCCGAGGCGTGGACCCGGGCAGGTTTCCGGCCCAGGAAAGTCATCAGGATCGCGGAGTGGGCGGGGAAGTTCGGTTACGCCGCCGCCGGGCTGGGAATCGCCCTGGTCCCCTCGCTGGCGGCCCGGGCGGTCCCGGACGGTCTCGTCCTGTGCCGGCTCGGCGGCCTCCTCCCGCACCGGACCGTGCACCTGTCCCTGCCCGCGGCCCCGCTGCCGGCCGCCCTGGAGCTGCGGGACCTCCTCCGGGCCGCCGCCGGCCGTGACACGCGGCACGGCCCGGGGCCGCGGGCCTCGGCGTGACGGGCCTTTGCCCGGCGGATCCCGGGGCGGCGGGCCTCGGCGTGACGGGCCTTCGCCCGGCGGATCCCGGGGCGGCGGGCCTCAGTGTGACGGGCCTTCGCCCGGCGGGCTTTGGGCGTCGGACCGGGAGCAGCGGGCCGAGGGCGCCCCGTGCCGTAGGCCGGACCCCCGGCCGGCGGCAGTGGCCCGACGGCCTCGCCCGCGACGGCGAGCGGGCTCTCCCCGCACCACGCGGCACGGTCCGCGACCGCTGGGGCCCGCCGGGACCGTGTTCCGCCGCCCTCAGAGGGGCAGCCGGTTGCGGTGCGAGGCGCGGCGGGCGGCGGACAGCAGGGCATGGATCCGGGGCCCGGCCTGGTCGATCCGGGTCACCGGCTTCGCGAAGGGCAGACGCGCGTCGCGGTGGGTGCCGGGATACTCCAGGCGCAGGGTCAGCCCGTACCGGTCCATCGCCAGCGGCAGCACCCGGACGGCGCCCTTGTCCGGCTGCGGCTGTACCAGGCGCAGCAGCAGGGGGACGAGTTCGCCGTGGCCGTCCAGGAGATGGGTCAGCATCGCCGCCTCACCGGTGGCGATCGGATCCGGGTCCGTATCCCGCAGTTCGTCCAGCGTGACGAAGGTCCGGCCCCCGCCGTCCTCGACGACCGCCCGGCCGAACTCCACGCAGGTGTTCCCCCCGGCCTCCGCCCCGTACGGAGCCGCGAGCAGTCCGGTCACCGTGACGCGGGCGCGCAGCCGGTCCCGTACCGGGGCGGGCGCGATGTCGGTGAACTCCAGCCGGACCGGTACGCGCGCGCCCGGACCGGATCCGGACGGCTCGTGCAGGTGGACGAGGCCCCTCGCGCGGCTGCCGTCGAGGCGGTGGACCTCGACGGGCTCACGGCCGTCGCTCACCACCGTCATCGAATGCGCCGCGGTGAGGACCGACAGGACGCGCTCGGCGGGGGAGGGGTGCGTGACGCGGGAAAGGGAGGGGCGCATCCAGGTTCTCCAGGGGTAAGGCGGACAGACCTCGCAGTGTTACTTAGGTATGCCTAACCTAACCTATGGCGGAAACGCCGGGAAGTGCGGGACCCGGACGGGTGGAACCCGCGTCGGCCTCCCGGGCGCGGCGCCCGGCGCGGGTGCGCGACCGGGTCGCGGCGGGCCGTCCCGGCGGCCTCCGCGGCCACGGGGATCCCGAGGGGGCCCCGGGTGGCGCGCCGGTCCCCGCCGGGGCCGCGTCGGGGACCGGCGCTCGAACGCACCTGTGGGTTCTAGTCATTGGGGATGAAGAGTCCCCGCCGCCGTGCCCCGGACCGCCTTCCCGGAGTTCTTCCTCCGGAAAGATCATCCGATGTGAGGGGAGAGCGCGATGCGGCGAGGCGGAGAAGGCGGCCGGCGTACGTGAACCCGACCGAAACGATCCTGCCCGGACGGACGCCGGCCACCACCCACGCCGCCGAATCGGTGGCCGAGGCGCTGCTCGGCCGCACGCTCCGGCCGTCGTCCGCCCCGCCCCGCCCCGCCCTGCCCCCGGCACGGAGGGGTGGAGCCGTACCCGCCGGCGGCGCCCGGCAGGCGGGCCCGCCCGTCTGGTCCGTCGACGGCGCCGGACCGGTGGAACTCGACGCGGACGACGAGCAGGCGGTCCAGGCCGCGTGCGGGCTCATGGAGGTCCACGGCCGGGCGACCGGCGCCCCCGAACCGCTCGTGGCGGACTACGTCTCCACGGTGACCGGCGTACTGGCCGCCCAGGGGGCCACGGCCGCCCTGCTGGCGGCGAGGCGCGGGCACCCGCGGGCGCGGGTCCGCACCTCGCTCACCCAGGGCGCGCTCCTCGCCGTCACCCAGTACCTCGCCGCCGCCACCGCCGAGGGCCCCCAGGACCCGGCTCCCGGCGGAACGGGCCTGGCGACCCTGACGACCGCCGACGGCGTCCTGATCGAGATCGAGACCCTCGACCCCCTGGCCTGGAGCGGCTTCTGGCAGCGCCTGGGGGTGCGGGCCAGGACGGCGGGGCGGGGCTGGCTGCCCTTCCAGCAGAGGTTCGCCACGGCGGCCTGCCCGCTGCCGGCCGAACTCCGCGCCGCCGTACGGGCGCACGGCCTGCGGGCCGTGCGGCAGGCGGGGGAGGCGCACGGGGTGTCGGTCGCCGAGGCGGGGGAAGCCACGGCGGCGCCGCGGGACCTCGCCCCCTGGACCGTCGAGCCGGCCCGCCCGTCGGACGGCCTTTCCCGAGGCGCCCCGCCCGGCCGGAGCGGGACGGCGGCCGGGGCCGGCCCGCTGCCGCTGTCCGGGCTCCGGGTCGTCGAATCGGCCCGGCGCGTCCAGGGACCCATGGCCGGGCACGTCCTGCGGCTGCTCGGCGCCGACGTCGTACGCGTCGAGCCCCCGGGCGGCGACCCCATGCGCGGCCTGCCGCCGCTCGCCGGGGGCTGTTCGGTACGTTTCTCCGCGCTCAACCACGGCAAGCGGGTGGCCGAGGCGGACCTCACCACCCGGCGGGGACGTGACACCGTACGGGAACTGGTCTCCCGCGCCGACGTCTTCCTGCACAACTGGGCCCCCGGCAAGGCGCGGACCCTGGGCCTGGACGCCGGCGACCTGCACGCCGTCGCCCCCCGCCTGGTGTACGCCTCCGCCTCCGGCTTCGGGGCCGCCCTCGGGCCGACACCGCCGACCGGCACCGACTACCTCGCCCAGGTGCACGGCGGGCTCGCCGCCGCGCTGCGCCCCGTGGACCGGCCGCCCGCACCGTCCCTGATGACCGTCACCGACGTGCTCGGAGGCCTGGTCCTGGCGCAGGCGGTGCTCGCCGGCCTGCTGGCCCGGGAGGAGACCCGCCGGGGATGCCGGGTGGCCTCGTCGCTGCTGTCCGCCGCGGCGCTGGTCCCGAGGCCGCCGCGGCGGGTCCGGCTCACCCCTCTGGACCGGCCGCTGCCCACCGCCGACGGCCTGCTCCACCTGGGGGCCGAGGCGCGGCGGCGGCCCGGGGAGGTGGCCCGCGCCGTCCTCGCGGCAGGGCCCGCCTCGGTGGCCGGGCGGCTGCGGACCGGCGGGACCGAGGAGTGGCTCGCCGGACTGCGCGAGGCCGGACTCCCGGCGGTCCGGGTCCGCACGGACCTGGCCGCCCTCGCCACCGACCCCGCCTTCGGGCGCGCGGTCCTGCCCCCGGACGAGCGGGTGCCCTACGCGCGCCCGGCGAGCCCCTGGACGTTCGAGGAGGACGGCCGATGAGGAAGCGGACCCCCGACGGGCACGGAACACGCGGTACGGCCGTCAGCACCCCCGGCGGTGCGGCGGACAGGCCCCCCGGCGGCATGGGCGACGGGGACTCCGGCGCGCCCTGGCGCTCCCGGAACGGCCTGGAGTTCCCCGACCGGGTGCCGCGCGCCGACCGCCGCGCGTGGGAGGCCCGCGGACTGTGCCCCGGCACCGACCTCTTCTCCCTCTTCGAGCGGCACGCGCTGGCCGACCCCGGCCGTGACGCGGTGGTGGACACACGGGGCACCGTGTCCTACGCGGAGCTGTACGCCGAGACCCTGCGCATCGCGGCCCTGTTCGCCGGGGCCGGGCTCGGCGCCCGGGACGTGATCGCGCTCAGGCTGCCCAACGGACGCCGGGCCGTCGCCGCGGAACTCGCCGTCTACGCCCTCGGCGCGGTCGCCCTCCCCTACCCCCTCGGCGGAGGCGTCCGCGACACCCTCGCACTCCTCGGGAGGTCCCGGGCCGGCGGAGCGGTGTTCGACGAACCGGCGGACGTCGAGGCGGCGGCCCGGCTCCCCCTGCTCCGGGCCGTGTTCACCACCTTCCCCGGCGCGGACGGCGGCGGGCCGTCGCTGGACCGGCCCGCCGCCGGCGGGCCCTTCGAGCCGGCCGGACCGCCCGCCCCGGCCACGGCACCCGCCAGGATCCTGGTGTCCTCGGGCTCCGAGGCGGAGCCGAAGATGGTCGCGTACAGCCACCAGGCGATGGCCGGCGGGCGGGCCGCCTACGTACGGGCGCTCACCGGGCCCATGGACCGGCCGCCCCGCCTCCTGGTCCTCGTGCCGCTGGCCTCGTCGTACGGCTCGCTGGGCGTACCGGTGACGCTGGCCGCGCTCGGCGGGACGCTGATCGTGCGGGAACGGTTCGCCGCCGCCGACGCGCTTCGCGCGGTGGAGGAGCACCGGCCCACCCATCTCTTCGCTGTGCCGACCATGCTGCGGCGCATGGCGGACCTGCCCCGTACACCGGACGAGGACACCTCCTCGCTCCGGGCCGTCGTCTCCAGCGGCGCCGCGCTCCCCGGCTCCACCGCGGCCGCCTGCCGGGAGAGGTTCGGCCTGCCGGTGACCGCCGTGTACGGGTCGTCCGACGGGGTCAACTGCCATACGGCCGCCCCCGGGGCCCCGGCCGGGGACACCGCGGGCACCCCCGACCCGGCCGTGGCCGCGATCCGGGTGGTGCGCCCGGACGGCCGCCCCGCCGCCGCCGGCGAGGCGGGCGAGATCCTCGCCAAGGGCCCCATGACACCGCTGTGCTACGTCGGCGCGCCGGAACTGGACGCCCGCTACCGCACGGCCTCCGGCTGGGTCCGTACCGGGGACCTGGGAGCACTCGACGGTGCCGGACGGCTGCGGGTCCTGGGACGGCTCAAGAACGTGGTGATCCGCGGCGGTTACACCATCAGCCCCGCCGAGGTGGAACGCGAGCTCGGCACCCATCCCGGCATCGCCGAAGCGGTGTGCGTGCCGGTGCCGGACGAGGAGTTCGGGGAGCGGCTGTGCGCCTGCGTGCGCCCGGTGCCCCGGGCGCCAGCGCCGACCCTGTCCGCCGTCACCGGGCATCTCGGCGCACGGGGCCTGGAACGGAAGAAGTTCCCCGAGTACCTGCTGGTGACGGACCGTATGCCGTTGCGCCCCACCGGGAAGATCTGCCGGCGCACCGTCACCGAATGGGCCGTCCGCGCCCGGCTCGCCACCGGTTGAAACCCCCCGCCACTGGGCATCGCCGCCCGTCGAAGTAAACAGGCTTATAAGGCGATTCACTCGTGAGCGGTAAATATCCATATATGGCGTTCAAGGCCCGGATCGCGTGTCATGCTGGATACGTAAGCGGAACCGGAGGTTCAACTTCCCTTTTTCTGCGGGGAGTAGGCCGCCCGATCAGTAACGGAGACAGTGCTCGTGCGACGTTTCGTCGTTTCCTCCCTCGTCCTCGCGGCCGGTGCCGCGGTGGGACTCGCCCAGACGCCGGCCGTCGCAGCCGAAGGCACCGTCTCGGTCTTCCGGACGGAGGTCGAGAGCCTCTCCGTCTACGAGAACCCGAAGGGCTGCCACAAGCTCCCGGCGACGGCCCATGTGCTGAACAACGACACCGACGGACCGGTGCGGGTCTACGGGGACCCGTTCTGCCTCGGGCCGTCCGTCACGGTCGCCCCCGGCTACGGATCGCACGTGGCGCCCGGAAGCGGCAGCTTCAGCGCCTGACCGGCCGTTTCGCCGGCGGACACATGGGATACATGGGGGGGAATCATGTCTGCAGAAGTCGCTGTGGTCGGTCTCGGATACGTCGGGCTCCCGCTGGCCCGCCGGGCCTGTGAGGCGGGCATGGAGACCGTCGGCCACGACATCGGCGCCGATGTCGTCGACGGCCTCGGCCGGGGGCGCTCACACATCGGTGACGTCACCGACGAGGACGTCGGGGCAATGCTCGCCGCGGGCTTCCGCGCGAGCACCGACCCCGGCATCCTCACCGGCGCACGTACCGTCGTGATCTGCGTACCGACCGGTCTCACCGCCACCGGCACCCCGGACCTGGAACCCCTGCGGGCGGCCGTCCGCACGGTCGCCCGGTATTTGGAACCGGGCACGCTGGTCTGCGTCGAGTCCACCAGCCACCCCGGGACCACCGAGGAGATCGTCCGGCCCCTGCTGGAGGCGTACGGGCTGCGTGTGGGGGAGGACTTCCACCTCGCCTACTCGCCGGAACGCATCGACCCCGGCAACACCGGCTTCACCTTCCGCACCACACCGAAGATCGTCAGCGGCTGCACCACCCTCTGCGCCAAGTACGCCGAGGTCTTCTACGAGCAACTCGTCGACACGGTCGTCGTCGCCACCGGGACCCGGGAGGCGGAAATGGCCAAACTGCTGGAGAACGCCTACCGGTACGTCAACATCGCCCTGGTCGACGAGGCCGCCGTCTACTGCGACCGCGTCGGCATCGACATCTGGGACGTGCTGCGCTGCGCGGGGACCAAACCCTTCGGGTTCTCCGCCTTCCGGCCGGGCCCCGGGGTGGGAGGCCACTGCATCCCGGTCGACCCCCGCTACCTGATGACCCGGGCCGCGGAACAGGGCTTCACGTTCCGTACCCTGCGCGCCGCCCGCGAGGTACTCGACTCGATGCCGGAACACGTGGCCGGCCGCGTCCGCGACCTGCTCCACGCCGCGGGCAGGAACCCGGCGGGGGCACGGGTGACCCTCTTCGGCGTCACCTACAAGGCGGATGTCTCCGACACCCGGGAGTCACCCGCCTACCCCGTGGCACGCGCCCTGCGCGCCCTCGGGGCACGAGTCGCCTACCACGACCCGTACGTCGAACGGTTCGAGGTCGACGGCGAACCCGTCCCCCGGCACCGGACGGAACGGGACGCACTGGCCGGCAGCGACCTCGCGGTGCTGCTCCAGGAGCACACCGGCTACCGGTCGGCCGACTGGGACGGAGCCGGCTGCCAGGTGCTGGACACACGCGGCACGGCCGAAGGCCGGCGCGTGACACGGCTCTGACACCACCGCCCGCCCGGCCCCATCAAGGACTTGCGGCCGGGGCACGCACCGGTGCCCCCGGCCGCGGGAGAAGGCGCCCGGACGACCGTCCGGGCCGCCACCGTGAAGAAACAAGGAGATCAGCCCATGACCATGGCAGTCGAAAGCGTCGCGCAGGAGCGTCTGTCGAAGCGCTTTGACAAGTGGGACGCCAACGGCGACGGCGTGCTGGAGCCCTCGGACTTCGTCACCGAGGCCGCCGACATCGCCCGCGGCTTCGGTGAGGCCCCCGACTCGCCGAAGGCCGTCGAGCTGAAGAACGGCTTCCTGAACATGTTCGAGCAGCTCGCCGACAAGGCCGGCGTCTCGAAGCAGGGCCCGATCAGCCGCGAGCAGTTCATCCAGGTCACGGCCGAGCTGGTCCAGGGCGGCGAAGCGGCCTTCAACCCGGTGCTCGCGCCGGTCGCCAAGAGCCTCGTCGCCCTGGCCGACCGCGACGGCGACGGCTCCATCGACATCGCCGAGTTCGCCTCCTGGCTGCAGGCGCTCGGCCTCGGCGAGGCCCAGGCCCGCGAGGCCTTCCAGCAGGTCGACACCGACGGCAGCGGCACCCTCGACGAGGCCGAACTGCTCACCGTCATCCGCGAGTTCCACTTCGGCAACCTCGAGGCCGAGCTCCTCGGCTGAGTCCTCCCCGGACCGGTCCCTCGCGAAGGCACCACACACGCCGGCCGGCGGCCCCACCCAGGGGCCGCCGGCCGGCCGTCGTCGTACGGGCCGCGGAGTTCAGCCGTCCTCCCGCCCGCGAGGGGCGGCGGGAGCGAAGAGGACCGGCGTCTCCGGGGACAGCGCGAGCGCGTCCCCGGTCAGCAACCGGGGGGCGTGGACCAGGATGTTGTAGTGGTTGGGCAGGTGGCAGCCGTCGAAACCGAGAACGGTGCCCACCGGCTCGCCCCCCAGCAGCAGGGTGTCGCCCCGGTCGAGCACACCCCCCCGCTCCAGCTCGACGAAGCCGAGGAAGCCCACCCGGTCCACCCGCGCGCCCGGCTCGTCCGTCCACCGGTCGGTCGTGACCAGCTCGTGCACCTCACCACGCCGCACACACCGCGCGGCGAACGGCTCCAGCACCATGCCCCGGTCGGTGCGTGTGTGCCGGAGCACCTTCACCACGACCCCCCGCACCGCACGCTTGACGCCGTTCTCGTGCAGCGTCGCGTCCAGGGAGGGGGGCACCGGGCGGGCGGGGGACGGGATCATCGTGACTCCAGTTCGTGCTCGTCGTGCTCGTCATATCCGTCGCGCGGGCCGCGTACGTCGTGTTCTCCGTGCCCGGCGGCCCGCCGGCGCGGTGACGGCGGGCCGCCGCAGGCCTCTGCCGCATAGGCGGAGGCGACCAGTTCGAGCGCGGCCAGGCCCCCCTCGGCCGCCCGCACCGGGCCGGGCCCGTCGCAGACCCGGGCGAAGTCGTCGAGGACGCCCTCGTACTCGTGCCACAGCGACTCCTTGAAGCCGGGTCGGCCGTCCAGCATGTCCGCCCTCAGTTCGGTGCCGTCGCTCAGCCGCACCACGATGTCCTTGGTCTCACCCGGGTACGACCAGTCCAGCTCCACCAGGCCCCGCCCGCCCGGCCCGTCCAGGCGGACCACGGCCTGCCGGTCCAGGCCCGCGGCGTCCCGCACCACCTCGGCCGCGGTGACCGCCGAAGGCGCCTCACCCAGCAGCAGCCGTACCAGGTCGAAGGCGTTGGGGCCGTTGTCGGCGACGCAGCCGCCCCCGCAGCGGGCCGGATCCAGATACCAGGTGTCCGCGCCGATGTGCTCCTCGATCCGCTCCAGGTAACGCACCCGCACCGACTCCACCCGCACCGGTGAACCGGCCGGAGGCAACCGCCGTACGAGCGCGCGGACACGGTCGTTGTACCGGCGGTGGAACGCCGTGAACAGGGCGACCCCCCGCTCCCGCGAGAGCGCGGCCAGCCGCCGTCCGTCCGCCACGTCCAGAGCGAGGGGCTTCTCCACACAGACCGGCACCCCGGCACGCAGCGCGTCCTCGCAGACACCGGCGTGCGCGTGGTTGGGGACGGCCACGACCAGCGCGTCCAGATCTCCCGAGCGGAGCATCGAACGGTGCGTGCGGTAGCAGGCGACCCGGCCCCGGTACGGGGCGAGGGCCTCCTCCCGCAGATCGCAGACCGCCGTGAGCTCCCATCCGGGGAGCCGTTCGGCCGCGGCCAGGTAGAAACGCGAGATCACCCCGAGTCCGGCGATCCCCAGCCGGCGGGGCCCGTCGCCGGCGGACCTCATCGGCTCTCCTCCAGCGCGGGAAGACGCAGCCCGAGCCCGGACAGCTCGGCGTGCAGGGAAGCGGGCAGCGCCACCCCCGACGCACGGCACGCCTCGGCCCGCTCGGCCTCCGGATGCCCCGGATAGCGCACCGGTCCCCGGCCCGGCAGCGGCGGGCAGTCCAGCACCGTGCCGAACATCCTCCGGGCGTCCTCGGCGAAGCCGTCGCGGAGCATGCCCGGGGAGATCGCCAGGACCAGGAAACCGATGTCGTCGTCGCTGCCCCCCGGCCTGCCGTCGCCCTCCAGCGCCGCCGGGGCGGGGCCGCTCGCGGCACCGGGCAGCAGGGCCGCCAGCAACTCCACGGCGAGCCCCAGCCCGAACCCCTTGAACCCGCCGGTCTCCGGACCGCCCCCGAGCCAGCCCAGCCAGGCCTCACCCCGGTCGAAGGCGGCGGCATCGGTCACCGGACGGCCCGCGTCGTCGGTGAGCCAGCCCCCGGGCACCTCCCGGCCGTCCCGGGCCGCCGTACGGACCCGGCCGGTCGGCACCACGGTGGTGCTCATGTCCAGGACGAACGGACGCCCCGGAAGCGCCGGCGCCGCCACACTCAGCGGATTGGTGCCCAGCAGCGCGGCGGCGCCGAGCGGGGGACGGGCGATGCGCTGGCCCCCGCAGTTGGACGCGACCACACCGACCATGCCCCGCTCGGCGGCCCGCCGCGCGTGGACACCCGCGCAGCCGAAGTGCGTACCGCCGAGCACCGACACCAGACCGATGCCATGGCGGGCGGCCCGCCCCACCGCGAGGTCCATCGCCTCCGACGCCGCCCACAGGCCCAGCGCGCGCCGGTGGTCGAGGAGCACACAGGCGCCCAGGTCACGCCGGATCCGCGGCTCCGCCACCGGATCGGCCCCACCGGACTCCAGCAACGGCCGGTAGAGGCGGCCCAGATTGAACACACCGTGCGAGTCCATGCCGGTGAGGTCGCCGTAGCACAGGGCCTCGGCGGCCAGCCGGGCCCGCCCGGCGGGCACCCCGAGCCGGGCGAGGAAGGCGGCGGTCTCGGTGAGCAGGACCTCGTAGGAGACCCGCACCTCCTCACGGCGGCCGGCGGCGGGCGGGGCGAGGGTCATGAGGCCCCCGCTTCCGGGGTGGTACCGGTCCCTGGTTCCAGGGTCATGGTGTTCCTGCTTTCTCGGTCGGGGAGGGAAGGGAGGGGAGGGAGGGGAGGGAGGGGCGGAGAGGGGGCGTCCCGGGAGGGACCGCTCCGCGAGGGGGCGGTCCGCGAGGGGGCGGCCCGCGAGAGGGGAGCCCGCGCCGCACCGCCGGGCGGCGGGATGTCACCGGACGGTGCGGTACGGCCGTCCGCCCGGGCGGAGACGGCGTCCTCGGCGAACGTCGTCAGCAGTGCGGCGACCTGCGCGGCGAACGCCTCCAGCTCGGCCAGGCCGACAAACTCCCCCGCCGCGTGAGCGCGGTTGGCGTCCAGCGAACCCGGGCCGAGCACGGTGGTGAAGGTGTCCGGTACGCCCTGCAGCCAGATCGCGTCGCAGGTGAACGCCGGTTCGTGGTCCGGCCACCGGGGGACGCCCGCCCGCGCCAGCAGCTCCTCGCCCCAGGCCGGCTGCCCCCCGAGCGCGGGCAGACCGCGCTTCTCCCACTCCAGACGGGTGATACGGGCCGCGTCGGCGGCGGTCCTGGCGAACAGGGGCGACCCCGAGAACCGGGCGGTGAACGCCCGCAGCCCCTCCTCCAGGGCCCGGACCACAGCCTGTTCGGCGGCGGCGCCCGCCGCGGTGGAGGCGTAGGACAGGTTCAGCAGCAGACTGCCGCCGCCGTAGACCTTGTTGTGCAGGGTGCCGGTGTGCAGCCCCGCCACACACACGGTGAACGGCGGCCCGGAAGGACCGTCCGGGCCGAGGGCGTCGGCGAGGTGCTGGGCGAGGAAGCCGAGCAGTACGGAGGCGTTGTGCCCGGACTCCGGGCGGTCGTCGACGGCGTCCTCGCCGCTCACGGTGATCCTGGCGGTGGCCGCGGCCGTGGCCCGCGTCAGCGCGCGCAGCCCGGTGGGCTCGCAGAACACGTTGACCCGGCCCACGTGCCCGGCCTCGACCAGCGGTCGGGTGCCGTAGGTGCCCAGCGCCCCGCCCTCCTCACCGGCCACCGCCTGCACCAGCACCGACACGTCCCGGCCGAGGGACGGGCAGGCGCGGGCCGCCGCCGAGATGCCCGCCAGCAGCGCCACCGCGGGCCCCTTGGCGTCCACGGCCCCCCTGCCGGTGAACCGGACCCCGTCGTACGCCGCAGGCCCGCCGCCCGCCACCGTGTCCAGGTGCACGTTGAACATCACCGTGCGCTCCCGGGGCAGCCCGGGCCCCAGCCGCAGCAGCAGACTGGGCTGGTCCGCCAGGAACGCGGGGGAGGCGGCCACGGCCTTCCGTACGGGCGCCGGGGTGTCGTCCCGCAGTACCGCCGGGGCGGCGGGGGCGCCCAGCCGCACGGTCTCCAGACCGAGCCGGGCCGCCGCCGTCCGGTAGGCGTGCTGGGCGGCCCACAGGGCGTGGGGCGCACCGGGGCCGGTCTCCAGCGGTCCGGCCGTGGGGGTGTGCAGCAGATGCAGCAGCAGGCCGGTGTCGACGCCCCCCGGGGGAGGCCCGGGGGGAGCGGGGCGGGGAGCCGCGGGGGCCGGCACCGGCAGAGCGGCCAGGCGGCGGGCCGCGTGGCGGAAGAGGGCGGCGGAGTCGGCGTTCCCGTTCCGCTGCCCGGTGTGCGGTACGAGCGCCAGATGGGGTTCGAGCGAGTAGGCCCCCCGGTAACCGTGGGCCTCCAGCAGCGCCACGCAGTCGGCGACCCGGGCCACGCCGTCCCCGGGCGGGGTGTAGAAGGCGTCGCCGGGGCGGTCCCCGGGCACGGCGTCCTTGATGTGGACGTGGGCGACGTACGGCAGCAGCCGCTCCAGCATCGCGTGGGCGTCGTACCCGTACGGCACCCCGTTGCCGGTGTCGAACAGCACCCGCAGGGCGGGACTGCCCACCTCGTCCAGGAGCCGCAGCGTCCGGGAGGCGTCGGTCCCCGCCCAGCCCGCGCAGTTCTCGTGGAGGAGTTCGACGCCCAGTTCCTCGGCGCGGCGGACCAGCCGCCGCATCCGGGAGACCACCCGGGCCGCCCACTCGTCCTCGGGGAGGCCGCCGTCGGGCCAGGACATGACCCGGACGCTGCGGCAGCCCAGCACCCGCCCGTGCGCGGCGAGCCGCTCCAGCTCCTCCAGGTCGGCGGAGAAGTCGCCGGTGACCGGGCGGCCCCAGTTGCCGATCCGGGAGTCGAGGCACACCACACCGAGGCCCGCCGTGTGCAGCAGGTCCGCCGCCGTGTGTACCGCCCCCTCGGACAGCGCGGCCACCGCCGTACCGTCGACGGTACGCAACTCCAGCTGGGACCAGCCGAGTTCGCGGGCCAGGGCAATCTGGCCGGCCAGGTCCTCCGCGCCCTCGTCCCCGATGCCGGTGATCCGCCGGGCCAGGGCCTCAGAGAGCACGGACGGCCTCCTCCCGGCTCCCGCCGGCAGCGGACGCCTCCGCGCAGTGCCGTTTGGCCGCGTCGAGGAGCCGGACCGCCCCGGCGTGCAGGGCGAAACCGGCGTCCCAGGACGGGTCGTCGTGGGCGGTCGTCGCGTACCGGTTGTAGGTCCGCAGCATGAACGCGGCCAGCGCGTCGTCGCGGAAGACCTCGCGCCGGTCCCCGACGGCCAGCTGGACGTGGTCGTCGGCGTCGCTCGGCGCGAAGTGGCCGACGGCCGTGCCGTGCCGGAAGGTGAGCGTGACGTTCCGTTCGCGGACGGGGGCGGTCAGGTCGGAGACGATGCGGGTGCGGACCCCGCCGGTGTGGCGCAGCTCCAGCAGCGCGGAGCCCATGCGGGGGCGGACCGTTTCCCCGGCCCGCAGATCGGTCAGCCGGGCGCCGGTCGTCTCGGCGGGACCGGCCAGCTCCAGGACCAGGCCGAGGGAGTGCGGCACCTCCACGTCGAACGCGGTGGGATGACCGTCGTCCGGGCGCAGCGAGCGCGCGAAGCGGGGCTTGTGCTGGGCGACGTCGATGCGCAGCAGCCGCCCGAGCTCGCCCGAAGCGGTCACGGCGCGCAGCCTGCGGGCGAGTTCGGAGGCCTGCCAGTGGGCCACCACCGTGATCCGCAGGCCGTGGCGGGACCGCAGCCGCTCCACGGCGGCGAGTTCCCCGGCGTCGGCGGCCAGCGGCTTCTCCACGACGATGTCCCGGTACCCCTGGGCGGCGAGCTCCGCGAGGAGGCCGAGCCGGGCGGTGGGCGGGGTGCACACGTGCACGACGGTGGCGGCGGGGGAGAGCAGGGGGCGCGCCTCCTCCAGGGAGCGCGTCACGGTCACCCGCCCCGGGGCCGGGGCGCTCGCGTCCGGCCGTGGATCGACGGCGACGACCGGCCCCGTCCAGACGGCCGGCGACCGGGTGCGGGCGGTGTGCAGGGCCTGCAGGTGCAGCCCTGCTCCGGAACGGCCCAGTCCGACGATCAGGGGCTGTCTCATAAGGGTTATTCCATCCGGTGGATCAAGGGGGCAGCGGCGACGAATCTCGCCGCTGCCCGCGACACCGGTCAAGGAGATCTGAGGTGCCATCACCGGAAAGTATGAAGTTCCTCCGAGAATTTGAGACTTCATTCTTCCGGCTGTTACGTTCGCCGGGCAGATTTCCCGAGGGGGCACTCCAGCCGTCGGCCGATCCCTCTCGGTCCGCTGCCATTGCCGCAGTTGGCGCCGACGGTCGTCGGCCGAGAAGAATTGTTTCCGCGTGACGCCATCCAGCATTCCCTTTTTCTCTCAGGCGAAGACGTTCGAAAAGCTCTGGCCGGTCATCCGTTCGGGAGTGGAAGAAGTATTCGAAGACGGGAAGTTCTCCCATTCCCGCCAGGTCGGCCGTCTGGAGGACGCCCTCGCGCGGTACACCGGAGCCCGCCACGCGATCGGGGTGAACAGCGGCACCGACGCCCTGGTCCTGCTGCTGAAGGCCTGCGGACTGCGCCCCGGGGACCGGGTCCTGGTACCCGCCTACTCCTTCGTCGCCACCGCCACCTCCGTCGTGCTGGCCGGCGGGGAGCCCGTCTTCACCGACATCGACCCGGACACCTACGCCATGGACCCCGCGCGCGTACCGCGCCAGGCGGCCGAGGGCGCGCGGTTCGTGATGCCGGTGCACCTGTTCTCCCGGATGGCCGACATGGCGGCCGTCACCACGCTCGCCGGCGCCCACGGGCTCCGGGTGGTGGAGGACAGCGCCGAAGGCATCGGCATGCGGCAGCACGGCGTCCACGCAGGACTGCACGGGCGCGGCGGAGTGCTGTCGTTCTTCCCGAGCAAGACCCTCGGCGCCGTCGGTGACGCGGGCGCCGTCCTCACCGACGACCCGCAGACCGCCGAACGCGTCGCCGCGCTGCGCCACCACGGGCGGACCGGCCGCACCCTCGCCCATTTTCCCGGCATCTCCAACGAGACCCGCCACGTCGGACACAACAGCAAGATGGACGACATCCAGGCCGCCGTCCTGCTCGCCAAACTCACCGTCCTCGACGAGGACATCCGCCGCCGCGCGGCCCTCGCCCGGCTCTACGACCGGCGGTTGCGCGGGCTGCCCGGCATCACCCGGCTGCCCGCCGTGACCGGCGCCCCCGACGAGGTCTTCTACGTCTACCTCGTCGAGACCGACCGGCGCGACGCCCTCGCCGCCCGGCTGCGGGACCAGGGCATCGGCACCGAGACCTACTACCCGCGCCCGCTGCACCTGCAGCCCTGCTTCGCCCGGCTCGGCCACCGCCCGGGCGACTTCCCCGTCGCCGAGGCCGCCTCGGCCCGCGCCCTCGCCCTGCCGCTGTACGCCGACCTCACCGACGCCGACGTGGAGCGCGTCTGCGACGCCGTCCGCGCCTTCCACACCGGGAGAGTCCCCGCATGACCACCACCAGCGACCCGGCCGCGTCCACAGCCGGCGCCACGGGCCCCGGTACGGCCGCCGGCGGCGGCAGGATCCCCTTCTTCCCGCCCGACCTCTTCCAGGACGACCGCGACACCCTGCTCCGGCTCCTGTACGAGATCGGCACCGGCCAGGACCAGAAGTTCATCCTGGGCGAGCACACCCGCCGCTTCGAGGACGCCCTGCGCCGACGGCTCGACGCCGCCGACGTGGTCGCCTGCTCCAGCGGGACCTCCGCCCTCCACCTCGTGCTCACCGCCTTCGGGATCGGCCCCGGGGACGAGGTCGTGGTGCCCGCCTTCGGCTGCGCCCCGCTGGCCGCCGCCGTCCTGCACACCGGAGCCGTCCCCGTCTTCGGCGACATCGACCCGCTCACCCTCACCCTCGACCCCGCCGGCGCCCAGGACCTGATCACCCCCCGGACCAGAGCGCTGATGCCCGCCCACATGTTCTCCGTGATGGCGGACATGCCCCGCTTCACCGCGCTCGCCGCCGCACACGACCTGCGCCTCGTCGAGGACTCCGCCGTCGCCCAGGGCGCCGTCCTCGACGGCAGGCCCGCCGGACTGTGGGGCGACGCCGGCGTCTACTCCTTCGTCCAGGTCAAGTCGTTCGGCATGCCCGGCGAGGGCGGCGCCGTCGTCACCAGGGACGCGGAGACCGGCCGGCGGGCGCGTATGCTCCGCAACCACGGCCAGGACGGCACCCACCGGGGCCTGCACCACACCATCGGCGTCAACAGCCGGTTCGACGAGATCCAGGCCGCCTTCCAGCTCCACCGGCTGCCCGGCCTGACCGCCCGCCTCGAACGGCGTGCCCGTATCGCCGCCCACTACACCGAACGCTTCGCGGACCTCCCCGGCATCACCCCGCCCCCGCCCGGCACCGACGGCCGCTGCTACTACGTGTACACGCTGCTCGCCGACGACCGCGACGCCCTGCGCGAGGACCTCACCGCCGCCGGCGTCGACACCCACGTCTACTACCCGCGGATCCTGCCCGACCAGGCGGCCTTCGCCCCCGCCGCGGCCCACCGGCCCGGCGCCGCCTGGCCGCACGCACGACGGGCCGCCCGCCACCACCTCTCGCTGCCCGTCCACCACCGGCTCGACGACGCCCAGGTCGAGCACATCGCCGACGCCGTCCGCGCCCACGCCCTGCGCACCCGCCGGTGACCGCCGCACCGGACGGCCCCTCCACCACCCCCAGCCCAGCACGGAGCACCTGCGCATGACACCTGATCTCGACATCGCCGTCGTCGGCGCCGGCCTGGCCGGCCTCGCCGCGGCCCACGAACTGCGCCGCAACGGCCACGAGGTGAGTGTCTTCGAGGCCGCCGACGCCGCCGGCGGCCGCATGCGCAGCATCCGCCGCGACGGCTACCTCATCGACACCGGCGCCGAACAGATCTCCGCCCAGGGCTACCGCGCCACCTGGCAGCTGCTCCGCCGCGCCGGCCTCACCCCCGGCGACGTCCACCGGATCGGCCGCCCCATGGCCGTCTGGCGCGGCGGCAGGCCCCGCAACGGTGTCGGCGAACCCTACGCGGTGCTCACCGGCGCCGGGCTCTCACCCGCCGCCCGGCCCTCCCTCGCACGGTTCCTGAGCTGGAGCAGCCGGCACCGCGCCGGCCTCGACCACGACCACCCCGAGGACACCCCCCTCGGCACCGAGACCGTCGCCGCGACGGCCGGCCGCTACCACCCCGACCTGTACGACCACCTGCTGCAGCCCCTGCCCGCAGCCTTCTTCGGCTGGGACCCCGAACGCAGCGCCGCCGCACCCCTGGTCGGGCTCCTCCTCGCCGTCGGCCCGGTCTCCGCGTGGCGTGTCTACCGCGGCGGCATGGACCTCCTCGCCCGGCGCCTCGCCGACCGGCTCGACGTACGCTACGGGCACCGGGTGGAGGAGATCACCGACCACGGCACCCACGCCCGCCTCACCGTCGACGGCTCCACCGTCACCGCACGGGCGGTCGTCCTCGCGGTCCCCGCCCCCGCCGCGCTGCGCCTGCACCCCGACGCCGCCCCCGACGCCACCGGTTATCTGGCCGCCTCCACCTACCGGCCCATGTTCAAGGTGAGCTGTGCCCTGGACCGGCCCCTGGCGCCCCGCGGCGGCGGTTACGCCCTGCTGACCCCCGTGTGCGAGGAACCGGTTCTCTCGTGCGTCATCTCCGACCACCTGAAATGCCCCGACCGGGCCCCCGCCGGCCGCGGCCTGCTCAGCCTGCTCGCCTCCCCCCGGCTGATCCCCGAACTGGCCGGCGGCGACGACCGGACGGCCGCGCTCCGGATGACCACCGCCGCCGAACGCTACGTGCCGGGGCTGCGCGACGCCCTCGTGGCCACCCATGTCCACCGCTGGCTGCACGCCATGCCCGAGATCACCCCCCGCAGCCTCGTCCTGCGCGGCGCGTTCCTGCGCCGGCCGGCCCGCAGCGTCGAGTACGCCGGGGACTGGGTCGCCGCCCGCCCCTCCAGCGAGGGGGCCGCCCGCTCGGGCGCGCTCGCCGCCGCCCGCGTCCTCGCCCGCCTCGCCACCCGGCCCGCCCCCGTACAGGAGACCGCCGCATGACCCCTCATGACCTGGGCGTCCTCTTCGACGACCTCGCCGCCGCCGGCACCGCCACCCGGTTCCACCTCGACCGGCCCTTCGACCTGGCCCCGGCACGCCCGGGAACCACCGCCACCGAATGGTCCGTGCCCGGACTCGCCCTGCTCGTACGGGAGACGGCGGGCGCCCTCGCCGCGGCGGGAGCCGGGCCCGGCGAACGCGTCGCGATCGTCAAGGCCAACCACTGGGACTACGACCTGATCGCCTGCGCCGCCGTCCGGACCGGCGCCGTCCCCGTGAAGCTCTCCGGCCACCTGTCCGGCGAGGCCCTGCGCACCCTCCTGGAACGCAGCGCGCCCCGGGTCCTGGTCACCGACCTCGGCGTCCTCGCCCGTACCCGCGCCGCCGGCCTCACCGCGGCGGCCACCACCACCGTCGTCCTCGACGCCGAGGGCGAACTCCCCCCGGGCGCCCTGCGGATGAGCGACCTGCGCGGCCATGCCGACCCCGGCCCGCGCCCCCGCCACGACGACGACCCCCTGGCCGTCGTCCACACCAGCGGCACCACCGGCGTACCGAAGCTGGTCATCCACACGACCCGCACCCTGATCCACCACCTGGCCCGGTTCGAGACCCTGCCCCTCCCGCGCATCGGCGTACGCCGCGGCGACAGCCTCTTCAACTCCAGTGCCTACGCCCACGGGCGGACCCTCTGCTGGACGGCCGTCGCCCCGGCGCTCGGACCGCGGCACATCTCCCTGGCCTCCGGGGAGTGCCCCGGGACCACCGACCTGCTGCTGCGCGCCCATCCGCCCACCGTCGTCGAGGCCCTGCCGTCCCGGTACGTCCGGCTGCGCCCGCTGACCCGGCGCCTGGACAACCCCTTCCGGAACGTCCGCACCTACATCAGCACCTACGACGCCGTGCACCCCCCGGTCGTCCGCGCCTACCTCCAGGCCAGTGCGGAGCGCCGCCCCCTGTGGATGCAGGGCTGGGGCCAGAGCGAGACCGGCCCGCTGACCTTCGCCTTCCACACCCGCCGCTCCGTGGCCCGGGCCGCCGACGGCACCGCGACCACCGTGCGCGGCCTCGGCCGCCCGGTGCCCCTGAAGACCCGGCTCAAAGCGGTCGACCCCGGCACCTTCCGCCCCGTGCCCCCCGGCACCCCCGGTCTCGTCCTCTGCCGGACCAAGGCCGTCGCCCCCGGCTACCTGGGCGAACCGGAACGCTGGGCCGCCAAGCGGCACGGCGACTGGTGGAACACCGGGGACATCGCGACGATCGCCCGGGACGGCAGTGTCCGGCTGCTCGACCGGGAGGTCGACCACTCGCCGGAACTCAGCTGCCTGCACGCCGAGGACGTCATCGAGGACCTGCTCCCCGAAGTCCTCGAATGCGTCGTCCTGGCCCGCCCGGGGACGGAGCCGCTGCCCGTCGTCGTCACCGAGGACGGACTCCTCGACCCGGTCCGCTGGAAGCGGGCCACCGGAGAGCTGCCCGCCCTCGCCGACCCCGTCGTGGCCGGCTGGGACGACATCCCGCGCACCGGCACCGGGAAGGTCCGGCGCACCGCCCTGCTGGAACAGCTGACGGGCAGTGCCCGGACCCGCGGAACCGGCCGCTGGACATGACCGGGCACCCCTCCGCGCCGCCCGGAGCCGCCGCCCCGCCCCGCGCCGTCCCGGGGACCGCCGTCCCGCGGCGCGGACCCGGAGCCCCCGCCCCCCGCGGCTATGTCTTCGACAACGACAGCCCGCACAGCGCGCACCACCACGACTGCCTCGAACGGGCCCTCGATCCCCTCACCCTGGACCACCTCACCGCCGCCGGTGTGGCCCCCGGTATGCACTGCCTGGAGATCGGGGCCGGGGCGGGCAGCGTCGCCCACGGTCTGGCCCGGCTCGTCGCACCCGGCGGCACCGTCACCGCCACCGACGTCAAACCCGGGCTCATCGCACCGGCTCCCGGCCTCACCGTGCTCACCCACGACGTCGTCACCGACCCGCTGCCCGAAGCCGCCTACGACGTCGTCGTGGCCCGCCTGGTCCTCCAGCACCTGCCCGAGCGGCAGGAGGTGCTGCACCGGCTGCTGCGCGCGCTCAGGCCCGGAGGGCTCCTCCAGATCGACGAGTTCGACGCCGGCCGGGAACCCTGTCTGCTCGCGCCCACCGAGGACGACGCCCGGCTCTACGAACGGTTCACCACGGCCAGGGCGGACCTCATGCGGGCCGCCGGCGGCGACCCGTCCTGGGGCCGCCGGGTGGCGAAGGCCCTGCGCGACACCGGCTTCACGGGGATCGGCATCCGCCCCCACGTCCTGCTGCGCGCCCCGGGGACACCGGCCCTCGGCCTGCAACTGCACCACCTCGCGCACCTCGCGCCCCGGCTGCTGGACTCCGGCTTCACCCCGGACGAACTCGACCGGCTGCGCGCCCTCATGAACCACCCCGGGTTCGCGGCCCTCACCGGTGTCCTCCACTCGGTCCAGGGCCGCCGCCCCGCCCCGGACACGTGGCCCGGCGGCACCCCGCGAACCGGCACGACCCCTACCGAGACCCCCTGAGGCGACATGACCGACAGCACGCTCACGACGAGCACCACCACCCCGGACCCCGCGAGCGGCGCGGACCCGGCCCGCCCGGCGGCCCGTACCGGCAGCAGGATCCGGGTCTACGCCAGGCTCGGCAAACTCGACGTCTACGACTACTACCTGGGCACCTTCATCGTGCTGTCCGCCGTGCTGCTGCCCGCCGGGGCACTCACCGCACGCACCGCGGCGCTCCTCGGGGTCTTCCTCGCCGGGCAGATCCTGCTGCTGATGGCGATGACCGCCTTCGACGACGTCACCGGCTACCGCGACGGCAGCGACATCACCAACTACGGCCCCGACCACCCGCTGCGCAACGTACAGCGCAAGCCCCTGGTGGCCGGGACGCTGACGGTCCCGCAGGCGCTGCGGTTCGCCTGGGTCTGCGCCGCCGGCGCGGCGCTCCTGTTCGCACTCGCCGCGGCCCTCGCCCCGCACCGCCCGGCGTGGACGGCGGCCGGCCTGCTCGTCCTGTGGGTGGTGACCCTGCAGTACTCCTACGGCGCCAAGCTCAGCTACCACGGCTTCCAGGAGGTCTACCTGGTCGCCCTCGGCTTCGCCCTGGTCATCCTCCCGTACGGCATGATCACCGGCCAGGCCACCGGATTCCTCCTGGTCCAGGCCGTCCTCTTCGGCTTCGGCCCCCTGATGTTCGGGGTCTACTCGAACACCAACGACGTGGAGGGGGACCGGTCGGTGGGCCGCCCCACCGTCGCCGCCCTGACCTCGGAGCGCGGCAACGCCCTGTTCATCGGCGTGCTCTCCCTCGCGGAGTTCCTGACCATCGCGGTCGCCTGCGCGGTGGGCGTCGCGCCCTGGTGGTTCGTCCTGCTGATGCTGCCGGCCTCCCTGCTGCGGATGCGCCAGTACCTCCTCGGCTTCCGGCGCGGCGACATCATGCGGGCCCGCCGTACCGGCTTCGCGGTGCACCGGCTCGGTGTCGTGCTGATGGTGGCGGGCAACCTCCTGGCGGCGGCGGCCGGGTGACCGCCACGGGCCGGGGCCCCGGGCGGTATCCGTCCGGGACGGCTTCTACGGCAGCGGCAGCCCCGCGTAGTTCATGGCGAGTTCGGCGGCCGCGTGCTTCGATTCCGCGATCCGGTCGAGCTGCGAGATCTGCAGCCGGGTCTCGAAGCCGCTCTGCTCCGGGTCGGTGTGGAGCGTGGTGGTCATGAAGTACGAGAAGTGCTCGGCCCGCCACACCCGGCGCAGACAGGTGTCGGAGTAGGCGTCCAGCTGCTCCTTCGACCCGGTTCGCCGCCACTGGATCAGCGCACGGCCCAGCACCACCACGTCCGCGACCGCGAGGTTCAGCCCCTTCGCCCCGGTCGGCGGCACGATGTGCGCGGCGTCCCCGGCGAGGAAGACCCGCCCGTACCGCATCGGCTCGGTGACCGAACTCCGCATCGGCAGGACGCTCTTGGAGGTGATCCGGCCGCGCTCCAGCTTTCCGCCCGGCAGCCCCGAGCGGGCGTCCAGCTCGTCCCAGATCCGTTCGTCCGGCCAGTCGGCCGGGTCCGTTCCGTTGGGGACCTGGAGGTAGAGCCGGCTGACCTCGGGGGAACGCATGCTGTACAGGGCGAAGCCCCGGGGGGAGTGCGCGTATACCAGCTCCTCGCAGGACGGCGGCACATCGGCCATGATCCCGAGCCAGGAATAGGGGTAGACCCGCTCGAAGGTGCGCTGCACGCCCTCGGGCACGGCGGCCCGGACCACCCCGTGGAAACCGTCGCAGCCGACGACGTAATCACAGGTCAGGGTCTTGTCCTGGCCATCGTGGGTGTAGTGGATCACCGGCCGTCCGGTGTCGGCGCCCTCGACGGCGCGGACCCGGGCCTCGAAGTACAGGGCGGCCCCGTCGGCCAGTTGCAGGGCGACGAGGTCCTTGACCACCTCGGTCTGGGCGTAGACCCAGACCTTGCGGCCGCCCGTCAGGGCCGGGAAGTCGATCCGGTGGCCGCGGCCGTCCCACCGCAGTTCCACCCCGTCGTGGACGAGGCCTTCGGCGTCGAGCCGGGCCGCCGCCCCCGCCTCGCGCAGCGCGTCGACGGTGGACTGCTCCAGCAGTCCGGCCCGCTGGCGCTGCTCGACGTAGGCGCGGTCCCGGCTCTCCAGGACGACGCAGTCGACGCCCGCCCGGTGGAGCATCCGGGACAGCAGCAGCCCGGCCGGGCCCCCGCCGACGATTCCGACAGTGGTGTGCATGGTGGTCTCTCCTCCGGAGCGGGCGCCCCGGCGCGACACGCGGGGCATACGGACGGACCTCGGACGTCCGGGCGCCGCGGACGCACGTCGGCCGAGGTGTGTGTACGGGGGCGTACGCCCGGCGAGGGCGTACGGGAAGGACGCCGGGTGCCGTGCGGCGGCGGAACCGCCACGCCGCACGGCACCCGGGGGACGAGGCCGGCGGTTCTACCGTTCCAGCACCAGGGCCGAGCCCTGGCCCACGCCGATGCACAGCGTGGCGACACCGGTGCCGGAGCCGGCGGCCTTGAGCTGATGGGCGACCGAACCGGCCAGCCGCGCGCCCGAGGCGCCCAGCGGATGGCCGATCGCGATCGCACCGCCGCGCGGGTTGAGCACGGCCGGGTCCAGGCCGGGCCACTCGGCGACGCAGCCCAGCACCTGGGCGGCGAACGCCTCGTTGAGCTCCAGCGTCGTCAGATCGGCGAAGGTCCGCCCGGCCCGGGCCAGCGCCCGGTTGACGGCTTCGACCGGCGCGAGCCCGAAGTAGTGCGGCTCGTTCGCCGCCACGGCGGACGCGGTGATCCGGGCCAGCGGCTCACGCCCCGTGGCCCGCAGCCCCTCCTCGTCGGCCAGCAGCAGTGCCGCCGCACCGTCGTTCAGCGGGGAGGAGTTCCCCGCGGTCACGGTGCCGTCCTTCGCGCGGAAGGCCGGGCGCAGCTCGGCCATCGCCTCCAGCGAGGCGTCCTCGCGGACGCACTCGTCCCGGTCGACGACCAGCGGGCCGCCCTTGCGGCGCGGGACCGTCAGGGGCGCGATCTCCCCCTCGAACAGTCCCGCCGCCCGTGCGGCCGCCGCCTTGCGGTGCGAGCCGAGGGCGAACTCGTCCTGCTGTTCCCTGCTGATGGAGTGCTTCTCGGCGATCAGTTCGGCGCTCTCCCCGAGCGGCACCGTCCACTGCGGGTCCATCCGCGGGTTGACCATCCGCCAGCCGAGCGTGGTCGAGTACATCTCGGGGTGCCCGGCCGGGAAGGCCCGGTCGCTCTTGGGCAGCACATAGGGCGCCCGGGTCATCGACTCGACCCCGCCGGCCACGACCAGCGAGTGGTCGCCCAGGGCCACGGCACGCGCCGCCTGTACCACGGCCTCCAGCCCGGAGGCGCACAGCCGGTTGACGGTCACACCCGGCACCGAGACCGGCAGGCCCGCCAGGAGCGCGGCCATCCGGCCGACGTTGCGGTTCTCCTCCCCGGCGCCGTTGGCGTTGCCGAGCACCACGTCGCCGATGCGCGCCGGGTCCAGCCGGGGGGTGCGCTCCAGCAGGGCGCGGATGGCGTGCGCGGCCAGGTCGTCGGGGCGGACCGAGGCCAGCGCCCCGTTGTACCGGCCGACCGGGGTGCGTACGGCGTCGACGACGTAGACGTCGCGGGTACCGGAACTCATGCGGGGACTCCTTCACCGAGACGGACGGGGGCGGCCGTCTTCTCCAGGACCTCGGCGGCGCTCACACCGGGGGCGGTCTCGACCAGGAGCAGGCCGTCCCCGGTCACGTCGAGCACCGCGAGGTCGGTGATGACGCGGTGGACACACGCCTTGCCGGTCAGCGGGAGGGTGCACTCCCCGACGATCTTGGGACCGCCGTCCTTGGCCGTGTGCGTCATGGTCACGATGACCCGGCGCGCCCCGTGCACCAGGTCCATCGCGCCGCCGATGCCGGTCACCATCTTCCCCGGGACCGCCCAGTTGGCGAGGTCGCCGCGGGCGGAGACCTGCATGGCGCCGAGGACGGCGGTGTCGATGTGGCCCCCGCGGATCATGCCGAAGGAGAGCGCCGAGTCGAAGAACGACGCGCCCGGCCGGACGGTCACCGTCTCCTTGCCGGCGTTGATCAGGTCGGGGTCGACGTCCTCGTCGTAGGGGAAGGGGCCGGTGCCCAGGATGCCGTTCTCCGACTCCAGGACGACGTTCACCCCCGGGGGCAGGTGGTTGGGGATCAGCGTCGGCAGGCCGATGCCGAGGTTGACGTACTCGCCGTCGCCCAGCTCCGCCGCGGCCCGCGCGGCCATCTCGTTCCGGTTCCAGGCCATCAGGCGGTCCTCTCCCGCTCGGTGATCGTCCGCTTCTCGACCTTCTTGTCCGCGGCCTGCTCAGGCGTCAGGGCGACCACCCGCTGCACGAATATCCCGGGCAGGTGCACCTGGTCGGGGTCGATCGCGCCGGGTTCGACCAGCTCCTCGACCTCCGCGACGGTGATCCGGCCGGCCATGGCGGCGAGCGGGTTGAAGTTGCGTGCGGACCTGTTGAAGACCAGATTGCCGTGCCGGTCGCCCTTCGCGGCCCTGACCAGGGCGAAGTCGGTGCGGATGCTGTGCTCCAGGACGTACTCGGTGCCGTCGAACACGCGCACCTCCTTGGGCGGGGAGGCCACCGCGACCCCTCCCTCGCCGTCGTAGCGCCAGGGCAGTCCGCCGTCGGCGACCTGGGTGCCCACCCCCGCCGGGGTGTAGAACGCGGGGATCCCGGCGCCGCCGGCCCGCAGCCGCTCGGCCAGGGTGCCCTGCGGGATCAGTTCCAGCTCCAGTTCGCCGCCGAGGTACTGCCGGGCGAACTCCTGGTTCCCGCCGATGTACGAGCCGGTGACCCGGCTGATCCGGCCGGCCGAGAGCAGCACCGCCAGGCCCGAGTCCATCGCGCCGCAGTTGTTCGAGACGACCGAGAGACCGCTGACACCGCTCGCGTGCACCGCGTCGATCAGTACGTTCGGCACACCGCTGAGGCCGAAGCCCCCCACCGCCACCGACGCGCCGTCCCGCACGTCGGCCACGGCCGACGCCGCAGACGCGACCACCTTGTCCATGGGACCGTCCATCCAGTAGTGTTCGCGTAGTGAAGTTTCCTTCACTACGATGGTCGGAGTCTGCCGCCGGAACCGGAGCTCTGTCAACGGCCGCCCCCTGCCCGGCCGCCCGACGGCACCCGCCGGACGGCCCCGGGCGCGCCGGCGGCCCCGCCGCCGTACGGCGCCCGGCCGCACCCCCGCACCCGACGGAGAACCGATGCCCCCGACCCCCGACCGGCCCGGCCCGCCGCCCCCCGAGGCGGTGGCGCCCCTGATGCGCGGTATCGCCGTGCTGCGCGGGCTGACCGACGCGGACGGCACCCTCAGCCTCAGCGAACTCGAACGCGCCACCGGACTCGCCCGCTCCACCGTCGACCGGATCACCTCGACCCTCGCCCGTACGGGATACGTCCGTCTCGAAGGCCGTACGGTCACCCTCGCTCCCCGCCTGATGGAACTGGGCAACGCCTACCTCTCCTCCATCCGCCTGCCCGGACTCCTCGGCGGCGCGGTCGACGCGCTGGCCGGCGAACTCGACGAGTCCGTGTCCCTGGCCGTCCCCGACGGCACCGGCATCCGCTTCGTGCACCAGGCCACCCGGCGCCGCGCGATGTCCCTGAGCTTCCGCATCGGAGACCTGCTCCCGGCCGAACGCACCGCCCCCGGAACGCTGTTCGCCGCCGGCTGGGACGAGCGGGAGTGGGCCGCCTGGCACGCCCGGCGGGCCGCCGACCCGGACGGCACCGGCTACCCGTCCCTGCCCCGGCGCCCCGGCCACGGCGACGACACCTTCGAGGAGCGGGTCTCCAGGGCGCGGGCCACCGCCCACGCCCTGGACGACCAGCTGATCGAACCCGGCCTGGTCGCGCTCTCGGTACCGGTCCGGGGCCCGGACGGCGCCACGCTCTGCGCGCTCAGCGTCGTCAGCCACACCAGCCGGCACTCCGCGAAGGCCCTCGGCGAACGCCTGCTGCCCAGGCTCCGCCGGGCGGCCTCGGCCATGGAGGACAGGCTCCGCGGCACACCCCCGGCCCGCCCCGCCCTCCCGCCCGGCACCGGCGCCCCGGCCACCCTGGCCGCCGCCTCCAAGCAGGAACTGGGCCGGGAGTTCATCGAATCACTCGCCCGGGGGCTTTCCGCCGTCACCGCGTTCGACGGCGCGACCGCGCCCCTCACCCTCAGCGACGTCGCCCGGAGCACCGGCCTGTCCCGGGCCTCCGCCCGCCGCGCCCTGATCACCCTCGAACACCTCGGCTACGTCACCGCCGAGGGCCGTGAACACCGGCTGACCCCACGCGTCCTGGCTCTCGGCTACCCGCCCCTCTCCCGCACCACCCTGGCGCGGATCGCCGAACCGCACCTCGCCGCGCTCGCCGGGCGGATCCAGGACTCCGCCTCCCTCGCCGTCCTCGTCGAGGACTCCGTGCAGTACATCGCGCGGGCCGCCACCCACCGCATCATGAACGTCAACATCACCGTCGGCACCCGCTTCCCCGCGTACGCCACCTCGCTGGGCCGCGTCCTGCTCGCGGACCTGGCGCCCGCCCGGCTCAACACCGTGCTCGCCCACGCCGAACTGCGCCCCCTCGCCCCGCACACCCTCACCCACCGCAACGCGCTCGAAGCGGTCCTCGACCGGGTACGGGCCGAGGGCCACGCCCTGGTCGACGAGGAACTCGAAGCGGGCCTGCGGTCGCTCGCCGTGCCCGTACGCGACCGGGCGGGCACCGTCGTCGCCGCCATCAACGTGGCCATGCACAGCAGCAGCCGCACCGTCGAGGAGTGCCTCGGCCAGGTGCTGCCCCGGCTCCGGCGGACCGCCGGCGACATCGAGGCCGACCTGCACACCGCTGCCCGCTTCGCCGGGGTGGCGGTGGCCTGACGGGCCGGGAGCCCCGGGCGGGAGGAGGGCCCGGAGACCTCAGGCGTGGAAGCCGTTGCACACCACGGAGGTGTAGCGGTCGGGGGCGCCCTCGACGTGGTACAGCACCACCGTCCAGTCCCCCCGGTCCCGGCCCACCGGCAGTGCGTCGAGGGTCCGGCCGCCGAGATGGGCCCGGAAGTCCTCGGGGTAGCGCAGGACGATGGTGCCGCCCTTCGACCAGCGCGCGTAGAGGTCCACCGGCTCGCTGGTGAAACCGATGCCCTCGCTGACCTCCTTCGTCGGCAGGCCGGTGGCCGGGTCGGTCCCGTGCGGGGGCCGCACCCCCACCGCCACGTAGTAGGGGTCCGGACGCCTGCCCTGCCCCGCGTTCTCCGGGCGCAGCGTCACCGTCGCGGTGTCCGACCCCGTGGTGTGCGAGACCGACGAGTGCAGATCACCCGGCAGGGAGGTCGCCAGGCCGAGCCGGCCCAGGTCGCAGGAGCCCATCCCCTGGGCGGCCTCGTCCGGGTCCTCGGACAGGGTCCAGCGGTCCTGCGAGACCCGGTCCCCGCCCACGATGTGGTCCGGCGGACCGGCGGGGGCGGTGGCCGAGGGGGACGCGGACGCGCGGTCCGCAGGCCCGGAGGCCGCCCCGGAGGCACCCGGCCCGCCGCCCCCGTCCTCCGTACCGTCCGGCGAGGAGAGCAGCCAGCCCGCGGTACCGGCCGCGGCCATCGCGCAGACGACGGCCACCGCCCGCACCAGCCGTCCCCGGCGCCCCGGCACGGCGGGCGCCGGAGCGGCCCGCGGGGCCACCGGCACGGTCGTCGCCCCGCCGTCCGGCAGCTGCGCCGTCGGCTCCGGGGCGGCCGGCTCCGGTGCCGGCGGCTCCGGCGCGCCCCCGCCCGGCGCACCGGCGGCCTCGGCCAGCGACCGGTAGTGAGGGTCCAGCGCGATGGCCGAGTCCACCCCGCACCGCGCGATCAGCGCCGCCGGACCGGGCCGGTCCGCAGGGTCCTTGGCGACACAGCTCCGGATCAGGGCGGCGAGCGAGGGATCCGCCCCCGCCAGGTCGATGTCCTCGTGGACGGCCCGGTAACTCACCACCGCGGAGTCGCCCGTCCCGAAGGGCGGCCGGCCGGTCACCGCGTACGCGAGGGTCGCCCCCAGTGCGAAGACGTCCGCCGCGGGCCCCGCCTCGTTGCGCAGCACCACCTCCGGTGCCGCGAACCCCGGCGTCCCCGACGCCATCCCCTCACGGGTGAGCACGGTCTGGTCGAACCCCCGGGCGATCCCGAAATCGATCAGCTGCGGGCCCTGCGGCGACAGGATCACGTTCTGCGGCTTGAGGTCCCGGTGGACGACCCCGTGGGCGTGCACCGCCGCCAGCCCCTCGGCGAGGGAGGCGCACAGCAGCAGGGCGGTGGCCGGAGGGAAGGGGCCGCCCGCCCGCACCGCCCCGCCCAGCGTGGGACCCGCCACGTACTCGGTGGCGAGCCAGTAGGGGGAGGCGTCGAGGGAGGCGTCGATCAGCCGTGCGGTACAGGCGCTGCGCACGGCCCGCACGGTCTCGGCCTCCCGCCGGAACCGGGCCAGCGCCTCCGGGTGCTCACTGATCTCGTCGTGGATCACCTTCACCGCGACGAGGCGCCCGCCGGGGGACCGGCCGAGGAACACCCGCCCCATCCCTCCCGCCCCCAGGCGGGCCAGCAGCCGGTACGTACCGATGCGCTCGGGGTCCTGGGGCCGCAGATCGTCCACCGGCCCGACTCTGCCACACCCGCGCGCGGCGCAGGAGGCCTATGCGCATCCCGGTGCCCGGAGGACCCCGCCGCCGGCCCCCGCCCGCACCGCGGGGCCCCGCCAGCGGATGCGGCACGGGCCGGACGAATCGAGTATGCCAAGGGGGGCACCAGCCGTAGGACCGGTCCTCCGCACCGGGAAAGCGAACTCTCCAGGGAGACGAAAACCATGGCCCCTCAGCCTTCCCCGTCAGGCGGCACCCCGCCGCGCGACCCCTCTCTCGCCCTCCCGCAGGCAGGTGCGGCGGGGTGGACGGACGTGGATGTGCGGGCGGTGGACACCGTACGGGTCCTGGCCGCCGACGCCGTCCAGAGGACCGGTAACGGGCACCCCGGCACGGCGATGAGCCTGGCCCCGCTCGCCTACCTGCTGTTCCAGCAGGTCATGCGGCACGACCCCGCCGACGACCAGTGGCTGGGCCGGGACCGCTTCGTCCTGTCGTGCGGCCACACCAGCCTCACCCTCTACATCCAGCTCTACCTGGCCGGCTACGGCCTGGAACTGGAGGACCTGAAGGCGCTGCGGACCTGGGGCTCGGCGACCCCCGGCCACCCGGAGTACCGGCACACCCGAGGGGTCGAGATCACCACCGGCCCGCTGGGCCAGGGCATGGGCGCGGCCGTCGGCATGGCCATGGCCGGCCGCCGGGAGCGCGGGCTGCTCGACCCGGACGCCGCCCCCGGCACCAGCCCCTTCGACCACCACGTGTACGTCCTGGCGTCCGACGGCGACATGATGGAGGGCGTGGCCTCCGAGGCCGCCTCACTCGCCGGCCACCAGCGGCTCGGCAACCTCGTGGCGTTCTACGACTCGAACCACATCTCGATCGAGGACGACACCGACATCTCCTTCAGCGAGGACGTGCCCGCGCGCTTCGCCGCCTACGGCTGGCACGTGCAGACCGTGGACTGGACCCGCACGGGCGACTACGTCGAGGACGTCGACGCGCTGCTGGCCGCCGTCGAGGAGGCGAGGGCGGAACGCTCCCGCCCCTCCCTGATCATGCTGCGCACCATCATCGGCTGGCCCGCTCCCACCAAGCGGAACACCGGCAAGGCCCATGGATCGGCACTGGGCGACGAGGAGGTCGCCGGCACCAAACGGCTGCTGGGATTCGACCCCGAGGCGTCCTTCGCCGTCGAGGAC
Organism: Streptomyces nitrosporeus; assembly: GCF_008704555.1. Lineage (NCBI taxonomy): Bacteria > Bacillati > Actinomycetota > Actinomycetes > Kitasatosporales > Streptomycetaceae > Streptomyces > Streptomyces nitrosporeus. Next base: position 6,956,007 of record NZ_CP023702.1, read on the forward strand.
GAGGTCCTCGCCCACACCCGCGCGGTCCGTGAACGCGGCCTGGCCGCGCGCGAACGCTGGACCACCGGCTACGAGGCGTGGCGGGCCGCGAACCCCGGACGGGCCGCGCTGCTGGACCGGCTGACCCGGCAGCGGCTGCCCGAGGGCTGGACCGAGGCACTGCCGGTGTTCGCCGCCGACGCGAAGGGCATGGCCACCCGCAAGGCGTCCGGCGAGGTGCTCACCGCCCTCGCGCCGGTACTGCCCGAGCTGTGGGGCGGCTCCGCGGACCTCGCGGGGAGCAACAACACCACCATGGAGGGCGAGCCCTCCTTCGTCCCCTCCGACCGGCAGACCGAGGAGTTCGCGGGAGGACCCTACGGGCGCACCCTGCACTTCGGGATCCGCGAACACGCGATGGGCGCCGTGCTCAACGGCATCGCCCTGCAGAGCCTGACCCGGCCCTACGGCGGCACCTTCCTGACCTTCAGCGACTACATGCGGCCCGCCGTCCGCCTCGCCGCCCTGATGAAGCTGCCCGCCACCTACGTCTGGACCCACGACTCGATCGGCCTCGGCGAGGACGGCCCGACGCACCAGCCGGTCGAACACCTCGCGGCCCTGCGCGCCATCCCCGGACTGGACGTCGTACGCCCCGCCGACGCCAACGAGACCACCGTCTGCTGGCGGACGGTCCTGGAACACACCGACCGGCCCGCCGGCCTCGTCCTGACCCGGCAGAACCTCCCCGTACTGGACCGCGGGGACGGAGCCCTGGCCCCCGCCGAGGGCGCGGCCCGCGGCGCGTACGTCCTCGCCCGCGAACCGGGGGACACCCCCGGGGTGATCCTCGTCGCCACGGGCTCGGAGGTCCACATCGCCCTGGAGGCCCGCACCCTGCTCGCCGGCGAGGGCCTGGCCGTACGGGTGGTCTCCATGCCCTGCCGCGAATGGTTCGCCGAGCAGTCCGCGGCCTACCAGGACGAGGTGCTGCCGCCGGACGTCCGCGCCCGGGTCAGCGTCGAGGCCGCCGTCGGCCAGGGCTGGCGCGAGGTCGTCGGCGACGCCGGCCGCATCGTCGGCCTCGAGCACTACGGCGCCTCCGCCGACTACCAGCGCCTCTACGAGGAGTTCGGCATCACGGCCGCGGCTGTCGCGCAGGCCGCGCGCGACAGTGTCCGCGACGCCGCGGGAACCGTCCCTCCCGGCGGCCGGCGGACCTCTTCCGGCTGACCGGGGCCCGCCCCGCGCTCCGGCGGCTCCCGCTCCCCGACTGTGCCGGGAGGCGGGAGCCGTCCCCATATTCATCCGATGAAACGTGTGCACGGCCCTTCTGTCTCTCTGGGGGCGGCGCTACCATCGGGATGCGCTTGGGAGCGCTCCCATGTCTGTGCCCCATTCCCCCCACCGCCCCTGCGGCGGTTCAGCTCGGAGAGGACGCTTCCGTGCGTTTAAGCACCAGACCCGTCGCCGCACTCATAGCGGCACTCGCCCTGACCGCCGGGTTGTCGATCACCGGGACCCCGGCCTCCGCGCGCTCCGATGACGCTCCCGCCGCAAGCGAAGCATCGGATGTGTCGATAGCCGCGGACACCTACACCTGGAAGAACGCCCGCATCGACGGGGGCGGTTTCGTACCCGGGATCGTCTTCAACCGGTCCGAGAAGAACCTCGCCTACGCCCGGACCGACATCGGCGGCGCCTACCGCTGGGACCAGTCGGGCAAGGAGTGGAAGCCCCTGCTGGACTGGATCGACTGGGACCGCTGGGGCTGGACGGGCGTGGTGAGCCTCGCCTCCGACACGGCCGACCCCGACAACGTGTACGCGGCCGTGGGGACGTACACCAACAGCTGGGACCCCACCAACGGCGCGGTCCTGCGCTCCTCGGACCGCGGCGCCTCCTGGAAGGCGACGACCCTCCCCTTCAAGCTGGGCGGCAACATGCCCGGACGCGGGATGGGCGAGCGGCTCGCCGTCGACCCGAACAAGAACTCCGTGCTCTACCTGGGCGCGCCCAGCGGCAACGGACTCTGGCGGTCCACCGACTCCGGGGCCACCTGGTCGGAGGTGACGGCCTTCCCCAACCCCGGCGACTACCAGGCCGACCCGGCCGACACCAGCGGCTACGGCAACGACAACCAGGGCATCGTCTGGGTCACCTTCGACGAACGCTCCGGCACCGCGGGCAGCGCCACCCAGGACATCTACGTCGGCGTCGCCGACAAGGAGAACACCGTCTACCGCTCCACGGACGGCGGTGCCACCTGGTCCCGTATCGCGGGCCAGCCCACCGGTTACCTCGCGCACAAGGGCGTCCTCGACTCGGGCACCGGCCACCTCTACCTGACGCTGAGCGACACCGGCGGCCCGTACGACGGCGCCAAGGGCCGGATCTGGCGGTACGACACCGCGACCGGCGCGTGGCAGGACGTCAGCCCGGTCGCGGAGGCCGACACCTACTACGGCTTCAGCGGCCTGTCGGTGGACCGGCAGGACCCCGGCACCCTGATGGCCACCGCCTACAGTTCCTGGTGGCCGGACACCCAGATCTTCCGCTCCACGGACAGCGGCGCCACCTGGACGCAGGCATGGGACTACAGCGGCTACCCCAACCGCTCCAACCGCTACACCCTGGACGTCTCCTCCGTCCCCTGGCTCAGCTGGGGCGCGAACCCCGCACCGCCGGAGACCGCGCCCAAGCTGGGCTGGATGACGGAGTCGCTGGAGATCGACCCCTTCGACTCGGACCGGATGATGTACGGGACCGGAGCCACGGTCTTCGGCACGGAGAACCTCACGGCCTGGGACTCGGGCTCCCCCTTCACCATCACCCCGATGGTGAAGGGGCTGGAGGAGACCGCCGTCAACGACCTGGCCAGTCCGCCCTCCGGCGCGCCTCTGCTCAGCGCGCTCGGTGACATCGGAGGCTTCCGGCACACCGACCTCGACGAGGTGCCGGAGCTGATGTACACCTCGCCGAACCTCGACTCGACGACCAGCCTGGACTTCGCTGAGGCCTCGCCGGACACGGTCGTACGGGTCGGCAACGCCGACGAGGCCCCGCACATCGGGTTCTCCACCGACAACGGCGCCAACTGGTTCCAGGGATCGGAGCCTTCCGGCGTCACCGGCGGCGGCACGGTCGCGGCGGCGGCCGACGGCAGCGGCTTCGTCTGGAGCCCCGAGGGAGCGGGCGTCCACCACACCACCGGCTACGGCAACTCCTGGACCGCGTCCACCGGCATCCCGGCCGGAGCCACGGTCGAGTCCGACCGGAAGAACCCGGAGAAGTTCTACGGCTTCAAGGCGGGCACCTTCTACGTCTCCACCGACGGCGGAGCCAGCTTCACCGCCGCGGCCACCGGACTGCCCGCCGAGGGCAACGTCCGCTTCAAGGCGCTGCCCGGCACCGAGGGCGACATCTGGTTCGCGGGGGGCTCGGCCGGCGGCACGTACGGGCTGTGGCGCTCCACGGACTCCGGCGCCACCTTCACCAGGTTCACCGGCGTCGAGCAGGCGGACAGCGTGGGCTTCGGCAAGGCGGCGGCCGGAGCGTCCTACCCGACGGTCTTCGTCAGCGCGAAGATCGGCGGCGTACGCGGCATCTTCCGGTCCACCGACACCGGGGCGACCTGGACGAGGATCAACGACGACGCCCACCAGTGGGCGTGGACCGGCGCCGCGATCACCGGCGACCCCAGGGTCTACGGCAGGGTCTACGTCTCCACCAACGGGCGCGGCATCCAGGTCGGCGAGTCCTCGGACAGCGACGGCGGAGGCACCGACCCCGGCACGGACCCGGGCACCGACCCCGGCACGGACCCGCCCGGGGACGCCACCTGCTCGGTGACGTACACCGTCACCAACCAGTGGTCGGGCGGTTTCCAGGCCGATGTGAAGGTCACCAACACCGGCAGCACCGCGTACGACGGCTGGCGGCTGGGCTGGACCTTCCCGGGCGGGCAGCGGATCGGCCAGATGTGGAACGCCACCCACCAGCAGGACGGCGCGAAGGTGACCGCCTCCAACGTCGCCTGGAACGGTACCGTGGCGCCCGGGTCCTCCGCGGGCTTCGGCTTCACCGGCAGTTCGACGGGTGACAACGCCGAGCCGACGGCGTTCACCGTGGACGGTGAGGCCTGCACCGTGGAGTGACGCGCGGTCGGACGGGTGGTTGAGGTCTGCGTCGTCCGGCACGCGGGGCGGGGCCCGGCAGCAGTGGCTGCCGGGCCCCGCCGTCTTTCCCCATCCCCCGGCGGGGAAGGGGAACTGACGCCCGGTCGGGTCGCTCGCCCCCTCCACCGGGGATCGTCCGCGGCCCAAACATGCCGTCGGCGTGGCGTGCCGTCCAACGGGTGACATCCGGCGTGCTGTCACACGATGGGCCCATGGAGCCGCCCCCGTGCGGCGCTCTCCGGTGGTGGGCCGCGGAGTTTGAGCTGACGGTGGATCACGTCGCCCCTGCGAATCCGATGTGCAGGCATTCCGCCCGCCGTCGCAGGAGTGGCGGAAGGACTGTGTATCCATGCGCTCTGCCCGCACCCTGTTCGCATCGGCCGCCGTCACGGCGGTCCTCGCGGTCTCCGTTCCCGCCGCATACGCCGTGACCTCGGCGGATGACTGGGACAAGGACAGCGGAACCTCCAGCAGCAGCAACGACGACCGCGACAAGCCGGACTCCTGGGAGCACGAGAAGCCCGAGGGCGGCGTCCACACCGGTGGCGGTGCGCTCGCCGGCATCTTCTCGGGGGACTGGGAGAAGGACGGCAACGGCGACGGCCGTGAGAAGCCGGAGTCGTGGGAGCACGAGAAGCCCGAGGGCGGTGTCCACACCGGTGGCGGTGCGCTCGCCGCTCTCGTCTCGTCGGACGACTGGGAGAAGGACGAGGAGTCCGGCTCGGCCGGTGACGACCGTGAGAAGCCGGAGTCGTGGAAGCACGAGAAGCCGGAAGGCGGTGTCCACGCCGGCAGCGGTGCGCTCGCCGCTCTCGTCTCGTCGGACGACTGGGAGAAGGACAAGGAGTCCAACTCGGCCGGTGACGACCGTGAGAAGCCGGAGTCGTGGAAGCACGAGAAGCCCGAAGGCGGCGTCCACACGGGTGGCGGCGCGATGGCGCTCTCCGGCGGCGGGCTGGCCGCGGGGTCGGTGCTGATGCTCGGTGGCCTCGGAGTCGCCGCGTACCGGATGCGCCGCCGCAACGCCACGGGCACGGCAGCCGCCTGACGCCGCCCCGCACCGCTCGATGGATCTGTCGTGGCCGCCGTCCTCTCCGGGCGGCGGCCGCGCCGGTTTCCGCAGCACCTTTGGCCGTACCGCTCTCCCCACGGCTCCCGACCGCACCGCACGTCCCGCACACGAAAGGCAGCACGCGCATGGCCGCCCCGCAGCCGTCCGAACCAGACTCCGCACGCCCCTCACTCGGCCGGTCCCTGCTGTGGCCGGCCGCGGCGGTGGGGCTGGGCTTCCTCCTCGTCCACAACTCCCTCGACGCCTCGGCCGGGGTCCCACCGCCGTCGCCCGCGGTGTCCGCCCCCGCCCGGCCGGCCCCGTCCGGCCCGGCCCCCTCCTCATCCCCCTCCTCCGGGACCGTGGCCAACCCGGGGCTGCCGCGGTCCGAGCCCTCGCGGATCTCGATCCCGGAGATCTCCGTCGACGCGCCGTTCACCCCCCTCTCCATCGGGCCCTCGGGACAGCTGAACGCACCGCCGGCGAACGACCCGAACCTGGTCGGCTGGTTCAAGGACGCCGCCACCCCGGGCGAGCGGGGCACCTCCGTGGTCGCCGGACACGTCGACACGAAGACCGGCCCGGCGGTCTTCCTGCTCCTGCGCACCCTCGAGGCCGGGAACACGGTGGACATCACCCGGGAGGACGGTGTCGTGGCCACCTTCAAGGTCGACTCCGTCGAGACGTTCAGCAAGGCCGACTTCCCCGACGACCGGGTCTACGCCGACAACGGCACCGCCCAGCTGCGGCTGATCACCTGCGGCGGCGAGTACGACAGGAAGGCGAAGGACTACAAGGACAACGTCGTGGTCTTCGCCCACCTGGTCAACGGGAAGAGCGCGTGAGGAACCGGGCTTGCTCCTGACGCGCGGGTGAGGGTTTAACCTCCGCCTGCCTCCGGCCGACCGCCCGGGGGCAGGCCCGCAGACGAGGAGCCCTCATGACAGCCCGGCCGCCCCTGCCCCCCGAGTCCCGCGAAGTCCGCCTGGTCTCCCTCCCCGACGGGCTGCCGCGCCCCGAGCACTTCCAGGTCGTCGGAACACCGCTGCCACGGCCCGCTGCGGGCGAGGTGCTGGTGCGCAACCGGTGTTTCCAGGTGTTCCCGGCCCTGCGTACGGTCATCGGCGGCGGCCTCCAGGACACCCCCTTCCCGGCGCTGATGCCCGGGGACACCCTGTTCGGCGCGGCCGTCGGAGAGGTGGTCGCCAACCCGGGGCCCGGCGGACCGCCGGTCGGTACGTCCGTCTTCCACTACTTCGGCTGGCGTGAGTACGCGGCCGTGCCCGCGGCGGGGTGCGTCCCGCTGGACGGAAGCCTGCGCGAGCCGGTGGAGTACCTCTCCCAGGGGGCCCTGGCCTACGCCGCGCTCACCCGCGGTGCCGGACTGCGGCCCGGGGACACGGTGTTCGTGGCCGGAGGGGCGGGTTCGGTCGGCTCGACGGCGGGCCGGACCGCCCGGCTGCTGGGAGCGGGGCGGGTGATCGGGAGCACCGGCTCACCGGCCAAGGCGCGCACGATGACCGGAAGCCTCGGTTACGACGCCGTCGTCCTCAGGGAACCCGAGCGGACCTTCGCGGCCCGGCTGGCCGAAGCGGCCCCCGGGGGCATCGACGTCCTCGTCGACATGGTCGGTGGCGCGCAACTGCGGGCCGCGGTCGAAGTGGCCCGGCCCGGGGCGCGGTTCGCCCTGGTCGGCGCGCTCTCCGGACAGCTGGCCCCGGACGGGGACGGCACCACGGCCCCGGTCGGGCTCGACTCGTACCAGCTCGTCGTCAAACGGATCACGATGCGGGGGATCAGCGGCCTCGACCACCCGGAGGTCCAGGAGGAGTGGAACCGGACGTTCGGCGGATGGCTGCGGTCGGGGGAGATCACCTTCCCCCATGTGCGGATCGCGGGCATGGACGGGGCCGCACGGGCGTTGCACGAAGTGATCGGCGGTCGCCATCTCGGGACCGTCGTGGTCACACTCACCTGACCACGGGACACCGGGGGTGGCGGATGCGGATCGGTGACGCGGCGGCAGCGGCGGGCACGACACCCAGGGCCCTGCGCTTCTACGAGGAGCGGGGGCTGCTGCCCCCGCCGCCGCGGACCACGACGGGCCAGCGCGACTACGGCGCCCGGGACGTCGCCAGGGTCCGGGTGATCCGCGAACTGCTGGCACTCGGGCTCACGGTCGGGGACGTACGGCACTGCTCGGACCGGCTGGACCTGCTGGCCGACGGGGGGCCGAGGCAGTGCGCGGCTCCCGCGGGGAGGGGAGCGGGGAACGAGGGGGTGGCCGCCCGGCGGCTGGCCGCACTCGACGCGGAGATCGCCCGTCTGACCCGGCTGCGGGAACAGCTCGCCGCCCGGATCGCCGGGCCCGCAGCCGCGCGGTGAGGCACGGTCCGGTGCCCGCAGGCCCGGTTCCGCGTCTTCGCGGCGGTCGCGGAGGTCAGTCGGCCGTGCCCGTACGGCGCGCGGCCGTGGCCACCTGGTGCAGGGTGCGGCCGGTGCGGGCCGAACGCGCGTGGTGCGGATCGGGTGTACCCGGCCGGCCGTGCACGGCCAGCCGGTCGTCGGCCTTGATCAGCAGCCATGTCTCCGGGCCGGGACCTCCGTCCCCTTCGCCCATGTGGAAGCGGGTCAGGGCGAACTCGCCGTGCAGCTTCGCCCCGTCCAGCCAGAACGTCGCGTGGCCGCGCTCCAGGGACTCCGCGAACGGGATCGGGACACCGTCCGGCGCGTGCCCCAGGGGCCGGTAGGTCCCCTGGTCCCAGACGATGACCGTGCCGCTGCCCTGCTCGTCCCGGGGGATCACCCCTTCGAAGGTGCGGTACTCCAGCGGATGGTCGTCCGTCGGCACGGCCAGCCGCTTGTCCCGGGGGTTGTCCGACGGACCGCGTGGCACCGCCCAGGATCTGAGCACGCCGTCCACCTCCAGACGGAAGTCGAAATGCATCCGCCGGGCGTCATGGATCTGCACCACGAAACGTCGTGCGCCGTCACTGCTCACGTTCCTGCTCCTTCCGCCCGGTGATGCCCCGGTCGGACGGTGAGCACCCGGCACGGCAGGCGCCGCGCGGGCACCGCTTGTGTCCCTGCCTCCCACTGTGCGGCCGCCGGCCGGGCGTCGCACGACGGCGCGGACACCGCCCGGCCACCGGGAGCCGTCGCAGCCGTAGCATCATCCGCATGGAGCAACGCATACTCGGCAGGACCGGCCGGAACGTATCGGTCGTAGGACAGGGCACATGGCAGCTCGGCGGGGACTGGGGCGAGGTGGGGGAAGCCGACGCCTTCGGCGTGCTGGACGCCGCCGTGGCGTCGGGCGTGACCTTCTTCGACACGGCCGACGTGTACGGGGACGGCCGCAGCGAGCAGCTCATCGGCCGCTACCTGAAGGAGCGCCCCGACGCGGGCGTCTTCGTCGCGACGAAGATGGGGCGGCGCGCCGACCAGCTCCCGCAGAACTACGTGCTCGACAACTTCCGTACGTGGAACGACCGTTCCCGCGCCAATCTCGGTGTGGACACCCTGGACCTGGTGCAGTTGCACTGCCCGCCGACCCCGGTCTACTCCCGTGACGAGGTCTACGACGCGCTCGACACGCTCGTCGCCGAACAGCGGATCGCCGCCTACGGGGTGAGTGTCGAGACCTGCGCGGAGGCGCTCACCGCCATCGCGCGGCCCGGCGTCGCGAGTGTCCAGATCATCCTCAACCCGTTCCGCCTCAAGCCGCTGGACGAGGTGCTGCCCGCCGCCCTCGCGGCCGGGGTCGGCATCATCGCGCGGGTACCGCTCGCCTCCGGACTGCTCTCCGGCAGGTACACGGCCGACACCGTCTTCGCCCCCGGGGACCACCGCACGTACAACCGCCACGGCGAGGCGTTCGATCAGGGGGAGACCTTCTCCGGCGTCGACTACGCGACCGGGGTGGCGGCGGCGGCCGAGTTCGCGGGGCTCGCGCCCGAGGGGGCCACCCCGGCGCAGACCGCGCTGCGCTGGATCGTCCAGCAGCCCGGTGTCACCAGTGTCATCCCCGGCGCGCGTGCGGTGGAACAGGCCCGGGCCAACGCCGCGGCGGCCTCACTGCCCCCGCTGCCGCAGGAGACCCTGGACGCGGTGCGGGACCTGTACGACCGGCGGATCCGGGCCGGGGTCCACGGCCGCTGGTGACCTATTCGTCCTCGTCGGGCTCGTCCTCGTCGGGCTCCCCGGGCCCGCTGCCGGCCGGGTCCCCGGCGGCGGGGGAGCCGACCTCCGCCGTCGAGGAGGGGGAGGGGTCCTGGACGTCCGCCTTCCCGGAATCCGGTGCGAACAGGACCGTACCGAGATACACGGCGGCCAGGAAGGCGATCGTCCCGGCGACGGCGCTCGCCACACGGGGCCTGCGCCGGATGGCCTCACCGGTGCTGCGCCTGCGGGCGGGCACCGGTCCCGCCGCCCGGGACGCGGGGGCCGCCCGTCTGCGGCCCGAGGGCTGGGGCAGCCGGTACGTCGCCACGCCCCCGGCCGTCGCCGGCGTCCCGGGCACCGCGGGCGCGGAGGGGACCGGGGCGGCGGGGGCCGCGGGGACGGCCGGGGGCACGGCGGACGGGATGTGCGGCGGCAGCGGCTCGGGCTGTCCGCGCCACGCGTCGGTACGGAACCAGTCGGACACCTGCTCCGCGCTCGGCCGGTCCTCCGGCTGCTTCGCCAGCAGACCCAGCAGATAGGCGTCGAAGGCGGGGGAGATGTCGACCCCGCACTGCCGTACGGGCACCGGCGGGGTGTCCACGTGCATGTACAACGTCGCCGTCGCGGTGTCCGAGCGGAACGGCGGGCGCCCGACCAGCAGCTGGTAGATGACGCAGCCCAGCGAGTACATGTCCGAGGCGGAGTCGGCGGTACGGCCCAGCGCACGCTCGGGCGCCAGGTACAGGCTCGTTCCGACGATCTGGCCGGCACCCGTCAGTGCCGTGGACGGGTCGTCGACGAACTGCGCGATCCCGAAGTCACCGATCTTCACCGACCCCTCGGCGTCCAGCATCAGGTTGCCCGGCTTGATGTCGCGGTGGACGATGCCCTGGCGGTGCGCCGCGGCCAGCCCCGCGGCGGCCTGGCCGGCGATCCGGGCGACCTGCTCGGGGTGGACCATCTCCTGGGTCTTCAGCAGGTCGCCCAGGCTCTGCCCCTCGACCAGCTCCATCACCAGGTAGAAGCGGTCCTCCCACGAGCCGAAGTCGAAGACCGCCACGAGGTGGGGGTGGCTCAGGCGCGCGGCGGTCTGCGCCTCCAGGCGGAACCGGGCGGTCGAGGACGCGTCCGCGTGGTCGCCCAGCAGCAGTTTCACGGCCACCGCCCGGCCCAGCACCTCGTCCGTGGCGCGCCACACCTCGCCCATACCGCCACGGCCGATGGGGGATATCAGCCGGTACCGTCCAGCAACCAGCACCTGTGCACACCAATCTCGTCCTGTGGCCCGCTCTTCCGACTGCCGCGGCGGCGACCTCATCGGGCCCGGCGGCTCGGTACGGTGCGTCGGGGTGCGCGGCATGATCAGCTTATCGGTCCCGGACGGCTCGCTTCGCCCGGGCGTCCTTCCGCCGGTCCCGGGGTGCGCCGTGCCGGGCGGCCGGCGGATCCCCCTGCCGTCGCGGACCCGAACTCCCCCTGGCCGACGGGGAGAAGGCGAGCCGCCGTGGCCGGAGCCGCCGCGTCGGCGGGGCCTTCGCCACCGCCGGCGGAACCGGGGCGGGAGGGTGCGCGGGACCTTCGCGGGGAGCGGTGCGGGAGCCGGTCAGGCACCGGCCGCCGGAGAGCCGGGCCGGGGCCGGCCGACGGCCCGGCCCACCGCCTCCACCAGCGGCAGCACCCGGTGCGGAACGCGTTCGCGCAGCGCCACCTCGGTCCGTGTCCTGACCACGCCCGGCACCTGGATCAGCTGCTGGATCACGTCCTCCAGGTGGCCGTTGTCCCGGGCCACCACCCGGGTCAGCAGATCGCCCCCGCCCGTGGTGGAGAACGCCTCGATGATCTCCGGTACGGCCGCGAGGGCCTCGCCGACCTCGTCGAGGCGGCCCTGGGTGACCTCCAGATGGACGAAGGCCAGCACCGGGTGACCGAGCGCGGACGGCGAGAGCGACGGCCCCGTGCCGGTGATCACCCCGTCCCGTTCCAGCCGGTCCAGCCGGGCCTGGAGGGTGCCGCGTGCCACGCCGAGGATGCGCGCGTACTCCCGGACGCTGGTGCGTGGCTGCTCGATGAGCAGCCGCAGGATACGGGTGTCGAGGGCGTCCACCGCCATGTCCGGCTGCCTCCTGCCGTGTCCGGGCTCTGCCGCCCTCCTGCCGCCGGTGCAGCTTATCGGCGCCGGGGGCCGGGGGCGGACTCGCCGTGACGCGGCCGCCGGCGCGGAGGGCGAGGCATGCGGCCGGGAGCCGGGGCCGGCCGCCGGGGCACGCGCAGGGCAGGCCCCGGAGCCGGGGGCGGTGGCCGCCGTTCGCGCACCGGTGGTGCCCGGGGTTGGTCCGTTGGCTCTGCCGCGGCCGTGGGAGACGAGAGGATCATGGGCCATTGGTCCAATGAAATTGGTTTCAGTTGAACCATCAGCCCCGCGGATGCTCAGATATATCCGTCGATGGCGCTGCGCGTTCCCCTCCGGGAGCTCTGCGGCGCCTTTCTCATGTCTGCGCGGGCTTTCTGCGCGAAAGGGCGGGACACCTTGCTGAAGAGGGCGTTCGTCGCACAGGACCCGGGGCTGATGCGACTGCGGTCCGCCTCCCGGGCCGTGCTCGGCATCGGGCTCGCCGTGGCGCTGTGCGGGGCTGCCGGGCACTCGGCGGAGGCGGCCGTCACGGGCGGCCTGGCCGCGCTGCTCGCCCTGTTCACGGTGACCGACCCGACGGTGCGCGGGCAGGCGGTCACGACCGCGCTCCTTCCCGTCGCCGGCCTCCCGGTGCTCACGCTCGCCGCCGTGCTGCACGATCTGCCCCTCGCGCGTGACCTGGTGTTCCTCGCCGTCGTCGGGGCGGGGGTGTACGCCCGGCGGTGGGGGCCCCGCGGGCACGCGCTGGGCGTGTTCGGCTTCATGGCCTACTTCTCCGCCCAGTTCCTGCACATCGTGCCCGGCCGGCTGCCCGAGCTGTACGTGGCCGTACCGCTGTCCCTCCTCGCGTCGTCGGTGGTGCGCTTCGGGGTGTGGTGCTACGAGCGGCGCATCGCGGCGCCCGTGGCGGTCGCCCTCTTCGACGGGGCGACGGGGCTCGGGCGGATCACGACGCGGCAGGCCGTGCAGGCGACGGCGGGGGCGGGGTTCGCGCTCCTGGTGGGCCAGGTGCTCTCCGGCGAACGCTGGTACTGGGCGGTCGGCGCCACCTGGTGGGTGTTCGTGGCCACGACCTCGCGGGGCGAGACCGTCGTGCGCGGGTTCAGACGCTTCCTGGGTACGGTGCTCGGAATCGGTCTGGGCTTCGCGGTGGCCCTGCCGCTGCACCATGAGCCGGTGGTGGCCGCCGTGGTCGTGGCGGTGAGCGTGTTCGGCATCTTCTACACCGCCGCTGTCTCCTACACCTGGATGATGCTGGCCGTGACCGTGATGGCGAGCATGCTGTACGGGCTGCTCGGCGTGCTCGACGCGGGTCTGCTCGTGCTGCGGGTGACCGAGACGGCGGCCGGGGCGCTCGGCGCCGTGCTGGCGGTGCTGTTCGTGCTGCCGGTGACCACGCACTCGGTGACCGAGGCGTGGGTGGAGAGGGCGCTGAGGTGCGTGCGCAGCTGCACGGCGGAGGCCGCCGCCAGGCTCGCCGGGGGCGAGGACGCCGACCCGCCCTCGCGCGTCGCCGAGCTGGAGGCGATCCTCGGCCGGATGCGCCTGTCCCTCGCGCCGCTGGTGCATCCGCTCAATCCGGTGAGGGCCCGCAAGCGGCGGGCGCGGCGGGTACTGGCGCTGCTCGACGACTGCGCCCGCGAGGTGCGCGGCCTGGCCTTTGTCGCCGCCGACCCGGAGGCCTCGCACGATGCCCGGCTCGCCGCGGCCTGCCGGCGGGTGGAGACCGCCGTCGAGGCGCTCACCGACGCACCGGCTGCCGGGCGGCACCTCCTCCCCGGCGATGCGCCGGCCGCGGAGCCGGCGGGCGCATCGCCGGTGCTCGCCCACCTCCACGCGCTGGAGCGGGCCCTGCACGAGCTCGCCGTGCCCCTGCGGAGGCCCGGCCGGATTCCGGCCGGCGCCTGAGCCCGCGGACACCCCCGCACACCCGACCAATTGGTCTGGACCAAAAAGGGCTGCCTGCTACCGTCGAAGGGAAGATCACGGCGGATGCGAAGAGGGGTAGCGCGATGGATGACAGCAGTGCGGGACGGGCGTACATAGGGTCCTTCACCTCGGCCGGCGGACACGGCGTCACCGCCGCCGCCGTCGACCGCGGGACCGGACGGCTGACCCTGCTCGGGTCGACGGACGCGGTCCCCGACCCGTCCTTCCTCGCCGTCGGCGACTCGGCGGCCGGTGACCGGGTGCTGTACGCGGTCAGCGAGACCGGCGACGGTGCCGTCGCCGCGTTCGCGACCGACGAGGAGGGCGCCCCCCGGCCGCTCGGCGAGGTGCGGCCGGTGAACGGGAGCGGCCCGACCCATCTGGCCGTCACCGACGGCCATCTGCTCACCGCCAACTACGGCTCCGGGAGCGTCACCACGCTGCCCCTGCGCGGCGACGGCACGCCCGGACCGGCCGCCTGCGTGTTCCCGCACGGGGGGAGCGGCCCCGACACCGGCCGCCAGGAGGCGCCGCACGCGCACCAGGTGCTGCCGGACCCCTTCGGGGCATGGGTGCTCAGTGTGGACCTGGGCACGGACTCCGTACGCGTCTGCGCGCTCGACGCCCGCACCGGGGAGCTGAGGCTCCACGGGGAGACGGCCCTGCGGCCGGGGACCGGGCCGAGGCACCTGGCCTTTCACCCGTCCGGGCGACACGCCTACGTACTGAACGAGCTGGAGCCCACCGTCACGGTGTGCCGCTGGGACCCGGAAACCGGCGTGCTCGACCCCGTCGGTGAGACGGCGGTCCTGCCCGACGGGGCCGGGGAGGAGGTGCGCACCTACCCGTCCGAGATCGTCGTCTCCCCGGACGGGCGGTTCCTGTGGACCGCCAACCGCGGCCACGACAGCATCTCCGTCCTCACGCTCGACGAGACGGCCGAGAAGCCGGTCCTGGCGGCGACCGTGGGCTGCGGCGGGCGCTGGCCGCGCGATCTCACCCTCGACCCGACCGGGCAGTGGCTGTACGCGGCCAACGAGCGCTCCGGGAACGTCAGCTGGTTCGCCGTCGACGCGGAGACGGGCGTCCCGGTGCACACCGGTTCGGCCGAGGTCCCGGCGGCGTCCTGCGTGGTCTTCGTCTGAGCACACGGGCGGCACGGGCGGCACGGGCGGCACGGCCCCGGCGGAGCCGGGCGTGCCGCCCGGTACGGCACCGGTTCAGTGCGCCGGGGCGCCCTGCGGGGTCGCCGGGGTGATCCCGAGCGCGGTGGCGTACAGCGAGAGGACCAGCTTGCCGATGGCCGGGTAGGCGCCGAGCGGCTCGGCGGCGGAGCAGCCGGCCTCCTTCGCGGCGGCCTCCAGGAGCCCGGGGTCGACCTCCGGGCCCACCAGGTACGGAGCCAGCGCCAGCTGCGCGGAACCGGAGTTCTGCAACTGCTCGGCGACCGAGGCCACCGAGCCGTCCACGTCCAGGGCGGCGGCCATCACCGGCACCGCGAGACGGGCCGCCAGCAGCATCCCGGTGATCCCGGCGGCCCGGACGGCCTCCTCCCCGCCGACCGTGGCCAGCACGATGCCGTCGGCGGCGGTGGCCACGGTGAACAGCCTGGCGCGGTCGGCGCGCGCCAGCCCGGCCTCCGAGAGGCGCACGTGCAGTGCCTCGGCGAGCAGCGGGTGCGGGCCGAGCACATCGGTCAGCTCGACCTGCGTGCCGCTGTCCATGACGGCCTGCCGTATGCGCCGGGTGACGGCGCTGTCCGGCCCCGCGAGGAGCGGGACCACGACGGCGGACGGGCCCTCGGGGGCCGGGACCTCACGGCCGGCGGCGACGGCCTGCTCGTAGCGCGCGGTGCGCTCGGCGGCGGCGCCGGTGAGGGCGGCGGCCAGCGTGGGGTACCCGTCCTCGCCGCCGTCGAGGTAGCCGATCTGCGCGTCGAGACCGGGAAGCTCGGAACGGGCGATGCTGATGACCTCCTCGGCCAGGCTGCGCGTGGCCGAGGAAGGAGGACCGGGGACGGCGAGAACGAGCGCCGCAGCGCCTTCGGGTGCGACCACGGGCTCCGGGCGGCGGTGCCGTCCGGACTGGCGAGGTCGCGGCATTCGTACTGGCAGGCCGGAAGCGGGCCCAGTGGGGGTGCTCATGGCGCCGCATGCTACTGGTTTTGGGTACCCCTCTGTTCGGGGAGGGGGTGGTCGGGCGTCATCTGTCCGCTTATGTCTGTTGAGCGGCAAAGGCCGTGTACGGGACGCCCGTCCGCGCGGCTCCTACGCCGTGCCGGGCAGGAACAGCAGGGTGGGATGGGACGGCAGCCGCAGCCGGTCCCCGGCCAGGGCGCGGGCCGTCTCCACCGCCCCCTCCAGGGGGTCGCCGTCCGCGCGTACGACCCGGGCCTGCGGCACCTGCCGGGCGAACTCCTCGCGCAGCGGGGCCAGGAGCGGCTCACCCATCTTGAACAGTCCGCCGGTCAGGGCCACTTCGTACGGTTCGTATGTTTTGTGCGGCTCGCGCGGCCCGTGCGGGGCGGCGGGTGCGTGCGGTTCCCCGGCGGCGAGGCGCGGTCCTTTGGGGCGGGGCGGCGGGCAGACGGCGGCCGCCGCCTCGGCGATGTGCGCCGCCGCCGCCCGCAGGATGCCCGCCGCGACCCCGTCCCCGGCCGCGCAGGCCGCCACCTCGGGTGCGAAGGAGGCGAGCAGCGCGGGCCGGTCGGTACGCGGGTAGAGCAGGCCGGGCAGACCGGATGCCGGGCCGAACACCGCCTCCAGCCGGGCCAGCAGGGCTCCCGAACCGCCGCGCCGACCGTCGTGGGCGCGCATCGCCGCGTCGAGCCCGGCCCGGCCGATCCACGCGCCGCTGCCGCCGTCGCCCAGCAGATGCCCCCAGCCGTCGGCCCGGCGCCAGGTGCCGAGATCGGTGCCGAGGGCGATCAGGCCCGTACCGCCCGCGACGACCGCCCCCGGCCGCTGGCCGAGCGCGCCCGCGTACGCGGTCACCGCGTCGGCGGCCAGCGCCACCCGGCGTACGCCCAGCGCACCGGCGAGCGCGGCGGGCACCTCCGCGCGCAACCGGTCGCCCAGCGTGGCCATCCCGGCGGCGCCGACCGCCGCCGCGACGACCCTCGCGCCGGGGGCCTGACGCGCCAGCAGTTCCCGTGCCACCGGCAGCACCTGCTCCAGCAGGTGCCCGGCGTCGATGCCGGCCGGCCCCGTCCGCACGGGCCCGGCGCAGGCCGCGGTGGCGAGGGGCCGCCCGGCGCCGGTCCCCGCGAGTGCGACCCGCAGACCGGAGCCGCCGGAATCGACACCGAGGACGACCTCCTCCCCGTCCCCGGCGCTCACGCCGGCCGCCCGGCGCCGGGCGGCGGGGGAGTGGCCGGGCACGGGGTCCCCCCGTGCCCGCGTGAGCGACTGGGCGACCTCATGGACCGGCTCCGGAGGGGAAGAAGGGGCGGGACGACGAGGGCACCTTAACCCCGCTCCGCTCCGGGGGACCCGGCTGATCGTCACTGTCCTTGTGGGCCGGTAGGGTGACGGACTGTGGCAGCACGACCGTTGAACGAACTTGTCGAGCCCGGCTGGGCCGAGGCGTTGCGTCCCGTCGCCGGACAGATCGCGGCGATGGGCGATTTCCTGCGCGCGGAGATCGCGGCGGGCCGTACCTACCTCCCCGCCGGGGCGAACGTACTGCGCGCCTTCCAGCAGCCCTTCGACGACGTACGCGTCCTGATCGTGGGTCAGGACCCCTACCCCACCCCGGGGATGGCCATCGGCCTCAGCTTCGCCGTGGCGCCGGACGTGCAGCGGCTCCCGGGCAGCCTGGAGAACATCTTCAGGGAACTCCACGGCGATCTCGGCCTCCCGCGCCCGTCCAACGGCGATCTGACGCCCTGGACCCGGCAGGGCGTCCTGCTGCTCAACCGCGCGCTGACCACCGCGCCGCGCAAGCCCGGCGCGCACCGCGGCAAGGGCTGGGAGGAAGTGACGGAGCAGGCCATCCGCGCCCTGGTCGCACGCGGCAAGCCGCTGGTGTCCGTCCTGTGGGGGCGGGACGCCCGCAATCTGCGGCCGCTGCTCGGCGACCTGCCGGCGGTCGAGTCCGCCCATCCGTCCCCGATGTCGGCGGACCGGGGCTTCTTCGGCTCCCGGCCCTTCAGCCGCACCAACGACCACCTGGCCCGTGCCGGGGCGCAGCCGGTCGACTGGGCCCTGCCCTGAGGGCTGTCCCGTAGGCTCCGGACCGGCGGCGCCCGCCGCCGAGGTGGAGGGCGCCGCCGGGCTCACACCTGCGCGGCCCGCACGCACAGCACGTCCGGCAGGTGCGACAGGATCTGCCGCCAGCTGTCCCCGTCGTCGGTGCCGGCGTACACCTCGCCGTTGCGGTTGCCGAAGTAGACGCCCGCCGGATCGGCGTCGTCGGTGCACAGCGCGTCGCGCAGCACCGTGCCGTAGTGGTCGCCGTCCGGCAGCCCCCGGGTCAGCGGCTCCCAGGTCTCTCCCGCGTCCGTCGTACGGAAGACCCGGCAGCGCCGGCCGGCCGGGACGCGGTCGGTGTCGGCGTTGACCGGGAAGACGTACAGGGTGTCCGCGCGGTGCGGGTGCGCGGCGGCGGCGAACCCGAAGTCCGAGGGGAGGCCCGCCCCGATGTCCTTCCAGGTGTCCCCGGCGTCGTCGCTGCGGAACACGCCCCAGTGGTTCTGGAGGTAGAGCCGGTCGGGATCGGCCGCGTCCCGGGCGACCTTGTGCACGCACTGGCCGAACTCCGGCGCGGGGCCGGGCAGGAACACGGCGGAGACGCCCTTGTTGGACGGCCTCCAGTGCTCCCCGCCGTCCTCGGTGCGGAACACCCCCGCCGCCGAGACGGCCACCGTCACGGCCCGGGGGTCCCTCGGATCGGTCAGGACGGTGTGCAGCCCCTCGCCGCCCCCGCCGGGCACCCAGCGGGACCGCGTCGGGTGCTCCCAGAGCGGGCGGACCAGCCCGAAGGACTCGCCGCCGTCCTCGGAGCGGAACAGGGCGGCGGGCTCCGTCCCGGCGTAGACCACGCCGGGGGCCTCGGGCCCGGCCGGGTGCAGCTGCCAGACCCGCTCCAGCGACGCCCCGGTGAACCGGGGGAACTTCACGGCGGGCTGCCCGGGTTCGGTCCAGGTGGCTCCCAGGTCGTCGGAGCGGAAGACGGACGGCCCCCAGTGCGCGCTGTCCCCGCCCACCAGGATCCGGGGCGTCCTGCCCCGGGTGTCGATACCGATCGAGTAGACGGCCTGGGCGTTGAAACAGGGGTCGCCGAACTCCCAGCGCCCCCCGCGCCTGCGGCCGACGAAGAGTCCTTTACGGGTGCCTACGGTGAGCAGTACATCGGACATGGCCGGTCTCCCGAGACGTCGTTGTGCCGGATACGGCCAGTCTGCACCGCACCACTGACAACGGCCCGCAGCCGCGGCACCGGCCCGCCACGGCACCGGCCCGCCGTGGTCCGGGCACCCGCCGGCCGGCGTACCGGCGGAGACCCGGGGCACCGGGCGGCCGGCGCTCCCCGCGGGTCGCCGCGCGTAGACCCGGAGCCGGACCGCCCGGCGGCGCATGGCCCCGGCCCGTGTCCCTCCGGCCGCGGCCCGCCCCGCTCACCGGGAGGGCGGGGCCGTACTGCTGCGCTCCACCAGGCTGGTCGCCAGGTCGACCCGGGTGGTCGCGGGCCGCCTGCCGCGGCCGAGGTCGAGCACCAGGCGGGCCGCGGTCTCGGCCATCTCGATGAGCGGCTGGCGCACCGTGGTCAGAGGCGGGCCGACCCAGCGCGTCACCGGCAGGTCGTCGAAGCCGATCACGCTGAGGTCCTCCGGGATGCGCAGCCCCAGCTCGCGTGCGGCCTCGTAGACGCCGAGCGCCTGGAGGTCGTTGCCGGCGAAGATCGCGGTGGGCGGCTCCGGCAGCCGCAGCAGGTCCAGTGCCGCGCTGTAGCCGTCCTCGTGGTTGAACTCGCCCTCGCGTACCAGCGCGGGATCCATCGGCAGGCCCGAGGTCTCCAGCGCGGCGCGGTAGCCGTCCAGCCGGGCCCGGCTGCACATCATGCGCGCCGGCCCGCCGATGACGCCGATGCGCCGGTGCCCCAGGCCCGTCAGATGGCGGGTGGCGGCGAGGCCGCCCTGCCAGTTGGCGGCACCGACGGACGGGATGTCGTCACCGGGGTCGCCGGCCGGGTCGACCACGACGAACGGGATGGAACGGCTGTTCAACTGGGCGCGCTGGGCGGCGTCGAGGTCGGAGAGCACCAGGATGACTCCGGCCGGGCGGCGTGCCAGCACCCCGTCCACCCAGGTCTGGCCGGGGGTGAGCCGGCCGGCGCTCTCCGAGAGGACCAGGCTCAGCCCCTCCTCCCGGGCGACGTTCTCGACACCCCGTACGACCTCCATCGCCCACGCGCTGTCCAGTTCGTGGAAGACCAGATCGATGAGCTGGGACTGCTGGGAGGCACCTCGCCGGCGGCGGTAGCCGTGCCGGAGCAGCAGTTCCTCCACCTTCGTACGAGTGCCGGGAGCGACGTCCGCGCGGCCGTTCAGGACTTTCGAAACTGTCGGAGCGGAAACGCCGGCCGCTCGGGCGATCTCTGCCAGCGTGGCGGTGCTTTCCGACGACGGGTCGGCGGAGGCCTTCTCCTGTTGGGGCTGGACCTTTGCAGGGCTCATGCACGAATCGTAGCCGCACATCGCCCCCGGCCGGAGCCCGGACGGGGATCGCAAATCATTGTCCCCACCCTCTTGACGGGCTCGAAACGCGACCGTACGGTTCCGGCAACATTCGAAAGGCACGCCGAAACATTCGACAGAGGTGCGGTCATGCGGTCGGGTATTTTCACTCAGGGCTCACGTACGACGAGATGGGCCGCGGCGGGCGCCGCGCTGGCCATGGCGGGCATGCTGGCCGGCTGCGGCTCCGGTGACAGCGGATCGGACGGCGGCACCATCACCGCCTACGTCTACGGCGACGACGCGGTCAAGGTCCAGCAAGCCGCGGTGGACTCGTTCAACAAGACCTCGAAGGTCAAGGTCAAGCTGGTGTCGGTCCCCGGCACCGACTACGTCAACAAGCTCCGCAGCGCCATGGGTTCGCCCAACGCGCCGGACGTCTTCTTCAACTGGGGCGGCGGCTCCATCAAGCCGTACGTCGACGCCGGGCAGCTGGTCGACCTGACCGGCACGGTGAAGAAGGACGCCACGCTCAAGGAGGGCTTCCTGCCCTCGATCATGGAGGCCGGCAGCCTCGACGGGAAGATCTACGGGGTGCCGATGCGCGGCATGCAGCCCGTGATGCTCTTCTACAACAAGGCCCTGTTCGAGAAGCACGGCGTCGAGGCCCCCAAGACCTGGGAGGACCTCCAGAAGGCCATCACCACCTTCAAGGACGCCGGCATCACCCCGTTCGCGCTCGGCGGCTCCGACAAGTGGCCCGAACTGATGTGGATGGAGTACCTCCTGGACCGCATCGGCGGCCCCGAGGTCTTCCGGAAGATCCAGAACGGCGACACCGAGGGCTGGGGCGACCCGGCGGTGCTCAAGACGGCGCAGACCGTCAAGGAGCTCATCGACGACGGCGCCTTCGGCAAGAACTTCAACTCGGTCGACTACGGCAACGGCGGAGCCCCGACCCTGCTCAACAAGGGCAAGGCCGCCATGCACCTGATGGGCTCCTGGGAGTACTCCACGCAGCTCGGCAAGGCTCCCGAGTTCGCGAAGAAGGACCTCGGCTGGACCGCCTTCCCGACGGTGGCCGGCGGCACCGGCGACCCGGCGAACGTCGTCGGCAACCCGACCAACTACTGGTCGGTGAACGCCCGCAGCGACCACAAGGAGGAGGCCATCGAGTTCCTGAAGACGATGGCCTCCGAGACCTACGCCAAGGCGCTGGTGGACAACGGTGACATCCCCACCACGTCCAACGCCGCGTCCATGCTGAGCAGCTCGCCCAACCCCCAGTTCGCCCAGGACCAGTACTCCCTGGTCCAGAAGGCTCCCAGCTTCACCCTCTCCTGGGACCAGGCGCTCGAGGCCCAGTACGCCACCCCGCTGCTCACCGAGATCAGCAAGCTGTTCGCCGGCAAGACCACGCCCGAGCAGTTCGTCGAAGCGATGAAGGCCGCCAAGTAACCATGTCGCACCACGCTCCGGTAGCGAAGTCGCACGGAGGCGGGAAGGCGGCCGTCGGTGACGTCGGCCGCCCCCCGGTCGCCTGGGCCGTACCCGGGATCCTCTTCTTCGCCGTCTTCGCGATCGTCCCCCTGGCGATCGCCGTCTATCTCTCCTTCACCTCGTGGGACGGGCTCAACTCCCCGACCATGACCGGCCTGGACAACTGGACCCGGCTCTTCCAGGACTCGGAGTTCGGGCAGGCCGCCTGGCTGAGCCTCGTGCTCACCGTGATCAGCTGGGCCTTCCAGACCCCGGTCGCCCTGCTGCTGGGCGTCTGGGCGGCGGGCCGCCAGAAGAACCGCGCCCTGCTGTCGGCCGTCTTCTTCATCCCGCTGCTGCTCTCCACCACCGCCATCGCGATGCTCTTCCACGCCCTGCTCGACCCGAACTTCGGCGTGATCAAGGAGATCGGCCCCTGGATCGGCGTCGATCCCAACGTGATGGGGTCCTCCACCGGGGCGCTGCTGGTCGTGGCGTTCGTCGGCGGCTGGCAGTTCATGCCCTTCCACACGCTGATCTACCAGGGCGGCGCCCGGCAGATCCCCGAAGTCCTCTACCAGGCCGCCTCCATCGACGGTGCCGGCATGGTGCGGCAGTTCTTCCACATCACCCTGCCGCAGCTGCGGCACACGATGACCACCTCGTCGGTCCTGATGATCGTCGGTTCGCTGACCTACTTCGACACCGTGCTCATCATGACCAAGGGCGGACCCGGCACGGACACCACGATCCTCCCGTACCTGATGTACCGGACGGGGTTCCAGACCTACGACCTCGGCTACGCGGCGGCCATCGCCACCGCCCTCGTCGTCGTGGCCACCGCCATCTCGCTGATCATGGTCCGCCTCAGCGGCTTCGGGAACATGCGGTCCACCCGGGAAGGTATGTGACGCCATGTCGATCGACACCCGTCCGGCCGCGCCGCGGCGCCGCTCCGCCCCCGCCGCCCGCCCCGTGAGCCGTCCCGCCCGCCGCCGCAAGCCGCTCGGCAACCCGGTGGCCGGCCTCGGGTCCCTGGTCTGGCTGCTCATCGTCCTGGTACCGCTCTACACGCTGGTGTCCGCCTCGCTGATGCGCCAGGACCAGGCGCTGAACGGCGATCCGCTGGCGGTCCCCACGGACCCGACGTTCGAGAACTACCGCACGGTCCTGGACAGCGGCTTCCTGTCGCTGCTCGGCAACACCGCCCTCGTCGCGGTGGCCACGGTCGCCATCGTGCTGGTGCTGTCCGTGCCGGTGGCCTATGTGGCCGTCCGCACCCGCAGCCGCCTGTCCTCGCTCGCCTTCCGGACCTTCCTGCTCGGCGTGGCCATCCCGGCGCAGGCGGTGATCGTGCCGCTGTACCTGATGATCGGCAAGATGGGCCTGTACGACAGCCTCTGGGCGATCATCCTGCCCACCGCCGCGTTCGCCATGCCGGTCGCCGTCCTGGTCCTCAGCGGCACCATGCGCGACGTCTCCGAGGAGATGTACGAGGCGATGGCCCTCGACGGGGCCTCGCCCTGGCGCATGCTCTGGCAGCTGGCGGTGCCGCTCTCCAAGGCCGGCATCAGCACCGTGGCGATCTTCTCCGCGCTCCAGGCGTGGAACGGCTTCCTGTTCCCGCTGATCCTCACGCAGTCGGAGGAGAACCGCGTACTGACGCTGGGCCTCTTCAACTTCATGACCCAGTTCGGCGTGAACATCCCCGCCGTGCTGGCCGCGATCGTCCTCTCCGTCGTACCGATCTTCGCCGTGTACCTCGTGGCCCGGCGCGCGCTGATCAACGGACTGATGGGGGTGGGCGGCAAATAGCAGACACCTGCCGCCCCGCACCACCGCACTCATGAGAGGAACTCCTGCCGTCATGGCAATCCACCCCGTCCCGCATGCCCGTCAGGCCGAGCCGGCGCCCACCGCCGACGGCCCGTGGCGCGACCCGTCGCTGAGCCCCGAGGAGCGGGTGGCCGACCTGGCGGCCCGGATGACCCTCGAGGAGAAGGCCGCCCAGCTGTACGGCATCTGGGTGGGCGCCGACGCCGAGGGCGACGGAGTCGCGCCCCACCAGAACGACATGGTCGACCCGGTCGACTTCGACGAGATCACCACCCGCGGACTCGGCCAGCTCACCCGGCCGTTCGGGACCGCCCCGGTGGACCCCGGCGTCGGCGCCGTCGCGCTGGCCCGGGCGCAGGCCAGGATCGCCGAGGCGGGCCGGTTCGGCATCCCCGCCCTCGCGCACGAGGAGTGCCTGGCCGGTTTCACCGCCTGGGGCGCCACCGCCTACCCGGTCCCGCTCGCCTGGGGCGCCGCCTGGGACCCGGAACTGGTCGCCGAGATGGCCCACCGGATCGGCGGCGACATGAAGTCCGTCGGCATCCACCAGGGCCTCGCCCCGGTCCTCGACGTGGTCCGCGACCTGCGCTGGGGGCGCGTCGAGGAGACCATCGGCGAGGACCCCTACCTGGTCGCCACCATCGGCACCGCCTACGTCCAGGGCCTGGAGTCCGCGGGGATCGTCGCCACGCTCAAGCACTTCGCCGGCTACTCCGCCTCCGCCGGGGCCCGCAACCTCGCACCGGTCCGGGCGGGCGTCCGCGAGATGGCCGACGTGGTCCTGCCGCCCTTCGAGATGGCCGTCCGCGAGAGCGGCGTCCGGTCGGTGATGCACAGCTACGCCGAGATCGACGGGGTCCCCGTGGCCGCCGACCCGACACTGCTCACCGGGCTCCTCCGGGACACCTGGGGCTTCACCGGCACCGTCGTCGCGGACTACTTCGGCGTCGGCTTCCTGGAGACCCTGCACAAGGTGGCCGCCGACCGCGGCGACGCCGCCCGCCTCGCCCTGACCGCCGGCGTCGACGTGGAGCTGCCCACCGTGCGCGGGTACGGGGACGCGCTCGTCGCCGCCGTCCGCGCGGGCACCGTGGCCGAGGAACTGGTGGACCGGGCCCTGCACCGCGTCCTGCTCCAGAAGTGCGAACTGGGGCTCCTCGACGCGCAGGGCGCGGCCCTGCCCCCCGTCCTGGACGGAGTCGACCCGGAGCGGGCCCGCGGCACCGTGGACCTCGACCCGCCGCGCAACCGCGCCCTGGCGAGGCGGCTGGCCGAGCGCTCCTGCGTCCTGCTGGCCAATCCCCGGGGCGTGCTGCCGCTGGCCGGGACCGGACGGATCGCGGTCGTCGGACCGCGCGCCGACGACCCGCTGGCCATGCTCGGCTGCTACTCCTTCCCCAGCCACGTCGGTGTCTCGTACCCCGACATGCCCATGGGCATCGACATCCCGACCGTGCTGGACTCGCTGCGGGAGGAGATGCCCGGCGCCCGGGTGGACTTCGCGCCCGGCTGCGACGTCGACGGCGCCGACGACTCGCGCATCGCCGAGGCGGTGGAGCTCGCCGCCGGGGCCGATGTGTGCGTCGCCGTGCTCGGCGACCGGGCCGGGCTGTTCGGCCGCGGCACCTCCGGGGAGGGCTGCGACGCGGCCGACCTGACCCTGCCGGGGCTCCAGGGCCGGCTGCTGGACGCGCTGCTGGCGACGGGCACCCCCGTCGTCCTGGTGCTGCTCACGGGACGTACGTACGCGCTCGGCGGGTACGCGGACCGGCTGGCCGGCTGTGTGCAGGCGTTCTTCCCCGGCGAGGAGGGCGGGCCGGCGGTGGCCGGTGTGCTCTCCGGGCGGGTCAACCCCTCCGGACGCCTGCCCATCGGGGTGCCCGACGGACCCGGCGGCCAGCCCTGGACGTACCTCCAGCCGCCGCTCGGCCGGGCGAACGGGGTCAGCAACCTCGACCCGACCCCGCTCTACCCGTTCGGCCACGGGCTCTCCTACACCTCCTTCGCCTGGGAGGCGGGAGCGGACGCGCCGGAGGAGCTGGGGACCGACGCCGGGACGGACCTGGAGGTGACGGTCACCAACACCGGGGACCGCGACGGCACCGAGGTGGTCCAGCTCTACCTCCACGACCCGGTCGCCCAGACCACCCGCCCCGACGTACGGCTCATCGGCTACGCACGCGTCCCGCTGGCGGCCGGCGAGGCCCGCCGGGTCCGTTTCCGCTTCCACGCGGACCTGGCGTCCTTCACCGGGACCGGCGGGCACCGGATCGTCGAACCGGGCGACCTGGAGCTGCGCTTCGCGGCCTCCAGCGGCCCCGAGGACGTCCGGCACACCGTACGGCTGCGCCTCACCGGTCCGGAGCGCACCGTGGACCACCGGCGCACCCTGGTCTGCGCCACCTCGACCGAGCCGGCGGCCGTGGCGGACTGACGGCGGCGGGGCGGCGGCCACCGGTCCGCCGGCGGCCGCCCCACCCGCCCGCCCCGCTCCGGTGAGGAGTCCCGGCTCCTGCGGGGAGTCCCGGCCGCCGTGCCGCCCGGCCCGAAACTTTCGAAGGCAGTCCTGTGGCCCGTGGCCCATGCCCGGGCCCGCGTCAGCACGCCCTTACGGAGAGGTATCTGTCATGTTCAAGGCAACTCGTTCGGCCGCGGTCGGTTCCGCCGCCGCCGTGCTCCTCGTCTCGGCCTTCACCCTCACCAGCGCCTCCGCCGCCACCGGCGGCGCGCCGGGCCACCACGGCAAGCCGGGGCCGCACGCCTCCCAGCAGACGCTCGGCACCCTGGGCAAGAAGGCGGGCCTGCGCATCGGCACGGCCGTGAACATGGACGCCCTGGCCGACGACGCCCCCTACCGGGCCCGGGTCGCCGGGGAGTTCACCTCCGTCACCGCCGAGAACGTCATGAAGTGGGAGGCCGTCGAGCCGCGGCGCGGCACCTACGACTGGGCCGCCGCCGACGAGCTCGTCGACTTCGCCGGGAAGAACAGGCAACTGGTGCGCGGCCACACCCTGGTCTGGCACAGCCAGCTGCCGGCCTGGCTCACCGAGGACGCCTTCACCGCCGACGAGCTGCGGGAGATCCTCCACCGGCACGTCACCGAACAGGTCACGCACTTCAAGGGCAGGATCTGGCAGTGGGACGTCGTCAACGAGGCGTTCAACGAGGACGGAACCCTGCGGGACAGCATCTGGCTGCGGAAGCTGGGCCCCGGCTACATCGCGGACGCCTTCCGCTGGGCCCACGAGGCCGACCCCAAGGCCCGGCTGTTCATCAACGACTACAACATCGAGGGCGTCAACGCCAAGAGCGACGCCCTGTACGACCTGGTCAGCCGGCTGCGCAAGCAGCGCGTCCCGGTCCACGGCGTCGGCATCCAGGGCCACCTGGGCGTTCAGTACGGCGCCCCGCACGACATCGCCGACAACATGCTGCGCTTCGACGAACTCGGCCTGGAGACCGCGATCACCGAGGCCGACGTCCGTATACCGATGCCCGCCGACAGCACCGAGCTGGAGGCCCAGGCCGAGGGCTACGCCGTCATGCTGCGCGGCTGCCTCCTCACCCCGGGCTGCAACGCCTTCACCCTGTGGGGCTTCACCGACACCTACTCCTGGGTCCCGGACACCTTCCCGGGCGAGGGCGCGGCCAACGTCCTCGACGAGGACTACGCCCCCAAGCCCGCCTACGGCACCCTGCGCCAGACCCTGACGCTCGCCGCCGGCCGGCACTGACCCGCCCCACCGGCCCCGCGCGGGCGCGGCGGCGGACGTGACGGCGGCCGCCCGGAGCGCCGGAGCCCCCGGACCACCGGAGCGCCGGAGCCTTCGGACCCCCGGAGCCCCTGGAGGGCCGGTCACGTCCGCCGCCCGCCCGCGTGCCGGTGCGCCGGGCGGCCGGCGGACCGAACCGAAGCATCCGTGTGCACACAAGGGAGAGCCGCATGGACCAGCAGACCCCGCACCACACCAGCCGCAGGGCGCTCCTCGGGGCGGGCCTCGGTATCACCGCCCTGACCGCGACCCCGCTCGGATCCCTGACGGGGCTCACCCCGCAGGCGTCGGCGGCCTCCGCCGGCCTTCGGCCCACCGACCCCGGGGCGTACATCTCCTTCACCCGCCGCCCCGGCGCGTTCGCACTGGCCGAGTCCGGCCGGGCGGTACCGGTCGTCGTCTCCGGCAGCGACCACCCGGGCGTCGTCCGGGTCGCCGGCGACCTCCGGGACGACATCGAACGGGTCACCGGCGTCCGCCCCGCCCTCACCCACGACACCCCGGGCCGGGCCCGCGAGATCGTCCTGATCGGCACCATCGGCCGCAGCCCGCTGATCGACTCCCTGATCGCCGCCGGCAAGCTGGACGTCTCCGGTGTCCGGGGCGCCTGGGAGACCAGCCTGCAGACCGTCGTCGACAAGCCGCTGCCCGGTGTCGACCGCGCCTTCGTGATCGCGGGCAGCGACCAGCGCGGCACGGTCTTCGGCACGTACGACGTCTCCCGCGGCATCGGTGTCTCCCCCTGGTACTGGTGGGACGACGTCCGGCCCGTGCACCGCGACGCGCTGTACGTCCTGCGCGGCCGGTACAGCCAGGGCACCCCCGCCGTGAAGTACCGCGGCTTCTTCGTCAACGACGAGAACCCCGCGCTCGGCACCTGGGCCCCGGCCTACTTCGGGCCGGGCAAGGCCCCCGGCTTCGAAGGCGGTTTCAACGCGGACTTCTACGCCAAGGTCTTCGAGGTCATGCTGCGCCTCAAGGCCAACTACCTGTGGCCGGCGGTGTGGGGCCGCGCCTTCGCCGAGGACGACCCGCTCAACCACGCCACCGCCAAGGCGTACGGGATCGTCATGGGCACCTCCCACGAGGCGCCCATGATGCGCGGCATCGAGGAGTGGAACCGGCACGCCGTCGCGGCCGTACGCGACGGCGCGGGCGCCGTCACCACCCCCGGCCACGACCCCTACGGCGGCACCGGCGAGTGGTCCTTCCGCCGCAACGCCGACGCGATCAAGGCCTACTGGCGCGAAGGTATCCGGCGCATGGCCGACGAGGACTTCGAGGGGGTCGTCACCCTCGGCATGCGCGGCAACGGCGACGTCAGCCTGCCGGACGGCGACGGCATCGAACTGATGCAGGAGATCATCGCCGCCCAGCGCGCGATCCTCGCCGAGGAACTCGGCTCCGACTCGGCCGTCCCCCAGGTCTGGACCCTGTACAAGGAGGTCCAGCGCTACTGGGACCGCGGACTGCGGGTGCCCGACGACGTCACCGTCGTCCTCACCGACGACAACTGGGCCAACGTCCGCAAGCTGCCCGACCACGGCACCGACCCCCGCACCGGCGGCTACGGGCTCTACTACCACTTCGACTACGTCGGCGTGGGACGCAACTACAAATGGGTCGACACCGCCTCGCTGCCCAACATGTGGGACCAGCTCCACCAGTGCCACGCGTACGGCAACCACGGGCTGTGGGTCACCAACGTCGGAGACCTCAAGGGCAACGAGCTGCCCACGCAGTTCTTCCTCGAATACGCCTGGAACCCCGACCGCTGGCCCCTGGAGAAGCTCCCCGAGTGGGAGGAGTCCTACGCCCGGCAGAACTTCGGCGCGGAACAGGCCGAGGAGATCGCCGGCGTCCTGCGCGCCTACGCCGCGCTCCAGTCCCGCCGCAAGCCCGAACTGCTCAACCGGAAGATCACTCTCGACCCCGCCAAGGACCCCGCGAAGGACTCCTCGGCCGTGGTCTACGACGACCGGGCCACCCCCTTCAGCCTGGTGGACTACCGGGAGCTGGAACGCGTCACCGAGGACTGGCAGCGGCTGGACAGGGCCGCCGGACGCGTCGGACGCCGGCTCCCGGCCTCCGCCCAGGACGCCTGGTACCAGCTGGTCGGCTACGAGGTGCGGGCGAGCGCCAACCTCTACGCCCTGCGCCAGGCGCAGTTCACCAACCTGCACTACGCGCCGCAGGGCCGCGCCCTGACCAACGGACTCGCGGCCACGGCCGAGGAGCGGCTCGCCGACGACTTCGCGCTGGCACGCCGCTTCAACACCGAGGTGGCCGGCGGCAAGTGGAACGGCTTCCAGACACAGCCGCACATCGGCTACGGGGACATCGACCGCTACGGCCCCAACGCCCCCTGGCAGCAGCCCGAACGCGACAACGTCGCCCTCCCCGACGAGATCTTCCCCGCCGTCAAGCGCATCGAGCTGCCGGAGGCCGCCGAGATGGGCGTCGCCGTCGACGGTTCGGAAGACTGGTGGCCGGCGGCCGGGCAGGACGGCACCGGACCCGAACTCCCCGTCTTCAGCCCCTACCAGAGCCAGCCCGCCCAGTACGTCGAGGTCTTCAACCGCGGCCGGGAACCCTTCTCCTTCCGGATCCGCACGGGCGAACCCTGGCTGCTCGCCGACCGGACGCGCGGCCGGGTGGACACCCAGACGAGGGTCACCTTCCGGGTCGACTGGACCCGCGCCCCCAAGGGCGTCACCCGGGTTCCGGTCACCGTCACCGGCCCCGGAGGAGCCGAGGTCACCGTACGGGCCGTGGTCGACCACCCGCGGACCGACCGCAAGCGGCTCGGCGGCTTCGTCGAGGCCAACGGATACGTCTCGGCCGAGGCCGACCACTACCACCGGGCCGTCGGGGCGGGCGGCGTCACCTGGCGGCGCATCCCCGGCATCGGCCGCACCGGCTCGGGCATGGAGCCCTTCCCGGTGACCGCGGCACGGCAGAGCCCCGGCGGCCGGGGGCCCAGGCTGGAGTACAGGGTCAGCCTCTTCACCACCGGCCCGGTCACCGTCTGGGCGTACCTCTCGCCGCGCAACAGCGCGCTGGCCACCGGCGGCCTCACCTACGCCGTCTCCTTCGACGACGACGCGCCGCAGTCCGTCGACATCACGGCGGTGACCGGTTCGGACGACGGCACCATGAACCCGCAGTGGGCCCGCAACACCTCCGACAACGTCAACCGCACCAGCACCACGCACCGCATAGGGCGCGCGGGGGTCCATGTGCTGAAATTCTGGATGGTCGACCCGACGGTGGTGCTGCAGAACCTGGTGGTCGACACCGGCGGCCTCAAGCCCAGCTACCTGGGCCCGCCGGAGAGTCTCCGGATCGACTGACCGGAGCGGGACGAGGAGGCGCGGATGCTCATCCGGATCGAGGACACCGAGGGGCGGGGCGCGACCGTGGAGGTGGCACCCCGCCCGCCGGGGGAGCGGCCCGGGGTCGGGCTGCTGATCGAGGGCCCGCCGGGCCGCGCCTCCTGGGCCTGCTCACCGGAGGCGGCCAGGGAACTGGCCGCCGCGCTCGTCCGGGCGGCCGGGGACGCGGAGGACACGCTCGCCGAGCCGGTCACCGTCAAGGCCCGCGACCTGCTGCGGGGGGACGTACGGGACGGGCACCGGACGATGACGGTCGAGGCGGTCCGCACCGACGGGGCGAACGTCCAGGTGACCTGGACCTCGGGAGGCGGCCGCAGCTGGAGCCAGCTGTACGAGGCCGGGACGGACATCCGGCTGCGACGGCGGCGCCGGCCGGAATCCTGACCGCGGCCGGGATCCTGACCGCGGCCGGGGTCCGCGGGGGCCGCCGGACCCGGACGGCCCGCCGGCCCGCCGGACGGGCCGGGGCCGCCCGTTAGTACGGCAGGCTTCGTATTACGTGGGATCTCGTAGTACGGTGGATCTCGTACGAGGGTGGTTCCGGTGTGCCCGGCCGCGCCTCGTGTCCTGCCGTCGCACCCGAGGAAGCGGAGTCCCCCGTGAGCGCACTCTTCGAGCCGTACCGCCTGCGGTCGCTGACCGTCCCCAACCGTGTCTGGATGGCGCCGATGTGCCAGTACAGCGCCGCGTCCTCGGGCCCGGACACCGGTACGGCGAACCACTGGCACCTCGCCCACTACGCCTCCCGCGCCGTGGGCGGCACCGGTCTGATCCTCGTCGAGGCCACGGCCGTCAGCCCCCAGGGCCGGATCAGCCCCGCCGACCTGGGCCTCTGGAACGACCGGCAGACGGAGGCGTTCCGTCCGATCGCGGCCTTCCTCGCCTCCCAGGGCACGGTCCCCGGGATCCAGCTCGGACACGCTAGATGAACCAACTATCATGTAACACATGACATCAACTGGTGCCGCACTGAGAATCGTTGGGGCCGTACGAATCAGCAGGTACACCGACGCTTCCACATCGCCCGAGGTCCAAGAGGAGATGGTCACCGCCACCGGTGGGCGAATCGGAGGGGAGTTCGTCGGATGGGCAAGGGACTTGGACATCTCCGCGCTCAAAACCACGCCATGGGAGCGCGAGGAGCTGCGCTACTGGCTTGACCGTCCCGACGAGTGGGACGTTCTGATCTGGCAGCGCATGGATCGCGCGGTGCGCTCCATGGCCGACATGGCGGACCTGGGGCGGTACGCAAAGAAGCACGGGAAGCGGCTGGTGTTCGCATCTGGCCCCGGGGGCGACAAGCTGGAACTCGACTTCAGCTCGCCTATGTCTGAGCTGATCATGCTCATCCTGGCCTTCGCAGCCCAGCTCGAAGGCCAGACCATCATGGAGCGGAACCAAGGCGCCGCCGCACATCTTCAGTCGCTCGGCAGGTGGCCCGGGGGAGTCGTGCCGTACGGCTACAAGCCGGGCCGGCGAACGTTCGCCGACGGCAACGAAGGCTGGTGGCTCTTTGAACACACAAACGAAGATCCCACCAAATCCACGGCCGACATCCGACGCGCCATGGTCGCTCGCGCTATCTCCGGGCGGTCCTACAGCGAAATCCTGCGGTGGTTGACCGCGATGGACGCCATCACGCCGAAAAACCACCGGGGACTACTTGCCACTCCACCGCGGGAGCCGGATCCGGAAAGCACCTGGCAGCTCACCGTGGTGCGGGACATGCTTCTGTCCCCCGTAATGCGCGGGCATCTCGTCAAGAAAGACGGGACCATCGTTCGCAATGCCGACGGTTCCCCTGTACTTCAGGGGGAGGCGCTCGTCGACGACGACACATGGCACCGGTTGCAAGACGCACTGAAGGTGCTTTCCACAAACAACACTGGGCCGCGCAGGAAAGATGGGCATCCGCTCCTCGGAGTACTGGTGTGCGGCGTGTGCGACCAGAACATGTTCGTCAACTGGTACCGAGAGAAGCGGGGAAAGGAGCAGGGCGTCAAGAAGGAGGTTTTCCGGTGCTCGGGGAAACAGCATGCCCCGGGAGTTCCCGCGCTGAGCATCCAGGCTGCCGGAGTGCTGGAGTACGTGGAAACGCAATTCCTGGCCCATGTGGGGCCGTTCAGGCGCACACAGGTGGTCCGGGTACCCGGACAGGACAACCGGGCGGAGATCGCGGACCTGGAGGCCGACATCGAAGAGTTGTCGACCAGGCTCGGCATGCTCCGCGGCCCGGCGGCCGACGCTGTCGTACGGCAGCTTCAGGGACGCTCGGACAGGCTTGAGGAGCTTCGAGCTGCCCCCGTTGTCCCCGCGCGGGAGGAAACCGTCGAGCTGGATACCACGTGGGCCGACGACTGGCACGCCTGCACGGACCCCCTGGGGCGCCGGCAGATGCTCCTGGACGCGGGTGTCATCGTCGCCGTGCACCCGCCTGAGGGGTGGCGACCCCCTGTAGAAGAGCGCTTGTCGTTCACGATGGGGACTCACGTCGATCCGGAGCAGGACGCGTTGGACGATGTGGCGTACCAAGAGAGCCTGTAAAATAACGAACTGGTAACACTCTCAAGCAACTTCGCGACCCCTCTGCGGCCCGTCTGGCCCGCCCTTCGTCGCTCGCCTCCTCGTCGCCCAACGCCTCCGCCGTCCACAGGCGGGTGTGGATAACTGCGTAGGGTCACGGGAATTGCGATGTTCGTTGCAGTGAGTGGCGAAGGGGCGGCGAGATTGACCAAAGTGACAAACTAACCCCTATTTTTCATTCTCTCTAACGCGCGTTAAGGAGAAAGGAAAATAGGGGGTTAGTTTGTCACTTTGGTCATACTGGCCCGGGAGGAGGAGGCGACCAAGATCATTCCCATGCGACATCCCCCACATAACTAAGGTAGGAGGGAAACGCGACGCCGGCGAATGGCGCGGCGTCCGACCTTCCTGACGGCCGGTGGCGCTCCTGTGCTCCCGTACTCTCCTCCGGTAGAGCGCGGTTGAGCGCACCGGCCGACGTCATGCACTGCCGGACCCGCCGATTGGCGACCGGGAGCCAGCCTCTGACGTCATACCTTTCGTAGCTCAGTGGTAGAGCGGCGCGCTGTGGTCGCGCTGACCCCGGTTCGACTCCGGGCGGAGGGACAGGCTGTGTGGAGGGTTCGAAAGCGAGCGCGGATCGTGAGAGCGCGTGATGCCGCACAGAGGGCGTGGTTCCAGGTGAACCCCTGGTTCGCGACGTCAAGGTCTCGTAGCTCAGCCTGGATAGAGCACCGGATTACGGATCCGGGTGTCGGAGGTTCGAATCCTTCCGGGACCACTGACGACCCTGCACCGCCGCGGAGTGTGCTCCTCGCAGCCCTGGTACGCCAGGTGGGTCGTCACTGAGGTAGCTCCTCGGTACCTCGTCGCTCACGAACGGCGGGGAGGCGGACGGTCGCATTACCCGGAGGCATCCGGGGACCCGGCCGACGCCGAATGGGCGTAGCTCAACTGGAAGAGCAGCGGTCTCCAAAGCCGCGTGTTGGAGGTTCGAGTCCTCCCGCCTGTGCAAGGGCCGTCCCGTGCTGCGACTAGCTAGCGCGCGGCCGATGTAGCTCCATGGTGTCCTGCGGCGACCCGGCCGCCGGGCCGTGAGCGGCTGTCCGACGGCGGGACCCGGACAGTACCTTCCCCGCTGGTCCAACCGGCAGGACGCCAGGCTCTGGACCTGGAGGACGAGGTTCGAATCCTCGGTGGGGAGCTGCCCGTAGCGTGCCAGACGCATCGAAAGCCGGGACGCCTGAGCGTGGGCAGGCAGTTAGTTGACGCCGCTGGCAGGCCGAGACACCCACGCGTTGGAAGGTTGGGCACTGGCACGCCACGCGCTCTCGAAAAGCGTCACGGGGCAACCCGTTGGAGGTTCGACTCCTCCACCTTCCGCGGCTGCACGAGCGTCAGGCTCAGGTCATGGCTCCGGTGCGATTCCGGGTGCGGCTCAACGGGACATGGCGCAGCTTGGTAGCGCATCCGCTTTGGGAGCGGAGGGCCGCAGGTTCGAATCCTGCTGTCCCGACAACAGTCCCGCCAGGGAGGAGCGCCCCTCTGGCGGGACTGGACAACGTCAGGAGGTCGGAAGGGCGATCGTGAGCGATGGCGCGCTGTCTGTGATGCGGCCCCAGTAGCTGACCGTTCCACCCTTCGCCCCGACGTCCAGCACGAGCGAGCCGGTGACGGCCTGACCGGGCTTGTAGGTCGTGTTCAGATCCGGGCCGTCCAGCTCCTCCAGCGTGGAGGCGTCCTGAGCGGCTACATCGTCGCTCTCCCACTTCATCATCCCGTACGCGGAGAAGTCGCCAGGCGACCGGCCGACGTTCTTCACGGTGAGAGTGAGGCGGGCGAACTGCCCGTGCTCAGGCTCGTTCGTCGTGTCGATGTCAGCCGGCGTGACGTACTCCACGGATTTCACCGTGACGTCGAGCTGTGTGACGACGGTCGGGTTCTCCCCGTACTCGTCGGTGTCCACGACGTCAACCTTGCCGCTCTCACCGACCGCGATTACCGGTCCCGGTGAGGCAGACGGAGACGCTTCCTCCGTCGGCTGCGCGACGGGCGCTGATGCGGCCGGCTGCACGGACGCCACCGGCTCCGTGTCTGACGAACACGCCGAGAGCGAAGCCGCAGTGGCTACCAGCGCCGCGGACACGGCGACACGGCGAATGAGTGCCTTCACGGCGACCCCCCGAATTTTCAAGCGGCCTCCCCTGGCCGCGGATGGCAGCAGCGTACGCGACGGACCTAAGCGACGGAGGCGGTATGGCGTGGGAAGGAAGTACCCGCAGACAGCGCCTCCCGAAGAACTGGCCGGCCATCCGACGCCGCGTCATTCGGCGTGACGAGGGGCGCTGTACGGCCCTCTACAGCGACGGCAGACGGTGCGAGTTGCCCGGCACCGACGTGGACCACATTGTGCCCGGAGATGACCACAGAGAGGCCAATCTGAGGCTCCTGTGCCCGTGGCATCACCAGCGCAAGTCATCTGCGGAAGGCGGCACAGCAGCCGCACAGGTCCGCGTGAGCGTCCACCGACCGAAGCCTCAACATCCGGCCCTGGAGGACTGAATGAGCGCCTCTGGTGCCCGCGTAGAGATCGTGGAGACCGACCACGAGCCCGGAGGTCCGGTCACACCGACGAACGTCCGTATCAACGGTGTCGACGTTGGGCTGCTGGCGAAGGCCCCGAAGGTCGCCCTGGACGGCGACGACGTGACCACCGTGACGTTGGTCCTGATCCCCGCCTCCGTGGAGATCAAGGGCGACGACGTGCGCGAGGAGAAGAAGACCATCGGCTTCACAGCCGGCTAGCACCACAACCCCATAGACATCCGCGGCTGATCCCCGCGGACAGAAGGGCCCTGACGTTCCAAGGCGTCGGGGCCCTTCGCTATTCCTTGGAGACGAGATGCCGAACCGGACTGTTCCGCTGACTAAGACGTGTATCCGTTGCGCTATCGAGTTTTCCGCACTGCGGAAAGACGCGAAGTACTGCGGTGCCGCTTGCCGTGTAGCTGCCGCCAACGATCGGGCGAGGGCGGACGGTAGGGCTGAGCAGTGGAAGGTGGTAGCCGGAGAAAAGCGGGCTGCCGCCTCCTGCATCGAGACTCCGAAGCATGTCTTGACGTGTCAGTATGCGCCCTGTGGCGTGGGGTTCAGCGCTCCCCGGAGGCGGAAGTACTGCGTGCCCCTGTGTGAGAGACGGGCGTACAGCGCCCGGCGGAAAGCTGACGGGCGGCTCGACGTGATGCGTGTGCAGCAGCGGGACTACAACGCCGCGTACCAGAAGGCCAACGCTGACCGCTGGAAGGTCGAGCGCGAGTGCCGCGTATGCGGCGCCTCGTGGCGAACGATGCGCAGGGATGCTAAGTACTGTTCCGACGTCTGCAAGGCTGCGGCCTATGTTGGGTGGGAGACGTCCCCTACGCGCACACGTCGCGCGCTGGCTAAGCGCAAGCTGACCATAGCTGCGCGCGGCACGTGCGGGGGCGTGTGGGTGAGTGGTCACTGTGTGCGCTGTGACACCACGTTTACGGCTCGCGCGCGTGGCAGCAGGTCCGCGCAGTACTGCTCGCGTGCCTGCTACGCAGGGGACAAGGCAGCCACACGCAGGGCACGGCTGCGGGAGGTAGAGCGGGAGACCGTGCATCGTGCCAGGGTTATGGAGCGCGACGGCTGGCTGTGTCACTTGTGCGGTGAGCCAATAGACCGCACACAGACGGCGCCTGAGCCGCTCGCACCAACACTTGATCATGTCATTCCGATCGCGCGGGGCGGTGGCCACACGATGACCAACATCAAGGCGGCTCACTTCATCTGCAACTCGTCGAAGAGTGATCAGTTGGAGTGGTCGCCGGCGGCGTGACGAGACGCCCCACCCCAGGGGGGTGACCTGGGGTCGAAAAACAGGACGACCGTAACCGTGCTGGCACGCTCCCCGTGTACGGGATTGGGACTTTGAAATTGGGCCGTTGAACCGAGTCGGCTGGGAGGCCGTCAGGTGCCCGCACAGGGTTTCCTGGGGGCATCTGAGCGGCCTGGGAGGCGGTTTACCGTAACGCGCCGATGGCCTATCCGGCCTAACGGTCTAATGGGTAATCGCAGGTCAAGCTATGTTTTACCGTAACGCGCCGTGCTAGGATGGGGCCATGGAGAAGGAGAACGTAGTCTGCGCCTGGTGCCCCGAGCCGCTGAAGGCGAGCCGCTCGCACCGCGCACGCTTCTGCTCCACCCGATGCCGAATGGCGTCGCACCGCGCAGCCAAGCGCAACCCGCTGCCCCTCGAACTGACGACCCGCGACAGGTGGGTCCGACGGTCTGCGACGAAGGTCCCGCTGACGACCGGCGACATGCCGGCATCCAGCACAGACCCGCGGACGTGGAGCAGCTACAAGGACGCCTCCGCTTCGTCGGCCGGCGTCGGTCTGGGCTTCGTCCTCTCGGACGTTGACGACATCGTGTGCATCGACCTGGACCATTGCTTGAACCCGCTCACCGGCCGCTTGGCCCCGTGGGCAGCAGCCATCGTGCGCGACGCGGGCGCCACCTACGTAGAGGTGTCCCCGTCCGGCGACGGACTGCACATCTGGGGCCGCGCGGACGTCCGACAGGGACGCCGCATCCGACGCCCCGACGGTACGGCCGTAGAGATCTACGGGACCGGCCGCTACATCGCAATGACGGGCCGCCGACATGGCTCCTGCCCGTCGATCCTCGCTGACGTCGCGGATGTCATTTCTCGTCTGACGGCCAGCGCTTCTTAGCCCGGTCGTACTCGGCCATCAGGCCGTTGAACTCACGCAGCAGCCTGCGCACCTCGTGCACTACCGGTGTTGCCCTCTTCAGTAGGTCGACGACCGTGTCAAACGCCTTGTTGGTGTTCGCGTTCCACGTGTCTGCACTCATTTGATGCCCCCTCAATTCTGCGTGGACCCTAGCAGACCGCGCGAACCGTCCCTAACCCGCTTGACTAACGCGAGTACGACCGAACGGAGGAACGGATGGCCGGCCGCGGACCAGCACCGAAAGATCCATCCAAGCGCCGCCGACGCAACGCCACCGAGCCCGAGACCGTGGTCGTCCCTGACGACGAGCTTCGCGGCCCCGAACTTCCCGAAGGCGTCCTGGGCGTTAACACGAAAACCGGTGAGCTGACCGAGTGGCACCCCATGACGCTGCTCTGGTGGAACGAGTGGCGCACCTCCCCGCAGGCGCAGACCTTCACGGGGACGGACTGGAGCTTCCTCGTCGACACGGCCCTTATGCACCACGCCATGTGGGAGAAGGGCCAGTGGACGCTTGCCGCTGAAGTGCGCCTCAGAGCCGCCAAGTTCGGCGCTACGCCGGAGGACAGAGCCCGCCTGAAGCTCAAGGTCGACAACCCCACGGCAGCCCCGCAGAGGCCCGCTCAGGCCCCCGGAGGCAACGTCACGGACATCACTTCACGCAAGGCGAGGCTGACCGGCTAACCGACGAAAGGGGGCGCCGATGCCGCACGTCACAGTACGCGCCCCGAGCCACGATCGGTCCCGCTCCCTGGGTTGGCTGGCGCTGGCGTGGATGGAGTATTTCGTCGTTCACGGTCCTGGCGACGTCCAGGGCATGCCCGTCTCCCACGGCGACGAGTACAGCGGCTTCGTAGTCGACTGCTACGCGCTCGGTGAAGGCGGCAAGGACGACGGCCGACTCCTCTATGACAGCGCCTTCTTCTCCCGCCCGAAGGGCTGCGACAAGTCGGGCCTTGGCGCCCGCATCGGCCTCTTCGAGGCTCTTGGCCCCTGCCGCTTCGCCGGCTGGGCGGAGGGCGGAGAGATCTACCGGGACCCCTGGGGGCTCGGCTTCGAGTACGTCTACGAGGCCGGCGAGCCGATGGGCCGCCCGGTCACCGTGCCGTACCTCCGGATCATGGCCACGGAAGAGGGCCAGACTGGCAACGTCTACGACACGATCTACTTCAACCTGACCGACGAGGCGTCGCTCCTGAGCCACGTCCCGAACGTTGACCCCGGGCTGACGAAGATCAACCTTCCTGACGGCGGAGAGATTACGCCGTCAACCGCCTCGTCCTCCTCGAAGGACGGCGGGAAAGAAACGTGGGTCTGCTTCGACGAGACCCACCTCTACAACACCCCCGAACTGCGGCGGATGTACGCCACGGTCACGCGTAACCTCCGCAAGCGGAAGAAGGGATCCGGCACATGGTACTTGGAGACAACCACCATGTTCGCTCCGGGCCAGGACAGCGTCGCTGAGCGGACGTACGAAGAGGCCGAAGCGATCCGAGAGGCCCGCAAGAAGCGCGGGCGTGCCCGACTCCTCTACGACCACCGCTACGGCATCGTCAAGGATCTCAAGAACGAGGACGAACTCCGTGCCGCTCTCCGTGACGCTTACGGCGACGCGATGGAGTGGATCGACGAGGACACCCTCGTTGACGACTTCTACGACCTCCGTAACGACAGCGCCGACGGGAAGCGCTACTTCCTCAACTCCCGGACCTCCAGTTCCGACGCGTGGATGGACCCCGACGCCTGGAAACTGTGCCGGCGCGAAGAAGAGATCGCCCCGGGCGAGCTGATCACGCTCGGCTTCGACGGCTCGATCCGCGACGACGCCACGGCCCTTACCGCCTGCCGCGTGTCTGACGGCCATCTCCAGCTCCTCGGAGTCTGGGAGAAGCCCGAGGGCCCGGAAGGCGACGGATGGCAGGTCGATCGCGAGTCCGTCAACGCTGCCGTAGCGGACGCCTTCGCCCGCTACGAGGTCTGCGGCTTCTACTGCGATCCGCCGCACTGGCAGGACTACGTAGACGCCTGGACCCGGGACTACGGCGAGGCGCTCCAGGTCCGGGCCGTGCAGTCCCGCCCGCTGGAGTGGTGGACGAACCGCCCCACTGCGATGGAGCAGGCCCTCAACCGTTTCGTGGAGGCCGTTGGCGACAAGGGCCTCTCGTGGGCCGGCGTCGATGAAGCCGACGACGTGGACACGCCGTTTGCCCGCAAGGGCCTGGCGCTCTCTCGCCACGTACTGAACGCCAGGCGGCGCCCCATGGGGGGCAACCGCCACATCGGGATCGGCAAGGAGCACCCCAAGTCGCCGAAGAAGATCGACGCCGCGATGAGCGCGACCTTGGCCTACGAGGCTCGCGCCGACGCCGTCGCAGCAGGAATCACCAAGCGCAAAAAGCGCTCTGGCCGTCTCGTAGCCTTCTAAGGAGGTCCGCTAGTGCCTATCGATGCCTCCGTAGTGGAGTCGCCCGGGTGGTGGCTCCAGCGGCTCGGGAAGAAGCTCCTGGACGAGCGGGATGACCGGACCAGCGATGACAGCGAGGTAACTCCGGGACTGACATCCCTCCGTCACGCCGCGGAGGGGAAGCCCAAGTTGCCGCACGTGCCTGGTGTCGATCCGCGGGAGATCAGGGAATGGATGCGGGACGCCCGTACCAACTGGCTGTCCCTCGTCATCGACTCCCCGGGCGAGCGCCTTGGAGTAGAGGGTTTTCGGTTTGACGACGCCGGTAGCGGCGGGGAGTCTGCCGACGAGGCGCGTGTTTCGGACACTGAGGCAAATCGCATCTGGCAGGAGAACAGCATGGATGCTGACTCCGCCCTCGTTCACTACGGCGCGATGTCTCAGCGTCGGGCTTTCGTCCTCGTCGAACGTGGCGACGACGGCCGTCCCGTACTGACCCACGAGACGCCGACTCAGGTGTCCGTGGAGCATGAGCAGGGCAACCGTCGGAAGCTAGCTGCCGGTCTCAAGCTCTGGCGTGACGACTGGACTGGCAACACCCGGGCCACGCTGTGGACGCCCACGGAGGTCCACGAGTTCACGACGAAGACCGCTTCCCCGACGTTCACCGGGCGTGCCGCGGAACTTCGGGGGTGGGACGCCCTGGCGCTCCCGACACATCCTGACGGATCCCGTACGAACGACCTTGGTGTGGTCCCGATCGTCCCCTTTATCAACCGGCGCAACCGTCGGCCGGAGGGCTTCGCGGAGCACGAGGACGTGCTCTCGATTCAGTCGCGGATCAACCTGTCGCTAATCAACCTCATCGCAGCGATGAAGTACGGAGCTTTCAAGCAGCGTTGGGCCGCCGGCCTGGAGGTCGACGAAGACCCGATGACCGGCGAGAAGATCCAGCCGTTCCAGCTTGACATCCGGAAGCTCTGGACCGTCGACAACCCGGAGGCGCGCTTCGGCGAGTTCGCGGCCACCGATCTCATGCCGTACGTCCGAGCCGTCGAAGCGGCTGTCCAAGACCTGGCGGCGATCAGCCGAACGCCTCCCCACTACCTCATCGGCGCCGTGGTCAACGTCTCCGGTGACGCCCTGAAGGCGGCAGAGACGGGCCTGATCAGCAAGGTTCGGGACCGGCAGCGCTCCTTCGGTGAGTCGTGGGAGAACGTCATGCGCCTGGCCTTCAAGGTCACCGGCGACGACGCTCGTGCCTCTGCCTGGAGCGCGGAGACCATCTGGCGTGACCCCGAGTCGCGCACGATCTCCGAACTGGCCGACGCAGCAGTCAAGAAGGCGTCCGCCGGTGTTCCGTGGCGTCAGCGCATGGAGGACATGGGGTACACCCCTGCACAGATCTCCCGCATGGAGATCGACCGCGCGGCCGACGCCCTGAACACCGCCCCGACGGAAGACCCGCAGCCGGCGTCACTCCAGGCCAAGCGTGACTCCCGGACGCTGATCACCCGCGAGGCGGACGATGTCCCTGACGCGGCTTGACCGGCAGTACGGATCAGCGATTCAAAGCGTCTGGCGTACGACCTTGGGCCGAACCCACCGAGCGTGGGCCGGCCTCGGTTCGTGGCGGGACGCTGACGTACAGCGTTTCGAGCGGACTGCGCTCCCGGTGCTCCTCGGGGGTCAGCGCCAGGTAGCCGCCCTGACGACCTCCTATCTCGAACAGCTCTACCGCGAGCTGGACGGTCCTTCCAACCGCGTGAACATCGACTTCGACCAGGTAACCGGACGTGCGCTTCGCGACGTCGACCCCGAAGCGGTCTACCGGCGCCCGTTTAAGGAGATATGGAACGCCCTGGACAAGGACGTCGCCTTCGACGTCGCCTTCGAACGCGGTACCCACCGACTGGAGACGATCGCGAAGACCGACCTCCAGCTAGTCCGCACGCACACCGTGCGCGAGGTCGGCGAAGACATGCCCCGCTTCAGCTACACCGTCCGTGAGCTACAGGGCGAGTACGACTGCGCGCTCTGCATGATCGCGTCCACTCAGCGCTACCACAAGCGGGACCTGGCGCCGATCCATCCCGGCTGTGACTGCCTCGTCAAGCTCGTCACTGCCGACGAGGACCCGGGCCAGGTCGTCGACGAAGAGAGGCTGGAGCGCATCCACGATCTCGTCGAAGAGGCGCTTGGCAAGTCGGACCGCGGAGGGCGAGCGGTCGACTACCGAAAGATCATCGTCGCGAATTACCACGGCGAAATCGGCCCAGTCCTCGGCTACGCCGGTCAGCGCTTCACCGGCCCTGACGACATCAACCTTCCGACCTGACGCCCGCCACGGGCTGACGACTCCCGACAGGGGAAACACCTATGCCTGAGCCTGAGAACACTCCTGCCGTCAACGAGCACGGCTACCCCGACGCGACCCCCGTCGCTGAGATGGCCACCGAACATCAGGTGGCGTACTGGAAGCACCACGCCCGCAAGCACGAGGCGACCGCCAAGGCGGCCCCCGACGCTGCTGAGCTGGAGCGACTCCGGGCTGCGGAGGCCGAACTCGCCACCCGCAAGGCAGCGGACCTGACTGACGCTGAGCGGCTCCAGGCTGAGAAGGACGCCGCAGAGACCGCCCGTCAGACCGCGGAGCGCGAGCGGGACGAAGCCCGGCTGGAGGCCGTCCGCATCACCGTGGCGGCTTCGAAGGGCCTCACCCCTGCGCAGGCTGCACGGCTCCAGGGCTCCACGAAGGAGGAGCTGGAGGCGGACGCGGAAGCGCTGCTGAAGGACTTCGCCCCTGTGAGTGGCGGCACGACACACAGGGTCGGCGGAGACCGCGGATCCGACGTCGGCACCGCCGGCTCTGTGTCATCGGGCGCTGAACGCTACGCGCAGAAGTTCGGCAAGTAACAACCATCACCTACTACGGAGGGAATCCGTATGGACCTCAGCCTCAAGACTGAGAGCTTCACGCAGGACCGTCGGGATTGGCTGGGGTCCGCCCACGGCACCGACGTTCCCATCAGCGTCACTCTCGACGTCAGCAAGTTCACCGCGGGCACTCACTATCC
The DNA here is from genome assembly GCF_008704555.1 of Streptomyces nitrosporeus. NCBI lineage: Bacteria > Bacillati > Actinomycetota > Actinomycetes > Kitasatosporales > Streptomycetaceae > Streptomyces > Streptomyces nitrosporeus. The sequence goes on from NZ_CP023702.1 coordinate 6,999,383, forward strand.
GGATGGCTTCATCAAGTCCGGTATTCCGCTGGGGCAGATCAGCGCCACCAAGCTCTACGGGCCGTACGACGACACCGCCACCGACGGCCGGCAGACCCTTGTGGGCTTCCTCTTCACTGCGCAGGACGTCAACGCACGGCGGGTGACCTCCACGAAGGTCGTCGGCTCGATGCTCTGGCACGGCGCGATCAAGGAAGCCAAGCTCCCCGTTCCCGTCGACGCGAATGGCAAGGCGGACGTCCGCGGCGTCATCGCCTTTGTCTGAGAGGCCCTGATACATGCAGCTCATCACTGAGTACGCGACCCCCGCAGAGCTGACGGGTTACGCCCGCGCCGCGCTCCGGGACCGCGAAGAGAACCGCTTCAGTCTGAACCGGTGGCTTCCTAACCAGACGATCAACGATCTGGTCTACCGGTTCAATCGTGGAGGCGGGGGCCTTGTGGAGGCGGCTGTCTTCCGCGCCTTCGACGCTGAGTCGGACATCGGATCGCGCTCCGGCGCCGCTCGCGTGACCGGCGAACTCCCTCCGATCTCCCGCAAGTACCCGCTGGGCGAGTACGACCAGATCAAGATGCGGAACGTCGACAGCCAGAAGGCGGAGATTCGCGACGCGATGGAGGCGGACTCCATCAAGGGCGTGACGGCCATCGCGGCTCGTGCGGAACTCGCGCGCGGTGACGCCATCTTCAACGGCGGCGTGACCATCAACGAGAACCGGGTCAGCGCCGGCGTGGACTTCGGTCGCAAGGGCTCCCACTCCGTCATCGCCGGTACCGTGTGGACCGACGAGAACGCGCTCATCCTGGACGAGGCGCAGTCGTGGCTTGACGTCTACAACGACACGAACGGCGAGCTGCCAGAAGCCACCCTTCTGTCTCGGAAGATCTACCGAGCGATGCTGCGCAACAAGCAGCTCCGCGACCTGGCCTACCGTGGCGCTTCCAGCGCTCCGGGTGTCCTGCGCGGCGAGGATCTGAACGCCGTCCTGGCGGACTACGACATCCCGCCCGTGGTCATCTACGACGCGAAGGTCAGCGTCGACGGTATTGCGACTCGCGTTACCCCGGAGGACAAGCTCGCGTTCCTCCCGGCGCAGGGCGACGCTCTGGGTGCGACCCTGTGGGGCGTCCCCGTCGAGGCGAACGACCCCCGCTACGGCCTTCAGGGCGATGCTGCTGGCGTGGCCGTCGGCGCATACAAGAGCGAGGACCCGCAGACCGTCTGGACTCGCTCGACTGCGATCGTCCTTCCGGTGCTCGGTAACCCGGACCTGTCCTTCGTCGCCGACGTTCTCTGACCCGAAACGCGAGGCACTCACATGGCAACCCTGGCAACGAACGTCCACGTGGCGGACTCCGCGGGCGTGAGCCACGTGTTCGGCCCCGCGGACGAGGTCCCGGAGTGGGCACAGGCGCTCATCACCAACCCGAAGGCGTGGCAGGAGGCGCCGGTTCCACGTCAGTCGACTAGCGCGGCTCCGCCGACTGCGAAGAAGGCGACTCCCGCCAAGCGAGCGGCTTCACGTCGGAAGGCGGGCAACGATGCTCTTCCTCCTGGCTGAGCTGCGCGCTCTCCTCGGGACGCCCGTCACCGACGAGCGAGCCCAGCTCGCCCACGACCTGGCAGAGGACGCCATCATGGGCGAGGTGGGGGAGCGAATCGCTACTCCTCCGCAGCGCGGTATCAAGACGGTGGCTCTCAGCGTTGCCGCTCGCATCCTGACGAACCCCCAAGGGGTTCGGTCGGAGCAGGCGGGCGGCATGCTGATGACGTACGCCGACGATCAAACTGGCGTCGTCCTCTCTGACGACGAGCTACGCCGGCTGCGACGGGCGGTCGGGATGGCGTCCGGAGCGGGGATGCTCGACATCGCTCCGGTGGAGTCTCGGATCTCGACGTATCCGTGGCGGCAGGCATGAGCCTGATCGCCGGCGTGATGTCGGAGTCCTGGTACGTCGAGCGTCCCGGGCCCCGTGTTCGGGACTCCACCGGGTCGTGGGTGCCCGGTCCGCCTGTCCGCACTCGCGTCGACCACTGCGCGGTCATGAGCCCGTACGGCGTGACCGTGGGCTCCTCCTCCGAGAACCACGACGCCAGCGAGACCGTCACGACCCGGCGCGTGTTCGCCGGCCCTCTCGGCACCGACGTCCGTCCGTCCGACCGCATCGTCAGCCTGGACGGTTCTGAGAAGTGGGAGGTCGTCGGCCGCCCGCTGGTGTTCCCCCTGACATCGCTGGCGCGCGTCGAGGCCGCTCTCAAGGAGGTGACTGGCTGATGGCGTACCGGAGCAAGTACACCGGTAAGTACAACGGTCTCGGCCGCATGGTCAGCCGCCCGTGGCTGGCCAAGCCGTGCCGGGATGCTGCCGTAAAAATCATGCAGGTGGCACAGGCTGGCGCCCCCGTCGGAAACCCGGCGGAGGACACACACCCGGGACTCTACAAGGCGTCCTTCGACGTCGTCCCTACCGTCAAGAACGTGCCCTTCCGCGGCAAGCCCCGGCAGCGCTTCGGCGCCCAGGTGATCAACACTGCTCCGCACGCCTGGCGCGTGGAGAAGGGCGACGGTCGGGTGCCGCGCTACGCGCCGCTTCAGACGGCAGTTGACACGGTGAAGGCGGCGCACGGTGGCTGACATCGAGGCGGTTCTCGCTCCCTGGCTGGAGTCCCGCTTCGACGTCTTCAGCGCTTCCGAGACACCCGCCGACCTGGAGGACTCGCTCCCCATGATCCGGGTGGAGCGCGGAGGCGGAGGCGACGGGCGGTTCAGCCTCCACCCGCAGGTGTACGTCGACGTGTTCGCCGCAACGGCTGACGAGGCCCGCACCCTATCCAACAGCGTGCGAGATGCCCTCGTCTTCCTGCGCGGTCCCGTTAACGGCGCCGTAGTCCGTGAAGTCCGTTGCGACGCAGGCCCCTCGCGTCAGCCCTGGGCCAACGAGACGATCTATCGACGTGGCGCCACCTACACCGTGAGCCTCCGGCCCGCGTAACCCCCTTTCCTCCCGCGCTAGTCGACTAGCGCGGATCCTACGCATGCCCTGGAGGCATTCATGGCGGACACCCGCAACGCCGATCTGACTTTCGGCGCATCTGACTACCTCGTCTACGCGGCGCCGATCAACACCATCATGCCGACTGCTTTCGCGGACCCGGCAACCCCCTGGGTAAATCTGGGGTGGGTGACAACCGAAGGCGGACTCTTCACCATCGAAGAGGAATCCCAGGACGTCGAAGCGGCGGGCTCACTGGAGCCCATTCGTACCCTCATGACGAAGAGTCGGAAGAGCACGCAGGTGACCTTCCTGGAGGGCCTGAACCCATTCGTCCGGTCGCTCTACGACAACGTTCCCGTGACCAGTCTCGAACCCACCACCGACGTCGCAGAGTATGACCTGCCGGACAAGCCGAACGACCTTCGATACGCCTTCGTCTTCGACACCATGGACGGCGACAAGCGAATTCGCCTCTACATGCCGAACGGGAAGGTCACCGAAAGGGGCGACGAACAGCCGCAGACGAGTGACGTCATGGCGGTGCAGATGACCTTCACCTTCTTCAAGGGCGCCTCCAATGCGGCGGCCGTCAAGCGTGCCATCAAGTACGGCGGCGTTGACGTCACCGCGTTCTTCCCCGAGACCCCGTAAGACCAGCGACGCCCTGTACCGCGCGGGTCCGGGGCGTCGCTTCATCCTCAATTCAGCTCCACAAGACCCGCGCAGAACCACAATTCCCTGACTTAGGAGACCCGCGCGTATGACTGACATGACCCCCGCCGAGGCACAGGAGACCGAGGCGACCGAGGAGTACGGCACGGCAACGCTCAGCGGCGTTGACCTGCGGATCAAGCCGGGCAACCGGTGGAGGCCCTCGTACCTCCGTGCTCTCCGCGAGGGCGACTACGACACCTGGGCGGCTGGCGTACTGCACAAGGACGACGTGGCCGTCTTCATCGACCTGGACCCGACCTTCGACGAGATCAACGTTTTCACCACGGCCGCCATGGGGTCCACCGGGGAGGCCCCGGGAAAGTCTGGTGGACGTACCAAGTCCTCGACTCGTACGCGGAAGCGCTAGAGGCTGATATCCCGCGGTACTACCCCGGAGCCCGGCTCCTGGACGTGTATCGCGGAGGTATCTCCCTGCGGACACTGCGTATTTGGATCGAGAACCTTCCGCAGGAATCAGCGACGAAAACGCAGATGCGTAACGACGTTCCCGACGACGCTATGGCGCAGGCCAGTTCCGAGTACCGCCCCGACAAGGCGGCATGGAGCAGGATCGAAACGTTCATGGCGCAGCTCGTCGACGAGTTGCGACTCAGCCGATCCGTTGCCATCGCAGCAGCCGGCGGAAAGCCACCCGAATTCAGGCCGGTGCCACGCCCTGGAATCCCTCCGAAATCGGCATCCCCGAAGAGGATGACCGACGAAATGCGCCGCGAGCTTGACCCGCGGATGAGAGATCAGCCGAAGGAGGCGTGACAATGCCGGACCTGGATATCGTCGGTGGTGCGGCGGTCGACGTCGTCCCCGTGATCCCCCAGTTCCACACTAAGCTGAAGGCGCTGGTCCTCCCCATCGCCGACAAGGTTGGTGAGGAAGCCGGTCGGAAGATGGGGGAGGCGATCTCGAAGAACATCGTCCTCTCCATTCCGCAAGCCATTACTCAGGGCGGCAAGCTGGGGGTCCGGGCTGCCGGCAAGCAGGGTGACGACGCGGGTGGCGCGTTCGCGCGCTCCATCCGGCGCAAGCTCGAAGCGGCGTTCAAGGCCATGCCGAAGTTGGACGTCAAGCTGGGTGACACGGGCGTCGACGCCGATCTGGCCCGCATCCGGGCGAAGCTGGAACAGCTCTCCAACAAGCGCATCGGAATCGACGTCAGCGCGGAGGCTGCGGAGGCGGAGATCACCCGCCTGGAGGCTCGACTCCGGGAGTTGGGCGCTCAGCACCCGAACGTCGCTGTCCGAGCCGACACCGCCACCGCCCGAGCGGCACTGGCGGAAATCCGAGCGGAGATCGCCGCTATCGGCGGCCGACGAACCGTCGCACTGGAGGTGGACGGCAGCTTCGGAGCCCGACTTCGAGCCGCCGTCCAGCAGGCACAGGAATCCCTGCCGGAGATCAACGTCGACGCCGACACCACGCCGGCCCGTGCGGAGATCCAGGATCTTCGAACCCGTCTGGCTGCCCTCTCCGAGGTCCGCGTTGGTATCGACATGGATGCTGCCACGGCGATGGCGGAGATAGACGCGATCCAGGCCCGCCTGGCAGTTCTCTCCGCGCAGACCGCGGACATCGACGTCAGGGTGGACGCCGGCGCAGCAGCCGCTCAGCTGGCAGCCCTTCGGGCTCTGGCCGACGACAAAACCTTCAACATCCACGCCCTGGCCGACACGGCTGGTGCCTCCCAGGCACTTCTCGCGCTGGCAGCCCAGGCAGCCGCTCTTGTAGCGATTCCGCTGGGACCGGTCCTTGCCGCTGGGCTGGGAGCCGTCGTCTCGATGGCGACCGCAGCCGCCGTGGGGGTGGGTGCCGTCGGACTCGCGGCCATTCCGGCCATCAAGGGCGTGACGGAGGCCATCAAGGCGAAGACGGCCGCAGAGAAAGAGGCGACCACCGCCACCGACGACAGCGCCCGCAAGGGAGTTCAGGCTGCCCAGCGTGCCCTTCAGATGGCCGGCGCGCAGGCGTCCCTGGCTTCCGCCCACCGCAACGCCGCTCGCGCCATCGCACAGGCGAACCGTCAGGTGGAGGACGCCGAACGCGCCCTTGCGCAAGCCGGCGCCCGAGCGATGGACCAGCGGCGCCAGGCTGCGGAATCCGTGGAGCGAGCCGAGAGGTCTCTTGCCGACGCTCAGCACGCCGCCCGTCAGGCTGAGCAGGATCTGACGCAGGCGCGGAAGGACGCCACCGCACAACTTGCGGACCTGAACGACCAACTGGCCGACGGCGCCCTGGACCAGCGGGAGGCCACGCTTCGCGTCCAGCAGGCGCAGGAGGATCTCAACCGCACGTTGGCCGACGCTGCCGTCGGGAAGGCCACTCAGCTCCAGGTCGACGCTGCCCAGCTCGCGTACGACCGAGCCAAGCAGAATCAGAAGGAGCAGGCTGAGTCCTTTGCCGAGCTGAAGAAGTCCGCGGCTGCTCAAAAGAAGGCCGGCGTGGAGGGCAGCGAAGCCGTCAAGGCCGCGCACGAGCGCCTGGCCGGCGCCCAGCGGGACGTCAGCGACAACGCGAAAGCTCTCGTCGACGCACAGCGAGCCGCAGCCCGAGCCCAGGTCGACGCCGCGCAGGCCGTAGCCGACGCCCAGCGGAACCTGGCTGATGCCGTGCAGAACGCTGCCGACGCTCAGGTCTCCGCTTCGGAGCAGATCGAGGCCGCTGAGCGCGGTGTTGAATCGGCTCGCCTCTCCGGTATCGACACCACGGCGAAGGCGATCACGAAGCAGGACGAGTACCGAAAGGCACTCGCGAAACTGAGTCCGGAGGCTCGCGACCTCTTCGACGCCATCGCCGGCCCGAAGGGAATCACCACCGCATTCAAGGCGTGGAGCCGGGAACTCAGCCCGAGCATCCTGCCGCTTTTCACGCGCACAGTGGAGTCCGCGAAAAACTCGCTTCCTGGCCTGACTCCGATAGCACTTGGCGCAGCAGCCGGAATCGGCACGCTGATGGATAAGGCGTCGGCTCAGCTGAAGACGCCTTTCTGGGTGTCTTTCAAGGCAGAGCTGGAGGAGTCCGTTGAACCGGCTGTAGTCGGGTTCGGTGTCTCCTTTGGTCGGGTCGTCGAAGGTATCGCAGGCATCATCGACGCCTTTCTCCCACACATGGACGGGATCGCGCGGCACTCCGACCGAATCACCGAGCGCTTTGCGAAGTGGGGGACGAGCCTCAAGGGCAGCCCGGATTTCGAACGGTTCCTCAAGTACGTGAAGGACACGTCACCGGGGCTCGCCGAATTCCTGGGCGACGTCATGGAGGCGGCACTCGACGTCACGAAGACGCTGGCTCCGCTTTCGGAAGCCCTCTTCGATGTGGTCGGTCCGCTCTTCAAGGCTATCTCATGGCTTGCTGAGAATTGCCCGGAGTTCGTGCAGACCTTGTGGCTCCTTTATGCCGCCCAGAAGGCAATCACACTCGGAATGGCGGCTTTTGCTGGCGCCATGGTGTTGTACGAGTCGGTCATGGTCATCGCCACTATCGCAACCGCCGGCTGGGCTGTGGCGCTGAACGCGACCGGAATTGTCCCCATCATCCGGGCAATCATTCTTGTCGTCGGACTCCTCGGCGCCGGGATCGTCCTTCTCTACAAGAACTCCGAGACCTTCCGGACCATCGTCGACGCCGCCTGGCACGGCATCAAGACGACGGTCTCATTCGTCTGGAACACGATCCTCAAGCCCATCTTCGACGCCATGGCCGCCGGAATCCGCGCCATCATCGACGCCGCTATGTGGCTCTGGGACAACGCCATCGGTCCCGTCTTCGGGCTCATCGGCGGGGCGGCAAAACTCCTGTTCAAGGCTCTGGTCGTGGCTGCGCTCATCCCTGCGTATATCGCGTTCAAGGTGCTCGCCGAAATCGTGATGTGGCTCTGGGACCACGCAATCGGCCCCGTTTTCGGGTGGATCGCAGACAAAGCGACCTGGTTGTGGGAAAGCAAGCTCCGGGTAGCGTGGGACGCCATCAAGATCGGGCTGGAGTCCCTGGGGCGGAAATTCGAGCTGCTCTGGGAAGGCTGCCGCCCCGTCCTCCAGAAACTCGGAGACAAGGCGGAGTGGCTCTACGACGACGCCATCAGGCCGATGTCGGAAAACATCGACAACGCCATGAGCCACGTCGCTGACGCTTTCGAGAGCGCAAAGCGATCCATCGAGCGATCCTGGAGCCAGGTAAAGGACGTCGTCCGGGAGCCTGTTCGCTTCGTTATCGAGGAGGTCTACAACGCCGGTATCGTCCCGCTCTGGAATAACGTCGTCAAGATCGCTGGCGGCGACAAGCTCCGCACTCTCGACATCAGCGGTTTCTACACCGGCGGCATCATCCCGGGCTACTCTCCGGGAGTCGACGACCGTGTTATTGCCGTGGGTGGCGGAGAAGCTATTCTCCGCCCGGAGGTCACGCGCGCACTCGGCGCCGCACCTATTAACTCCTGGAACGCCGCCGCGCGCCAGGGTGGCGTAGGAGCGGTCCGCAGAGCCATCTCCGACGGAATGCCCGCATTCGCCAGCGGCGGCATCGTCGGTGATATCTGGGGTGCCCTGAAGTCCGTAGGCGGCTCTGTCGTCGACGGCATCAAGGACACGACCGGACTCCTCCTGAATCCCGACAAGGTTTTCAGCGAGGCCGGCGAGTGGGCCACGGCCATGATGTCCCCCTTCACGTCCTCGGCGTGGGGAACAGCGGTCTCGAAGCTGCCCGTGAAGATGCTGAAGAGCCTGGGTAATTCCATCTTCGGCGGCGACGGGACAGCCAAGGGAAGCGTCGGTAAGGCGCTGGCGTGGGCGAAGACGCAGGATCCGAAGCCGTATGTTTGGGGTGGCACCGGACCCGATGGCTTTGACTGCTCCGGGTTCATGTCCTCGATTCAAAAGGTCATCATGGGCCAGAATCCGCACGGACGCCTTTGGTCGACGTTCTCCTTCCAAGGAGACAACGCCCCAGCTGGCTGGGTGCGCAACCTGAAGAGCCCCTTCATGGTCGGTATCACCAACCAGGGCGTGGGCCACACCGCGGGAACCCTGGCCGGCGTGAACGTCGAGAGCCGCGGAGGGGACGGAGTCGTTATCGGCCCGCAGGCTCGCGGCTGGGCGGATTCCCTCTTCACCTCGCACTACGGGTTCGCCCCTGCCATTGGGAAGGTCAAGGGCTACGCGGCCGGCGGCTTCCCGGGCGTGGGCGAAACCGCATGGGTCGGCGAGAACGGACCTGAACTGCTCGAATTCCTGACGCCCACCCGCGTCTACAGCCACGCCGACTCCATGGCGATGGCCCGAGCGACGCAGAGCATCCCGGCCAGACAGACCAGCACTCCGACGATCCAGGCCGACGTGCATGTCTACGTCGGAGATCGCGAAATCACAGACATCGTCCGCGTAGAGGTCGACGCCCGCGAGGCGTTCACTGCCGCGGACCTAGAGACAGGACGGTACCTCTGATGACCAGCCCGATCTACACTCCGGAGCCCGCCGGCGAGCCCCCGCGCGACCCCGGAAGCGAGTACAGCCCAGGCTCCAACGACGGCGCCAACGGGGGAATCGGCGACGGTGGCGGCCCCGACCATGAGGGCGACGGCGAGGGTGACGGAGGGGGCGACGGCGGGTGAGCGTAGCCACCAACCTGTTGCCCTCGAACACGTCCGGCATCGAGACAGACACCAGCGGCTGGACGGCGGGGGCGAACACCACGCTGTCGAAGTCCAGCCGCTTCTACACCGGTGCAGCCTCGCTCGGCATGACCGCCACAGCCGCCGGGTCCGTCACGGCCACCACCTCCGCTCGCGTGGCGGTGGTGGCCGGGCAGGAGTACACGGCGTACAGCTACTGGGCGAACGTCGTTGCTGCTACTGGCCGGTCAGCGACGGTCCGCGTTGACTGGTACGCGGCGGTGTCCGGTGGGTCGGCCATCAGCTCCGTCACGTCGGCCGCCAGCTCGCTGCCCAACGCGACGACGTGGCAGACCCCTCCGCCGATCCTGATCGGCACTGCACCGGTCGGCGCTCAGTACGCCTCCGTTACGGTGTCGTGCTCCGGGCTGACGGCTGGTGCAACCGTCGTGACAGACGTGATCAGCCTCGGACCGCCGCAGACGCCCTCCGGAAACCTCCTGCCGTACAACACGGCGAGTGTGGAGGTCAGTACCGCAGCGTGGAGTGCGTACACCAACGCGGTTGTCAGCCGTTCGTCGGAGGCGGCATGGGAGGGCTGGCATAGTCTGGTGGCCACGTCGGTGGCAGCCGGTCCGATGGACATCGGCCAGGCCCCTCTGGTCTCGGTGACGCCCGGGGTGGAATACGTCGCCAGCGCCGTCGTCCGACCTGACGTTGCCAGCACGGTCCGCGTGGACCTGCGGTGGTACGACGCCTCGTCAGCCCTGATGTCTCAGAGCGATACGCCGTGGTCGGCCCCCGCCGGTACGTGGACCACCTGCACCACGATCGGTATCGCACCGCCAGGAGCTGCGTTTGCACGTCTGGTACTGCACCCGGTAGCCACCGACGTCGGACAGCGCTGGCTGTTCGATCGCATGGCACTTCGACCGGCGCCCACCCCCGTCGGGTCCCTCATCGGCTACAACATCGCGAGCATGGAAGTTGACGCCTCCGGGTGGTCGGCCATCGCCGGGTGCACCGTGGAGCGATCTACGGATCGGTGGTGGGAGGGGTCGGCTTCACTCAAGATCACGGCGGACGGCACCACGGATGCGTGGGTGGGTACAACAGCCGTAATCCCCGTGACGCCGCGGGTGTCGTACTCCGCTACGCCTATGGTGTGGGCTGCGGCTAGCACGGCGACCCGCATATTCGTCACGCGTCTGACGTGGCAGAACTCAGCCGGCGAAGACATCCGGATCAGCGATTTCCGGTGGCGGATTGTTGCCGGCGCAAGCGGCTGGTTTGTTTTGCCGAGTAGTGGTGCAGCTCCTGACGCAGCCTCCAGCGTCCGCGTGTCGGTGGCATTCGAGGCTCCGACCGCCGGGGATGTATACCACATCGACGCCGTCGACGTAGTGCCTGGCGGCGTCAGCGCTATCGCGGATCCACTGCCCGACCAGTACGGCGCCAGAATTACTCTCTCCGGCCTTACCACCGACGCCCATACCTACTGGGGCCTGTGGCGGGCGGATGCGACCGGCGACCGTACCCCCGTCCGGGGGTCCACCGGTGACACATCGCAGATGCTCATCACCGGGGACTCGACCATCGTAGAGGATTTCGAGGCGCCTCTCGGCGTGCCGACGACTTACGTCCTCGCTCTCTGGACGCCTGCGGGCTCCAGCCGCCGCACCACATCCGACGCCATCGTCATCCCGGAGCCGGCCCCGTCGGAGGTTGTGCTCAAGGACCCCGGATTGCCGGCCCGGCAGACGACGGCCGCCGTGTCCAAGGGCGGGCAGCCGCAGTGGACCCGACGGGCCCGACAGGGCGTCAACGCGGTCCGCGGACGCTCCCGGCCCATCGTCATCTCCGACGTTCGCACGTCCCGCGAGGGCACGATGACGCTCGTCACGGAGACGACGGAGGATCTCGCCTCGATGTGGTGGCTCCTGGAGACGGGCAACGTCCTACTGATCCAGTGGCCATCTCTCTGGGGTGAGCGTGACGTCTACGTCTCGGTCGGCGACGTCACGGAGGCTCCGATCGTCGGCTACGCGGAGTACCGCGATCGCACCTGGACGGTTCCCCTGACAGAGGTGGACCGCCCCATCGGGGGCGCTACCGGGGCGGCAGACCGTACCTGGCAAGCCGTGGCCACCGACCACACCTCGTGGACTGACGTGTCCACCACCTACAGATCGTGGCTGGGCGTCTACACCGGAGTGGAGGGGACCTGATGCAGCCGGTATCACCCGCGTACCTCCAGGCCCTGACGACGTCCCACTCCATCACGGTGACCGTGAGCGCTCATCGTGGGGCCACGACCACCGTGACCGACCTGCCCATCACGGACGGGTCGGTCACGGTGGACCGCGGGAGCAGGATCCGCCGCACGCTCTCCCTGACGGTGTCGGATCCGAAATTCCTTCCGTGGGCAGAGCTGGACCCGCTCGCGGTGTACGGACAGCGTCTCGTTGTCTCCCGCGGAATTCGTTTTGCCGGCGGTCAGGTGGAAAGCGTTCCTCTCGGAACTTTCCGCATCAACGAGCCCTCGGGGGACACCCTTTACGGTCCTGTGACGCTCACCGGCCACTCGTCGGAATGCCACATCATCGACGATAAGTTCCTCGTCCCGACATCGACCCGCGGCTACACGACGTGCGTGACGGCAATGGAATACCTCATCCGTCAGACGCTCCCGGACGCCGTGATCGTCAACGCAACGGCTGGATCTCGAAATCCCTCCTGCGCAATCGCGACGTGGAACACCGGAGCCGACCGATGGGACGCGGTTCAACAGATCGCCCTGGCGATGCAGGCGGAGATCTACGTCGATGCGCTGGATCGTTTCGTAATCGCCGACATTCCCGATCCGGTGACAGCCCCGATTGTCTGGGACATCGCGGAGGGAGAGGGCGGAACGCTCATGTCTGCCTCCCGATCGATGTCAAGAACGGCCGTTTACAACGCCGTTGTGGCGAGCGGGGAAAATACTGCGTCGGGATCGGCACCCGTGAGCGCCGTTGTGTACGACACGAACCCGCTCAGTCCGACGAGATGGGGCGGCCCGTTCGGTCGCGTCCCGAAATACATCTCGTCGGCTCTCTGGACGACCGTGGGAGCCTGTCAGGCAGCAGCTACGTACGCACTCGCAGAGGCTACAGCGAGGAATGTGCAGCTTTCCATCTCCGCAATTCCAAATGCCGCACTTGAAGCCGGAGACTGCGTTCGGGTTTCGCACACCGGGCACAAAGAGAAAGCCATCGTCCAGTCGCTCACAGTCCCTCTGACGGCCGAGGGATCGTCGTCCCTGACGCTCCGGGGCGGGAAGGAGGAGGCTGCATGACCGCACGTCAGAGCCTCACAGAGGCCGTACAGCGGGCCGCCAGTCGCGCCGTGGCACAGGAGGCCCCGGGCTGGCTCATCGCCACTGTGACGGCCACCTACGCCGACGGGACGGTGGATATCGCCACCTCCCGCGGCCCCGTGGAGAAAGTCCGCCGTCTGAAGTCCTATTCCACCCCGGCGGTGGGCGACATGGTGAAAGTGGATTACAACTCGGACGGAAATTGGATTGTCGCCGGATCCCTTGCGACGTCGTGACTATGAGGAGCATTTGAATGCCAGCACCTGACGCGTACGGGCAGGGGGTCCAGTATCCCGTTCTGTCTGATACGCCGAACATAGAATCCGCCTTCCAAACGGTGGTGAACGGCCTCGTTGGACTCTCCGTCCTCCGTTTCGCCAACGCCAACGACCGAGCGGCGAAACTTGGCGGCCCGATTGTCGCCACCCCGGGTCAGATCTGCTACCTGATCGCCGAAGATCGGTGGGACCGGTTCGAGGCTGATCGGAAATGGCGGCCGATGTCTCCGGGACCATGGAAGCCACTTACCTTCGCATCGGGATACGTGGCGAATGGCGGCTCGCCCGGATATCGAATTGTGAACGGCGACGCACAGCTTCGTGGATCCTTCGCGCGATCGACCGGAGCCGATCTCGTGGCAAACACCGAGACCACGTTCATGACCCTGCCAACGGAAGCACGTCCGAAGACCGCAGCGTCTTTCATCACGTCGGCCAATTTCTCGACGTCGGACGGGGTGTCCCGGTTCTCCGCTCGCGTGACCATCGCAACGAGCGGCGCGTGTTCCTTCCGGCTGCCCGCAGGGATGACGTCGTCTTTCGTCTACCTCGACGGGATCCGCGTCTCGCTCGACTGACGCCGCCACACACCAATTCCGCCCCGCAGCGACGGGGCTTTTTCTATGCCCGGGAGGGGAACCATGGCTACACCGATGACCGCGAGTCAGCTCGTCAAGGCGTTGCGGGACGAGGGCGTCGACGTCCAGGAGTACCGAAGCTGGCGGACGCACAACCGGAACCACAAGGGGGCATGGGGCCCGGTTCATGGCATCGTCATCCACCACACTGCCGGCGTGAACAGTCTCGCCCTCTGCTACGACGGCATGGCTGGCCTTCCCGGCCCGCTCTGTCACACGCACCTGAGCAAGGCCGGCCTGGCGACGATGGTCGGTAACGGCCGCGCGAACCACGCGGGCAGCTTCCCTTCAAACGCTTTCAACGCGATGCTGCGTGAGTCGTCCACGCACCCGCGTCCTTCCGGACCGGAGAGCGTGGACGCCAACGCGCGGACGTACGGCATCGAGATCGAGAACCTGGGCAACGGCAAGGACTTCTACCCGACGCGTCAGTACGACGCTGCCGTCCGCTGGGCTGCTGCGATCTGCCGCTTCCACGGCTGGACCGCGGACTCCGTGATCGGCCACCGGGAGGGGACGACTCGGAAGATCGACCCCAAGGGGCCGGTCGGCAGCGAGGACGGCCCGGACTTCGACATGGATCAGTTCCGCAAGGACGTGGCCGCGCGGCTGAAGCTGGAGGAGGCGCCGAAGCCCACCACGCCGTCGAAGCCGTCGAAGCCGTCGAAGCCGGCCAAGCCCGCCACTCCGGCGAAGCCCACCGTCGACCTGTCGCGTCTCGTCGCCGCTGCTCGTCGCGACCCGGGCCTCAAGCAGGGCGGTACCACGCACCCCGCTGACGTCAAGCTGGTCGAAGCGGCGCTCAAGGCGGAGAGACTGCTGCCCGCTGCCTACGCCAAGGACGGCTCCTTCGGCAGCCTGACGCGCACCGCCTACGCCGCCTGGCAGCGCCGTTGCGGCTACACCGGCTCCGCGGCCGACGGCATCCCGGGCAGGGCGTCGCTGGAGAAGCTGGGCGTCAAGCATGACTTCAAGGTCAAGGCGTGACCCATGGCACCTGAGATCATCATCGCAGTCATCACCGCTGCATCCGTCCTGGGTGCGGCAGTGGTGGCCGCCGTACCTGCCCTTCTTACCGTCCTCCGACGCACCCGCACCGCTGTGGAGAACCAGGGTGAGGAGACCCGCGCCGTCACCCTGGACGCCCTGGACGCCGTAGGAAGCCGTCTTCAGACTCGCTTCGATGCCCGCCTGGACGACGTCCGCGACGACCTGGACGAGGTCCGTGAGGGCCTCTCGCGTGTCCGTGAGTGGCAGGCCGGCCACGACGCCGAGCACCTGGTCATCGGTGCCCCTCGTCCCCGCGGAGACACCTCTTAAAAAATCATGGTGTTCCCGTGCGACATCGAGGCCGATTTCCCACATAACCAAGACAGGCACGTCGGCTATGGGGAGAGGACGCCATGCAGAACATCGGCATCATCGGACGAGCCAGGAGCGGCAAGGACACCGCCGGCCAGTGGCTCGTGGAGAACCGCGAGTACCGGCGGATCGGGTTCGCCGACCCGCTCAAGGAAGCGGCACTGAAGCTGGACCCGATCGTGTGCGCCCAGTCTCACTACTCGCTCAGCATGGTCGTGCGGGGTGACGGATGGGAACGCGCGAAGGACGAGTTCCCCGAGGTCCGCCGCATCCTCCAGGAACTCGGCGCCGCAGTCCGCGCCATCGACGAGGACTTCTGGCTCCGAGCCGCCATGAAGCGCGTTCTGGAGGCAAACGAGGCAGGCATCCCGGTCGTCATCACCGACGTCCGGTACCCCAACGAGGTCGACTCCCTCCACCGAGCCGGCTTCGCACTGCTCTACCTCCACCGGCCCGGCACGCCGCAGCTCGACCACGAGTCGGAGCGACTGGGACCGGCAGCCGCGGACCACCTGATCTGCAACGACCGCTCGATCCGTGACCTGCACGACGAGCTGGCCCTCTTCCACGACCGCGCGACGCGCGGCGCACTGCTGACGACAGGAGTCGCATGAAGACGATCCGTACCTACCTGAACGACTTGAGCCTCCGGCTGTACGTCCGGCTCCAGATCTTCGCCGCGCAGGAGCCCGTCCGACTGCGTGCGGCACTAACGTCGGTGGTACTGGCCCTGGCGTTCTTCATCCCCTCGCTCGCTCAGGCCGACATCGCGGACCACATCGTCACCGTGGGCGCCGTGGCGCTCCCGATCCTGATGGGGGAGAGCACGAGGAAGAAGGTCACGCCGGCTGAGTAGCACCCGCAGCATCCGCCCCCGGTCTCTTCGGAGCCGGGGGCTTTCGGCGTATGGAGACCAAGGAGAGTCCGCTCGCGGACAAGAAGGTCAGGATGCGGTTCAACAGGGCGATGCGGGAGAAGGGGGTGGCGGCGAAGGCTTGCGGGAAATGCTTCGTGGTGAAGGGGTACGAAGCGTTTAACCAGAACTCTACGGCGCCGGACAGTCGGCGCTCTGCGTGCAACGCTTGTCGGTCGGCCGCTAATCAGCGTCGATACGGGGAGCACGGTGAACGCCTTCGAGAGAGCGCCCGTCGCTGGTACGTGGGGAACCCTGGTTACAAGGCACGGTGGCGTAATAAAAACCCAGAACGGTATCGGGCGCTTGCCAGACACCATAGTGCTGTCCGCCGTGCCCGCAAAGCAGCCACAACCGTCATCTCTTTCACTCACGACGACATGCTTGCCGACTGGGAGGACCACGACCTCTACGGTTGCGTCTTCTGCGGTGGCCCCTTCGAGGAGATCGAGCACATCCTCCCGCTCTCCAGGGGCGGCGAACACTCCCTCGCGAACATCGTCCCGTCCTGCGTCGACTGCAACCGAGGCGCAGGAGGCAAGCACGCTCGCGACCCCTGGGAGTGGCTGGCCGAGCGCTTCCCGAACCTGGCGCCACTCCTACTCGACGTCGACGAGGCTTAACGCAGCCTTACCTCTAGGTAAAACTTCACACCGCGCACCCGGGCCCCGTACTTGCCGTAACAGGCAGGTGCGGGGCCTTTTTGCGTTCCGCGGGGGGTGGAAACGGTACGTCTGCCGCCTACACCCTGAGTTGTGTCGTCCGACACACCGCCAATACCGTGGCCGTATGACGACCTCACCCCAGCCGCTACATGACGCGCTGGACACTCTATGGGGGCACGTGCGCGACGCCCTCCCCGACCTCCCGGCCGCTCGGCTGGACGTCAGTACCGCTCCTCCATCCGCCACGCACGACGGCGCTAGTCGACTAGCGTGGGCCGGCGACGTGGTGACCGGTCTCGTGATCAGTGCGGAGACCCTGAAGGAAGGAGGCGCCTGCACAGTCGAAACGATCCTCCACGAGGCGGCGCACGTTCTGTGCTGGATTCGGGGAGTGCAGGAGACCACGATCCGCGGGGCGTATCACAACAGAGCCTTTCTGACGGCCGCCGAGGAGACCGGGCTCCACTGGCCGGCGGGCATGGTGCGAACAGGCGCTCGTGGATACGCCACTCCGGCACTGACCCCCGGGGCCCGCAACCGCTACGCCTCCGACATCGTCGCCCTGGACGACGTCATCCCGCGCACACTGCCGCTCCTCCCCGTCCCGGAGGCGCCAGCACGACACCGGACCCCAGACCGGCTGACGATGCAGTGCGGATGCACACCCCCGCGGAAGATGAAGATGTCGCCCACCGTGGCTGCGCTGGGGCCGGTCACTTGCGGTGTCTGCGGGAAGCCGTTCACGACGCAGTGATCAAGATGAGGTAAGGGCTGGCTACTGATAGTGCCTTGCGCTACGGTAGCCGTGCCCCCACTGTCTTGATGTCGAGAGGTCATGCCGTGAGCCCGAGTGAGATCGCCCGACCCGAGCGCGCTGGCGTCGAGGTCAGCGCACCTGACCTTCCGATGCTTGAGCTGGACGACATCAGGAACGAGTCGGAATCGACCCTCGTCGCTCGTGGTGCCGCATATGCACGCGAGTACGACCAGATCCAGGGCAAGTCAACGCTACTGCTGAAAAACCTCGCCATCACGCAGATCGCTCTGCGGCTCCGGTATGACGATGTGGCTGGTCGAAGTGGCCCGTACCGCGCCACAGTGGCGAGTATGTACAGCGGGCTGGGTGTGCCTGCGGACCGAATCACACAGACGCAGGCATCCGTTAGATGGCACATCAACAACCTTCTCCGCAGGTATTTGACACCGCGAGAGCTGGAGAAGTACGACCTCCAGCCGACGTCGCTTTTGGAACGGCAGCAGGATGCCCGCCAGCTCAACTCGGCGATCGTCAAAGCATCGAAGGCCGCCTCTGCCGTCGAAGAGTCCACCCCGAAGCCGGCTAAGAAGGCGGCAAAGGGGACGGCTCCCGAGCCTGCGTCACCCGGCCAGCCCGTCAAGGCGACGTCCGATCACCTTCGGCTTGCCGAGGTGGCGAAGGACATTGTGGGCAAAATGGACCGTACCGTCATCACCAAGCACATGACGGACGGACAACGAGCCAAGCTGGACAAGGAGCTAGCTGCACTGGAGCGGAAGATCGCCTCCCTGCGCAAGCTGACCCATAAGCCCAGGTCAGGAGCCTGATCGTCGGCCGACGTCAACAGGACTCCTCCGCCTCCCCGGCGGCGAGATTGACCAAAGTGACAAACTAACCCCTATTTTTCATTCTCTCTAACGCGCGTTAAGGAGAAAGGAAAATAGGGGGTTAGTTTGTCACTTTGGTCATACTGGCCCGGGAGGAGGGGGCGCCAGAAGTTTCTAAAAGATCTTGCTCACCTCGTGCGACATCGAGGCCGATTTCCCACATAACTAAGACGTAGGGACGAACGGCAGCGACGACGAGGAGGCCACATGGCCGGAGTGAGCACGATCAAGCGCGGCGGGAGCCGCTTCTATGTCGACCCGGACGACGGCAGGATCAAGGTCCCGGGTGTGACGTCCATCGCGGGCATGGCCCCGAAGGACTTCCTGACGTACTGGAACGCCAAGATCGTTGCGGAGACGGCAGTCGAGCACCGTGACACGGTCCTGAAGCTGGCGGAGCGCGATCCTGCCGGCGCCGTGGACTACCTCAAGGGCGCTCCCCGGCGGTACACGAGGGCAGCGAGCGATCTCGGGTCGGCCGCGCACGACATGTTCGAACGCCAGGCGCGTGGGGACACCATCAACCCGCGGCACGTCCACGCGGACATCAAGCCCCACGTCCGCTGGTTCGACGAGTTCCTCCAGGAGATCCAGCCGGAGTTCCTCCACCTGGAGGAGACGGTCTGGAGCGACGAGCACCTCTACGCCGGCAGCTTCGACGCCATCGCTCGCATCGACGGCGAGGTGGTCCTCCTGGACTGGAAGACGTCGAAGGCTGTCTACGACTCGGTGGCCCTCCAGCTCTCCGCCTACCGCTACGCGAACCGCATCATCCTCGCGGAGACCGGGGAGAGCGTCGACGTCCCGGCCATGACCGGCGGCGCCGTCCTCCATGTCCGCCCCGAGGGTTGGCAGTTCGTTCCCGTGGAGTGCGGCGAGGAGGTGTTCCGTGCGTTCCTCGCGCTCCGGGAGGTGTTCGACTGGGAGCGCGACGGTAAGAAGGGTGTCGTCGGCCGGCCGATCGCCAAGGGCGGGGAGCAGGAGACAGGCACGATGCGGAGGGCGGCGTGAGTACCTTGGGTGAGCTGTTTACCGCCTTCAGCAACGAGCGCACACAGCACCGAGACCCCGACACCCGAGCCATCATCGACCGGCTGGAGTCGGCCGCAGAGGCGGCTGTGTGCAAGGAGAACGAGATCGGCGGCCAGGCTCGTCAGGTCGTCGGCAACGTTGCCGTGGCGCTGGGCGTCGTCCTGGGCGACACCGGGCCGCGGATGTCGGTCTGGGATCCGGCGAACATGCGGCGGGTGGTGGGTGCTGCGGAGGCTCTCCGCAAGCGTCTCGCAGAGCTGGAGACATCCGCCGAATACTGGGGCGCCAACGCTCCTGGCGGATCGCTGATCGACGACCTCAAGAACACCATCGTCAGCCAGGCGCGGGAGATCGCGCGACTCAAGGGGGAGAGCGCATGACCGAGTTCAAGGTACGTCCTGGCGAAGAGCCGCACGAGGCTGCACAGCGACAGCTGCGGGCTTCTCTCATGGCGGGGCTGCTGCGGCTTGCCCTGCTTCCCGCACATGCCTTCATCCTGATGCTTGCCGTCGGGGCACTGCACGGCCTGACGGCCACCGTCCCCGCCATCGGGTACGGAACGATGCTGCTCCTGATGGTCGGCCTGGACTACATCGCTGGCACGATTCGCCGGCGCCGCAAGTAGCGCAAGGCACGCACGGGGGCGTCCACACAGGGCGCCCCCGCTTCGGCATGGGATGAGGAGAGAAGATGACCATGTACCCGGAAGAGATGCTGAGCGAGTACAGCGACGACGGCACGATGCCGAGCAACGTCGACGCGCTGCGAGAAGCGGTGATCGGTCATCGGATCGTGAGTGCTGAGCGCACGTCGACTCCCACGTGGTGGGGCGGTTCGTCGGACGCGCTCATCATCACGCTGGACAACGGCAAGCGCGTGGAACTTCAGGACACCGACGACTGCTGTGCGTACACCGCCCTGGAGAGCTTCCTCCTGGACCCGGACAAGGTGGATCACATCATCACCGGCGTGGGCACCACGGGCGGCTTCTCGACGTGGCACATCTACGCCGACATGGGCGACGTCCTGAAGTTGGAGGTCGGCTGGAGCAGCGGTAACCCCTTCTACTACGGCTACGGGTTCAACATCACGGTCAAGGAACTGGAGGCTGCCGCGTGAGCGACTTCAACCCCGACTTCCGCGAGTGGCCCAAGACGTCGCGCCTTTTCCGCGAGATAGTGATCACGGAGAAGATCGACGGCACGAACGCCGGCCTCCACATCAGCGAGGACGGCCAGGTCGTCGCGCAGTCCCGGAAGCGCATCATCACCCCGGACAGCGACAACTACGGCTTCGCCCGTTGGGCGGCCGACAACGCCGACGAGCTGGCGTACATCCTCGGTCCGGGCCTCCACTTCGGCGAGTGGTGGGGCCGGGGGATCCAGCGGCGGTACGGGATGGACCGGAAGGTGTTCAGCCTGTTCAACACCTCGCGGTGGCGGGAGGTTGATGAGTCCAACACGTCGCCGGAACTGCGGGCGTTGGACGCCAGCGTTGGCGCGCAGATCGACGCCGTACCGGTTCTGTACTCCGGGCAGTTCGACGAGACCGAGATCCGGCAGCAGCTCTACTACCTCCAGATGGGAGGGTCCAAGGCAGCCCCTGGGTTCATGCACCCCGAGGGCATCCGCGTGTACCACTCGCAGACCCGCAGCGTTTTCAAGGTGACTCTGGACGCGAACGACGCCGGCAAGTGGGAGGCCGCCGCATGAGACACACCCTCCGCGCCACCGAAGAGGAGATGCGCTCGCCCGACTGGTGCCACTCCCACGGGTGTCATCGATCGCGGTGCCAGCACTGACCACGCTAGTCGACTAGCGCGAACACCCTCAGCCTCCGGTTGCTTCGGCGCCGGGGGCTTTGGGCGTGTAACCACCGAGCAGAGGAGATCAGATGGCTGACGTGATGTACGTGCCGTTCCCCCGGACGAGTTCCGCAGCCCGAGCACTGAAGAAGACTCCCGACGAGGTTGCCCGGATGACCAAGTCCGAGCGGGAGCAGCGTGTTCGCGAACTCCTTGGCCTGGCGCACTGGACCGTCGACCGGGCGCTGGAGAAGTTCTTCGTCAAGCACAGCCTGGCGGCCATGGCGGTCATGTACTCCGGCGGCAACGACTCCACCACCCTGGCGCACATATTCCGGCACCGAGCGGACATGGCGATCCACGCCAATACCGGGATCGGTATCGAGCAGACCCGTCAGTTCGTACGGGAGACCTGCGCAATGTGGGGCCTGCCTCTGATGGAGAAGAGCCCCAAGGCGAAGGACTCCTACCGACAGCAGGTTCTCGACGTCGGATTCCCCGGACCGGGACAGCACTTCAAGATGTTCCAGCGCCTCAAGGAACGGTGCCTCGAACAGGCCCGGTCGGAGGTCGTGAAGAACCCCTACCGGGAGCGGATCCTCTTCCTTGGCGGCCGACGCCGGAGCGAGTCTGCACGGCGCTCCACCATCACGACGTGGGACCGGCACCGCTCCATGTGCTATGCGTCCCCGCTGACGATGTGGACGAAGCTCGACCTGAATACGTACCGGCTGATGGCCGGCGACGTACCGGTCAACCAGGTCTCAGACCTGATCCACATGTCGGGTGAGTGCCTCTGCGGTGCGTTCGCGGAGAAGGACGAGCTGGACATGATCGCGGAGTGGTTCCCCGAGATTCGCGAGCAGATCGAGGAACTGGAGGCGCTGATCGCGCACCGCGAGGACATTCCCGAGCCCCGCCGTACGTGGGGATGGGGCGCCTACCGCCGGGACCTTCAGGCGATGAAGCAGCAAGGACGATTCAAGTCAGGGGCCATGTGCGGCTCCTGCGACGACCGCGCGACAGGCGGAAAGGTGATCGCAGCATGAGGCACTTCCAGACCATCCACACCGCCGACGGCTCGTCGGTGACTATCACCCGGCGCGGGATTGAGTTCGACCTCGAAACCCGTAACGCCCGGGGCGAGACGATCTCGACCGTCGTGATGGACGAGGCTGACGTGAAGGCGCTGTTGACGTCGGCTGGCGTGCACATCCGTGCCTTCGACGACGCGTACGACCGTGGCTACCGCGCTGGCTGGCGGGACGGGGAGGCGGCGTGAGCGACACCTACCTTGATGCCTCCGGCGACCAGTGGTTCTGGGACGCGGAGAACGAGGGCTACTACGTCAATGACGGGCACTACACCCGGCCGCTCGACGAGATTCGTCGGCAGTACGGCCCCCTCCAGGTCCGCGACGCCGCCGGGCAGTGGATCCCTGAGCCCGGCTACGACGAGGAGAACCTCATTCGCCGCATCATCCGCGAGGAGTTGGAACGCCGGTTCGGGAGGTTGAAGTGATAAGCGCCCGAGAAAAGATCATAGGCCTGATTGGCGGACAAGATCCTGACGGGGGTTTGCGCCGTCTCGCGGAGGAAGTGGCGGACAAGATTCTGGCCGACCACGCTCACGAGCTGGCGGAGAGGATCCGTACCGACCGGTGCGGGGAGACGTCACCCGACGCTGAGCTGTGTCCGTGCAGTGCTGCTGCTGCCGATCTCATCGACCCGGAGGTGCCCGATGCCTGACCTGACTCACCTGGCCGTAGGCGACGAAGCCATACTCTGCGACCAGCGCGACGAGCCCCGCCCCGTCACGATCGCGACCGTCGGTCGCCTGTACCTGACCGCTCAGGGTACCCATGGGCAGTTCCGGCGGGGCACGGGCTGGAACAAAGAGGACTACGGTGCTCGACGGCTGACCACCCGGGAAGCGCTGAGCGAGGAGGCTGAGCGGGAGCAACTGCGCATCACCATGCGCAGTAAAGGGTTGCTTCAGACGGGCGTCCCGACGTTGACGACGGACCAGCTGCGGTGCATCGTCGAGATTCTGGAGGAGAGCTGATGGGAACCCACATCGGCCGCTCCTGGGACGGTCCCGGTCACGTCGAAGCGCTCTGTCCCTGCCCCAAGGCGCCCTGCGGCCTCGTCGACCGGGACAACACGAGTGACGCGTGCGGACAGCACCCGCCGGAGAACATGAGGACGATCCGAACGAGTCACCGCCTGGAGGACTGCCCGGAGGTCGGGCGGGACGTGGTCGTCGCGATGAGCCGGACCATCAGGGCGCGAGAGGCGGTCGTCAAGGCGGCCGACGAGTGGGACGGCGCCTACTTTTCGTTCGAGCTGGACGACGCCATCGACGACTACCGGGCCGCCGTGGAGCACGAGGCCGCGGAACGGATTCGGAACTCCGAGCGCCTGCGGAGCTACACCGACGACCACATGGGCGACTGCAACGCAGCTGCCGACGCCATCGACCCTGACGTGGAGGAGAGCACATGAGCGAGTGCAGCATGCCGGACGAGTTGGGTCCGGGCCTCGACGTAGAGGGCTTCATCCTCGACGAAATCCGTGGGATGGCGCTCGACTGGTGTTGCCGGAAGCACTACAACACGCGTCCGGAACAGATCCTGGCGGCCTACCGGGATCAGGTACTGCACGAAGCTGCGGAGAAGATCCGGGCGAAGGCGGACACCTTCTCGGACTGGGACTTCACCACGCGGCGCGACATGCGCGAGGCGGCTGACCTCGTCGACCACGACGTGGAGGACGAGGAAGAGGAAGGCGACGAGCTGTGACGCAGATCAACGCTGGCGAGCCCACCCCGGCGGCCGTCGCCCTGACCCGTCGCATGGACCGCTCCGACGCGTTCCGTGCGGCACACACGCTGACGCACTTGCTCGACTGGGGCGGCTACCGGCCGGACGTGATCGACGTGCTGCGGGTGGCGGAGTTCCTGACGGATGGAGAGTGCGAGTGATGAGCACTCCTGTTCCCGGGACTGGCCGGCCACGGTGGCACAGCCGGAAGAACCGCGCGGGGCGTCCCAACGGGCTGCTGTCCGCAAGTCGCATCATCCCGCACAGGTACGCCGACGAGGGCGACAAGGGGCCGTGGTTCCGTCGCATTGTACGGCGCCGTGAAGCACGTCTCTGGAAGAAGGAGGCGGACCAGTGACGGCCTACCACATCGGCCGCTCCTGGACCGGCCACGAGATCGAAGACGACTGCCCCTGTCCGCAAGTCTCGTGCGGCCTCGTCGACGTGGAGGCCGTCGCGGACGAGTGCGAGCATCACCCGCCCCTGTGCGCTAAGTCGATGCGGCAGGGACATCATGCCGAGGATTGTCAGAAGGAGGAGAGCTAATGAAGCAAGCACTATGGGATGGCGTCCTGAGCATTGTCGACGGGCTGACGAAGAGCGAACCGGGGTACTTCAGTTCGCGGCGGGCTGGAGATTTCAGCGACGACGATTCGACCGTCACGTGTGAGATGCAGATGGGCCAGGACGACGGTACGTCGCTCATTTACGACATCACGGTATCCGTGAAGGTTCGCGAAGACAGCGCTGATGACTTCTGGACCGGACACAGCCAGCACCCGGACATCTACACCCTGCCGTCCGACGCCAACGAGTCCCGTCGGGTGGTTGTCGACGGTCAGCACTATTCCATCGGCCCTGGCAACTCTGGCGGCTTCGGTGGTCGGCGCTTCGACATCGAGTTCTTCGACGGACGCAAGGTGACCACTCACGACCTCTGGTCGCAGGGAACCATCCCGCCCAAGCATCGTGAGCGCTACCCGGACAACGCCCGCTTTGCCCCGCAGCCGGAACGGTCTCGGTTCACGGCGTTCGACAACTTGCACACGGAGGAGACCTCATGAGCATGGCCGAACTCGTAGCCGCTGGCGCCCCGGAGCTGCCGGAGGGTTACTTCTACCGGATCCGAGAGACGTCGATATCCAACCTGATGGTGGAGATCCGGCAGCAGAAAGGCCGTTGGCGGTCGACGCTCGTCACCGACACGTACGTCATCCATAAGCCCGACGTCCCGGCTGGGGAGTCCGTCGTCAGGGCGTGTGAGCGCGCGTTCGAGACGTGGCAGGGTGCCGCCGCGGAGCGCGCCGCGTACAGGTCGTCGCTGCCCTTCCTCGGAGACCACGACCCGCGGGGAGGTCGTCGGTGAAGCTGCGCAAGCCACTTACTCTCGTCGACCACGGTGAGATCTTGGCCCTGATCGCCACTCTCCGAGCTTTGGGCCGCCCGCTGCACCTGGATCTGTTCTGCTGCCAGGGCGGGGCATCGAAGGGCTACGCGGACGCTGGCTTTACGGTCCTGGGCGTCGACATCGACCCCCAGCCTCGTTACGTCCATCCGGATCAGTTCGTCCAGGCGGACGCTGTGGAGTTCGTGCATCGGTACGGGCACCTTTTCAACTCGGCCAGCGCCTCACCGCCCTGCCAGCTCTACAGCAAGACGCACAGGATCCAGAAGAACGACCACCCGGACCTGATCGGCCCGACGCGGAAGGCGCTGGAGGAGACCGGCCTCCCCTGGGTCATCGAGAACGTCATGGACGCTGCCTCCGAACTCCGCACCCCGCGGATGTTGTGCGGCGCCATGTTCGGCATCGAGACCTACCGGCACCGCCTGTTCGAGCCCGGGGGCGGCTTCAGTTTCGTCCCCCCGGAGCACCCGCAGCACGTCGCCCGGACGACGAAGATGGGCCGCCCCGTGAAGCCGGGGGAGTACATGCACGTCGTCGGCAACTTCACGGGCGTCGACCTGGCGCGCGACGTCATGGGGATGCCGTGGGCGAACCGGGACGGGCTGCGCGAGGCCATCCCGCCGGCGTATACGGAGTGGATCGGTGAACGGCTCATGGCGCACGTCATGGGCGACGAGATGAGGGAGGCGGCGTGACCACCTTCGGTGAGTACCGAACCACCTACCGCAGCGACGACCGGGCCACCCTTCTCTGCGTCGGCCTGTGCCGGCGCCGCAAGCCGCGGGACGAGTTCCGCACCACTCCATGGCACGGCAAGGCAGCCTCCTGCATCCGTTGCGAGACCTTCCCCGGACCGGCCGGGCGGTCGCTCTGGCAGATCGAGCACGATGCCCGGGTGTGCCGGGACCTGGAGCAGGCCCGGGAGAAGCTCCGCATGTACCAGCGCTACGCCGCCAAACTCCGGGCGGAGCGGTACGCCAGCGCGTGGGTGGCTGCCTTCACCGCCACCTCCCCGACGTCGGCCGACGCCTTCGAAGCCCACAAGGCCCCTTTCAACCGCGCCGTGGAGACCCGTCGGCAGAAGTGGGCGCCGCTCATCGAGGAGGCGCTCAGCAAGGCACACACGCTTGTAGAGGAGGAAGCATGGCAGACCCCGACGACCTGACGGCAGACGTTCAGGACTACGCCTTGGGAACCCTGGCGGAGTGGATCAAGGGCTACACCGTTCCGGAGGAGGGACCGCAGCAGAAGTGCACCCTCCTGGCCGTGGCGGAGGATGGCCGATCGATCGACATTCAGATGGAGACCTGCGACCCCTTCCCTTACGACGCGAAGGTTTTCCGCATCTGGTTGGAGGTGGAGGCGTTGTGACCGAGCCCCTGCCCGGAGACTTCGGGCTCACGAGGATCGAGGGAATCACCGGCCGCCTCGTCGCTGCCGGCCAGGCCCTCGTTGGCGACGCTGCGCCGGTCCAGCACGCGTATGTCTATGTCGGTGACGGCATGGTCGTCCAGGCGATGCCGGGCGGGGCGGAGTTGATTCGCCTGGAGGATGCGAGCCCCGTCGTGCAGTGGTCAACGGGGCACTTCGATCTGGAAGACCAGACGCGTTTCAACATCGCCATGGAGGCGCGTTCCCTCGTCGGCACCCCGTACAGCTTCCTGGACTACGCCTCGATCGGCCTGGCCCACTACCGCATCCGTCCTGCGTGGGTGCGCGACTTCGTGGCTGACACGGGTCACATGATCTGCTCCCAGCTCGTTGACGAGGTCTATTTCCGTGCCGGCGTGCACCTCTTCGACGACGGACGGCTACCCGGGGACGTGACGCCAGGGGATCTCTGGAAGCTCATCAACCCGCGGCGCGTGTCGCCGTCGGACCGAGACCTTTGGAGGCTGGCGAATGAGTGACGAGGAAGTCTCCGCCGAGGTCTACGACCTGCGTGAGGAGCTGACGGAGGCGCACCGACAACGCGCCTTCCAGCGCGAGGAGGACGCGGGGCGAATCGAAGCTCTTCGAGCCGAGGTCCGACGCCTCTCCCGTGCCCTCCGGCTGTCCGAAGCGAAGGTGGGCGGGGCCAAGCTCCACGTAGACCAGGTGAACACACGGCTGGCCATGCTGGAGGACGTCGTCACGGCATGTGACGACCTTCTGGGAGAGCGCGACCGTTACCGGCTCGCCTGGCTCTCCGCCCGTCGACGTGCCGCGGAGGAGGCTGTCCTCGGCGCCGAGGCCGTGGAGCACCTGCGCGACGAGATCGCCCGACTCCGAGCCGCCCTGGCACGCACCGCGGATCCGCGCTAGTCGACTAACGCGGAATCGGCGCCGTCCAAGAGATTAAAAGATCTTGGAAATTCCGTGCGACATCGAGGCCGAATTCCCACATAACTAAGACGTAGGGACGAGCACCCCTACCCCACACCACTGACGAGAGGCACTCACACATGGCGAACAACATCCGCTCCATCTTCGAGACCGACCCCGACGCCAAGCCGAAGCCGAAGGCCAACTTCTCCAACGACGTCGTGGGCCGCTTCCGGTCCGGCCGGCTCGTCGGCAAGCAGCCGGAAAGCCTGAACGAGTGGCGCGTCACCACGGGTGACCCCGACGTCGCCGACACCATCGCGGCCCTGATGGGCGGCGTCAAGGAGGAGTGGGACACCGACAAGGAGGACAACCTCCAGGTGCTCACGGAGTCGAAGTCGGTGGAGGTCATCATCGAGAACTCCGACGCCATCGACGCCTCGATGAAGCTCTTCGGATTCTCCGGCCTCACCCACCACTGCGACGGCGTGAAGTACCTGTCGGACGAGGATCCGACGCTGGTCGGCACCCCGTGCGGCTGCCCTCCGCTCCTGGAGGACCGCAAGGCGCGTGCGAAGAGTGGCAAGGGGCCGAAGCCGTCGATCGACATCACGTTCAAGCTGGCGGCGAACCCGGAGCTGGGCAAGTTTCGCTTCAACAGCGGCGGTTGGTCGCTCGTCAACGTCCTCCACGAGGTCATCGAGGCGATCGATAACACGGGCGGCCGTCAGGAGGACGCGGACGGCAAGGTGACCGACCCGGGCCGCCCGGTGCGGGCCACGCTGACGATCGAGCACGTGGCCTACACGACCAAGGCGGGCCGTGACGTGGCCTACAACATGCCGGTCGTCAAGGTGCTGGGCGTCTACGAGGCCGCCCAGCCGGCTGACCTCCCGATGGCCGCCTGACCTATCGCGCGGCACACGAACGCAGCCCCTTCCGAGTAGAGGTCGGAGGGGGCTGCGTGGTCACGACTATACCCACTCACAGAGGAGAACTGACATGGCCAAGACCCGACTCACCGACTTCACCGGAGCCGAGATCCGTCCCGGCAAGCTGGTCGTCTACGCGACCCGGCGCGGAAATCGCGTCCGGCAGACGGAGGCAACCGTCATGGAGACCATGAGTGACAAGCGCGCTGGCCGGGTCGTCCCGCGGCTCAAGGTCCAGCCGACGGGCCGCGACTCCGGTTTCTCCGCCCGGTCAACGCTCGCCCCGCAGTACGTCAGCGCCGAACACGTCGTCGTCATCGGCGACGCCCCGACCGCCTGACCGACGCATCACCCGGCCTCCGCACACCGACGATGCGGGGGCCTTCGTACGGCACTCACGGAGGAGAGAGCATGGCAGAGTTCAAGGTGGGGGACAAGGTACGAGTCCTGGCCGGCGGCGAAGGCGTCATCACGTACGGCCCGGTGAACAGCACCTTCGACACCTACAAGATGTACGTCGTCAAGCAGGACGGCGACGACGAGCGGGCATTCAAGAGCGTCGACCTGGAGCCGCTCCCGGAGTTCGCCGTCGGCGACAAGGTCACGTCGACGGCTGCCTTCGCCGGCGTCGCGGGCAACCTAGTGGCCGGTCCCTTCGCCTCCGCGTACGGCGGGTCGCCGTTCTGGGTGATGGAGCTGGACGGGGTTCACCATGCGCCTGCGGAGAGTTCCCTCATCAAGGTAGAAGCCCCCGCCCTTGTCCCGGTCGGTACCCGTGTGCGGATCGATCGGGCGACGTACGCGGACAGGTGCCACGGCCGCACGGGCACGGTGACGAGCAACACGGAGACGTGGCGCGAGAGCAACGGCGACACCCACGTCTACTGCGTCCAGATCAGCGACGACGTGGACGACTGCGTCTATGTCGCCGAGGTCACCCCCGTCGACGAGCCGGCCGACGATGCCTGGACGTACAAGGGCGTGACCTACGTCCCCGGCGTCGACTACCTCGACAACAACGGCGACCTCTGGCGGTTCGCGCTCATCGACGGCGTGCTCCACGGAGACTGGGGACGGAGCCGGTACAGCGTGTCGGCCGACGCCTTCGACATCTCCGGAGCCGTCCTCAACTACGGACCCTTCGTCAAGCAGTGACCACCCCGCTCCCGGCGCCCACGTGGCCCGGGAGCGGGGTGCGTAGGAGAGAGAGGAGAGCCCATGGACATAACCCCCGCCCTACGTCGTCGGGACGTCCACGCCGTGGTGGTTGAGTTCTATCGGAGATACCGCGAAGAGGATCGACTGTCCCATGAGGAAGCGGTGGTAAGTGCCGTGGGAGTGACGGTATCTGCGTTTCGCATCATGGATGAATCGTCCGCAGCCTACGGCCTCCCACCCGCCCATCCGGTCACTGGGGACCAAGCACGCGAAGCACTTACCTACCACACGCCTTGAAACGAGGAGACCCGCATGGCAACCGCACAGTACGACACCCGCACGCGCACCCTCGAAGAGACGGTCATCGTTCTCACGCTGACGCAGGACGAGGCGGACGAGCTGCGGGAGGTTCTCGCATCCGATGCCAGCACCCGGGCGACGGTGTGCATCCTGGACGCGCTGACCCGGCCGACCCAGCCTGAGCAGTCCGCCCCG
Source organism: Streptomyces nitrosporeus (assembly GCF_008704555.1). Taxonomy (NCBI): domain Bacteria; kingdom Bacillati; phylum Actinomycetota; class Actinomycetes; order Kitasatosporales; family Streptomycetaceae; genus Streptomyces; species Streptomyces nitrosporeus. Next base: position 7,029,522 of record NZ_CP023702.1, read on the forward strand.
GCGGCCGACACGTACACGTCGGCTGCGGGTATCACCTACGACTTGTCGGCGTCGTATCGGGACCGGGGTGGGGACGTTTGGGAGTTCACCGGGAAGCGCACCGTGCACTCCGGTCGGCCCTTCGTGACCTACACCGGCTACATGGACAACGACGACACAGTGGACGACATCGAAGCCAACTGGGGCCCGCTGGTGAAGGTCACCCAGTGACAACCATCCACACCATCGACGCCGCCAACGCCCCGGCCCTGGGCGATATCCGGGCCGCCGGCGAGGAGGCCGTGATCCGGGTGCGGAGGAACGCGACGGAGCGCAAGGACTTCGCGAAGTACTGGGAGGCCGTCGGTGTCGCGCTCGTGCGCGGGGCTGTGGTCGAGGTGATCAATCGAGAGGGGAACTGATGATGGTCGAGGTGGGGCACTTCTACCGCGACAAGGGCGGCGACATCTACCAGGCGGTGACGCCGCTGATCGTCCAGTTCGTCGCGTTCGGTCACGGTGACCCGGACGTGGAGCCGTTCGACGTCGTACCGCTGGACAGAGCATCGGACGCCGGCGACCTTGTGGAGGTCCGGCCGACGGGTTGGGAGGCGGTCTGATGGCGACGGACGGCAGAATCGAAGACACGGAGCAGTGGCGCTCCGTCGTTGAGTACCAGACTCGGAAGTCGAATCCGGAGAGCACCTTCCAGAACCGGTTCGACGTCCCTGCGTACCTCGAAGAGTGGAACGAGGAGATCCGCACTGAGACCCGCGGTCCGTACCAGTCAGCAGGTAACGCGCGGATCCAGGCGTCCCGAGACGCCGCGAGCCGAACCAAGCAGGTGCACGGCGGCTGGGGCCCGAACCCGCGCATGACCACTGCGCGCGTCGTCCGCGTCTACGTCGAACGAGCCTCCCTCGCGTGGGAGCCGTTCGACGAGCGCGACCCGGAGACGAAGAAATGGGGCGGCTCATGAACCACGACCCCACCCTCCGCATCGTCCGGGCCGTCCCCGACGAGGAGCCTGTCACCTTCAGCCAACCGCGCAGCGTGTATGCCTTGTGGCCCTGGCTGACCGAGGAGTTCATGAGGGAGCTGGAGGAGCAGTGAGCCGCATCAACGTGCACAAGGTCAGCACCATGGCGGAGAACGGGGAGCGTGAGCATACCCGGATTCCTCCGGTCCACGAGAACACGGAGGTAGCCAGCTCCCGCGAGGGCGAAGAGTTGTCGATGGCGGCCACGATCATCGACCTCGTCGACGCCCTGGACAACGGCGAGGCCCTCGTCATCACCCGCGACATCTTCTAGGGGGAGCGAATGAGCGAGCGCACGTTGTCACCTGACGGTGACTGGGTGAGTGCGGGAACGTTCGATCTGCGGATCGTACGCAGCGACCCGATTGGTACCTTCCGCGTCCGGCCGACGTCGCCAACAGAGCCGCGCCGCTTCAAGGACTGCGACGGCGACACCTGGACGGAGTACGAGCCGGGGAGGGTGAAGCTGACCGCGCGAGCTGACGGGTCGACCATGTACCTCGGAGTCACGGACAACCTTGCCGACGTTGTCGACGAGCACGGCCCCCTCACCGAGGTCCGCTCTGACGACCTCGATCCCGCCCGCCTGGAGCGCACCCTCCGTGCGTACGTGGCGGAGCTGGACTACGGCCGTCACAAGGCGATCCAGTGCGACAAGGACGACGGCGTCGATCGGTACCCCGACGAGGTGGAGAACTTCCTTCGGTTCTGGGAGGCAGCAGCGTGAGACTTAACGCTTCCTCCAGAAAGCCATCAGATCGGCCAACGCCCTGATGATCTCTGGACGTTCCGTCGCCTCCGCCTTGTGCAGGGAGATGACGAGCGACGTCAGGATCATGACGACGAACAGGCCGACGACGTAAAGGAAGATCTCTGGCGCTCCAGACGCCACCTGTTCAAGTACTGCCCACACTGTGCGCCTCCCGGGGCGGGTTAGCCGCTGACTCCGGGAGAACTCCGCTGAGGCGGAGACCTCAACGAAGACAGACGGGTGCCTGTCGTAACACAGCGCCCGCCACTGTGCGCCGTGCAAGCACGGCTATTCGCTGAGGTCGGAAGACCTTTTGGTGCATACATCTGAGGTGCGGGCCAGCAACTCGCCGCCGTACTCGGCCGTGGGTTGCCGTGAAGCAGAGGGCCAAAAGAGGAAGGGGAAAACTGGCCCCTTCGCGCTCCCAGCTACTTCACCGACAAGCATACGGGGCGTCACATTGCCGAGCAAATGACCAGGTTAGGGGCTCAATTGAGCAATCCATCGAAGGCTAAAGGCACCGCGTGGGAATCCGCCTGGACCGCCTACATCCGGGAGCACCACAACCCGGAGGCACACCGGAACGTGCAGACGGGCGCCAAGGACATCGGCGACGTCTCGGGCTACTACCTCCACGCTGCGGAGCTGAAGGCAGAGCGGACGATCACCCTTTCCGACTACATCGCGCAAGCCAATCGCGAGGCCATTAACGCCGGCCAGCCGTACGGCTGCGCGGTCGTCAAGCGGCGGATGAAGGGCGTCGCGGACGGCTACGTCGTGCGCGACGTGGCGACGGATGTGCGGCTGATGAACCGGCTGAAGGACGCGGAGGAGATCCTCCGAGCCATCGCCCCGACGGTCTACGAGGACTTCGACCAACGGCACATGGAGGCAGCGTGACGCAGCGTATCGAGTTCAAGGGTTTCGTCACCGTCGACCAGGAAGCGCCGCTGGACGTTGGCGACGCCCGTAGGCAGGTGATCAAAGCTCTGTACCTGGGCGATCGGTTCGCCGATGGCTACACCACCACGTTGGACGAAGTGACGTTCTTCTCGACCGTCGGCGACGACGAATAGCCCCACGCTAGTCGACTAGCGCGAGTACCTGGCCCCCGGCGACCTCGGTCCCGGGGGCTGAGTGCGTAGAAGACCGCCCACCACGAGAGGAGAGCCGTGCGACTGACCGACATCCTGGGGCGCCTGAGCGGGGTCATCGATGACCACGACGGCCACCTTGCGCTTTGCCCAGCGCATCGAGACCGGACCACACCCAGCCTGAAACTGACCCTCAAGGACGACGGGCAGCTTCTGTACGTGTGTCGGGCCGGCTGCGCGCAGAAGGACGTGAGCGCCAAGATGAAGGAGCTGGGGCTCAACCCGTCCGACTTCTTCAACGTCGACAGCCAGGGCATGAAGACCATATCTGCCAAGGCCCCGGAAACTGTCGGCCCCGGTGAGATCGCCGGACTCCGGATGCTCATCGACGAGACGTCGGCCGCACTGGCGGCGTCGGACGAGGCGACGACGTACCTGGCCGGCCGTTTCGGACTCACCGTCGACCAGGCGGAGGACCTGGGCGTCGGCTATGCGGCGCCGGGCGACCGTCCGCAGCCGTGGCTGTCCCGCGGCTTCACGAGGCACCCGCGAATCACGGTGCCGCTGTACGGGTTCGACGGCGTCGCTCGTGGTCTCCAAGGTCGCGACATCGGCGGTAAATGCCCCGCCCGGTGGGTGTCCCTGACGAACCCCGACGGGCGGACGTGGGCGAAGTGGGGGCTGCTCCGCTCCGGCGCCGGCTTCGACACTGTCCTCGTCACCGAGGGCCCTGGTGATGCCTTGACCGCCGTGGGTGCCGGATACGACGCGGTGGCCGTTCGCGGTGCCGGCCTCGCCCGGAATGCCGCCCTCGTCGCCGAACTGGCCGCCGGGCTGCGGGACCTGGACGTCGTCATCTGCGGCGACCGGGACCGGGCCGGGGCCGGCTTCACCGACTCCCTTGCGGAGGCTCTCGTCAAGGCGGGCGTCATGGTGCGGCGCCTGGAGATCCCGCACGAGGGCGACGACCTGACCGACTGGAGGAAGCGGGACGCAGAGGCGTTCCCCGCGGCTTTCCATGCCGTCGTCCGCTCCGCCTCCGTCGTCGACCTGGCGCCGGAGCCCACCTCCGAGCCACCGAAGAAGGAGGTAGACATGCCCGCGACCGACGCCGCCCTGGCGGAGATGGACCTCTCCTCCCGGCAGCTCTTCGACAACTCCGACGTCGGGGTGGCCGTTCGTCTCCGCGACTTCATGGCGCGCGACGGCGGGGGGGTGCGGTACGCGGACGGACTGGGCTTCCTCGTCTGGGATGGCACGATCTGGGTTCCGGGAGCGAAGCGGGTACGAAGCTCTCTCCACCTCCTGGGCGCGGAGCTGCTGGCGTCGGGAGAGGATGCCGACCGTCGGCTGGCGCTGAAGGCGCTGACGAACCGCTCGATCGACGCCGTCATGAAGGAGCTTCCCTCCGTCCCTGGCGTGCCGGTGGAGGCGAGTGACTTCGACGCCCGTCACGATCTGCTGTCCGTGGCGAACGGGACGATCAACCTCCGCACGGGGCAGCTCCACCCACACAGCCCGGACGACATGATCACGAAGCGGCTCTCCGTCGCCTACCACCCGGACGCCCCTGCGGAGAGGTGGGGCCAGTTCCTGACGGAGGTGTTCCCCGGACACCCGGACCTGCCGGCGTACATGCAGCGCCTCGTCGGCTACGGCTGCACCGGGTCGACGTCGGAGCACTGCTTCGCCTTCATGCATGGGCAGGGGAGCAACGGGAAGTCGGTGTTCCTGGACGCTCTGATCTACGTCTTCAAGGGCGTCACGCAGGCGACGCAGTTCTCCACCTTCGAGAAGTCAGTGAGCGTCGGCCAGGCGTCGCCGGAGCTGGCCTCTCTCCGCGGAGCGCGGCTTGTGACGGCGAGCGAGACGGAGAAGTACAGCCGCCTCGCGGAGGCTCTCGTGAAGCAGCTCACGGGGGGCGATCCGATTACGTGCCGCTTCCTGAACCAGAACCCGTTCACGTACGTCCCCAGCTTCCTGCTCATGGTCGCCGGTAACTTCAAGCCGGCCATCCTGTCGCAGGACGAGGGGACCTGGCGCCGGGTCAAGCTGATCCCCTTCGACGCGACGTTCTCCTACGCGCTGGGCAACAAGGACACCACGCTCCCTGCCAAGCTCCGCGACGAGGCGGAGGGGATCCTCGCGTGGGCCGTGGCCGGCGCCGTGGAGTGGTACGCGAACGGACTGGGAGAGCCCTCCTCCGTCGCCACGGCAACTCAGGCGTACCGGGAGTCGGAGGACCGGCTCCAGGAGTTCCTGAACGCGTGCTGCGTCCGCGAGGACGGCGCACGAGTGGCTCCCATGGCAATCCGCCGGACGTACGCGGAGTGGGCGGAGGATGCCGGCCTGGACCGCAAGGAGCGGCTCTCGGGGTGGGCCCTCGCTGTCGAGCTTGAGTCCCGCGGGTTCACCAAGGACAAGCGCAAGGGCTCGTGGGGCTTCAATGGCCTCCGCCTCATGACCGACGAGGAACGCAGCATCGCGAGTCGACTCGCGGAGGACGTCGACGAGACGCCCGAAGACATCGGTTCGACGGACATCTTCAACCAGCCGAAGGAGGCAGCGTGAGGCACTACACCTTCCCCCTGTTGGGACGTGAGTTCCCTGTCTCAACCCCCGAGCGGCCGGAAGACCTGGCCCACTTCATCGCCTGGCTGTCGCGCCAGACGCAGCCCGTCGCCGTCGACTCGGAGACTCACGGCCTGGACATCCTCTCCGGCGATCCGGAGTACGTCCGCATGGTTCAGTTCGGCAGCCAGGAAGAGGCGTGGAACATCCCCACGGAACTGGGGATGTCGTTCAAGGAGGCGGCCCGGACCGCGCTGTGGATGCTCATTGACGGCGTCGGCATCACGGGCCACAACTGGGCCGCCTTCGACGCCCCTGCCCTCCATGTACACCTGGGCATCCCCTACGACGACCTGTGCAAGAACGCCGTCGACACGATGCTGTGCTCCAAGCTCGTCGACCCGCGGGCGGTCCAGGAGGGCGGCATCGGCTCCAGCCTCAAGCCGCTCTCGGACCACTACATCGACCCGACGGCAGCCGACACTCAGGGCGACCTGACGGCCGTCTTCCGGTCCCTCGGGCTGACGAAGGCAGTGGGCTTCAGCCGGATCGACCTGTGGCACCCGATCTACCAGAGCTACGGCGGCGGCGACGTGCTGCTCACCGCCCGCCTCCGGCCCAAGCTGGAAAACAAGCTCCGCCTCCTGGGCGTTCCCCAGCGCCTCGTGGACTACGAGCACGAGGTGGCTCGCATCTGCGGCCACATGCAGATACGCGGGCTCCTCCTGGACCAGGACTACACCCGGCGCCTGGCCGACGAGCTGGGGGAGGAGGAAGCCACTCAGACCGCCATCGTCCGCACCTACGGCGTGGAGAAGCTGGGCAGTCCCGCACAGATCGCGGAGGCGCTTATCGGCATGGGTGAGTCCCTCACGGAGCGAACGGCCGGCGGTGCGGTCAAGGCGGACAAGAGCGTTCTATCCGCGCTGGCGGACATGGACCTGTACGGCAACCGGCTCCACGTCCGTACGCCCAACCCGCTCGCCGTGGCCGTCATCAAGGCGAAGCGGGCGGGGAAGTGGAAGAGCGCCTACGCGGACAACTTCCTGACGTCGCTGGACCGCAACGGGCGGATCCACCCGGGCATCAGGACCATGCAGGCACGCACCGGGCGCATGTCCGTGACGAACCCTGCCGTCCAGACCCTCCCGTCAGGCGACTGGAAGATCCGGCGGTGCTTCCTGGCGGAGCCGGGGGAGCGGATCATCTCCGTCGACTTCCAGGCCGTGGAGCTGCGTGTCCTGGCGGCGCTCGCCGGCGTCAAGCGGATGAAGGAGGCGATCAGCCTCGGTCGTGACCTCCACTCCTTCACCGCGGAACTGGTCTTCGGCCCCGACTTCACTCCGAAGCACCGCAAGATTTCGAAGGCGATCGGCTTCGGAGTGGTCTACGGAGGCGGGGCGGCGACGATTCAGCGTCAGACCGGCGCCCCGATGGAGGAGGTCAAGCGGGCCGTCGCCGCGTACCACCGGACCTACCCGGAGGTGCGTCGGGCGGCGAATCGGTGGCAGCGCGAGGCGTTCTCGAACGGCATGGTGACGACGTCGGTGACCGGCCGGCGGCTCCCACTCGACCGCGACAGGACGTACGCCGTAACGAACTACCAGGTCCAGAGCGCCGCCCGGGACTGCTTGGGTCAGGCGCTGATCAACATGGAGGAGGCCGGGCTGCTGCCGTACCTCCGTCTGCCCGTCCATGACGAGGTCATCGCTTCGGCGCCGGCACGGGAGGCGGACGACATCGGTCGAGCCATCGGGAAGTGCATGACGTTCGACCTCTTTGGCGTGCCGATCGAGTCGGACCCGGAGGTCGGCGGCCGGAGCTGGGGCTCGCTGTATCTGCCTGACGACCAGCGAGCCGCCCACGACGAGTGGTACGCCAATGCGGGGTTGGCAACGTGATCACTCGGCAACTTCCGCGCCTCCCGACTGGCCGGCGCCCGACCGCAGTTGACCGGTCCCCGATGGCGGGAATCCCACCACAGGGCATCCACCCAGTGAGACGCCCGTGTCCCATTGCGCCCCCTACACCGCCTTGGACATCCCCGGGGTGTGCGAGACCCACAGTCTGGTCGCCTACCTCCTGTCCGAGATCCCTCCACGTCAGGCATACGCGCTGTGGGCGTTCTACGGCATCGGCATGATGGTGCTGCCCGACGCGGACGTGTCGGCCGATCTCCAGGTCTCCGTGCGCGGTGTGCGGGACCTGCGCAACAACGGTCTCGCATCCTGCCGTCGCATTGCGGCCCGGGACGACATCTCGTACGCCGCGTAAGTCACTACTGAACCGAAGGAACCCCGATCATGACCCGAATCCCCTCACTCGACGACTACGACGTTCAGGGCGTTCGTCCGGAGGAGGCAGCCCTTTGGGGCGGAGACGTCCTCCTGGCCGTCGAAGCGCGCACCGACGGTGATCTGATGGACGGCTACGACATCACCGACTGATCCACGCTAGTCGACTAGCGCGAATGCTGAACACGACAGGGGAGAGAGCATGACCGAGTACAAGATCGAGTGCATCGGTGACCCGCGGGACACCTTGGAGGCATTCAACGACGGCGAAGACATCATCTTCTTCAGCCGGCATGACGGTTCGACGAAGGTCAGTGTCTACGTCTCGCCCGCCGACGCCCGCACCTTCGCCCGCGGCATCCTGGCCCTGGCCGACGAGGTGGACGGGGGAGAGGCGGAGCCGGCTCCGGACAGCCGCCCGAGGGTCGGGGACCGCCTGCGCGTCACGAAGAACAATCCTAGGAGCGCCCCGGCCGAGACCGGCGACATCATCACCGTGTCGGCCGTCGACTACGACGACCCGAACAGTGAGGACTGCATCCGCTACCTGGCAGCGGGCGACGAGCCGGGTGACTACCAGTGGTTCGTCCCGCTGTCGGCCGTGGAGCCGGTCTCAGACGAGCCCGAGAGCACGTCTGAGACCGCCAAGCCCTCACGTGCCCGTCTCCTGGAGGCCGCCATGGACGCCATGAGCGGCAGCGGCACCTACACCGCGTCCGACCTGATCGAGCTGGCCGACTACCTGGCGGGAGAGAACGCATGAGCGACGTCAAGGTGGGCGACCGGGTCGAGATCACGCAGTACCGACGAAACGACGACTACGGTAACGGATGCACAGGGGTCGTCCTCCAGATCGACACGGATGACGTGCCTTTCCTTGTGAAGACGGACACCGGCGAAAAAATGTGGGCAAGTGAGGTCCGCAAGCTGGGTGCCACCGTCACCGTCGCCCGTGAAGCCCTCGTGACCCGCGCCAAGGAACTTCTGGCCGACACCCCGCACACCGTTACCGACATCATCACCATGGCCACTTTCCTGGCCGGCGAGTAGCAGCGCACCAAGTGCCCGGGGCTGCGGCTCCGGGCCGCCCACGCTAGTCGACTAGCGCGGGTTGTTGTGTCGGTCGACATATGTGTGCCATAGTGGAGTCACGCCAGCGGCTCACGGAGAGCCCGGCGGGAGGAGAGAGCCATGAACTGGACCACCGAGATCCTTCGCTCGGGAATCGCCGTCGACGTCGCGTCTGACGACCGCGGAACCCTGGGTGTACCGGGCACCTGGCACCGAGTGCGCCAGGGCTCGACCATCCTGCTCACCACCCGCAATCGGGGCGACGCGCTCCGACGCTTTCAGCACCTGGCGTTCCGAACCTCCGGAGCCTGATAGCCGAAACGCCCTCCGGGGCGTCCGCGGGGACTGGCCTACCCGCGCTGATGAGGCAGGCCGTAGGAGGAGAGATGGACAGCGAAGACCAGATGATCGACACCCTGTCGACGACCATCGACGCGTTCTTCAGGGAGGTCGACCCCGAGAACTTCGAGACCGAAGACCTTGCGTACAGCCTGCTCCGGGCCATGAGGCGGGACGGTCACGTTTCCTGATCCACCCGCCCCGCATAGGCAAGCCCACACGGCGCCCCCAGCGCCAGGGCGCGCGGTTCGAATCCGCGGCGGGGCACTTGATGAACGAAACGCAGGAGGGCGGGATATGAAGGCTCGTTGGACGCCGGCTCTGTTTCTGATGATGACCAAGGCAGAAAACGGCAACGTGGACGGTCACCGGAGAACAGTTGATGCGGCCCTGAACCGAGGGTGGGTTGAGCCCGTGCGCCAGTGGACCGAGCGGTCAGCCTCTCGGTATCACCGGCGAGCACGCGCGACGGAACACATCTGGACGGTTGTCGGGTACCGAGTGACCCTCGCGGGAGTGCAGGCGCTTGCCGACGAGCGTGAGCGCCGGAAGTACGCGTAGCCCAGCGGCATCAGAAGACAGGTAGGCGACAGTGACCGAGCGATACACCGTGGAGCAGACCGGCCCCCGTGATTGGGCGGTGTGGGACGACAAGGATGAGCGGTTCGTCCATGACACGACGACCATGGAGGCCGCAGAGGACCACGCGGCACACCTGAACACCCAGAGCTAGCACCACCCGCCCCGGAAAGGCAGTCAGGCGAGTGCGAGTCTCGCCCGGGGCACTTCGTCAAACCACGTCAGGAGTCAGCATGGCCGCCATCACCGTCCCCGCATCCGAGATCCTCCCGGATGACGTCCTGTGCAACGTCCTCGGTACGCCCTTCGCCGTCGTCGCGACCGTTATTGGTGACGAGGAGGTGGGAGTCTGGGTGTCGGCGTACACCCTGGACGGCGCGTGTTGGTTCCCCGTGACGTTCGACGTGGGGGAGGACGCGATCGTCATCCGGGCGGAGCCGGCGGCCGACACGTCTGCCGCAGTCGCGCTAGTCGACTAACGTGGATCCCTCATCGAGTGTTGTGTCGGTCGACATATGTGTGTCATGATGGTGGAACACCGCAAGGGATTCACGGAAGGGGACAACATGAAGGTCTACAAGATCAAGGGCACCACGGACGACGTCACCACCTGTGAGCTGTGCGGCCGTCCGGAACTGAAGGGCACAGTGATGCTTGTCTCGCTTGACGCCGATGGCAACGAAGACGGCGACGTTTCCTACTTCGGAACCTCCTGCGCGGCAAAAGCGACTGGTTGGACGATCCGGGAGGTAAAGGCAGGGGTCAAGGCCGCAAAGGACGAAGCGCGCGATCGCCTGCGCGCCGAGCGTGACGCCATGTGGGCCGCAGAGCGCGAGTTCTTGGCCGGCTGGTACCTGACGCACTACGGGACGACTGACCTCCACATAGCCGCAGACCGTGCGGGTGTGTCGGCGGTCAAGCTCTCTGGTGAAGCCATCCACGCGTACCGCGAGGTGCAGCGTACGGCAGAGCCCGCTCCCGCCGAGAAGCTGGCAGAGGAGTTGGAGGTCGCGGAGGAACTGACCGTCGGGTATCGAGAAACCCTTGTCCGCGTTGCCGACGCTGAGTGCGTTATTCGTACGGAGGTCGGCGGTAAGATCCGCACCTCAAAGCAGCTGGAGACGGCTCACACAAATGCCGTTAAGGCAGCCCTCATTGAGATGCGCCGGGCAAACCTCACGGCTTTCAAGGCTGCTGCGGAGGCGGCAGAGGAGAAGTCGGAGCGGGTTGGTCGTCGCTGGCTGGAGGAGAAAGACGCCAAGCGCGCCCGTGCCATCGTTCGTCGCGCTGAGCGGGGCACCTTTCACTCGCACATCTCTCCGTGGGCCACGGATCTGAAACCGTTCCCGAAGGTCAGGTTCACCGACAAGGTGCCTGTCTATCTCGTCGAGGTGGCACCGGGGCATTACGCGACCGCCGAAGCCGCGGAGCAACTCACACTTTGCTGAGAGCCTCCCCAGGAGCCCCTGCCAGTAGAGGCGGCAGGGGCTCCACCCATTCACACCAACACGCACACTCAAGGAGCACACCACGTGAGACGCATCGACCCGATCCTCCTCCAGGCCACCATTGCTGCCGCTCTGTCCTTCGCCCACATCCACGACATCGCAGCGGCTGCCGGCCAGGGCGGATGGAAGGCGTGGGCCTACCCCGTCTCCGTCGACCTCTTGATGGTCATGGCCTGGCGACGGATGCGGACGGGGGAGGGGCGTGCGAAGAAGATCGCGTGGTTCTGGTTCCTGCTGTCCCTCGCAGCCTCCCTCGGTGCGAACGTGGCGACGTCCGGCGTGATGGACATGGAAGCTCTTCCGACGTGGCTGCGCGTCCTCGTTGCGGGCTGGCCGGCGGTGGCCTTCCTCGGTGGCTCGCTCCTGGTACACAAGGCCGCTGAGGAGCCCGCTCAGGAACCACAGGAGGCCGCTGGAGAGCCTGTGGTGGAGCCGGAGCCACTGGTGGACGACGAGCCTGTGGAAGCCCCTTACGCGCCCATTCTCGTCACCTACGCAGAGGCCGCGGACCACGTCGGTCTGAGCGAGGTCACCGTCCGCGGGGCAGCCAACGGAGGTCGGCTCCAGAAGTACGACGGCGACGACCCGCGACGAGTGTACGTCGACCTGCGTGAGTGCCACACTGTGTTCAGTCAGAGCCGGCAGCGCGCCGGGGTTTGAGGAGAGATCATGAGCGTCAGGCGCGATCGTGACGTAATTGCAGCGTGGGCCGCGTCTCCGGACGGCAGAGCCCTGTTCCTGTCAGGGCTTCGGGCGGACGGGGAGTGCCGTATCTGGACTAAGCATGCCAAGCGCGGTACGTATCCGATATGGAACATCGGCGGGCGGCCGTTCTCGGCCCGGCGCATCATGTGGGAATTGCTTGGTAAGGAGCTTCCCGACGACATGGATCTTGTGAATACCTGCGGGAATCTGCTGTGTGTCGCCCACACTGTGGTGGCTCCCAACGCGCTTGCCGCCCAGACCCATTGTCTCCGCGGACATCCTCTGACCGAGGACAACCTGGTGGCGTCCGTCACCACCGAGCGACGCTGCCTCGTGTGCCACCGAATGCACAGTCGAAAGGCAGTGGCCCGATACCGCGCACGCAAGCTCGCAGCGAAGGCTTAAGGAGGAGCCATGAACTTCGAGATCAAGGGGCTGCACGAGTGTTACACCCCCTCTCAGGCTCGCGAGCTGGCCGCCGCTCTGCTCCGGGCGGCTGACGAGGCGGAGTCCGGCGTGTCGGAAGAGGCTCGTCTCCGCAAAGAGCTGGCGGCCGTCAACGACGCTCTCCGGGACGCGGGGATCGACTACCCGCTAGGTGCTCGCGGAGTACGAGATCTGGTCGCCCAACGGGATCTGGCACGCGAGGACGACTAGCCTCGTCCCATGAGCACCCAGACCGGCCCGTGCGCCAGTCACCGTCAGCCCTCACACCCTAAGGATTTAGCGTGACCACGAACCCACCGACGTGCGGCGTACTCGGATGGCTCACGGACGAGGACACGGTCCGACTCCAGAATCTCGCGTTCATGGGCTCCATCATGACGCTGGACGACAAGGAACTCCGGTGTGGAATGCCGGAGGGGCACCTTGACGCGCACGTCCAGTTCCTGATGGATCAGGCATTCACCAAGCCCGTGTACTGGTGGGCGTCGTGGCGGGACGGAGAGCTGCGGCACCACGCGGCCATGTTCACGGGGCCGGGGTGTACGGCTACGGCGCCTGGGAGCACGGACGAATGTACGCTGTTGGACGGGCACCTGGAGTTCACCCACGGGCAGCATTTGTTCGATTCCGACAGCTGAGCACCACCCGAGAGCCCTCGTCGTACGCCGACGGGGGCTCTTTGCGTTTCCGAGGTCAGTCGCCGTCGGGCAGCGTCCCGCGGCCACCGGGGCGTCACCCTGGCACAGGGGTGCGTCGCACGAATGGAAGTACGGGTTCTCCGTGCGACCGGCTCCGTCGCAATCCCAACAACGCACTGTCTGACGCACTCGAACGTTCATGGCAACAGGGTAGCGACCGACGTCCCCCTTCACGCTGCTTCCCGCGCATCAGCCAGCGCTGTCCGATACTCCACCGTCCACTGTGCCGACTGCTGGTCGGCCGGCAGACCGCTCAGCCCGGCCTGGAGATGATCCGCTGCGAGGGCGTGCTCGCGGAGTCCGAGATGCGCAAGGCCGATATTCAGCCGCTGGAAGGTCGGCGAGAGCCAATACGCCGTGCCGGGCGGGAGGTCGTCCCCGACGTGAAGGTTCGATGCCTCGTCCAGCAGTCGACGCGCCTCGTCATCGAGCCCGAGCATCGCGTACCCCTGCGCAGCCTGCGCGGCGTCGCCCATCCGCTGGGCAGGGTGGGCCCCGGGTGTGTGGTAAGCGGCAAGGAACCACCGAACTACCGCTCTCGGCCGGTGCTGCTGCCGGGCCAGGTAGCCGCGGAAGTTCAGAGCCTGAGCTGTCAGCGCCGGGACGTCGGTCTCGTCCGCCAGCTCCAGAGCCTCCGTCAGTAGCGGGACGGCCGCGGAATCCAGCCGGGCAGATGCATGAAGCCATCCCTCGAACTGCACCCACTCCGCCACAACGGCGGCCAGAGCATCGCGGTGCGGCCCTCTGGCGTTGCGGAGAACCGGCCGGAGCCGGGCCGCCTGAGCTTGGGTGGCGGGGATGAGCGACGCAGGTCCCAGGGCGTCATCCAGGCGTCTCTGCGCGGCCAGGATGCCCGCGAGCACCTTCACCGCCCCGCCGTCCAGCCGGCTCGGCCGGGAGATGACGCGCTCGATGCGACCCTCGTCGGCTGCGGTGCTCGTGATGGCGGCTAAAGCGACGAGCGTTCCCTCCGCACGAAGGAATGCGTCGAGATCCGCAGCGAGTTGCGGCGACGGGGACTGTCGGCCGGCGAGCGTTCGCGACAAGTAGGCGTGGTCGTAGGAGAGGGCGCGGGCTGCGGCTCGGATGGAGATCCCCCGCTCGCGCAGAGCCTGACGGACACTCACCCCGAATGCGTGGCTGGTCACGTCACCAGCGTAGCTCGCCGAAGCGAATAGTCACCACGCAGTCACCATTCAGATGCCTCCGGCGACGGATCAGGAGCGGCAGTATCTACGTAGCCGAAAAGTTCGGCGTACGTCCGGGAACACACGAAGAAGTGAGGACGATCATGCGTGCATGGCTCGGCACCACTCTCCTGACCGACCCCGAGGACAGCGACGGCCAGGGCGGTAACCCGCCGACCGGCGACAGCGACGACGGCCGCCAGTACTGAGCCGCTAGGCTCGCAGCTTCAGACGAACCGGGGCCGGTCTCTTGACCGTTGGGAGGCCGGCTCCTCCTGAGAGGGGCGCCAATGCACGTCGCAGATCACTGGCACGCGTACGCATGGATCGGGCACGCCAGGCCGGACGACAACGCCCGCGTTGACCCGACCCAGCCGGTGCCTCCGCTGGAGATTGTTCACTGGCTGAAGAAGCACTCCCGCCACGTCGCTGAGACCTTCGACAACACATCCGAAGGAGCGGCGTCAGCGTCGAAGTGGATGCGAGCGGGCGGGGAGGAGCATGAATTCGTCAGCGAAGCGGCGTTCCCGCTTGACGCGCGGATGCAATACGTGGAAGACGACATCCGTCGCGGGGCTGACGTCGTCTGGGGCTACTACTCAAAGACCCTGCGATACGTGAGCAGGGCTCTCATCGCCTGCCCACGGGATGGGCAGCAATGCCCATACGGTCACTGATTTTTCGGGCGGCCCGTCACGTACGAGCCCATTCCGCGCTCGGTGCGGATGGCGCCCTCCTCCCGTAGAGCACGCAGTACTTTCTGCGCCGTCACCACAGCGATGTCGAATTCGCCGCACACGGCGACGACAGAAGGTACGCGGGATCCCGGCGGGTAGGTGCCGTCTGCAATTCGCCGGCGGAGGATGTCGGCGACCTGGCGCCACTTGGGACGTGTCGGGTCCAGCTCTGTGCTCACATCGGCGACCGTAGATGATCATGGTACGTCAGTGCGATCGGTGGTCGCCTATAGACTGCCGTAGTGTTCTATAGAACACTGAAAACGTGAAAGACCCCCGCGACCGCGCGAACGGTCCGGGGGCATGGCCGACGCTACGAAGGAGCGACGACGTGGAAGAGCCTACCGGAGCAGTGCACCTGAGTGACCCCATGGGCCCGCAGTACCTGGAGCCCGCCCCTGACGTCGACTGCCGGATCTGCTGTGCGCTGGCTCGGCAGCGAACCGAGGCCCGAGCGTGCCAGGACTACTCGATGATCTCCGACTGCAATGTGGAGATCAACCAGCACCCCCACCCGCGGACGATCACCCGATGAGCCCCCGGACGGTGACTCGGCACGTGACGCACCGGATCTCGCCGCACCCGGACTTCCCGCTCATGTACTCCGCCCGCTGCCTGTCGTGCGGGTGGAACGACGAGGAGTCGTACTTCCCCGAGGCGGTAGATCTCGCGTGCATGGAGCACGCCGGGCGCAGTAACCACCGGCACTTCGAGCGGACGGCGACGTCGCAAGCGTTCGTCGTACGTGACGGAGAAGACCCCGTGCCTCCGCCCCTGACGCCCCCAGCGTCGCGGACGTAGGCACGGTTGGCACCCTGGCCGGTCCTGACTGGGAGTCCAGTGAGGTCGTCAGCCGGCCGGGTGTCCGGAGCCCCGTTTCCCCACCTGGGAGGCGGGGCTTCTCTGCGTCTGGAACACGAATGGGTGACTGTAGCTCGGTAGAGTTGGCACATGCCGGGCGCAAGGCGTCCACCGACCGCCCCTGGCGCGGCGGGGCGCCCATCGACGCGAGCGGCGAGGGCTGGCGGCCGGCCGGCCCGAGCCCGCTCGCCTACGACGACCGCCACCAGGTCCCCGCCGAACTGACCACCGACGAGATCCGGGAGATCACCGGGCAGTTCGCCGACGCCGCCCGCCGGGCGCTCGACGCCGGGTTCCAGGTCGCCGAGATCCACGGCGCCCACGGCTACCTGATCGGCGAGTTCCTCTCCCCGCACAGCAACCACCGCACCGACGCCTACGGCGGCTCCTTCGAGAACCGGACCCGCTTCGCCCTGGAGGTCGTGGACGCGGTGCGCGCCGTATGGCCCGAGGACCTCCCGCTGTTCTTCCGTATCTCCGCCACCGACTGGCTGAGCGAGAACGCCGAGGACGGCCGGGAGGGCTGGACCGCCGACGACACGGTGCGCCTGGCGCGCGAACTGCGGGCGCACGGCGTCGATCTGCTGGACGTGTCGACGGGCGGACTCGCCCCGAAGGCACGCATCCCCGTGGGGCCGGACTACCAGGTGCCGTTCGCCGAGCGGGTGCGCGAGGAGACGGACATGCCCGTGGCGGCCGTCGGACTGATCACCGAACCCGTCCAGGCCGAGAAGATCCTCACCGAGGGCCGTGCCGACGCCGTCCTGCTCGGCCGGGAACTGCTGCGCGACCCGTACTTCGCCCGCAACGCCTCCCGCGCGCTCGGCGGCGGCGCCGAGGCGCCCGAACAGTACGGCTGGGCGGTCTGAGGCCGCGCCGGGGCGGCGGCCCGACAGGCGGCCCCGGCGGACGGGGCGCATGCGGGCCGGGGCGTATGCGAGGCGGGGCGCACGGAGGAGCGGGGGCACGCGGGCCGGGGCCGCCGCGGCCCCGGACACCCGCCGGACACCGGTGCGGCCGGGGCGGCGGCCGCCGGTACGCTGGGCGGCGATGTCCACTCCCCAGGGCCCCACGCTCCGCGAACTGGCCGTCCAGGCACTGTCCTCGACGATGCGCGGATACGACCTGCTCGCCCCGAAGTTCGACCTGACGCCCTACCGGACCCCGGACCGGGTCCTCGACGCCGTCGCCCGCACCCTCCGGCCGCTCGGGCCGTTCGGCCGGGGGCTCGACGTCTGCTGCGGTACCGGGGCGGGCGTGGGCGTCCTGCGCGGGCTGTGCCGGGAGCGTGTCACCGGGGTCGACTTCAGCGCCGGCATGCTGGCCGTGGCGCGGTCGGCGTACCGCGACGCGGACGAGGGCCCGGGAGCGGACTGGGTGCGGGCGGACGCACGGGCGCTGCCCTTCGCGCCGGTGTTCGATCTCGCCCTGAGCCTCGGGGCCTTCGGCCACTTCCTGCCCGGGGAGCGCCCGGGGCTGTTCGCCCAGGTGCACGCGTCACTGCGGCCGGGCGGCAGCTTCGCCTTCCCGGTCGGCGCACCGCCCGCGGTCGGCTCGCGGGCGTACTGGTCGATGCTCGGTTTCGACGGCGCCATGCGCGTACGCAACGCGCTGTGGCGCCCGGAGTTCATCATGTACTACCGCACTTTTCCGCTCACCGGGGTGATGGACGACCTGGCGCGGGCCGGGTTCGCGGTGCGGCTGCTGCCGTTGGAGGACCTCGGCCGCCGGGCGGACGGCAGCCCCCGGGCCCGCCTGGTGGTCGCCACCCGGACCGGGTGACCCCGGCGCGGCGGCGGCCGGACCGGCCATGGCCGAAGCTACGACGTTTCTCGTACAATAGGGCTCCCCGGACGAAGTGGAGCCCCCGTGACGCCGACCGCCCGCGCGCTCGCCCACCCCTCGCGTGAGGAGATCCGCGTCGAGGGCGTGCTCCACGCGCTCTCCGACCCCATGCGGCTGCGCATCGTCCGGCGGCTCGCCGGGGCCGCCGCCGAACTGGCCTGCTCCCGCTTCGACCTCCCGGTGTCCAAATCCACCAGCACGCACCACTTCCGGGTGCTGCGGGAGAGCGGAGTGATCCGCCAGATCTACCGGGGCACGGCCAAGATGAGCGTCCTGCGCTCCGAGGACCTGGACGTCCTCTTCCCGGGTCTGCTGGACAGCGTGCTGAGCGCGGTGGACCTGCAGGCGGAACGCCTCGGCGAGGACTGACCGCCTCCCCGTCCGGTCCCCTCAGTCCAGCAGGGAACGCATCCGGTCGATCTCGACCGTCTGCTGGGCGATCACATCGGTGGCCATCTCCTCGATCTGCACGTTGTTCCCGTCCGACAGGGCCTCGGCCGCCATGGTGACCGCTCCCTGGTGATGGGTGATCATCAGCCGCAGGAAGAGCGCGTCGAAGGCCTCGCCCTCGGCGGCCCGCAACCGCTCCAGCTGGGCCTCGGTCGCCATGCCGGGCATCGTGGAGTGGTCGTGCGCCTCCTCGCGCCCGTCCCCGCCGTTGTTCGTCAGCCACCCCTGCATGGCGCCGATCTCCGGCCGCTGTCCCGCCGCGATGCGTGCCGAGAGGGCCTTGACGGTGGCGGAGGAAGCACGGTCCGGGACCAGGGAGGTGAGGACCACCGCCTGTTCGTGGTGCGCGATCATCATGCGGGCGTACCGGAAGTCCGCGGAGTTGGGGCTGTCGTTCCCGGCCTCCTTCACCGCTTCGCCGGGGGAGAGGGTCCGCGCGGGCTCGCCGGGCCTGCCGGGCGCGACGACCGCCGGCCCCCGGTCCGCCCGTGCGCCGGGGTCCGGGCCGTCCCCGTCGCAGGACGACAGGAGGAGCGCGGCGGCCGTGAGCGCCCCGAGGGCGACGAGGCCCCGCCGGAACGGGAGATGGCGGGGCGGAAGCTGACGGAGCGGGACGAGACGGGCTGTCAACGCGAGAACCTCCTGTGCCGCGCGGATGTGTGTGACCGTCCTAGCAGTTCCCCCGGAGGAGCGGCGAAAATCTTTCATTACGTGTTTGTTGCCATCTGTTGGTATGTACATGCTGAGGGTCATACTGCCGGGGTCCAGGGACAGTTCACCTGTGACGGGAGACAAGGGAGGACTCAGTGACCTCGTTGCACACCACCCGCGTGCGGCGCAGACGTCTTGGGGTGGCGGCAGCCGCTGCCGGGCTCGTCGCCGCACTGTTCACGGCCGGTCCCGCGGCCGCGACCCCCGACCCCGGCGACACCGCCACCACCGACGGCGGCGTCCCGGTGAGCCGGCAGATCGAGGCCCGGGCCGAAGCCGCCATCCGAAGCGGTGAGGTGCCGGGTGTGGACGAGATCGTCCACAGCGACAACATCGAACACCTCACCAACGTCCCCAAGAACGCGCTCAAGGGGCTCAACACGGACCTGGCCTTCCAGGGCAGGTACGCCTACGCGGGCAACTACGACGGCTTCCGCATCTTCGACATCAGCAACCCGGAGAAGCCGAGGACCGTCGCCGAGGTGCTCTGCCCCGGCTCGCAGAACGACATATCCGTGTCGGGGAACCTGCTGTTCCTGTCCACGGACTCCTCGCGCAGTGACGACTCGTGCGCGAGCACGAGCCAGCCCGCCACGGAGAAGTCCTCCTGGGAGGGCATGAAGGTCTTCGACATCAGCGACAAGCGCAACCCGAAGTACGTCGCCGCCGTCGAGACCGCGTGCGGCTCGCACACCCACACGATCATCCCCGAGCGCGGGAACGTGTACGTGTACGTCTCCTCGTACGCGCCGAACGAGGCGTTCCCGGACTGCCGGCCGCCGCACGACGGGATCTCCGTCATCAAGGTGCCGCGCAACGCCCCCGAGGACTCACGGGTCGTGAACTTCCCCGTGCTCTTCCCGGACGGCGGAAACCCCGGAGCACCGGCCAACCCCGGGGTCTCCAGGACCACCGGGTGCCACGACATCACCGTGCTGCCGTCGAAGGACCTGGCCGCCGGGGCGTGCATGGGGGACGGCCTGCTGTTCTCCATCGAGGACCCGGAGAACCCGAGGGTCATCGACCGGGTGCAGGACAACGTGAACTTCGCGTTCTGGCACTCCGCCACCTTCAACCAGAGAACCGACAAGGTCGTCTTCACCGACGAGCTGGGCGGCGGTGGCGCGGCCACCTGCAACGAGGAGACCGGCCCGAACCGTGGAGCCAACGGCGTCTACGACATCGTCGGCCGGGGCGACCACCGCAAGCTGGTCTTCCGCAGCTACTTCAAGATCGACCGCCCGCAGGCCGAGACGGAGGTCTGCGTCGCGCACAACGGGTCGCTCATCCCGGTGAAGGGCAAGGACCTGATGGTCCAGGCCTGGTACCAGGGGGGCGTCTCCGTGTGGGACTTCACCGACTCCTCGAAGCCCCGCGAGATCGCCTACTTCGAGCGCGGCCCGGTCTCCACGGACGCGGTGACCACGGCCGGGCCCTGGTCGGCGTACTACTACAACGGCTACATCTACTCCAACGACATCGCCAAGGGGCTGGACGTCCTCAAGCTGAACGACCGGCGGACGGACCCGGCGAAGAAGGTGCGGCTGGACGAGCTCAACGTGCAGACGCAGCCGGACTACTTCCGCCGCTGATCCGGTTCCCCGGTCCGGCCGCCGACAGCGGGCGTTCCGGGCCCTGCGGAAGGGTGCCCCGCCGGTCCTCACCGGTGGGGCACCGGGCTGAAGGCCGTCCCGGACGTTCTGCGGCAGCCTTCGGTACGCGGGAGAGGAATGCTGCCTGCGGCATTGACCGGCGGGCGCGGCGGGGTCATGATATGGCCCCTGGTTCCGGCGATGCGGGGGATCGCCGGAGTCAGCGACGCCCCGCGTCCCGGGGCCGTGTCAGACGGCCGGCCGTACGCTCGTCCCCGTCACGGCGGCCCACTCCACCAGAAGCCGCTGGTACTCCGTCTCGTCCTCCGGGGACAGCAGACCGCCCGAACGCTGCCACAGCTCGCGGATCTCCTCGTTGACCACGGAGGCGGGACGCGCGGAGGCGGAGCGTGCGGAAGCCGGGCGTGCGGGGACCTGGTGTGCGGGGGCGGACGTGTTCGGAGACAGGGACATGGTTCCAGATTAAGGCCGCCGAACGCCCGTTCACCGTCTTCCGGAGGGGAGATCGCTCACACCTCCTCCCGGAGATCTTCACATCCTGTGCGGGCGGTCGGACGCCGCGGGATCCTCCCGGGCGGGCGCCGCGAGGCCCTCCTGCCCGGGCGCCGCGGGGTCCTTCCGCCCGGACCGCGCCCCGTATCCGGCAGCACAGCACGCGACGACCGCCGTGCCCGCCAGGGCGCCGCCCACCACGTCGCTGAGCCAGTGCACGCCCAGATAGACACGGGTGAAGGCCACACCCGGCACCGACACGGCCACCACGGCCAGGGCGGTGGCCCACAGGGCGGGTGACGCGCCGCACAGCCGCAGCAGCCACAGGAGCAGACCGCAGGTGACCACCGCCGTCATCGCGTGGCCCGAGGGGAACGCGGCGTACTGCGCGGAGTCCACCGGATCGGGCCACTGAGGCCGTTCACGGCCCACCACGGCCTTCAGCGCCTGCTGGAGGAGGGCGGCGCACGCGGCGGTCACAGCCGTCCAGCACGCCGCCGCGCGGGCGCCCCGCCGCCAGAGGGCGACCACCACCACGGCGGTCAGCGCCCGCATCGTCCAGGGGTCCCAGATCCAGTCCGTCAGTACCCGGTTGACCCGCACCACGGCGGGCTCGGCCACCGCGTGCCGGTGCAGCGCCTCGGCCACCGCGCGGTCCACGGCCGCCAGCGGCGCCCAGTCCGCCGCCACCAGGCCGAGCAGGACCACGAACAGGGACGCGCACACGACGGCCACCGCCGCGGCCGGGCCCGGCGGCGAACGGCGGGCGGGGGGAGGGAGCGGGGGAGAGCACATGGGAAGAGATCCTGTCCGACAACCCCCGCCGCCGCCAAGCGGTGTCCGGAGCCCCGGGGCGTGACGGACGCCGCCGGGCCCGTCCTCCGGACGGACGGCGCTACTTCCGGAACACGCCCTAACCCAGAGCGCGGAGCGCCGGGACGAACGCCACCAGCAGCGGCAGCACCGGGACCATCGCCGCCGCCGCCGTCAGCCGCAGCCGGCGGGCGGCGGTGAGGCGTTCCACCGGGGAGAGCAACCGGTTCACCCGCTGCGGGACCTGCGCGTCCGGAGCCGGGCCGGGGCCGAAGACCCCGCGGTCCTCGTTGAGTTCGACCAGGGCGAGGGCGATCGTGAGGCGGCCGAAGCGGCGTGAGGCCACATCGTCCGCGGCCAGTTCCACGAGCCGGTGCATCTCGTCACGGAACGCGGCGAACACCGGCACCTGCCCGAAGCCCGTCGCGAGCGCCGCCGAACAGTGCAGCAGCCAGTCGTGGCGCGCCTGCGCGTGGCCCTGCTCGTGGGCGAGCACCGCATCGAGCTGACGCCCCTTCAGCCTGCTCAGGGCCGCGGTCGTGATGACGAGCTGGGGCGCGGAGCCCGGCAGCCACCAGGCGTCGGGCCGTTCGCCCTCCAGCACCACGAGACGGCCGCTCCCCGGCTTCTCGCCGGGCAACAGCGGGGAGCGGACCAGCAGTTCCTCGCGCCGCCGCCTGCGACGCGCGCGGGCCCGGCGGACCTCCCGTACGAGCATGACCCCCGTCCACAGGCCGCCGAGGGCGAGCAGCACCGCGATGACCGCCGACCACGGGCCGTACGCGCCCAGGGCGTACGCCTCCACCACCGCGTGCGGGGCCGGGGCGAACACATGCCCCCGGACCGCCTGCCAGGCCGCGGCGGCGCTGAAGGTCATCGACAGCGCGAACGACAGCAGCACCCCCGCCACCACGCACTGCCACACCCACAGCGCCACCACCGGCTCGCGCTCCGGCCAGCGGGCCCGGGCCATCAGGCCCGGGGCCACGACCGCGGCCAGCGCTCCGAGCAGCAGCAGCACCAGGGAGACCAACATGACACCAGCCTATGAGCCCGCGCCGCCCTCCGATACGGGCGCGCACGGCAAGTGACGCAGGACACGGTTTGCCGGATCCGCCGTCTCACATGGTGAGCAGCATCGCGAACATGGCCATGCCCATCGTCAGCCGGCAGGCCAGGGCCAGCT
Organism: Streptomyces nitrosporeus; assembly: GCF_008704555.1. NCBI lineage: Bacteria > Bacillati > Actinomycetota > Actinomycetes > Kitasatosporales > Streptomycetaceae > Streptomyces > Streptomyces nitrosporeus. Next base: position 7,052,491 of record NZ_CP023702.1, read on the forward strand.
CGGGCCGGGTCCCCCAGGAGAGCCCCGGTCCGCCGCCGGACGGCCCGGCCGGGAGGCCCGGGGAGGCGGCGGCCACCGGTATAAGACGTCCCGCCGCGTACAGGACGTACAGCGCGTAGTACACCAGCAGGGCACCGGTCAGCAGCGGCACGCCTCCGGCGGAGGCGCCCGCGCCGTGGGCCCCGTGGGCCGTGTGCGCACCCCCCGACAGGCCCGGGGCCATCGCCAGGGCCATGTAGACCATGGCCAGCGATCCGACGAGATGGTGCACATGGTGGGCGCCGCCGCGGGCACCCGTGAGCGCGCGCAGCGACGCGGCGCCGAACACCACCGCGTACACCGCCCACGACCAGGCCGGCGGAGTGAGGACGGCGGCGGGCAGCGCCATGGCGGCCATCCCGAAGCCCATGAGGGCCTCCGCGCGGGCGGCCCCGCGTTCTCCTTCCGTGCCGCTGCGGGTACGCAGCAGGCAGTACGCGCCCGTGACCGAGCACAGCACCATCGACAGCCAGCCGGACAGCGCCGGTCCGTGCACAGCGATCCTCCCCCTACGGCGGTCGACGCCGGTTTCACTTGGTCGATGCCCGGCGCCGCGCCGCTCTAACGGGGCGCGTTGGGGTACTGGGGGAGCGCGCCGTGATCCCGCAATGAGCGGGCGGCGCCGGGGTTAACCTCGGACGGCACCGTAGGCAGCACACACCCGAAGAGAGCCCGCATGGATACCGCACCCTCCCTCGACCAGGCCCAGCTCACCTTCCGCGACGCGACCGAGGACGATGTGCCCGCACTGGTGCGGCTCGTCGAGTCGGCCTACCGCGGGGAGTCCAGCCGGGCCGGCTGGACGACCGAGGCGCACCTGCTGGAAGGGCAGCGCACGGACGCCGACGGTGTGCGCGCGGTGGTCACGGCGCCGGAGAGCCGGATGATGGTGGCCGAACGCGACGGTGAGACGGTGGCCTGCTGCCAGCTCGAACACCGCGGCGACGCGGCCTACTTCGGCATGTTCGCGGTCCGGCCGCGGATGCAGGGCGGTGGTCTCGGCAAGGCCGTGATCGCCGAGGCGGAGCGCGCGGTCCGGCAGGGCTGGGGCGTGAGTGAGATGCACATGACGGTGATCTCGGCCCGCGAGGAGCTGATCGCCTGGTACGAACGCCGCGGCTACCGCCGGACCGGGAAGATGAGCCCCTTCCCCTACGGGGACGAGCGTTTCGGAGTACCGCAGCGTGACGATCTCGCCTTCGAGCTGCTGATCAAGGAGCTGTGACCGGGGCCGGCCCCCCGGGCGCCCCCGGCGGCCGGGCACCCCACGGCCGTGGCCGGAACCCAGCCACGGCCTGTGTCCCGGCCCGCGCCCGGCCCGCGCCCCGGTGCCCGTCCGCCCCGGTGCCCGTCCGCTCCGTCCGCCCCGGCCGCCCCGACCGCCCCCGTGCTCAGGCCGTGAGCCGGGCGGCGCGGATGATCTCCGGGTGGTCCGTCGTCGCGCCGTCCAGCCCCAGTGCCCGCACCAGACGCAGATGATCAGGGGTGTTCACCACCCAGCCGATCACCTTCAGGCCCTCCGCGTGCGCCTGCTCGGCCACCTCCAGGGTCAGCCGGCGGATGTTCAGGGCCAGGGCGCCCGCGCCCGCGGCCTTCGCCCGTTCCACGACGTCGCCGCCCCAGCGGCTGCCGATGAGCACCGTCCGCACCCCCGGCACCAGCCGGGCGATCTCGGCGACCGCCTCGTCGTGGAACGAGGACACCTCGACCCGGCCGGCCAGGCCGCGCCGCAGCATCACACCGGCCAGCACGCGAGCCGCCGCCACGTCCTTGATCTCCGCCTGCAGCGGCGAACCGACCGCGTCGAGGACGTCCTCGAAGACCGGGATCCGCTCACCTTCGCCCGCGTCGAGTTCCCGCAGCTCCGCCAGCGTCCTGTCGGCGACGAGCCCGCTGCCGTCCGTCGTGCGGTCCACCGAGGGGTCGTGCATGACGGCGAGCGCGCCGTCCTTGCTCAGATGCAGATCCAGTTCGATCGCGTCCACGCCGGCGCGCTCGGCGTGTCTGAAGGAGCGCAGCGTGTTCTCCGGCTCCACGCCCATGACCCCGCGATGACCGATGATGAAAAGACTCAAGACAACCCCGCTTCCCGCGGCTCCCCGCGTGGCCGGCCGACCGCCTGCTTGCACCTGCCCAGCCAAGCAGCATCGACGTACGGGGAGCCGCAGGCCCCGAGGAAGCGGCGGAAGAAGTCGCTCAACGCAGGTGTGGCAGGAAAAAATGCGGTCAAGGTAAGGAATGGCAGAATAATTTCCAGGTCTCTGCTTGTCCGAGGGAGCAGCCCCGGATACCGTGAACGCAACGCGAGGTTCTCCTGTGAAGGAAGTGTCATGACGGAAATTCTTGAGCGGGACGCCGCTTCCGGCGCGATGGCTTCCGGTCGGCGGGTGGTCGACCACCCCGCCTGGACGGCCCTCAAGAGCGCCGTGGAAGAGCTCCGTCCCTGGCAGTCCCCGGACGGCTCCATCGACTTCACCGCGGACGGGGCGCCGGACCCCAGGGCCGCCGAGGAGACCGTCCGGCGTGTGACCGCCGCGATCGGTGAACTGTCCCCGCTGCTCCCGCACGACGCCGCCTACCACCGCGCCCTCGTGGCGGACCTGCGCCGCTGGTCCGAGGACGGCTTCGGCATACCGGACTTCCTCGACTCGCTGCTCGCCTTCCAGCCGGCGAAGAACCGCGCCGACGGCCTCCAGCACCTGGTCGTCTTCGCGATGTACACGCAGAACGGCAATCCGGACCGCAACCTCGAAGCGGTGGTGCTGCGGATGGTGTGGCCGGACTGGCTCGCCGAACTCGAGGCCACGCGGTACGACAACCCCCTGTTCTGCGGGATCACCTTCGAGGACTTCACCTCCGGCTACGACACCAACTCCGCCGTCCTCTTCCCCGAGACCATCGCCGTACGCGAAGCTCCCGAGCGGTTCAGCTGGGGCGGCATCTTCTGCGACCGCGAGGCCGCCCGGTTCCGCCGGGTGACCGAGGCCGCCGTCGGCCTGCTGGGACTCGACCTGCCCGACGACATCCGGGAGATGGTCGGTGACCAGCAGCGCTGCGAACAGGCCTTCGTGCTCTGGGACATGGTCCACGACCGCACCCACAGCCACGGTGACCTGCCCTTCGACCCCTTCATGATCAAACAGCGCCAGCCCTTCTGGATGTACGGGCTCGAGGAGCTGCGCTGCGACCTCACGGCGTTCAAGGAGGCCGTGCGGCTGGAGGCCGACGGCTTCGGCCAGGGCCGTGACGTCCAGTTCGCCGTGCTCTTCGACCGGATGTTCCGCTTCCCGGTCACCGGCGAGCGGGTCCGCAACTACGACGGCCTCGGCGGCCAGCTGCTCTTCGCCTACCTCCACAAGCACGACGTGGTGCGCTGGACCGACAACACGCTGAAGATCGACTGGGCGCGCGCCCCGCAGATCACCAACCAGCTCTGCGCCGAGATCGAGAAGCTCTACCGGGACGGCATCGACCGCCCCAAGCTGGTGCACTGGTTCGCCGCCTACGACCTGGTGTCCACCTACCTCGCGCCCCACCCCGGTTCCCGCTGGGCCAAGGGCCCGGACGCCCTGGACCTGACACTTCCCCCGCGTAAGCTCGTCGACGACGTGCTTCCGGACGAGTTTCCCCTGAGCATGTTCTATGAGGCGCTGGCCAAGAAGCTGAAGCACGTGATCGCCTCCACCAAGGGGATCACCGCGGCGAGGGCCGGACGGGCGGCGTGAGCAGAGGTTCCGAGGAGGCGGTGGTCATGAACGCAACGACCGGCAACACGGGCGGGGTCCTCGAAGGCGCGGTGGTCGCGGTGGCCGGGGCCGCGGGCCCCGCGGGCCGCGCCACCCTGCTGCGGCTGGCCGAGAGCGGTGCGACGGTGGTCGCCTGCGACGCGCACCCGGAGCGGCTCGCCGAGGCCGTCGACGCCGCGCGGTACGCCCACGGCGGCGCGACCGTCACGGGGGAGACCGTCGACCTGTTCGACGCGGACGCGGCCCGTGACTGGGCGGACCGGACGGAGAAGGAGTTCGGCCGCGTCGACGGACTGGTCCACCTGGTCGGCGGGTGGCGCGGAGGCAAGGCCCTGGACCGGACCAGCCTGGGCGACTGGGACTTCCTGGAGAAGCTGCTGATCCGCACCGTGCAGTCCACCTCGCTGGCCTTCCAGGACGCGCTCCGCCGCAGCGACCGGGGCCGCTACGTCCTGATCAGCGCCGCCGGCGCGAGCGCCCCCACCGCGGGGAACGCGGCCTACTCGGCGGCCAAGGCGGCCGCCGAGGCATGGGCCCTCGCGCTCGCCGACGCCTTCCGTAAGGCGGGGGGCGAGGACGGCCCGGCAGCCGCCTCTGCGATCCTGGTCGTCAAGGCACTGGTGCACGACGCGATGCGCGCCGAGCGCCCGAATGCGAAGTTCGCGGGCTTCACCGATGTCGGGGAACTGGCCGAGGCCATCGCCGGCGTCTGGGACCGGCCCGCCGGAGAAGTGAACGGAAAGCGTCTGTGGCTGACCCCGCAACCCTGAAGACCGACGCGCGACGCCACCACGACCCGCAGATCCGCGGATTCGCCAGTGACAACTACGCGGGCGTCCACCCGGAGGTGCTCGCGGCGCTCTCCCTCGCCAACGGCGGCCATCAGGTCGCCTACGGCGAGGACGACTACACCGGCCATCTCCAACGGGTCATGCACAGCCACTTCGGCCCCACCGCGGAGGCGTTCCCCGTCTTCAACGGGACCGGGGCCAACGTCGTCGCGCTCCAGGCGCTGACCGACCGCTGGGGCGCCGTCATCTGCGCCGAGTCCGCGCACATCAACGTGGACGAGGGAGGAGCGCCCGAGCGTGTGGGCGGACTCAAACTGCTCACCGTGCCGACCCCGGACGGAAAGCTCACCCCGGAGCTGATCGACCGTCAGGCGTACGGCTGGGACGACGAGCACCGTGCGATGCCGCAGGCCGTGTCGATCACCCAGAACACCGAACTGGGCACGGTCTACACCCCCGCGGAGATCCGTGCGATCTGCGAGCACGCCCACGAGCGGGGCATGAAGGTCCACCTGGACGGTGCGCGGATAGCCAACGCCGCGGCATCGCTGGACGTGCCGATGCGTACGTTCACCAACACGGCCGGTGTCGACGTCCTGTCCTTCGGCGGCACCAAGAACGGCGCGCTCTTCGGTGAGGCCGTCGTCGTCCTGAACCCGGACTCCGTCCGCGCGATGAAGCACCTGCGCAAGCTGTCGATGCAGCTCGCCTCGAAGATGCGGTTCGTCTCGGTCCAGCTGGAGGCGCTGCTCGCCGGGGACCTCTGGCTGCGCAACGCCCGCCACTCCAACGCGATGGCCCAGCGCCTCGCGGAGGGGGTCCGCGCGGTGGACGGGGTGGAGATCCTCCACCCCGTCCAGGCCAACGCCGTCTTCGCCCGGCTGCCGCACGCGGTGTCCGAACGCCTGCAGAAGCGCTTCCGCTTCTACTTCTGGGACGAGGTGGCGGGAGACGTGCGCTGGATGTGCGCGTACGACACCCGCGAGGAGGACGTCGACGCGTTCGTGCTGGCGATCGCGGAGGAGATGGCGGCCTGACACCGCGGGGGCCGTGCGGCCGGCCGGAGAACTCCGGCCGGCCGCACTCCCGTGTCCGGCGCGTTCCGGGGCCGGTCAGCCCTGCTCGCGGACCTCGGCGGGCGTCGGAGCCGTACCGCCGAGGTGGGCGGGCACCCACCAGGTGTCTCCCGCGTCCCTGGGGCGCACGGGATAGGCGCGCTGCGCCGCCTCGAGGAGCTCCTGCACACGTTCGCGCAGACGACGGGTGATCGCGCCCGCGTACTGGTCGGCGGGGGCCTCCACGGCCTCGCCCACGCGGATCGTGACCGGGATGTGGCTGCGCCGGAAATTGCGCGGCCGGCCCTTGGTCCACAGCCGCTGGGTGCCCCACAGCGCCATCGGGACCAGCGGGACGCCGGCCTCCTGGGCCAGCCGCGCGGCGCCCGACTTGAAGCTCTTCAGCGTGAAGGACTGGGAGATGGTCGCCTCCGGGAAGACGCCCACGATCTCGCCCGAGCGCAGTGACGCGAGCGCGTGCGCGTACGCGTCCTCGCCCTTGCTGCGGTCGACGGGGATGTGCTTCATACCGCGCATCAGAGGCCCGGAGACCTTGTGGCGGAAGACCGAGTCCTTCGCCATGAAGCGGACGAGCCGCTTCTGCGGCAGGGCGCCGAGCCCGGTGAAGATGAAGTCCAGATAGCTGATGTGGTTGCTGACCAGAACCGCCCCACCGGTCTTCGGAATGTGCTCCGAGCCCTGGGTGTCGATCTTCAGGTCGAGCGCCTTGAACATCGTGCGGGCGGCGCCGATGACCGGCCGATAGACGAGTTCTGCCATCTGGATGAGGACCCTTCGTTCATTGCCTGGGGAGGGTTCTCCCGGCGGAAGTTACGCAGCCGTAGGTTTTCGGCATTGGGGCGATCGTGCCCCATGTGCGACGCCGTGGCCAGCCCCACAGGGCCCGGAGCGGGAGATTCTCGTCACGTGGGCCCCGGGGGAATGCCGCGGGGGCCCCGGACGCTGACGCCGTGTGGAGAGTTCCCGGAAGGGACGGCGGACGGAGGACCGAAGAGCCGTGGACACACTGGACAGCGCCCAACTCGGCGTGGAACCAGGGGAGCGCGCGACCCTCGTGCAGTTCTCCACCGCTTTCTGCCAGCCCTGCCGGGCCACCCGCCGGGTCCTCGCCCAGGTGGCGGCGATGGTCGACGGGGTGGTCCACGTCGAGATCGACGCGGAGGCGCACCTCACGCTCGTGCGGCGGCTCCGGATCAGCCGCACGCCCACCGTCCTGGTGCTCGACGCGGCGGGCCGGATCGTCCGCAGGGCGGCGGGCGTGCCGCGTACCGCCGATGTGGTCGCTGCCCTGGGGCAGGCGATATGACGGACCGTGACGCTGGTCGCACTGGGTGGGACAGGACTTGACTGGGCACACCAGGCGTCATCAGGCTGAACCACATGCCGCCAGCACTTCTTCTCTTCGGCCGCGTCCACGTGGACCTCGTACGGCACGCCGGCGCGCGTTGTCCGGGTACGTGACACGTCCCTCGCCCGCGCCCGTTCCACAGAAGGAGTCCCCATGACGGCCCTGCCCGGCCTCGACACGCCCCGCACGGACACACCGGAGCTGCTGCGCTCCGTCTTCAGGCAGCACGCCGCCGGCGTCGCGGTGATCACCGCCGCCGGTGACCGCCCGGCCGGCTTCACCGCGACCTCGCTCAGCTCTGTCGCCGCCGAACCGCCGCTCGTCTCCTTCGGGGTGGGCACCTCGTCCTCCAGCTGGCCGGTGATCGCGGAGGCCGGGCACGTCGGTGTCCACCTGCTCGGCGAGGACCAGCGGGACCTCGCCGCGGTCTTCGCGCGGCGCGGTGCCGACCGGTTCGGCCCGGCCACCGACTGGCACACCGGGCCGCACGGCGTGCCGCTGCTGGAGGGCGTACTGGCACGGCTGGTCTGCCGTGTGGTGGCCAGGATCCCGGCCGGGGACCATCGCGTCGTGATCGCCGAGGTGGTCCACGGGGACCCGCCGGACGGCGGACGGCCGCTGGTCTACCACCAGGGCCGGTTCACCGCTCTGCGAGACTGAGCACGAGCAGGCGGAACGGAGGCCGGCCGCGTTGGCAAGGTCACAGTTCCAAGCGCTTGCTCATGGGTAAAACACTGGCTGTACTGGCGAGTAATATTTCGCTTGGCACATCGGTCGCCCTGACCGGAAACCGCCCGAAAAGGCGCCTATGCTGCGTGCAACAAGGCAGCCCAGAAAAGACGATGCAGTAGGAGAGCCGGCGTGAGCTTGAGGATCGTTGTCTGTGTGAAGTACGTGCCCGACGCCACCGGCGACCGGCACTTCGCCGATGACCTGACCCTGGACCGTGACGACGTCGACGGTCTGCTGTCGGAGCTCGACGAGTACGCCGTCGAGCAGGCGCTGCAGATCGCCGACGAGGCGGACGACGCGGAGATCACCGTCCTGACGGTGGGCCCCGAGGACGCCAAGGACGCGCTGCGCAAGGCGCTTTCGATGGGCGCCGACAAGGCCGTCCACGTCGAGGACGACGACCTGCACGGCACCGACGTCATCGGCACCTCGCTGGTGCTGGCCAAGGCCATCGAGAAGACCGGCTACGACCTGGTCATCTGCGGCATGGCGTCGACGGACGGCACCATGGGCGTCCTCCCGGCCCTGCTGTCGGAGCGCCTGGGCGTCCCGCAGGTCACCCTGCTCTCCGAGGTCTCCGTCGAGGACGGCACCGTCAAGGGCCGCCGCGACGGCGACAGCGCGAGCGAGCAGCTTGAGGCGTCCCTGCCGGCCGTGGTCTCCGTGACGGACCAGTCGGGCGAGGCCCGCTACCCGTCCTTCAAGGGCATCATGGCGGCGAAGAAGAAGCCGGTCGAGTCGCTGGACCTGGAGGACCTGGAGATCGAGGCGGACGAGGTCGGCCTGGAGGGTTCCTGGACCGCCGTCGACTCCGCGGCCGAGCGTCCGGCCCGTACGGCGGGCACGATCGTCAAGGACGAGGGCGAGGGCGGCAAGCAGCTGGCCGAGTTCCTCGCGGGCCAGAAGTTCATCTGAGCCCGAGGCGCCACCCGCGTCCCGCCCCCGCACACTTCGCACGCAGGAGATTGAAGTCCCATGGCTGAAGTACTCGTCTATGTCGACCACGTGGACGGTGCCGTCCGCAAGCCCACGCTGGAGCTGCTGACCCTGGCCCGCCGCATCGGCGAGCCCGTCGCCGTCGCGCTGGGCAACGGCGCCGCGGACACCGCCGCGGCGCTCGCCGAGCACGGCGCGGTCAAGGTCCTGACCGCCGACGCACCGGAGTTCGCCGACTACCTGGTCGTCCCGAAGGTGGACGCCCTCCAGGCCGCCTACGACGCGGTGTCCCCGGCCGCCATGCTGCTGCCCTCCTCCGCGGAGAGCAAGGAGATCGCGGCCCGCCTCGCGCTGCGCATCGGCTCCGGCATCATCACCGACGCCGTCGACCTGGAGGCCGGCGACGAGGGCCCGGTCGCGACGCAGTCCGCGTTCGCCGCCTCCTTCACCACCAAGTCCCGTGTCTCCAAGGGCACCCCGGTCATCACGGTCAAGCCGAACTCGGCCGCCGTGGAGGCCGCCCCGGCCGCCGGCGCGGTCGAGGCCCTCTCGGTGTCCTTCTCCGAGAAGGCCACCGGCACCAAGGTCCTCTCCCGCACGCCGCGTGAGTCGACCGGCCGTCCGGAGCTGACCGAGGCCGCGATCGTCGTCTCCGGCGGCCGTGGCGTCAACGGCGCGGAGAACTTCGGGATCATCGAGGCGCTCGCCGACTCGCTCGGCGCGGCCGTCGGCGCCTCCCGCGCCGCCGTCGACGCCGGCTGGTACCCGCACACCAACCAGGTCGGCCAGACCGGCAAGTCCGTCTCCCCGCAGCTGTACGTCGCCTCCGGCATCTCCGGCGCGATCCAGCACCGGGCCGGCATGCAGACCTCGAAGACCATCGTCGCGATCAACAAGGACTCCGAGGCCCCGATCTTCGACCTGGTCGACTACGGCGTCGTCGGCGACCTCTTCGCCGTCGTCCCGCAGCTCACCGAGGAGATCAAGGCCCGCAAGGGCTGATCCGGCGCGAGCCGTACCTCTTCCGACGGCCCGGGGCCGCGTGGTGGCGACACCACGCGGCCCCGGGCCGTTCCGGTTGCCATTGACGCCCGGGAGCGGGGCTTATAGCTTCACCATGCGGATGATCGATTCCGTTCAGTGGAAAACTGAAGTGGAGGGCATGGTCATGGGTCAGCAGGAGCAGGTGGCGACGAGCCTCACCGGCGCGGTCGGCCAGGAGATCGGCGCCTCGCTCGCGGGGGTGGACGCCGAACTCGCCCGCCGCTATCCGGGCGACCCCGGCACACGCCAGCCGGTGCACACCGTCTACGTCCCCGCCGACGCCTTCGCCGCGGACACCGTCCGCTCCTGGGGCGACCGGGCGCTCGCGGCCATGGACGAACACGCCCCCGACGCGGCCACGTTCGCCCGGGTCCTGTCCATCCCGCAGGAGCTCGCCGGACCCGTCCACGACCGCGTACGCGCCAAGCTGGAGCGCGAGCCCGTGGAGGACCTGCGGATCGACTTCGAGGACGGTTACGGGCCCCGCCCCGACGCCGAGGAGGACGAGGCCGCCGCCCGGGCCGCCCGGCTGGTGGCCGAGGCGTACGCCGACGGCACCGCCGCCCCCTACACGGGCATCCGTATGAAGTGCATGGAAGCCGCCGTACGCGACCGGGGCATCCGCACCGCGGACATCTTCCTGACCGGCCTGATGCGGGCCGGCGGCCTGCCCGACGGGCTCGTGCTGACGCTCCCCAAGGTGACCTACCCCGAGCAGGTCACCGCCTTCACGCGCCTGCTGGAGGCATTCGAGCAGACCCACGGACTCCCGGCCGGACAGCTCACCTTCGAGATCCAGATCGAGACCAGCCAGTCGATCCTGGCCGCCGACGGCACCGCCGCCGTGGCACGCATGATCGACGCGGCGCGCGGCCGGGCGACCGGCCTGCATTACGGCACCTTCGACTACAGTGCCTGCGTCGGCGTCAGCCCCGCCCACCAGGCCGGCGACCACCCGGCCGCCGACCACGCCAAGGCGGTCATGCAGGTCGCCGCGGCGGGCACCGGCGTACGGGTCTGCGACGGCTCCACCAACGTGCTGCCCGTCGGCCCCACCGAGCAGGTCCACGACGCCTGGAGGCTGCACCACGGCCTCACCCGGCGCGCCCTGGCCCGCGCCTACTACCAGGGCTGGGACATGCACCCGGGGCATCTGCCCACCCGGTACGCGGCCGTCTACGCCTTCTACCGCGAGGGCCTCGGCCAGGCCGCGTCCCGGCTCGCCGCCTACGTGGCCAGGGCGGGCGGCGACGTCATGGACGAGCCCGCCACCGCGAAGGCGCTGAGCGGCTACCTGCTGCGCGGCATCGACTGCGGGGCGCTGGACAACGAGGAGGTCACCCGGCTCACCGGCCTCGGCCGCGCGGACCTGGACGCCTTCGCCTCACCGCGGCGCGGCGGCCCGGCGGCCTGAGCCGCCGCGGGCGGGGCGCGGGCGTCCGGTCCCTCACCGGCGGGCCGCGCCCCCGATCCGCCTCGCCCGCTGGGTGAGTCTGCTGCGCAGCCGTATGCTGACGAGGGACCCGGCCAGCAGCACCAGAACGGCCAGGCTGATGACGCGCCAGGTGTTGCTCTCCAGCACGGTGACCACACCGATGAAGGCCAGCCCGAGCAGGAACATCATCTCGCGGAGTTCCTTCTTCAGCTGGTAGGTGCGGCTGCAGCGGATGCGGACCGTGGCGAGCCACTGGCCCTGGACGCCGAGACCTGCCCACAGGCGGCGGTCCAGGAACACCCACGGCAGATCGGGGTACGTGCCGAGGGCGTCGAGGGAGCTGGGGTACCGGCTGGTCAGGTCGCCGCCGTGCAGATCCTTGCGGCGTTCGATCACCTCCTCACTGGTCTGGATGGCCTTGAGCTGCAGCGTCGGCACGATGCCGTCGCTGCCGGGGAACCCCTCCACCACGACGTCGTCACCACTGCTGACGCCGAGAAGCTCCAGCGTCAGGGCGTCCAGGAGGCAGACCTCGTGCTCGGCGCTGGCCCGGTCGCCGTCCTGGACGCGGCAGGTCACGTAGTTGAGCGGTCCGAACAGGGCGTTCCGCCAGCGGCGCCGGGTGCGGGGGAGCGCCGCCGGCCTGACGGCGATGTCCTCGCCCGGCTCCACCCCGATGCATATCCGCAGCGACCGGTCCACCTGGACCGTGCGCCGGTCGTCGGGGTCGAGCTCGGGTGCGACGACCACGTTGGCGAGCGCGCCCAGCCGCTCGCGCCGGGCCGGAGGCACCTGGGCGTTCTGCAGGACCACGTGCTCGGGGTGCCGCAGGTCCGCCGCCAGCCCGGCCGACAGCCGTACGACCCCCGAGCCGCGCTGGTCGTAGGTGTCCGGGGTACGGGCCACCCGGTGTGATCCCGCGGGGAGGGGGTTGGCCGGCTGGATGTCGTCGTACACGACGGCGGCGGGCCTTTCGGGGACATGGCCCTCCAGCCCGGACGGGGTGGTCCGGCCCTCGTCCCGGAAGAGCCGGGTGCCTTTCTCGCAGAGCTGCTCGTTGCCGCGAGCCTGTGAACTGAACTGTTCGGGGGTGTCGCCGAACCACTCGCGCAGGCGCCGCGATTCGGCCAGCAGTTCCGTGAGCAGCCGCCTCTCGCCGTTGTGGGGGCGCGGTGTGCCGGTGCCGTCGTGGAGCACGCCGTACCGGTGGACGTACGCGTAGACCCCGCCCAGCAGTTCGCCGGACGGCAGCTCGAACCGGAAGTCCGTCCCCGGGAGCAGGACCCGGTCGTACTCCCCTCCCTCGGTGAAGACGCCCTCGCTGGCGTCGACGACCTCGAGCTGAGTCGCGTCGAACCAGGTGACGAACAGGTCCCGGGTGACATGAGGGGCGTGGAAGGGGGACGAGGACACGTAGCCGAGCGGGCTCACGTAGGCGGAGACCCCGATGTCGATCCCCACGGTGCGGACCTTCACCATGGGGATGGTCGAAGAGAGGCCGTGGCCGTCCATCTTGTGTTTCAGCTGCGCCGGGCAGGCGTTCGAGCCTACGGACAGCACGGGGAAGCGCTCACCGGCCAACGGTTCGTTGGCCCGCATCAGGGCGTAGTCCAGCGGTACGGCTTCGCCCGGCTCCGTGCCGCCTCCGAACCCTTCGGCGGGGCTGTCCACCAGCCACTGAGCCAGTCTGCGAGCCCGGCCGGGGCGCAGCCGCAACAGCCGGCCGCGGTACAGCAGCCCGGATTCCACAGGCCAGGCCCCCGGATAGACGAGCGGCTGGTCGCGTGGTGCCACGTGGAGGCCGAGCGCTTCGAGCGATCGATTGTCCATCTGGTTCCTGGCCTTCCCCGGATGATTCGGCGTTCGGGCGCAGTGCGTCCGATAGCGTAATGAATCACCGGCTCATCGGGATAGGCCGCTTCGGAGTGACAACGGGGCTCAGGCGGGCGGGAGTTCGCCCGAGCCGCGGGCGACGAGGCGGGTCGGGAGCGTCACCCGGGCCGGCGGACGGCCCGATCCCTCCAGCCGGCGGAAGAGGTGCTCCGCCGCCGTGCGTCCCACCGCCGCCGGGTCCTGGGAGACCACGGTGACGCCGAGGAGGTCGGCCAGCTCGATGTCGTCGAAGCCGACGAGGGCGATGTGGTCCTCGCGACGGGCGAGGACGCGCACGACGGTCACGGTCACACGGTTGTTGCCCGAGAAGAGCGCGGTGACCGGCTCCGGGCCCGCGAGCATGGCCTCGGCCGCCGCCGCGACCCGTCCGGGGTCGGTCGCGCCCTGGGAGACCCAGGACTCGCGGACGTCGATGCCCGCGTCGGCCATGGCCGCGTGGTAGCCGCGCAGACGCTCCACGGCCGTGTGGATGTGAGGACGGTCGCCGATGAAGCCGATCCGGCGGTGGCCGTGCGCCAGCAGGTGGGCGACCCCTTCACGGGCACCGCCGAAGCTGTCCGAGAGGACCGTGTCGGCCTCGATCAGACCCGCCGGCCGGTCGACGAAGACGGTCGCGACGCCCGCCTTTATCTCGGGCTCCAGATACCGGTGGTCCTCGCCCGCCGGAATCACGATGAGACCGTCCACCCGCCGGGCGCAGAGCGCCAGTACGAGCTCCTGTTCGCGCTCGGGGTCCTCGGCGCTGGAACCGTTGATCAGCAGCGCGCCGTGGTCGCGCGCGACCTCCTCCACGGCGCGGCTGAGCGGGCCGTAGAAGGGGTCCGCGAGGTCCTCCAGCACCAGGCCGATGGAGGCGGTGCGGCCCTTGCGGAGCACCCGCGCGCTGTCGTTGCGGCGGAAGCCCAGCGCCTCGATGGCCTCCTGGACGCGGCGCTCGGTGTCCGGCGTGACGCCCGGTTCGCCGTTCACCACGCGGGAGACCGTCTTCAGGCCCACCCCCGCGCGGGCCGCCACGTCCTTCATCGTCGGCCTGGTGCCGTAGCGGGGCTCGGGGTGACGGGCGGTCTCGGCCACGATGCGCTGTCCTGTCGTCGAGTGGGCGTGCCCGGCCCGCTCATGGGCGGAGCCGGGGAGGTGCCGGAGGCTGTGGCGTCGAGCATAGGCCCTGGACAACGTTGTCATAAGAATGGAGACTGGGCGGGCCGCGGACCCGGCGTCGCAGGTCCGCCCCACACCCTCCGGAGAGTCCTGACCGATGACCGACCACCTCGTCGCCGCGCTGGACATCGGCGGCACCAAGATCGCCGGCGCGCTGGCGGACGACGGCGGATCACTTCTCGTGCGGGCCCAGCGGCCGACACCGGCGGAAGGGGACGCCGAGTCGGTCATGGGGGCGGTGGACGCCGTCCTCACCGAGCTGGCGTCCTCCCCGCTGTGGCCCGGGGTGGGCGCGCTCGGTATCGGCAGCGCGGGTCCCGTGGACGCGGCGGCGGGAACGGTCAGCCCGGTCAACGTCCCCGCGTGGCGCGGCTTCCCGCTGGTGGAACGGGCCGGTGCGGCCGTCGGGGGACTGCCCGTCGTACTGGTCGGCGACGGCGTGGCCATGACGGCCGCCGAGCACCGGCTGGGTGCGGCCCGAGGGCACGACAACGCGCTCTGCCTGGTCGTCTCCACCGGTGTCGGGGGAGGGCTGGTGCTCGGCGGGAAGCTGCACGCCGGCCCCACGGGCAACGCCGGCCACATCGGCCACATCAGCGTCGATCTGGACGGCGACCTCTGCCCGTGCGGCGCCCGGGGCTGCGTCGAACGCCTCGCCAGCGGGCCCAACATCGCCCGCCGGGCCGTGGACGGCGGCTGGCGCCCCGCTCCCGGCGAGGACGCCACGGCGGCCGCCGTGGCCGCGGCCGCCCGGGCCGGCGACCCGGTCGCCATCGCCTCGTACGAACGTGCGGCACAGGCGCTCGCCGCGGGCATCGCCGCGACCGCGACCCTCACCGAGATCGACATCGCGGTGATCGGCGGAGGGGTGGCGGGCGCGGGTGACGTACTCTTCGCGCCGCTCCGCAGGTCGCTGCGGGCGTACGCCACCCTCTCCTTCGTCCGGCGGCTCACCGTGGCCCCGGCCCTCATGGGCAACGACGCGGGTCTCGTCGGCGCGGCGGTGGCGGCCGCCGCGGTGGCCGCCGGCGGCCGTTCCGGGGCCCTGCGGGCAAAGGCCGCCAGGTAACCCGCCGGGTAGCTGTCCGGCTGCCGTGCCCGCCGGGCTGCCGTGCGCCCCGGAGCGCACGGCAGCCCGGCGGAACCGCACCGCCCCGACGGGATTTCCCCGGCATGGTGTCGCGGGCAAGCCGCAGGGGGCTGAGGAAGGGGGGCCCGTGACCGTCCGGACCGACTGCGCGTCCTGGAGCCTGTCCGACGGGTCAGGAGCAGAGGCGCCCACTCAGGCCGCCATGAGGCGCTTTGTGCCCCGGTGATGGACTGGACGCGGATGCGAGGCTGCTACGGGGACACGGGGATACGAGGCGCGGAAACCCGCTTGAGCGGCCGGAGCGTCATCTGACCGGCAGGACGACCGCTCCGGGCCCGGAACACATCGCCTCCGCCGGGCCCGGAGCGCTTCGGAGGCGGGGCGACAACTGGAGGTCCGCCTGGTTCTGAACGGCCGGGTGTCCCGCCGTCCGGGGCGGCACGGACTCGACCACGACCTCAGCGGTCAGACAGGTGCCGTGCTCCTGCTCGATGACGGCCCGCAGCACGTTGCCGCCCACCGGTGCAACCGAGATCCAGGCGGGGACGTCCAGTTCCACCCAGCCTTCGAAGGAGACGGACATTCCGGTCACCATGCAGTTCGCGGTGAAGGAGTTCAGATGGGCGGCTTGGCGGACGGCTTCCAGGAGGAGCATGCCGGGAGCATGGTCGACCGGGTGGTCGAACAGTACGGTGTGGTCCAGGTCGGCGCGTAGCTGCCATCGGTCCGCGCGTCCGCTGTCCGCCAGGACCACGTTCTCGTGGTGGTGGCGTCCGACCGTGGCGGGCGGTAGCGGAGGTAAGGGGGGCAAGGCCCGGCGACGGGCCTCGGCGAGGTCGCGCTCGCCGCGTAATCGCCGGTAGACGGCGGGGGAGTGGTTGGTGAACCGGGTTCTGGCGCCGCCGACGCGACGGCCGTTCAGCCGGACCTCCGCGTGCATGGTCATCGAGGCCAGGCAGCCCTTTCTGGTCCGGACGTCGGTGCAGGCGGCCTCCAGGACCACGTCGGCCCGGCCCTGCGGGATCAGCATGGCCTGCGGATCGATCTCGAAGGAGAAGCCGTCCCAGACCAGATGACTGTCGAAGGGCACGCCGTAGGCGGCGTGGGACAGCAACGGGAACGTCTGACGCACCGTCTCGACGAAGAGCAAGGGGTCGAAGCGCCGGCAGTGGGGCTGGTAGAAGGTGTGGCAACGGGGCCACCGGGCGTGGACGGTGTGGAGGTCTCCCTCATGGGTGGTCCAGTCGGTGAGGAGCACCTCGGCCGAATCGTGTTTGTGGACGAGGTGCTGAGGGACCTTCCTGACGCTTCGTGACCCGCTCTGTCTGCCACCGTGAGTGTTGGACATGCAGCACTACCCCCCTGAATCATTGGCCCGGGTGACGGCCGTTCAGCTAACATAAATTACGTTATCTATGTCTGTCGAGGAGTGGTTCAGGGTGGCATCTGTCAAGGCGGAACGGGCTGCTCGTACGCGGCAGAAACTCCTGCTGGCGGCGGCTGAAGTCTTCGACGAAGCCGGTTACGAGCAGGCCGCGGTGACCCAGATCGTCGAACGGGCGGGATTCACCCTCGGTGCCCTCTACTTCCACTTCGGCTCGAAGCAGGGGGTGGCCAAAGCCCTGATGAACGCCCAGTCGATGACGATAGAACCCCACCTCCAGTCGACCGGACTGCAGCGCCTGGTCGACATCACCCTCGTGTGGGCGGACCGTGTGAGGCGCGATCCGATCCTGCGTGCGGGAGTCCGCCTCGCCATAGAGCAGGGCAGCCACGGCATGAACGACGCCACCTCCTTCGAGGAGTGGCGGGAGCTCATGCGCGGCCATCTCGAGGTGGCCCGGGACAGCGGTGAACTCCGCGACGGGGTCTGTCCCGACCGGCTGGCGCGTTTCGTGGTCGGCGCCTGCACCGGCATACAGGTCTACTCGAACCTGGCGACCGAACACACCGATCTGATGGAGAGGGTCTGCGACATGTGGGGACTTCTGCTGCCCAGCGTCGCGTCCGAGGCGGTGGCGCACGGCATCCTGGTCGGCCCCGTACGTGTCCCGAGAACGTGACCGCACCCGCGTCCCACGTCGTGCTCACCGGGGCCACAGGGCAGATCGCCTCGCTGATGGTCCGGCACCTCGCGGCTCGCCACCGAGTCACCCTCACCAGCCGTACTCCGCCTTCCGCGGTGCGGCCTCCCGGTGTCCGGCATGTCGCCTGCGACTACGACGCGTACGGGAGCGTCGTCGACGCGTTCCGCGGTGCTGACGCCCTCTTCGTCGTGACCGCCGACCCCATGCGTCCCGAACACGACCGGAACGTGGTGAGGGCCGCGGTCGAGGTCTCCGTGAAGCACATCGTGAAACTCTCCGCGGCGGCGGTGCTCGACGGGGCCGCGCACGACCTCGTCACCACGTGGCAGCGGAGCAACGAGGAGCGCATCAAGGCGAGCGGCATCCCCTGGACCATGGTCCAGCCGCGGTCGTTCATGTCCCACGCCTTTGGATGGGCGCCCGGCATCCGCGGCCGCGGCTCCACGTACGCCCTGTACCCCCACAGTCGCAACGCCTGTATCGCGCCCGAGGACATCGCGGAGGTCTCCGCTCTCCTCCTGGGGGACAGCAGGCACCACGGCCGGTCGTACCAGCTCACCGGGCCGCAGGCGCTCTCGGCCCACGAGCAGTCGGCGGTCCTTGCCGAACTGCTGGGGCGCCCCCTCGTCTGCCGGGCGCTTTCCCCCGGGGAAGCCCGCCTGCGCTACCTGCGGCGGTACCCGGCGGCGATGGCCGATGCCCTGCTCGCGAGCGCCAGGCGGCAGCTCGCCGGTGCCAAGGCCCACGTCACCGACACGGTCGAGCGTCTCACCGGGCGGCCCGCCACCACCTTCGCGCAGTGGGCGGCCGATCACCGGGACCGCTTCGAGTGAGACCGGGCACCCGCCGGGCACGGGTGCCGGGTGCTCCCCGGACCGCGCGGCCCGGCCCTGTCATGTGACCGGTGGGGGCGCTGTGCGGTGATCAGCGGAACAGGATCCGCCGGCGGAGCAGGGGGATCCTGTTCCGCCGCGCGTCTGCCTCATGATCTTCTTGGTCCGCGTGCCGGCGCCCCCGACGCGAGCGCTGCGGCGGGAGGCGGGTCCGGCGTCGACGGCGGCACGACGGGCCGGGTGCTCTCCGGCACGCCCTCATTCATCGAGCCCCTCACCGGACGCGCCGTCCGGGAGTGCCTGGCCGATCCCGTCGAGACCGCCCGGGCGGCCGCACGGCTCCGCTCGGACCGCCCCTCGTCGACCACCGGCGCCGTCGCCCCGGCCGGCAGCGGACGGACCGCCCGGTGAACCGCACCGCACCGGCGAACTTGCCCGGAACGTTCCGGGTTTCCTTCGTTCCCGTGCTCATCACCGACGCCCACCGTAGGGTCGGACCCCCGTCGAGCCGCTGCCGCGGGACCGCGCCACCCGCTGCCACGGGCAGCCAGAGCTGAGGACGGTACGTGAGGGACCTGGCTGGCCTCGACATCACACGGGTCAACCGCGGTGTGGCGGAGGGCGGGAGAGGAACCGGACGGTCCGGCGGCCCTGTTCCCCACGGAAGGGCCAGGTCCTGTTCGCGGGCCGTCGGACCCCCTCCCGCCCCCGGCCGGGAGGGACACGACGCCACCGGTGACTCCGGGGTCCTCCGCACCCGGCCCGCACGTCCCTTGCCGCCACAGGCGCGGCCCGGACCGTTCGGGACGTGCGGTCCGGCCGGCCCGGCCCCGGAGGCGGCCCACCGGCCCGGCGGGCCGGCCCCGCACCGTCATGCCGCGGGCGCGGCGGTCTTGTGGCGGCGCCGGGGCCCTGCCACCACCGAGAGGACGCTCAAAGAACGCCGGGCGGAGAGGCGCGTTCCTTCCCCGCGGCCCCCGCGGTGCACGGCCCGCATCCGCCGCTCCCCACCGGCGTCTCCACCGGCCGCGCGCCCTGCCCTGCCCCGCACAACTGGCGCCCTCTGATCCGGCCCGGCCTCCGAAGGGGGCCGGTCCGGTCCGGCCGGCCCGTCCGGAGCCCGCTTCCGGCGTGCCGGCTGTGCGCCCTCATTGCCGTCGCGATCCCCGAGGACTTCATGAAGAACAGTGAACGAGCCGCAAGCACCCGCGCGAACCTCGTCCTGGCAGCAGCACGCCACTTCGACCAGCACGGTTACGACGGTACGACGCTCAACAGCGTGTGCGCGGAGGTGAACGTCACACTCGGGGCCCTCACTTTCCACTTCCGCTGCAAGGCGGCGCTCGCGTCCGCGGTGGTGCAGGAGGGCGTCGAGGAACTGCGGCGCGTCAGCACGGAGTGCTCCGCCGCCGGAGCCCTTCCCGAACTGTCCCTCCTCGTCCGGCAGGTGGTGACGGCCCTCCAGCGCAACGTCCTCACCCGGGCCGCCGTACGCCTGATCCAGGAGGAGCACGTCGTCTCCGACTGGCTCGGCGTCTTCCGCGAAGAGGTTCTGCGCCTCCTCGAAAGGGCATCGGCCGCCGGTGGCCTCTTCGCCGGTGTACGGCCGGACACCGCCGTGCGTCTCGTCATGTACGTGGTGGAGGGGGCCATGGCCGAGGCCAGGAGGCCTGCGGACGGAGAAGGCCCGACGGGGCCCGACTTCGCCGAGGTCTGGCGCGCCGTGCTCAACGGTCTGGCTGCAGACGCGCGCTGAGCACCCGCTGTCGGCATGTGCCCCCGGGAACACGGCCGCCGGCCGTCAGGCAGGTGTGTGAGGCGGGCCGCCGCGCACGGGGGAGGAGTCGAGGGTGCGGCCCGTGGCCTCCTCGTACGGCCGGCCTCTGTGTGCGACCGGTCGGGCGGTGGGCGTTCCAAGGCCTCAGCCCTGGGAGCGGGTCCCGGCACCGCCCGCTGCACCGCGGCCGTCGATCCGGGAGTAGGCGAAGGCGGCGGAGACCAGCGTCGTGTGGTGATGCCACCCCGGGAACGACCGGCCTTCGAAGTCCTGGAGCCCGAAGTCCTCGTTCAGGGTGCCCACCACACTCGCGGCCAGCCGTGGCTGGCGCATCAGCGGCAGCAGTTCGGGCAGCTGCCGGTCGACCAGATTCGTCAGCCACGTCTGCGCCGGACCGTCCGGGCGGTGCCGGACGAGCAGCCGCAGCGGAACGCGTCCTGCGGATGAGCCGGGCAGGACCACCGGGAGGGATACGAGGGGGTGCTGTTCCTTCCCTGCCGCGGTCGCGGGATCCCTCAGGACCTGCCGGACGGTGAGGGGCGGTGTACCGGCCGGCGGGGGAACCGGACGTGCGACACGTGTGGCGCCGGGAACCTCCACCACGAAGGGCCGCCCGTCCCGTACCAGATGAGCCAGTAAGGCTTCCCGGTCCGGCAGCCAGGACAGTTCGGCCGTGACAGGGGCGTGCCGGCCGGGAGGCTGCAAGGGGGCCCGGCGCAGCAGCTTCGAGGCCTGTGACCACAAAGGGCCGCCGATCTCTTCCGGCACCCGCGCCTTGGCCCGCCGGGTCCTCGTCCACCCGCCGGGGATGTACAGGTCCCAGTCGACCGGCAGGGGACCGTACTTGCCCGTGGCCAGCACAGCCATTCCCAGCTGGCAGTTCGACAGCCGCCCCTGCGCGGGGTCGAACCTGCGGTGCACTCCGGCGGAGTGGTCGCCGCGCTTGGGGATGAACACCGGTACCAGCGTCCAGGCCGTCACCTCCGAGCCGGCCTGCGCCACCCAGCGCAGCAGGCCCTGACGTGCCGTCAGCCAGTCCCACGGGCTCGCGTTCACGAACTGGTGCAGAGCCTGGGAGGCGGTAGGGGAGTCGCTGACGGATTCCGCCAGCCGGCGCGGCGACTTCTTGCCCGGTGTCCGCAGGAGCGCCCTGATGTAGAACTCCGCCCACCTGCGTTGATCCGTTCGGGGGAGGGAGCCGAAGACGGTCTGGATGAAGGGGGGGAGGCGGGGAGTCCGGTCGTCTTCGGCGGACGTTCCGCACATCGGCTCGTGCGGCAGTGCCATCGGGGCTTCCTTTCCACGTGACGTACCGCTGTCCCGCTGTCCCTGGTCCGAGTGAGGGCGTTGCCGCCTCCTGGAGGACGGGGGTCCCCAGGAGGCGGGGCCGAGCTAAGCATAAAGAGCGCTATTTACGTGTGTTGCGGCGACGAGCGTAACGCGACTTCGGCACCTCCACCGGTCGCCCCCTTCCGCGGTCACGGAAGGGGGCGCGGACTCGCCGGGGTCATCCGCGCTGCCTCCAGGAGCGGGGCCCGCCCGGGGAGCGGGCTTCACCGGGCGGGAGTTCGGGCCCCCGGGGGACCCGTGTGGCACCGGCCGAACTCCCCGCCCGCCGGCGGACAGCCGCCCCGGAAACCGGGGCGCGACTGCTTCAACCCCGGCCCGGCCGGAAGGGGCCGGGGCGTCGGGCGCGCCCGGGGGCAGCCGATGGCCCGCCCGGGAACCGGCCGCCCCTGATGACGGCTCGGGTTCCGGCTCGTGGGCGGGCCGGAACCCGAGCCGGCGCTCAGCCACGGCACCGTCTCCACGCGCACGGAGGTCCGGTGCGGCAGTGGGCTTCTTCAGGTCACTTCGGCCGCCCGCCTAGTCACACGTAAATAGTGCTCTTTATGCTTGCCTCGCCTCCGGGGGACCCCCGCCCCCGGAGGCGAAAAACGCCCTCATGTGAACCGGGGGCAGCGGTACGTCACGTGGAAAGGAAGCCCCGATGACACTGCCGCACGAGCCGATGCCCGGAACGTCCACCGAAGACGACCGGTCTCTCCGCCTCCCTCCCTTCATCGAGACCGTCCTCGGCCGCCTCCCCCGGACGGACCGGCGCACAGGGGCGGAGCCGTACATCCAAGAGGTGTCGCGGACATCGGGCAGCGACCCCTGACGGCCTCCTTCCCACCCGCGGGTCCGGCCCGGCACGCGCGTCGTCGGACGACCCCCGCCGGACCCGGGCGCCCCGGCGCGCGGTCCGCCGCTTCGCACGCCATGTCCTCCGCCCTCTTCGCGGGCGTTCTGTCCATGCCCCCGACGGGCGCCCCCTTCTGCTCGTCACCTGCACGGCACGCCCTGAACCGGGATCATGCCGACCGGAGTCGTCCGCGCGTTCCCGGCCCCTGTGACCCCCACCTGTGGAAGACCGGATAGAAAGCAGACCTTCGGTGCCTTTAGACCTGGCGGACACACCGCCCTCCCCATACCTGGCAGACCACCTGGAGACGACGGCTCACGGCCTCGGGAACGTGACGGGAGGCGAGTGTTCCGACGTGGACCGGGTGCCGCTCGCCTCCCTGGCGGCCGCGGACTCACCACGTCTGGGCGGGGTGGACCGGAAGCACGTCGAAGTGCTCGCGCAGAGTGACATCGAACCGATCCTGGTCCACCGGGGCACCCGGCGCGTGGTCGACGGGATGCACCGGCTCCAAGCGGCCATGCTCCAGGGCGAGGAGACGATCCCGGTCCGCTACCTGGACGGACCGGCCGACGAGGTCTTCATCCACTCCGTGATGGCCAACGTCAGCCACGGCCTGCCGCTGACGCTCGCGGACCGGAGGGCCGCAGCCCGGCGGATCCTGGGCTCGCACCCGGACTTGTCGGACCGGGCGATCGCCCGCATCACCCGGCTGTCCCCGAAAACCGTGAGCGCCGTCCGCCGGGTTTCGACTGAGGAAGTTCCACAGTCGAAGGCCAGAATCGGGGCGGACGGCCGCTCCCGGCCGCTCGACGCGGCGCGGCGCAGGGAGGCCGTGCGCGCTTTCTTCGGCGAGCACCCGGACGCCACGCTCAATGAGGCGGCCGCCAGCGCGGGCGTGTCGGTCAGCACCGCGTGCGAGGTACGGCAGCGCATGCGGCGCGACAAGCGGGTCCCCTCGCCGCTCCCGAGCGCCGCGGGCGGGAAACCGGAAGGCGGCCGGTGCGCGGAGCGCGGCCGGCCGCGGCGCGCCGAGACCCTGGCGAAGGACCCGTCGCTCCGGCTCACCGAGTCGGGGCGCGCGTTGCTGCGCTGGCTGAACGAGCGCGCGCCCGACTTCGAGGTCGGGCGACAGCTGATGGCGGCGGTGCCGCCGCACTGCGCCGTTGTCGTCGCCGACCTGGCCAACTCCTACGCCCGGGAATGGCAGCGGTTCGCCAGTGCCCTGGACCAGGCCGTCGGTGACACCGACGAGAAGTAGGGCGCGCCGGACCGGGAGAGAGCGTCCGGTGTGTCGACGGAAAAGCCTCCTGATTTCTCCCGGACGCAGGGTGGGGCGGAGTTCCGACTCATTTTCTTGACGGTGTGGGTATGCCGCTGGACTATGAAATAGCACTCGACGGGGACCCGCCCGGAACGTGAACGGAATGTTCCCGGGTGCTCTTGCGTGAGGCATGGGAATGCCGAATGGCAGGAGGATCGGATCCTTTGGAAGTGAAAAGGATGAACCGGTCGAGAGCGCGATCTGTCCGAGCTGTTCGACCTCACGTGAGAAAGGCCTGGAGTTCAGGATGAACCGAGCGGGAGTTCGAGTGGATACGACCGCGGTCGACGCGGGGACGAGCGCGGACGTCGCTGTGGTCGGAGCGGGCCCGGCCGGTCTGTACGCCGCCTACTGCGCGGGCTTCCGGGGTCTTTCCAGCGTGCTGATCGATGCGCTGCCCGAACCGGGCGGCCAGATCGCGGCCCTGTACCCGGAGAAGAAGATCTACGACATCGCGGGACACCCGGCGGTACGGGGCAGGGAACTGGTCGACGGCCTGGTCGCCCAGGTGGAGCCGTTCCGGCCCGTGTACCTGCTCGGCCGGACGGCGGTCTCCCTGACGTCCGACGGGGGCGGGGGCTGGACGATCGGCGTCGAGGGCGGCCGGCGGGTGCGCGCCGGGGCCGTCGTCGTCGCGGCCGGACTCGGCCGCTCGACCCCTCGCACCTTGCCCTGCCTGGGGCCCTACCAGGGGCGTGGTGTGGCGTACCACGTGCCGCGTCTGGATGAGCACCGTGGCCGCGACGTGGTGATCGTGGGGGGCGGTGACAGCGCGGTCGACTGGGCCCTTGCCCTCGCGCCGATCGCGCGGTCCGTCACCGTCGTCCACCGGCGCTCGGCCTTCCGTGCCCACGAGCACGGCGTCAAGCGGATGTACGCGAGCGGTGTTCGCGTGATCACCGGTGCCGAGGTGGTGGAATGCCGCGGCGCCGGGCGTCTGGAAGAAGTGCGCGTACGTGTCGGTGAGGAGCAATGGGAATTGCCCGCCCAGGCCCTTGTCGCGGCGCTGGGATTCATCACCGATCTGGGTCCGATCGCCGACTGGGGGCTTCGGATGATGAATCGCCGGATCATGGTGGACGCGACTATGCGCACGAATGTGCCGGGGGTTTACGCAATTGGCGACATGTGTTTCTACGAGGGTCGTGTTCCGCTCATCTCGGTGGGCTTCGGAGAAGCGGCGACCGCGGCGAACCATGTGGCGGTGGAGCTGCGTCCCGGCTCCCGCCTCGCGCCGGAGCACTCCACCGGCACCGACGGCGCGTTGATGTCATGACCATGAAAAGACTGAAGATCCTTCCGACGGGAACCGAGATCCTGCTGCCCGCGGGATCCCCTCTGACCGAAGTCGAGTACGAGATCTCGCAGCAGCTCATTCCGTTCGGATGCCGCTCCGGGGCCTGCGGTGCGTGCGTCATCGAGGTCCTGGAGGGCTTCGGCTCTCTCGGGGAGCCCGACGACGACGAACTCGACTTCCTGCACGACCTCGGCCGGACCGGCGGCACGCACCGCTTGGCCTGCCAGTGCCGGCTGCAGGGCGACGCGGCCGTCCGCGTCGTCGACACCACCTGAAACCGCTCGTACAGATGTCCGAGCGCCCAAAAGAAGAGGTGAACCATGCCGAACCGCGTGACGAACGCCGGCTACGGGGACCGCTCACGGTTCCTCACCGCCACCGCCTCCGCGAAGCTGCGTGCCGAGATCGACGAGCAGCTCGACCAGCAGGTCCTCGAGTGGTACGCCAACGTTCCCGAGGCCGCTCATCTGGAGGGCAAGAACGTCGACTCCGAGTACTACAAGCGGAACCTGATCGAGACCGCGTGGCGTATCCGGCTGCTGCGCGTCTCCGAGGCCAAGGCCCTGGTCGAGATCGCCAAGCGCAGCCCGGAGGCGGCGCAGGTCTGGGCCAACTACGAGCAGGAGGAGATGCTCCACGACGAGCTCTTCATCACCGACCTGGAGAAGGTCGGCGTGTCACGCGAGGAGTTCCTGGCCACCGAGCCCTACCTGTCGACCAAGCTGCTGACCGGATACTTCTCCTACCTCCTGGACCACGAGGGCCCGCTCGGCGTCGTCGCGTACTCCTACCTCGTCGAGTACGTGAACGTGAAGCTGGAGCCCAAGAAGCTGGAGGCGCTGAAGAACTCGGTCGGCGAGAGCAACATCGGCGGCCAGATCAACCACTCGCACACCGACATCAACGACGACCACCCCGGCGAGGTCTGGGCGGCCGTCCGGCACCTGCTGCGCAACGACGACGACGTCGTCGCGTTCAAGCGGTACCTCCGCGAGCACCAGGCCATCCTGGCGCAGTACTTCGAGGAGCTCTACCTGGACACCGTCGCCAAGGCCGAACAGCAGCCTGCCTGATACCCGTCCCAGCGGGGGTGCGGCGCGGCCCGCGCCGCACCCCCGCCCGCCGGTGAGGAGACCGGATTGAGCACGGAAAATACCAGGGGGGTGCTGCTGCTCAGCCATGTCGGGTTCTCGTTCACGGAGGATCTCGTCGACGTGGTCGCGGCGCGCGGGCTGAGATGCCATGTGCTCAGCTCCCTGCCGGAGCCGCAGCACCAGGAGACCAGGCCGGCGGTGCTCGCCGGCCTCGCCGATGACGTCCGGGTGACGGACGGACACGTCCTGACCCCGCGCGACATCGAGGAGTACATCGACCACCTCCAGGACACCGGCACGGACGTACGGTGCTGTGTCACGGTGTGGGAGGGCTACCGGCACCTGATGGCGCTGGCCAACGCCCGCCTGGGAGTGCCGGACCTGGACGAGAAGCAGGTCCTGGAACTGCGCGACAAGGTGACGCTGCGCAACCGCCTCGCCGACGCGGGCCTCAGCCGGGGCCGGGCGTCCGTGCTCACCGCCGGGACGCTCGCCGAGCGACAGCGTGAGGGCGGACGCTACTTCGTGAAGCCGGTCAGGGGCATCGCCTCCTTCGGGACGTTTCCCCTCACCGCCGGCACGACCTGGGCCGACCTGGAACGCATCGCCGCGGAGGCCCGTTCCGACACGGTCTACGCGAGTGTCTTCGCCCACCGGCCGGACCCCGGCGACCCGGCGGACCCGCACAGCACCGCTCCCGGGACGGCCGCGGTCCAGGAGACCCCCGGAATGGAGTTCCTCGTCGAGGACTACGTGCCCGGGCGCGAGTTCAGTTTCGAAGTGGTCGTCGTCGACGGCGAGCCGCACGTAGTGGCCGTGCACGAGAAGTGCGAGATGACGGAGACGGCGGGAGCCGTGCTCGAGGACGCCTGTGTCAGCCCGCCCACGAGCCTGTCGCGCGAGGAGCTCGTCGCCGGGCTCCGCTGGGTGTCGAGCGTGCTGGACACCCTCGGCCTCGGCTGGGGCTGTTTCCACGTCGAGGCGCGGCACGCCCCGTCCGGCTGGGACCTGATCGAGGTCAACCCGCGCGTCGGCGGCAGCCTCATCTCGCCCAGTGTGGGGGCGCTGACCGGCGGACCGGGCCTGCTCGACCTCTGGCTGGACTCCCTGCTCACCGCCCACCGGCCGGCCGGGTTCCTCGAAGAGCTGAAGAGCCTCTCCTACACGGCGGACGGTACCCCGCAGGGAGGCAACGCGACCTTCTTCCGCGTCTTCTTCGCCGACCCCGGCACGATCCGCGGGATCCGGCTGAACGACGGCCCCCTCCGTCCGGTCCTGACACAGGTCCTCCTCAAGCCCGGTGACGTCGTGGAACCGGCCTCGCGCGAGGTGTTCCTCGGCCAGGTGCTCTGGAGCATGGGGCACGCCGGCCGCGACGCGATCCTTCCCGGACTGGTGACCGCCTCCAGGAGCGCCATCGAGGTCACGTACGAAAAGGAGCACGGATGACCAGGCCGATCCTCCTCATCGTCGACTACAACCTGAGCCGGATCGACGAGGTCCGGCACCTGCGGGACCACGCCCACGAACAGCACGGCGCGGCGGTCGTCCTGATCCGGGCCGACCCCACCGAAGCCGACCGCTCCATCGCCGACGAGGTGATCGACCTCGACCCGCTCCGCGACGACTTCGCCGAGATGGGCGAGAAGCTCCTCGGCGACCGGCGGGAACGGATCAGGGCGGGCATCGTCTTCTCCGACAACGCGGTACGCAGCGGCGCCGAACTGCTCGAACGGCTGGGCGTCCGGGTCGACTCGCCACGCTTGGCCGAAGGGGCCTTCTCCAAGTACCGCTACCGGCTCGCCGAGGCGCATGTCTCCGAACTCCTGGAGGCGCAGCGGGTCATGGTGCCCGCCTTCGCCGAGATCGCCTCGCTCGGCCAGCTGAGGGCCTTCGCGCGGGAGCATCCCGGGGGCTTCGTCGTCAAGCCCGTGGCGGAGGGCAACAACCGGGGCGTCGTCGTGGTCCGCCCCGGCGACGACCTGATGGCCGCGTTCGCCGAGGTCCTTCCCTATCTGGAGGGAGGGGTGATCTGCGAGGAGCTCATCCCGTACCGGCGGGAGTACTCCTTCGACGGACTGGGCTCGCTGGAGTTCGTGACCGAGAAGCTCAGCGCCGACGGCCGGTACCCCGTCGAGATCGCACAGGTCCTGCCCGCCCGGATCGAGGAGCACGAGCGCGCGACGCTCGAAAGGGCGGGACGCCAGGCGAACTGGCTGGTCGGTCAGTGTGACGGGCCGTTCCACAACGAGATCAAGCTGAGCGACGACGGGTTGCGCGCCGCGGTGGTGGAGCCCAACCGGCGGCCGGGCGGGATGAGGATCTGGTCACTGGCCCACTGGGTCTACGGGATCGACCTGCACCACCACTGGATCGACACGGCCTTCGGTGCGGGCACCGAAGTGGAACGGCTCGTCCCCGGCTGTTCGGCGGCGACGGTGATGCTCGGCGTCGGCACCGACCGCTCGTTCTCCCCGGCCGGCGTCACCGCCGGCGCGGACCCGCTCGGGGACGCCGTCCGGGCCACCGCGGGACGGTTCGGCCTGGCCGACGGAGAACTCACCGTCGCGGACTTCTCCTGGCTGTCGCCCGAGCGCCGCGACCTGCACGCCGTCGCCCGCGACAACGCGGACTTCGCGGCACAGGGCTGCGTGGTCCTGCGGGGTGACCGCACCGACATCCGCACCGTCGTGCACACACTGCGCGAGGCATGGCTGGACGCCCTGGACCGCGCCCTGCTCCTCCCCACCCCCGTCAGGAAAGGCCGATGAAGATCCTCGTCCTGCACCGCGTGCCCTACTTCAAGATCGAATACCACCGGGGGTTCTCCCACGACCTGCACGAAGTCACCTACTTCGGGACCGATCAAGCGCTGGAGACCCTCCCGCCCGGCCTGCGGTGCGAGCGGGTGAGCCGTCCGGGCACCCGGCCGGTCTTCGAGGAGGCCCGGGAGTGGCTGGCGCACCGGCCCCGGGATTTCGACCGGATCATCTCCGTGTCGGAGTACGAACTCCTCGACTGCGCCCGGCTGCGCGAGCACCTGGGCGTCCCCGGAGCCCTGCCCGCCCAGGTCGTGCTCGCCCGGGACAAGGTCCTGATGAAGCAGGCCGTCGAGGACGCCGGACTGCGGGTGCCGCGCTTCCTCCCGCTGCCGCGCTTCCTGGCACCGGACGGCCCGGCCCACTGGCGCGGCCGGACCGTGCTCAAGCCGCACCGGGGCGCCTCCAGCGAGGACGTGCTCGTGTTCGACACTCCGGCGCGGGCCGCGGCGGCGGTCCGGGAGGGCCGGACCGGCATCGCCCGGCTCGACGCCGGGAACGAGTGGGAGGACTACCAGGTCGAGGAGTTCGTCTCCGGGCCGATCCGGCACTTCGACGGCCTGGTGCAGGGGGGCGAGGTCCTCGTCCTCAGCGCCGGCGAATACGTCAACACCTGTCTGCAGTACGCGCAGGGCCGCCCGCTCGGATCGTTCCAGATCGAATTCTCCGACGACACGCGCGCCTGGGTGTCGCGCGTCCTGGCCGCGGTGCGGATCGAGGACGGCAGTTTCCATCTCGAAGCGATCGTCCATGAGGGGGAGCTGGTCTTCCTCGAGGTCGGCAACCGGGTCGGGGGAGCCGACGTGGTGGCCACCGTCGAACTGGCCACCGGAGTCCACCTTCCCTCGTACGAGCTGCGTGCCCTGCTGGGCGAGCCCGTCGCCGAAACGCTTCCCGAGCCCCCGGCCGGCCGGCGCCGGTACGGCTGGTTCGTCTACCCCGGCCACCACCTGGCCGGGCAGGAGTACCGGGGTCTCGACGGGGCGGCGACGTTCCGCGGCAGCCCTTCCGCGGTCGCCTGGAACGAACTGCCCTCCGGTGCGCCGCTGCCCGGCCACATCACCTACCAGACCGGGGAGACGGTGCTCACCGGGATCGTCACGGGCGACACCCCGCAGGCCGTCCGGGACTGGATCACCGGCCTGTTCGACTCGCTCTCGGTCCGCACCCGCCCGGCCGCCCCGGCGGCGTCGGACCGGGTCCTGGTACCAGGACCCGGCGCGGGGGAGAGGCCCGGCCTCTCCCCGGCGGCCGCCACCGCGGCCCCCCGCTCCCCGATGAACGGACCCCGCCCATGACCGCTCTGAGCGACCTCGCGGACCGGTATGTGGAAGAACTCGCCGGGCTGGACCCGTGCCTGGCCTCGGCGATGGGCGTCGCCGGGCAGGAGGAGCGGCTCACCGACTTCGGCCCGCAGGCCACGTGGGAACGGGCGGAGCTGGCCCGCCGTACGGCGAAGGCGGTCGAGGCCGCACCGGTCGAGGGGGACGCCGAACGGGTCGCGGCGGCGGTCCTCGGTGAGCGGCTCGACACGGAGGTGGCGCTTGCCGACGCGGACGCGTACGCCACGCTGCTGGACACCCTCGACGGGCCGGTCCAGCGGATCCGGCAGGCTGTGGGACTGCTCGACCAGGGCTCCGAGACCCCGTGGGACGCGCTGCTGGCGCGGCTGCGGGCCGTCCCGGACACCCTGGCCGGGCTGCGCGAGAGCCTGGAGGCCGCGCGACGCGGCGGGCGGGTCGCACCGTACCGCCAGGTGGTCCGCAACGCCCGGGACTGCCGGGACACGCGGCCGTACCTGGCGGGGCTGCCGGCCGGGTCCGGCGACGGTGTGCTGCGGGGCGCCCTGGAGCAGGCGGTGGCCGACGCGAACCGGGCGCTGACGTGGTTCGCCGGGTACCTGACGGAGGAACTCGCGCCGGTGGCCCCTGAGACGGACGCGCTGGGTGAGGACCGCTATCAGCTGGGGGTACGGGAGTTCCTCGGCCTCCGGCTGGACCTGCGGGAGACCTACGCATGGGGCTGGGAGGAACTGAGCCGGATCCAGCGGGACATGGCCGAGACCGCGGCGCGGATCGCGCCGGGCGAACCGGTCCCGGCCGTGCTGGCGGCACTCGACAAGGACCTCCGGTACCAGATCAAGGGCGCGGCGGCGTTCCGCGACTGGCTGCAGGAGCTCGCCGACGGAGCCGTCGCCGCCCTCGACGGGACGCACTTCGCGGTCCCGGAGGCCCTGCGGCGCATCGACTGCCGGATCTCCCCCAGCGAGGGGCCGGCCGTCTACCTGGCGCCCAGCGAGGACCTGTCGCGCCCCGGGACGATCTGGTGGACCCGGACCGCCCCGGACGCGCTGATCCCGACGTGGACGGTGCCGGGCACGATGTTCCACGAAGGCGTCCCGGGCCACCACCTGCAGCTGGGCACGACGACCCTGAACACGACCACTCTCAACCGGTTCCAGCGGCTGGCGTGCGAACTGCACCCGGGGCACTGCGAAGGGTGGGGCCTGTACGCCGAGCGGCTGATGGACGAGCTGGGACACTTCGCCGACCCCGCGCACCGGCTGGGCATGCTGGCCACCGGTCAGCTGCTGCGCGCCGCGCGGATCGTCCTCGACATCGGACTGCACCTGCGGCTGCCCGTCCCCGCGGGCACCGGGTTTTACGAGGGGGAGCGGTGGACCCCGGAACTGGGCCGCGCGTTCCTCGTCGAGCACTGCGGACTCGGTCCGGCGGGGTTCATCGACTTCGAGATCGACCGGTACCTGGGACGCCCCGGGCAGGCCCTCGCCTACAAGCTGGGGGAGAAGGTGTGGCTGGAGTCGCGGGACGAGGCCCGCCGCCGCGACGGTACCGGCTTCGACCTCAAGCGGTTCCACCAGCAGGCCCTGGACCTGGGGCCGATGGGCCTGGGCCTGCTGCGCGCCGAGCTGACGCGTGCGGACCGTGCCGGCTGATGGCAGGAGACCTGGACAGGGCGGACACGGACGGAGCACACCACATGGTGAGGGAGCGGGCGAGCGGATGATCACGGTATCGGGGCACGCCGACCTGACCCCGGACACGTGGGAACTGGTCCGGGACGAGCTGCGGAGGTGCCTGAGGGAGATGCCTGCGGACATGACCGGACTCGTGCGCGCCGGCGCCGGACTGCCGTTGGAGTTCGGACGGAGGGTGCGTGAGGCGGGGCAGCGCCTGGTGGTGCTTGTCCCGGAGCGGTCAGGGACCTTCGCGGGAGCTCTGCCCCGGGAGCGGGAGGCGCACCGGGAGCTGCTGGCGCTGGCCGAAGGGATACGGATGCTGCCCTTCGACCCGCTGGACCGGGACGCCTGTGTGAGCGCGGACGAACAACTCGTCAGCGACTGCGGCAGGCTGCTGGCGGTCTGGGACGGCTCCCCGTCCAGCGGCCGGGACGCCACCGCCCACATGGTGGCGTACGCCCGCGCCCGCGGTATCCCGGTGGAGATCGTCTGGCCCCCGGGCGCGGCCCGCGAACCGGCCGGTCCCGCGCTGTCGCTCCGGGCGCGCGGGCGCGGGCGCTGACGGCCGCCTCACGGGTTCGGGCCGGTCTTCCGCACATGGGCGGAGTCGGCTGTGAGGGGGGTCCCGTCGGCCCCGGCCGGCGCGAGGTCCGGGACGCGGACGCCCTCCCCGTCGACCAGGACGGAGTGGGGCTCGCCGGGCTCGAAGGCGTGGCGCTCCCCCCACTGGCGCAGGGCCAGGAGTACGGGGAAGAGGTCGCGGCCGCTGTCGGTGAGCACGTACTCCAGACGGCGGCCCGTGGACGCGGTCCGCTGGGCGAGGAGCCCGTGAGCACTGAGCTTCCGGAGGCGGTCGCTGAGGATGTTGCGGGCGATGCCGGTACGTCGCTGGAACTCGGTGAAGGTACGGGCACCGTCCATCGCGTCCCGGACGACCAGGAGGCTCCAGCGGTCGCCGACAAGGTCGAGGGTACGGGCGACGGGGCAGTCGGGATCGGTCCAGGCATGGTTCCGGGCGCCGGTGGAGGAGCGCGGCATGACACCTCCTGAATGAGTTGCAGATTGAGACCATCATGCCCTACCGTCAAATTAGTTTCACTTTGCTACTCATTTTTCGATTGGAGTGCGATGGACGTCTGGCGACGGTTACTGCTCGCGGTCGTGTGCGGTGTCGCGGTGGCGAGCGTTTACGCCGCGCAGCCGGTGCTCGCGCCGATGGGGGACAGCCTCGGCATCTCGGAGGGGCAGCTGGGATGGATCGTCTCGGTCGGCCAGTTCGGCTATCTGGCCGGTCTGGTGCTGCTGGTCCCGCTCGGCGACATGGTGGCCAACAGGCGACGCCTCATCGCGGGCCACCTCGTGGTCACCGCGGTCGGCCTGCTTCTGACCTCCCTGGCCTCGGCCGCCTGGATGGCCTTCGCGGGACTCGCGCTGGCCGGGATGTTCGCGGTCGTGGTGCAGACCACGGTGGCCTACGTGGCATCGGCCTCGCCCCCCGCCGAGCGTGGGCGGAACATCGGGGTCGTGACCTCCGGCGTGGTGACGGGCATCCTCGGCGCGCGGATCGTCACCGGCGTGCTCGCCGAGCAGTGGGGCTGGCGGAGCATCTACGCGGTGCTCGGCGTGCTGGCACTCGGACTTGCCGCCCTCGTCCTGCGCGCCCTGCCCCCGGAAGTGCGTTCCCACCGGCCCGCGGGGTACCGGCAGGTCGTCCTCGGGCTCTGCGCGCTGTTCGGGGAGCGGCTCTTCCTGACGCGCGGCCTCATCGCGTTCTTCCTGTTCGCGTCCTTCGGAACGCTGTGGAGCGGGCTCTCGCTGCCGCTGGCGGACGAGCCGTGGCATTTCAGCGAGAGCCAGATCGGCATGTTCGGTATCGCCGGACTCGCGGGCGCGCTGGGCGCGGCACGCGCGGGGCGCTGGGCGGACGCGGGGCGGGCGGTCCCGATGGCGGGCTTCGCGCTGGCCCTGCTCGCCGTCTCCTGGGCCGCGACCGCCCAGCTGCCCTGGTCCCTGTGGCTGCTCATCGTCGGCGTCGTGGTGCTCGACTTCGCGGTCCAGGTCGTGCACGTGAGCAACCAGCACATGCTCACCAGTGCGCACACGGAGCGCGCCAGCAGCGTCATCGGCGGCTACATGGTCTTCTACTCCCTCGGCTCCGCCCTCGGCGCGGCCGCCACCACCTCGGTCTTCACCTCCTACGGATGGGCCGGCTCCAGCATCCTCGGAGCCGGATTCGCGGCCTGCGCCCTGAGCGTCTGGGCGGCCGGCCGGGGCCGGTCCTCCGGCGTGCCCGGGGCCCTGCCCGGGGCGGCGGGAACCCGCGGCCAGGAGGAGAGGCAGAAGGCGGAAACCGCCTGAGGGCTGTTCTGCCGAGGGGTGGTCCGGGAGCCCAGAGTGCTCTCGGACCACCCCTGCCCGGAAACCGGGATTCCCGGCGCTCCGAAAACCGCTGGGAGACAGTCCCGAGGTTTATCCGAAACAAATCCGGCCAGTTGGGAACTTTATGTTTTCGATGGGCCGCCTTGACACCCGGAAATAAGCTGCTTAATCTCATCCGGGAACTGTGAAGATTGTCTGGTGGATAAAACTGCGAAACGCAGTTTCTGTCTGCGCCTCGTGAAATGCAAGAAATTCCGGACACGCATTGAGGAGTAATGGTGGATCTCTCGTACACCGCAGGCCCGGCAAGCATCGGCATCGAAGAGGCCTCGCACGGCGAGGCCGGCCCTCGGCCCTTCGACCCGAATGACTGGAATTCCGTCCGCGCGCAGTTCCTTCTCTCGCCCGACCTGGCGCACCTCTCGAATTTCTACCTGGCTTCCAATCCGAAGCCTGTCCGTGACGCCATCACGAAGTACCGGAAGGCATTCGACGAGGACCCGCACAGCTTCCTCGACGACAATATGTTCGGCCGGGAGGAGGACATGCTGTGGCGCACCGTGTGCGCCGAGGCCGCCGAATACGTCGGTGGCCGGGCCGACGAGATCGCCCTCACCACCAGCACCACCATGGGGCTGGCGCTGACCTACAACGGCCTGCGGCTGAAACCCGGCCAGGAGATCCTGACCACCACGCACGAGTTCTACCCGCATCACGAGGCGATCCGCCTGGCCACCGAGAGGTGGGGTGCGACCATGCGCGCCATCTCGCTCTACGAGTCGTCGTCCGACTTCTCCGTCGACGAAGCCGTCGCCCGCATCCGTGCTGCGATCCGCCCCGAAACCCGCGTCTTCGGCGTCGCCTGGGTCCACTCCAACACCGGCGTCCGCCTGCCGATCACCAGGGTCGCGGACGTCATCGCGGATCTGAACCGCGACCGGGACGAGGAGGACCGCGTGCTGCTCGTGGTCGACGGGGTGCACGGCTTCGGCGTGGCGGACGAGGACGTCGCGAGCATGGGCTGCGACTTCTTCTCCGCGGGCACCCACAAGTGGATCCTCGGACCGCGCGGTACGGGGATCATGTGGGCGAAGCCGGAGAACTGGGCACTCCTCCAGCCGACGATCCCCAGCCTGATGAGCAAGGAGACCTCCGCGGCCTGGCGGCAGGACCGCCGGCCGGCCGGACCCACCGAGGCCGCGTGGATCAGCCCGGGCGGATTCGCCGGGTACGAGCACCAGTGGGCCACCGCCGAAGCGTTCCGCTTCGTCCGCCGGATCGGGCGCAAGCGGATCCAGGACCGGATCGCGGAACTCAACAGCCGGATCAAGGAAGGCCTGGCCGAGATGGGCCACGTCACGCTGCACACCCCGCTCGACCCCGAAGTGTCCGCGGGGATCGTCACCTTCGATGTCGAGGGCTACGAACCGCGGAATGTCGCGAAGATCCTCCGCGAGAACCGTGTCATCGCCAACGCCACGCCGTACGGCGTTCCCCGCGTCCGCCTGTCGGCAGGCATCGTCAACTCCCCGGAGGACGTCGACCTGGCCCTGAAGGTCATCCGGTCCCTCAAGGGCGCATGAATCCCGCCTCGAACCCTCGTGAGGGGCCGCCGACCGAGTCGGCGGCCCCTCACGCGTTGCGCGGGCCGGCGGCCCGGGCGGCCCGGACGCGGTCCTCGGCCCGTGCCCGGAGCCGGTGACGGAGCTCGGACCCGGTGACCGGCCGGCCGGGGGCGCCGGTCGCGAAGCAGGTGATCCGCACGCCGTCCGCGTCCGTGGTCCTCGGCCGGGCGCCTGGTGGACCGCCGGCCGAGCAGGGGTGCCGACCGGCGGACGGCGCACCCGGGGGAGTACCCGCGCGCTCGACCGCGGAGATCCCCCGCACCACACGGCGGCACACCATCGCACCCCGCGGGCTACGGCCGGTGTCCACCGCGGGATGACGGTTCCGGGCCGCCGATTCCCTCGTGCCAGGACCCGAGTGCGCCCCCTCGGCTGCGAGGTCCCGGCACCGCACCGCCTCATCCGGGGCACCGGGTCACAGCCGCTGCGACAAGCGCGACAGCGCTCTGACGGACCGGTGACGGTGTCTTGGACAGGTGCCCCGCCCAGGAGGTGCCCCCTTGCTCCGGACCGGCTTCGGCGGCACGTGCCGCTACCCGGTCCGGAACGGAACGGATGAGCGCGTACCCCGTCCGCGCTGCGACCGGTGACCCGGCCCGGACCGGCTGCGGTGGGGGAGAGGACGGGGCAGGGGAGGGCCTCTGCCGTCTGCGGCACCGGCGCAAGGCGCGGCTGGACGAGACGGGCGGCGTTCCGCGGATGGCCGCCGAGGGCCGGACGGGCATGAGCTGCCGGGAGCGGAGGGCATGTACAGAGGGGTGGCGCTTGCCATGGAGGAGCGGATTGTGGGGTATCTCCAGGGCGTGTGGGAGAAGGAGGTGGTGGGGGCCGGTCTGTGGATGCCGCCTTTTCCCACACCTCTCCCAGATGATCTTGCGAATCCGGCTCCGCCGCTGCCCAGCGGCCTCCCAGTCTTGGAGTACGAATGATCGTCTGGATCAACGGCGCGGTCGGTGCGGGCAAGACCAGCGCCGCGTGCGAACTGGTCGACCTGATCCCGAACAGCACCTTCTACGACCCCGAGGTGACGGGGGCGCAGCTCCACCATCTGCTGCCGCGGAAGAAACTCGCCGAGGTGACCGACTTCCAGGACCTGCCGATCTGGCGGCGCATGGTGGTGGACACGGCTGCCGCGATGCTCGCCGAGATGCCCGGGGTCCTCGTGGTGCCCATGACGCTGCTGAGGCAGGAGTACCGCGACGAGATATTCGGCGGACTCGCGTCCCACCGCATCCCGGTCCGCCATGTGCTGCTCTCTCCGGAGGAAACGATCCTGCGGCAGCGGATGGCGGACCGCGCCCGGTGCGACGACGGCCCGGAGCCGGCCGGGCGGCGGGACCACGAGCACATCGGGCCCTACCGCGAGGCCCTCGACTGGATCACCGGGGACGCCCTCACGATCGACACCAGCGCGCTCACCCCCCAGGAGACGGCCGCGCGGATCGCCGAGGCCCTGCGCACCGGTGAGGCCCGTGAGTGCGGGATCGTGCAGAGCCCCGCGCCCCGTGCCGAGACCGTCGCCGCCGGAGTGCTCTTCTTCGACGACCAGGACCGGGTGCTGCTGGTCGACCCCACCTACAAGCCCGGCTGGGAGTTCCCGGGCGGGGTGGTGGAGGCCGGGGAGGCGCCCGCCGAAGCAGGCGTACGGGAGGTCGCGGAGGAACTGGGCCTCACCATGACCGCGGCCCCGAAACTGCTGCTGGTCGACTGGGAGGCCCCCAGGGCGCCCGCGCACGGGGGTCTGCGCTTCCTCTTCGACGGCGGGCGCCTGGCGGAGGCGGAGACGGGCCGCATGCTGCTGCCGGGAGCGGAACTGCGCGGCTGGCGCTTCGTCACGGAGGAGGAAGCGGCCCGGCTGCTGCCGCCCACCCGGTTCGAACGGCTGCGCTGGGCGCTGCGGGCCAGGGAGCAGGGCACCGTACTGAACCTGGAGGCGGGCGTCCCGGTGGGCTGACGGAGGCCGGCACGGGCGTCCCGGCGGACCGGGGAGAGCGGGCGCCTCCCGCCGCGGCCCTCCGGCGGGAGGGGGCCGGGGGCCCTCCTTTCACCGCTGCGCGGCTGCCCGCAGACCGGCCGCCGCGTCCGTGGTGAGCGGGGCGCCGTGACCGAAGCAGGCGATGTCCGGCGCCAGCGAGGCGAGCCGCCGCAAGGACGCCTCGGCCTCCGTACGGTCGGTGTTGAACACGCCGAGCATTACCTGCCCGGCCTCCGCCACGCTGTCCCCGGTGAACAGCACCCCGTGGCGCGGCAGATGGACACCGATGGAGCCCGGGGTGTGACCGGGGCAGTGGACCACCCGGGCGCCGCCGCCGAACGGCAGCTCGTCGCCGTCCTCCAGCTCGCGGTCGACCCGGGTGGGCGGCGCGTCGGGGACGGTCAGCGCGTGGGCCCAGAGGGGGAGCTCCCAGTCCAGCAGGACGGGGTCGGCGACCTCGCGCTCCCCCCGGATCACCGGGGCGTCCAGGCGGTGGGCCATGATCCGCGCACCGAACCGGTCGGCGAGTTCCTGGGCGGCGCCGTAGTGGTCGCGGTGGCCGTGGGTGAGGACGATCCGGCTCAGCAGGGCCGGATCGAGGCCCAGCCGGCGTATCCCGTCCTCGACCGCACCGGCGGCGTGCACATCACCCGCGTCGATCAGGGTGAGCTCCGCACCGCCGCCCGGCCCGCCGTCCGTGCTGTCGGGCGTGCCGTCACACCAGAGATACGCCTGGCCGATCGGGAAGCGGAACATGTACAGGCGCTGCGGGAGTACTTCGACGAGGTCCATACGGCGAACGTACGCACGGAGGGAGCTAAGACGCCCGGAATTCTGCTCCGGGCGACTTCGCCCAGGGCGTAGCGGACAGCACCGCCCGGCCGGACACCACCGCCCGGCCGGGCCCGTCTTCCGCCCGGAGCGCTCAGGCCTTCCTGGACTCCGCGTAGTTGCGCAGGAACAGCGCCTCGGCGACCGAGAGCCGCTCCAGCTCCTGGGGCGAGACGCTCTCGTTCACCGCGTGGATCTGCGCCTCGGGCTCGCTCAGCCCGATCAGCAGGATCTCCGCCTCCGGGTACAGCGCGGCCAGCGTGTTGCAGAGCGGGATGGAACCGCCCATGCCGGAGGTCTGCATCTCCTGGCCCGGATAGGCCGCGCGCATGGCCTCGGCCATCGACGTGTACGCGGGGCTGGTGACGTCGGCGCGGAAGGGCTGGCCCTGGCCGACCGGTTCGACCGTGACCCTGGCCCCCCACGGGGCGTGCGACTCCAGGTGCGCGGTCAGCAGCTTCGTCGCCTCGGCCGCGTCCTGGCCCGGCGGCACCCGCAGACTGATCTGCGCGCGCGCGGTCGCCTGCAACGACGGCGTGGCCCCCACCACCGGCGGGCAGTCGATGCCGATGACCGTCACCGCGGGCCGGGCCCAGATCCGGTCGGCCACGGTGCCCGTGCCGATCAGCTCCACCCCGTCGAGGACCCGGGCGTCCCGGCGGAACTCCTCCTCCGGGTACTGCAGGCCCTCCCACGCGGCGTCCGTGGTGAGCCCGTCCACCGTCGTCGTGCCGTCCTCGGCCCGCAGCGAGGCGAGCAGCTGGATCATCGCCGCCAGCGCGTCCGGGGCCGCCCCGCCGAACTGGCCGGAATGCAGGTTGCCTTCCAGCGTGTCCAGCCGCACCCGCAGCATCGTCATGCCCCGGAGGGTGGCGGTCACGGTGGGCAGGCCGACCCGGAAGTTGCCGGTGTCGCCGATGACGACGGTGTCGGCGGCCAGCAGCTCCGGGTGCGCCTCGGCGTACCGCTCCAGCCCCCCGGTGCCCTGCTCCTCCGAGCCCTCCACGACCACCTTGACGGAGACCGGCACACCGCCGTCCGCCTTGAGGGCGCGCAGCGCGAGGAGGTGCATGACGAAGCCGCCCTTGCAGTCCGCCGCGCCCCGGCCGTACCAGCGGCCGTCGCGCTCGGTCAGCTCGAACGGCGGAGAGAGCCACGCCGACTCGTCGAGCGGCGGCTGCACGTCGTAGTGCGCGTAGAGCAGCACGGTCGGCGCCCCGGCCGGTCCGGGCAGGAACCCGTACACCGACTGGGTGCCGTCGGGGGTGTCCAGCAGCGCGACGTCCTCGAAACCCTCGGTGCGCAGCGCGCCGGCCACCCAGCGGGCCGCGGCCTCGCACTCGCTCACCGGGAACTGCTCGGGGTCCGCCACCGACCGGAAGGCCACCAGCTCGGCGAGCTCCGTCTTGGCGCGGGGCATCAGCGAGGCAACGGTCTCGGAAATCGGACGGGCGGTCATGGGCACGCTCCTGGTGGGTGCGACGTTAGGACAGTGGCGCGTCGTGCAAGGGTCGTCCCGTGTCCCCGGCGGGCGTGTGACGACAGCCACGGCTCACGGACGACCCTTACGCGACCGCACGCGACACCGGTGGGTGAGGCGTCGCGTGTACGGCGGGTTCATGGCCGATCCTCCCACAGCGGATCTCGGCCACCACGCGCCGTAGGATGCCGTGAGCAACTGGGGCCAGTGGTCGGGATCGGGAGCAGAAGCACATCGTGAGCAGCGAGAACGCAGACGTCGGACGTGAGCCGGAAGAGTCGTCGACGGTATGGGACGTCGTCGTGGTGGGCGCGGGCCCGGCCGGGGCCTCCGCGGCGTACGCGGCGGCCGTCGCCGGCCGGCGGGTGCTGTTGCTGGAGAAATCCGAGCTCCCCCGCTACAAGACCTGCGGCGGCGGGATCATCGGGTTCTCCCGGGACTCGCTGCCTCCGGGCTTCGAACTCCCCCTCAAGGACCGGATCCACGCGGTGACCTTCTCGCTCAACGGGAAACTGTCCCGCACCCGCAGGTCCAAGCGCATGCTCTTCGGACTCATCAACCGCCCCGAGTTCGACGCCGGCCTGGTCGAAGCCGCGCAGAAGGCGGGCGCCGAACTGCGCACCGGGGCCACCGTGTCGCGGGTCGAGCAGCACGGCCCCGCGGTCCCCGACCGGCGCACGGTCGCCGTGGTCCTCTCCGGTGGTGAGACCGTCCTGGCCAGGGCCGTCGTCGGTGCGGACGGCAGCGCGGGGCGCATAGGGGCACATGTCGGGGTGAAGCTGGACCAGGTGGATCTCGGCCTGGAGGCCGAGATCCCCGTCCCGCGGACCGTGGCCGAGGACTGGGCGGGACGGGTGCTCATCGACTGGGGCCCGCTTCCGGGGAGTTACGGCTGGGTCTTCCCCAAGGGCGACACCCTGACCGTCGGGGTGATCGCCGCCCGCGGCGACGGCGCGGGGACGAAGCGCTACCTGGAGGACTTCGTCGGCCGGCTCGGCCTCGCCGGCTTCGAGCCCACGATCTCCTCGGGGCATCTGACGCGGTGCCGCAGCGAGGACTCGCCGCTCTCCCGCGGCCGGGTCGTGGTCTGCGGGGACGCGGCCGGCCTGCTGGAGCCCTGGACCAGGGAGGGGATCTCCTTCGCCCTGCGGTCCGGGCGGCTCGCGGGCGAGTGGGCGGTGCGGATCGCCGAGTCGCACGACGCGGTCGACGCCCGGCGCCAGGCGCTCAACTACGCGTTCGCCATCAAGGCGGGCCTGGGCGTCGAGATGGGCGTCGGCCGCCGGATGCTCAAGCTGTTCGAGCGCCGCCCGGGGCTCCTGCACGCCGTGCTGACGGGTTTCCGCCCGGCCTGGAACGCCTTCGCGGGCATCACCCGCGGGACGACCTCGCTCGCCGAACTGGTCCGTACGCATCCGCTGGCCCAGCGGGCGTTGTCGGCGATGGACCGCGGCTGAGCCCGCACCCTGCCCGGCAGGCCGGACCAGGCCTGCCGGGGCCGGCCCGCGGAGCGGGCCCGGTCCGCCGCCGCCATCCGGGCCGGCGGCCCCGCGGCGGGGGTGCCGTCCGCGGCGGGGCCCGGGTAGGTTGACCCGCCATGGACTGTGCTTCGTACCTGCGGCACCTGGGCCGGGAACACGCCGCGTTCCGGGCCTGCCTCGACGGTGACCTGTCCGCCGCCGTGGAGCACTGCGGCGACTGGACGCTGTACGACCTGGCGAACCACCTGGGCGGCCAGAACCACTGGGCGGCGGCCGCGGTGACCGAGCGGCGCGGCGACCACACCGTGCCGGCCGCGCCACGCGAGCGGACCGCGCTGGTCGGCTGGTTCGAGGATTCGTGCGCGGCGCTGACGCGGGCACTGGACACCGACCCGCTGACAGAGGCGTGGACGTTCCACCCGCCGCACACGGCGGGCTTCTGGCAGCGGCGCCGCTGCCTGGAGGCGCTCGTACACCGCTGGGACGCCGAGAACGCCCTCGGTACGCCAAGTCCGATGGACGCCGGACTCGCCGCGGAGGGAGTGGCGGAGGTCCTCGACACCATGGTGCCGAGGCAGCGGTCCAGGGGACGCGCACAGCCGCCCGCGTCCGCACTGCGGCTCGACGCCACCGACACCGCGCACACATGGACCTACGGACCGGGCGTCCCGGTCGCCAGGGTCTCCGCCACCGCGGAGGACCTCCTGCTGCTGCTGTGGGGGCGGGCCCGGGACGATGACCGGGCGTACGTGTGGGAAGGGGACCGGAGGGCGGGCCGCCTGGTCCTGGAAGGGCCGCTGACCGCCTGAGGCGGGGAGGGCCCGGCGGGTGCCCGGGACCGCGAAACCTCCCCGGAAGCCCCGGAAGCCCCGGAAGCCCCGGAAGCCCCGGAAGGGCCGGTACGGGCGGATCCCGAGGGCCGGTACGGGGCTTCGTAGGGGTAGGGCGGTACGGCCCCTCGTCCGGTCAGTCCTCCACCGTGATGCGGAAGACCGGGTGGTCGGGGCAGGCCGCCAGCAGTTCGGCGTCGGACGACTTGGCGGTGACGCCCTGGAAGTACTGGTTGACCTCCCAGCCCCACTTCTCCAGGTAGGACCGCAGGACCAGCGCTTTCTGCGCGTCGTCCGTGACCTCCTCGGCCGTGAACGCGTGGGCCCTGCGGCCCACGCGCAGCTCCCCGCAGCCCGCCGCCCGCATGTTGCGCACCCACTGGGAATGCCCGCGCGCGGAGACCAGGTACCGCGTCCCCTCATGGGTGTGGGGGTTGACGGGGATGCGCTGCATCTGTCCGCTCCTGCGGCCCCGCACCGACATCTCGGCGCTGCCCATCAGGCTGATCCCGTGACGGGCGAGCCAGCCCACCACGCTGTTCATACGGACGTTGAGCGC
The DNA here is from genome assembly GCF_008704555.1 of Streptomyces nitrosporeus. NCBI lineage: Bacteria > Bacillati > Actinomycetota > Actinomycetes > Kitasatosporales > Streptomycetaceae > Streptomyces > Streptomyces nitrosporeus. The sequence continues at coordinate 7,095,335 of NZ_CP023702.1, forward strand.
GCTGCCCCGGAGGTAGTACGGCTGAGACATGGGACCCCCACCACTGGATGCTTTCGAGAGCACTGCTCTCGCTTGAGATCAGTGTGCACGAGAGTGCCTGAGTAAAGCAAGAGCAGTGCTCTCGTTATTGTTCGGTGCTCTCCCGGCGTGGCAGACTGAAGGGCATGAGCAGCATCCGAGGAGCCAGGGAACGTGCCCGTGCCGAGATCACCGCGGCCATCAAGGAGGAGGCCCGGCGGCAGCTCGCGGCGGACGGAGCCGCGAAACTCTCCCTGCGCGCGGTCGCCAGGGAGCTGGGTATGGCCTCCTCCGCGCTCTACCGCTACTTCCCGAGCCGTGACGACCTGCTGACGGCCCTCATCGTCGACGCCTACGACGCGGTGGGCGAAGCGGCGGAGGCCGCCCGCTCCTCGTCCGAAGGATCCGGCGAACCGCACGCCGTCCGATGGACGGCCGTCGCCTGCGCTGTGCGCGCCTGGGCCCTGGCCCACCCTCATGAGTACGCGCTGATCTACGGTTCACCCGTACCCGGTTACAGCGCCCCCCAGGACACCGTCGGCCCCGCCTCCCGGGTCGGCCTGGTCCTGATCGGCATCGTCCGCGAGGCGTGTCCCGGCGACGGGCTCACCGCGGACGCGCTGCCGGACGGGCTGCGCACCGACGCGGAGCGGCTGGCCGCGGACCTGGCCCCCGGCCTCCCGCCCGCCACCATGACCGCGCTGATCGCCGCGTGGGCGCAGCTCTTCGGGCTGGTCTCCTTCGAGGTCTTCGGTCAGTTCAACCGGGTCGTCGAGGAGCGCGACGCCTTCTTCCGCCGGGCTGCCCGTGAACTGGCCCGTACGGTGGGCCTGCCGGACGACGCGGTGTGACGGCCCGGCGGGCGGCGCCGTCCGCCCCGTCCGTACCGCGCCCGGCCCCGCTGTCCGTACGCCCGTCTCCCCTGTCCCGCTCCCCGTGACCGGTCCGCCGTCCCCGCCGTGCGCCAGGGCGGGCCCGGGCGCACCCGCTCAGCCGCCGGTGTGCGCGGCGTGGCGGGCGCCGTGGCCCAGCACCGCGGCGACGGCGGCGAGCAGGGTCACCGTGGTCAGTGCCAGCGGCAGGGAGAACCAGTCGGCCAGGAAGCCGATGACCGGGGGCCCCAGCAGCATCCCGCCGTAGCCGAGCGTCGACGCGGTGGCCACCCCGCTCGGCCCGGCCACCTCCCCGGCCCTGCCGACCGCGACCGGGAAGATGTTGGCCAGGCCCAGGCCGGCCAGGACGAAACCCGCCAGGGCGAGCGGGACGGTGGGCGCGAGGGCGCCGAAGAGCATCCCCACCGCGGCCGTCGCCCCGCCCGCCACCAGGGTCCGGGTCTGGCCGAGACGTTCCAGCAGGGTTGTGCCGCAGAACCTGCCGACCGCCATGGCCAGCGCGAACAGGGCGTAACCGGCGGCGGCCGGCCCCGGAGCGGCGTGCAGGTCCTGGGCGAGGTGCAGGGCCCCCCACTCGGCCAGCGCGCCCTCGCCGTAGGCGGTGCAGAGGGCGATGACACCGAAGAGGATCACGGTGCGGCGCGCCCCCGCGCCCGCCCGGCCCCCGTCCGCGGGCCCCGGAGCCCCGGGGCCCGGGGCGGGCCTCGCGACGGGCGGCTCCGCGGCCCGGCGCTCCCGCAGGAGTACCGGCCCGGCGGCCGCCGTGACGAGCAGGCCCGTGCCCGCGAGGAGGAGGAGGTGGGCCGAGGGGGAGAGGCCTCCCGCGACCAGGCCCCCGAGGCCCGCGCCCGCCATGCCGCCCAGGCTGAAGGCGGCGTGGAAGCCGGGCATCACCGGGCGGCGCAGCGCCGCCACCAGATCGACGGCCGCACTGTTCATCGCCACGTTCATGCCCCCGTAGGCGGCACCGAACAGCAGCAGGACCAGGCCGAGGGCGGATGCCGAACGGGCCTGCGCGGGGAGCGAGACGCTCAGGGCCAGCAGCACCGAGCAGACCACGGTGACGGCATGGCTGCCGAAGCGGCGGCAGAGCCGCCCGGTCAGCGTCATGGTGATCACCGCACCCGCGGAGACCCCGAGCAGGGCGAGCCCCAGGGCGGAGGTACCGGCCCCGATCTGGTGCTTGATGGCGGGAATGCGGACCACCCAGCCCGCGAACACGAAACCGTCGAGCGCGAAGAAGACGGTCAGGGCGGCGCGCAGACGGGCCGCCGAAGGAGTGGTGGCGCCCTCGCCGGACCGCGCGGCCAGCGCCGACCGCAATTTGTTTAGTTGCGGCACAAAGGAAGCATAGAGTTGCCCCGACCAGGTACGCAAGACCCCCGCCCCGGCGGCCGGCCGGTGGCCGGTGGGCGACCCGGGGGCGTCGAAGGCGCTTCCGGGATCGTGGGAGACTCGCCCCCATGAACGGCAAGTCGACCACCACGCGGACCAGGTTGGAGCGAGGGCGCAGCGCGCTGGGCCCCGCCCTCGAACTGGTCCACACCGGCCGCGCGCCCACGCGCGCGGTGCTCACCTCGGAGCTCGGCGTCACCCGCGCGACCGCGGGCGCCGTGGCCGCCGAACTCGAGGCGCTCGGGCTCATCAGGGTCGACTCCAGCCCGGGTTCCGCGGCCGGTTCGCAGGGGCGCCCCTCGCACCGGCTGTCCGTCCGGGACAGCGGGCCGGTCGCCCTCGCCGCGCAGGTGCACTCCGACGGTTTCCGCGCCGCGCTGGTCGGGCTGGGCGGCAGGATCGTGGCCACCGCCCCCGGCTGTGTGACCGTCATGGCCGACCCGGCCCAGGTGCTGGGCGAAGTCGTCGAGGCGGGGGCGCAGTTGCTGCGCGAGACCGGGCTGCGCTGCGTCGGGGCCGGACTCGCCGTGCCCTCGGCGGTCGCCGAACCCGAGGGCACGGCCCTCAACCCGCTGCACCTCGCCTGGCCCGCGGGCTCCCCGGTCCGGGAGATCTTCACCGCCCAAGTACGCGCCGCCGGGATCACGGGACCCGCCTTCACCGGGAACGACGTGAACCTGGCCGCCCTCGCGGAACACCGGCACGGTGCCGGGCGAGGAGCCCAGCACCTGCTCTGCGTGGCCACCGGACACCGGGGCGTGGGTGGTGCGCTCGTCCTCGACGGCCGCCTGCACAGCGGAAGTTCGGGGCTCGCCCTGGAGGTCGGGCACCTCACCGTGAACCCCGAGGGCCGCCCCTGCCACTGCGGCGGGCGCGGCTGTCTGGACGTGGAGACGGACCCCCTCGCCTTCCTCACCGCCGCGCGCCGCGTGCCCGGCCCCGAGGAATCACTCCTCAAGCAGTCCGGCGACCTGCTGCGCACCGAGTACGCCGATCCCGCCGTGCGGACCGCCGCCGAGGAACTGATCGACCGGCTCGGGCTCGGTCTGGCCGGACTGGTCAACATCCTCAACCCGGACCGGATCATCCTCGGCGGCCTGCACCGCGACCTGCTGGAGGCCGACCCCGAAAGGCTGCGCGCGGTCGTCGCCGACCGCAGTCTGTGGGGCCGCAGCGGCAGCGTGCCGATCCTGTCCTGCACCCTCGCCCACAACAGCCTGGTCGGCGCGGCCGAACTGGCCTGGCAGCCCGTGCTGGACGACCCGCTGGCCGCGCTGGCCTGAGAGAGGCCGAAGCCACGCTCCCGCCTGATCCGGCCCTGTTCTCCCGAAGCTGCCGCGAAGTGACAAGTAGCTCTCTGTAGCGGATCCGGGGTGTGCTTGTCAGGGTTCTTGATCTTCTGGGTTCATCGGGGGCCGTGCTCGGCGAGGTCGGTCCGGTCATGACGGCCGGAGGGAGCGCGGGGTGCGGCAGGAGTGGGGACCGGAGGACCTGATCGAGGTCTGGACGCTGCTGGAGGAGGACCAGGAGCGGCTGCGGAACCGGTCGGGGGCGAACCGGTCGGGGTTCGCGCTGTTGCTGAAGTTCTTCGAGGTGGAGGCCCGGTCCCCGGAGGACGCCGGGGAGATCCCGGCATCTGCGGTGGCGTACGTCGCCCAGCAGATGAAGGTGGCCACCGAGGAGTGGGCCGCGTACGACTGGTCGGGGCGGGCGGTCAAGCGGCTATCCCGCCGATGAGGGCCGTACGCCGGCCGTCCCCCTTTAGAGTGTGCTTCTGTGCTCTACGGAAGATCTTCGGAAGTCAGTGCGCTCGACGAGGTGATCGCACAGGCCCGCGGTGGCTGCGGCGGGGCGGTGGTGCTCCGGGGCGAGGCCGGGGCGGGCAAGACCGCCCTGCTCGACGCAGCGGCCGCGCGGGGCGAGGCGATGAGGGTGCTGCGGACCGGCGGCGTCGAGTCCGAGTCGGACCTGGCGTTCGCGGCGTTGCACCAACTGTTGTGGCCGGTGGCCGGATTGCTCGACGCGCTGCCCGGACCGCAGCGCGACGCCGTGCGAGCGGCCCTGGGGCACATTGCCGGTGGCGCGGGCGACCGCTTCCTTCTTGGCGCCGGCGTGCTGTCGTTGCTGGCCGAGGCCGCCGGACCGGAGGGCCTCATCTGCGTGGTCGATGACTTCCAGTGGATCGATCGTGCCTCGGCCGACGCGATGCTGTTCGCCGCCAGGCGGCTGGGCTCCGAACGGATCGCGATGGTGCTCGCTGTCCGCGGTGACGCTCCGGTCAGGGGGGTGACGTCGACGGTGGGCGTGCGCGGCCTGCCCGAGGACGCCGCGGCCGAGCTGCTGGAGTCCAGGCACGGGGTGCCGGCCGGCCCGGTGAGAGGGGAACTCATCAGGCTGACCGGGGCGAACCCTCTGGCCCTGAATGAGATTGCCGCCTGGCTGACGCCCGCACAGCTCGCAGGCCAGGAACCGCTGCCCGACCCGTTGCCCGGTGGCGCGCGGCTTTTTGGCGATCGGGTGACCGGGTTGTCGGCCCCCGCCCGGCTGGTCGCCCTGCTCGCCGCCGTCGAGACCGACCTTGAAGTGGTCCTGAGGGCCGCCGAGCGGCTGGCGGTGGGGTCGGGGGCGGTGGCTCTGGCCGAGCTGGAGGGGAGCGGGCTGGCCGAGGTGTCAGGCTCCAGCGTGCGCTTTCGTCACCCGCTCGTGCGATCCGCGATTCACGAGGCGGCCGCCCCCGCCGAGGTCCGACAAGCGCACGCCGTCTTGGCGGAGTTGACCGGGGACGACCGCAGGGCCTGGCACCTGGCCGGAGCCGCCCTGGGCCAGGCCGAGCCGGTCGCCGTCGCGCTGGAGAGGGCTGCCGAGCGGGCTCGCGACCGCGGCGGGTACGGCGCCGCTGCCTCTGCCCTGATCAGGGCTGCCGAGCTGACCCCCGAGCCGCGCGCTCGTGCCGTCCGGCTGAAGGACGCCGCCACGGCGGCCTGGCTCGCCGGCCGGCCGGGACAGGCCGAATCGCTGCTGGCCGAGGCAGGTGAAGGGCCCGGCGGGGACAGCACACTCGCGATGGAGATCGCCCGGCTCCGGGGCCGGTTCGAGCTGAACTCGGGAAACGCGGCGGAGGCCGTGCGGATCCTGGCGGCGGGCGACAGCTTGGACATACTGGCCGATGCCGTGGAGGCGGCCTCGTACGTCGGCGACACGGCGGCCGTCGTCGAGTTCGGTCGACGGGCGGCGGCGCACCCGGAAGGATTCCTGCGGGACACGGTCGCTGGGATCGGCCTGACTCTGGACGGCGACGTTGCCGGGCCGGCCTTGCTGCGGCGGGCACTGGCGCGGGCGGACGGGCTGGAGGACGCGGCTGGCTACCTGTGGGCGGCGGCCGCGGCCAGCGCTCTGGGCGAGTCGGATGTGGCGACCGAGATGGCCGAGCGGGCCGGACGGGTAGCCAGGGTGTCGGGGATGGCCGGGCAGTTGCCCGTCGTGCTGGAGTTCGTGGCGACCGCCGAGCGCCTCGCCGGGCGGCTCGCGCGCAGCCGGGCAGTCTCCGAGGAGGGCCTGGCACTGGCGCGGGAAGCCGGATACGAGAACACGGTGGCCGCGCACCTGGCCAATCTGGCGGTGCTGGCGGCCCTGCGTGGCGAGGAGGAGCCCTGCGAGCGGCAATCCCGCGAGGCGCTGGCCATCGCCCTGCCACACCGGGTGGGGCTGTACGCGGGGGTGGCCGCGTACGCGCCGGCCATGCTCGACTTGTGTCTGGGCCGCTACCCGTCGGCCCATGACCGCTTCCGGGCGCTCGCGGTGGCGGGGCCGGGCGCGGGGCATCCGACCGTGACGTGGCGGACCATGCCGGACCGGGTGGAGGCCGCGGTGGGCGCGGGGGACGAGGCCGGTGCCCGGGCGGCGTGTTCGGCCTATGCGCGATCGACCGAACACGCCGCGACACCCGAGTCGCGCGCGCTGCTGGCCCGCTGCCGCGGCCTGGCCGAATCGGACGAGGAAGCTCTCGGTGAGGCTCTGCGGCTGCACACCAACCCGTTCGAGGCGGCCAGGACGGCCCTGCTGCTGGGCGAGCGTCAGCGCCGCGCGCAGCGGCCGGTCCAGGCGCGAGCGCATCTGCGGAGGGCGTGGGAGGTTTTCGAGCAGGCCGGCGCCCGGCCGTGGGCGCGCCGTGCGCAGGACGAGCTGCGGGCGGCGGGCGAGAACGCCAGCGCCCCGCCCCCCAGCGTGCTCGACGCGTTGACTTCGCAGGAACTGCGCATCTCCGGCTTGGTCGCCGAAGGGTTGTCGAGCAAGGAGATCGCCGCTCAGCTCTTCTTGAGCCCGCGTACGGTCGAGTACCACCTGTACAAGATCTATCCGAAGCTGGGCATCGGCTCCCGTACGGAGCTGGCACGGCTGGTGGTTCTCACGGCTGGCAGGACTCCGTCAGGTCTTTCCCGATCTTGATGTCGTGTGCGGTCTGCTGGGCAGGGGCAGGGGCAGGGGCAGGTGGGGCAGGTGCCGGTCCAGCGGTTCAGCGGGTCCTGGACGGTGCCGGGGTCCGGTGGAGGGTGAGTCCGCTGTATCGGCTTCTGGTGCCAGGCGCTGCTCGGTGAGGAATGCGCGGGCGGCGGTGACCAGGGTGACGTGGTGGTGCCGGCCGGCCCAGGAACGTCCTTCGAAGTGGTCCAGGCCGAGGCCGTGTTTGAGTTCGCGGCAGTCGTGTTCGATGCGCCGGCGGATCTTGGCCAGGCGGAACCAGTTCGGTGCTCGGGGTGTCGGCGGGAAGGCCGGACAGACAGTAGCCGGTGGGTCCATCGGCGCCTTCGGGCCATTGGGCCAGCAGTGTCACGTCGGGCGGGACGCCGTCCCAGTGGCCGTGCTCGGCGGTGGCGGCGGCCTGGGCCGGACGGCGAGCCCGGACGCCGGCCGGCCGCACTCGCAGTGCCAGGAAATGCGGGCGCCTCGGCCCGCGTGAGCCTTCACGCCAGGTCACTTCGGTGAATGCCTGCCGCCCATGGCCGACTGCCAGGGCGGCCACCGAGGACGGCTTGTCGCGGTGGCGGGGCTGCGGCCTGCGGCCGTTTCCGGACCACGTCGGGGTGGTGGGCCGTGCGTCGTGCGGGTGGATGGTCACCTCCGAACGGATGGCCACGACACAGCCGATGCCACGTCAGTCGAGGCCGTCGCGCAAGTCGGCGCTCTGCCCGTAGCCGGCGTCGGCCACCACCACCGGCGGCACCATCCCCCACCCGGCGAGCTCGTCGGGTGGGGGATGGTGCCGGGCGCCACTTCTCCCGGTGCCCGACCCCTGGCGGTATTCCGGTCTTCTGCCGCCGCACGGCGTCGTCCGACCACTCCTCGGGCACGGACAACCGCCACTGCAGCGGGCAGGAGGCGGTGCCAAAGACCGCGTGCCCGCTCACCGCGACCTGGCAGTTGGCCTGTTCACCCAGCGCACCGCAGTACTGGTGTGCGACCGTCACCGGCATCCGGCCGCCCTTGGGGAAGGACACGTCATCGACCGCCCAGGCGTCCGGGCGGATCTGCGGCACCATCCGCTCCGCGAACCGCCGTCGCACCGGCACCGGATTCCAGGTCGACCGTTTCACGAACTGCTGCAGGTTCTGCTCGTTGCCGTCCGGCAGTCGTTCCGCCGTCGGCTGGACCGACTTGCGCCGTCCGTCCAGCGTCAGTCCCCGCAGGCAGCAGTCGCCCTTCGCCCGCCGGCGCCCTTGCGCGGCACCGACGAGAACACGTCAGCCACGAATAGCGCCAACGCCGCCCGAGCACGGTTCACTTCATGTGCGTCCACACCATCACCATGCCCCGAACAGGATCGCGGGACAGACCTGACGGAGTCCTACTAGCGTGCGCGTATGAATCTTGAACCTGGAAAGAGCGTGCCCGCCGTTCCCGTTCCTCTCGACGCCGAACTCCGGGTCGCTTATGACGCCTACCTGGCGGGGGAACCGGACTTGGCGCCGATGAACCCCGAGAAGCTGTCGGTGATCCGCACGGAGACCGACGCCGCGGTGGCGGCGCTCGAGGACCTCAGCCATGGCGGGCGCTTCACCGTCTTCCAGCCTTCGGTGCCCGGCCTGGACGGCGCCCCCGAGATCCCGCTGCTGGTGTGCACACCCTCCGGCGCACCCGCATCACGGCCGGCGCTCTACTTCATACACGGCGGCGGCTTCTACTGTAGCGATCACCGCACCGAGCTCGACCAGGTACTCGAGACGGCCGAGCGGTTCGGGGCCACGCTGATCTCGGTCGGCTACCGGCTCGCGCCCGAGCACCCCTACCCCGCCCAGATCAACGACGTTCACGCCGGTCTGCTGTGGGTCGCCGACCACGCGGACGAACTCGGCATCGACTCGGAGCGCATCGTCGTCACGGGCTTCAGCGCCGGCGGCACCCTCAGCGCCGCGCTAGCTTTGACCGTGCGCGACAAGGGCGGTCCCCGCCTGCTCGGCCAGCTGCTGATCGCCCCGCTGCTCGACGACCGCAACGACAGCGCCTCGGCCCTGCAGATGGACGACGTCGAACTCTTCGACCGCAGCCGCAACAGGTTCGCCTGGAGCTCGCTGCTCGGCGACGCCCAGGGCGGACCTGATGTGCCGCAGTACGCTGCGCCCGCCCGCGCCACTGACCTGGCCGGCCTGCCACCCGCATTCCTCGACGTCGGCTCCGCCGAGTGCCTGCGCGATGAGATCCTCGCCTACGCCGACCGGATCTGGCAGGCCGGCGGCGAAGCCGAGCTGCACGTGTGGCCCGGCGGAATCCACGGATTCGACCGGAAAGCCCCCGAGGCGCGGATCAGCAAGGCCGCTCTCGCGGCACGCCGCAACTGGCTGGAGCACCTTCTCGCCACCGGCTGACGGTCTCCTCCGGCGGTAGTCGGTCGCGGGATGGACAACGTGCCGGCCAGGCGTCCGTAGTAACGAGGTCGAGGAACCTCGCGACGGAACCCAGGCGGACGGACTCAGGCGGACAGCTGCGTGACAGGGAGCCCTCCAAGGTCCTGGACCAGCAAGTGTCCGGCATCCCGGCTCCGTCAAACCCCGAGGGCATTACTGACTTCGGCTCGTCAGGGTGATCCTTTCGTCAGGGTGATCCTTCCTGAAACCTCTGCTGGGTCTGGGGTAGTGGCTGTATTTCGTGGTGTGTGAGGCAGGCGGATGGGGGCGGGCCGTCCCCTGCGGGACGTGAGCGCCGGGAGACGGTGCGGATGCAGGTGGGCTTCGCCCGGCGGCCGCCCCGGGGGCGCACCAGGGGCCGGCGCGGCCGCACCCCGGCCGTGACCGTCAGCGGGCGACGCTCAGGGCACCTGTCGGCGGCCGGGCTGATCGCGAAGCGGCCCGGCTCCCGGACCCGGCTGTGCCACCGTTCGCGCACCCGCCCCGCCGGCGAGGGCACACGCCGCAGCATGGGAGAGCGGGACTTCATCGCGCTGGTCGGCGGTGTCCACCAGCTCGTCAAGGCGCCGATCATGCTGGTCCGGGACCGGCTCAACACCCACGTCTCCCACGCCATACGTGAGCTGATCGCCGAGCGTGACTGGCTGACGGTGTTCCTGCTGCCCGCCTACTCGCCCGGCCCGAACCCTGTCGAGTGGGTAGGGGCGCACGTCAAACGCAGCCTGGCCAACCTCGCCGTCGTCGCCCTCGACCGACTCGAAGCACTCGTACGCAACCGGCCCAAACGCCTCCAGTACCGGCCCGACACCCCTGACGGCTTCACAACCAGGACCGGCCTGACCCTCGACGACCCAACCTCACCCTGACAAGCCGAAGTCAGCGGACAGCCTCCAACGAGACGTTGTGGGGGTCACATGGCAAGTGCTCCCAGCTGCGATGCTTCGATCTCCGGCAAGCCGGATCATCACGGCTCAGGGAGCACTTCCGCGTTCCGGCATCACGATCCGGGCTTGCCCGGTGAACGCGTCAGGCCAGTAGTTCTACGGAAGGCACCCGTAGCTGCGGACGACATGCTGTGAGGCATGCGAAACGTAACCATCTGGAGTGAAGAGTTCGGTGCCGAGACGGACACACCGATCCTGTTGATCATGGGCTCGATGTCGCAGGGCGTCTTGTGGCCGGACGAGTTCGTCGGCCGCCTGGCCGCCGGAGGCCGCCGGGTGATCCGGTACGACCACCGTGACACCGGCAGGTCGGGCACCGTCGACTTCGCGACCGATCCGTACACCTGGAGCGACATCAAGAACGACGTCTACCGCGTACTGGCGGCCCACGGTTTGGACAGCGCCCACCTGGTGGGCCACTCGGCGGGCGGGCTGCTCAGCCAGCTCATCGCCGTGGAGGCTCCGGAGCGGGTGCGCTCGCTGACCGTCATCGCCTCCTCGCCGCTCGGTCGCGGCGAGGGCCAGGTGCTCCTGCGCGCTCTGACGGGCCAGCCGCAGCCCAAGGGCAGCCTGCCGGAGCCGGAGCGGGAGTTCGTGGAATTCTTTCGCGCGCTGATGGCCGCCCCGCCCGCTCGGGACCGCCAAGCGCTGATCGACAGCATGATCGCCGAGCAGCGCGTGCTGCACGGCACCGGGCTGCCCTTCGACGAGGACGCGGCGCGCCGACTGCAGGAACGCGTCTACGGCCGGGCCCGCGATCTGTCGGCGGCGTCCAATCACCGGCTGGCCGCAGGGGCCGGCCCTGACTTCGAACCGGTGGACGTGCTGCACCAGGTGAAGGCGCCCACGCTGGTCATCGAGGGCAGCCACGAGCCGGTCAAACCGGGGCACGGTGCGCTCATCGCCGAACAGATCCCGGGGGCAAGGCTGATGACCGTGGCGGGCATGGGGCACACGCTGCCGCTGGAGACCCACCAGGAGCTGGCGGACGCGATCCTCACGCACACGGCCGAGTGAGGAAGTCCGTTGCAGAATCCCTCATTTGTGAGAGCCGCGGACCACCGCCAACCCGCCGATCCGGGTCGTGATGCCCGCCGGCCCGCGTCGGGCCGAAGCGAGCACGCTGGCCGGTCGACCGAGGGTGCCGCCCTGCTCCACCTCGATCGCGACCGTCTGCGCCCCTGTCGTGTCGAGCAGGTGGGCGGCCAGGCAGCCGGTGCTGTTGGCGTTGGCGACGTCCTCGTCGACACCGATCGCCGGCGCGAACATCCGCGCCGCACCCGGCCGGTCGCCCACCGGCGGTACGTACACGAAACAGCCGAGGAGCCCGTACCGCTGGCACGCCGCTGCCAGCCTGCCGAGGTGTGGGCGGACCCGCAGCAGCGCCGACCGGTCGCGGACGGGTACCAGTATGCGTGGTGCGCCGGGCGCGGCGATCCGTGGCGCGTTGGTCGGATGCGGATCGTCGGCGGTGAGCCCGAGCGCGGCGACGATCGCGGCGCGCTCGTCCGGTGCCGGGTGTCGCAGCGCGACGAGGCCTTGGTCGAACCACACCTCGATGCCGGCGGGGCGGCGGATCGCGACGGTGTCGAAGGTGCGCCCGCCGGTGTGTTGGCGGTCGTTCAGCTCGCCCAGCGCGGTGCGGGTCAATCGAGTGGCCTGCGCGGCAACGGTGCCGTGGCCGCAGCTGGACAGTTCGGCGGTGGCGGTGAAGAACCGGACCGGCCGGCCCCCGTCCGGCGTCCGCCCAGGGCCGAGGAACGCCGCGTGCGAGGTGCCGGCCGCAGCGGCGACCGTACGCCGGTCAGCGTCCGTCGCCGCCGGGTCGTCGTCGGTGACGGCCGTGGGGCTGCCGCCCCGGCCGTCGCGCCGCACGCACGCATCAACCACCGTGACATCCGGCCAGGACATCGGCCCCCCTTTGACGCTCAACGAACCGGCAACCGCGAACGGCGTTCCGGAGACAGCCGGGACCTGGCCGCAACGGCACGCTCCGAACGCGCGTCCCGGAGCGTGCCGTCCTGCCTCAGCCGGTGCCGTCCTGCACTGGATAGTCGATGACGACCAAACCGCCGGTGGCGTAGTTGCCGACATCGGCGGCCAGCCGCCGGCCTTGCGGCGACGACCGCGCCGCGGCCAGGGCGGCGGCGTCAGCGAAGTCGGCCTCGAAGACCGCGAAGTATGGCGCTTCTCCGTTGGCCGCCGCCACGTCGAAGCTGTAGCGCCACGCAAGCAGGCCGGGCCAGTCCATGACCAGCGGAAGGTGGTTGTTCACGTAGTAGTCGCGGAAGTGGTCAGGGTCGGCGGGCTTGGGATATAGGACCACCGTCTTATGCATGACGGCCTCCGTCCGGATCAGGGTCGGCGGGCTCGGAATACAGGACTACCAACTTATGCATGACGACCTGTCGCGCCTCGGGGTGCTCTCGGGCAGTGCTCATCGGTTGGTCCCGGTCGTGAGGGGGAGGAAGTCGGCGAAGCGAGGCGCGCCGGGCTCGTGCGGCACGCGCGTGGCGCGCGCGGCGAAGCTGACGGCGTGGTACCACCCGCACAGCAGAAGCAGATCGAGTAGCTGGAGCTCATCGAAGACCGACACGAGCCGTGTCCACAGCGCGTCATCGATGTCGGAACGCTCGTGCAGCGCATCGGCAGCGAGGATGAGCAGCCGTTCCCTCCCGGACGTCCAGCACTCGTCGGCGGGGGCGCCGTGCACCAGGGACGCCGCCTGCTCGCGGGTGAGTCCGACCCGCTCGGCGAACGTCATCATGTGCACGCCCCACTCGTACTCGCAGCCGCACAGCGCGCACGTCCGGTCGATGACGATCTCGCGTTCCCGCATGGTCAGGGTCAGCTGTCTGCCCAACTCGTAGCGACCCCACCCGTGCATGGCGTCGGCCATGGGGATGTTTCTGGCGAACATCCGGAACAGCCCGATCGGCGGGGCGTCCCCGGGCATCATGCGCGCGAGCAGTGCACCGGCCTGGTCGGTGTACGGCGGGTCCAGCAGGGCTATCCGCGACATCGGCTCTCCCGTCGAGTTCGTTTCGAAATCAGAAACGCCGAGTGGATGCTAGTGTTTCGAATAACGAAACGCAAGGACTAGGAGGGGCATGCCGACACCGCGCCCAGGAACACCGGTTCGTGGATCGACGACCGGCCGTCCCCTCATGGCCGCGATGGACCTGTTCGGCCGTCGGTGGGCGCTGCGAATCCTCTGGGAACTGCGTGCGGGCCCGCTCGGCGCCCGCGCGCTGCTGGCACGGTGCGAAGGGCTGTCGTCCAGCGTCCTCTACCAGCGGCTCCGTGAACTCGCATCGAGCGGGATCGTCGCCCCCTCGGCCGATGGCTACGAGCTGACTCGGCTGGGGACAGCACTCCGTGATGCCCTCCGTCCGCTCGACGAATGGGCGATCACCTGGGCGCAGGAGCAAGAGCACAACGATCAGGAGCCCACGGAGACGTGAAGGTCACGCCCGACCAGGTGGAGCGGTGATCTGACGGCCGCCGACTCGGGACACGGACTCACGCGGCCTGCGAGAACCCCTCGGTTGCTGGCTCGTCGCCGCGCAGAGGGGTGAAGTCGACGTCCAGCTCCGGGTCGTACGCGTCGGGCTGGATGCCGAGCTCGTGGGTGGAGTACTCGCCGAACCGGTTGATGTGCTCGGTCAGGTACGGTGAGACGTGGGCCAGGTCCTCCGGTTCGATCGTCCAGCCCTCTTCCAGCAGCTGCCGGACGGTCTCGGCGATGTCCAGGGCGTTGTGGAAGATGACCGCGTCGGTGAGCAGGGCGTTGGACTTCATCGCCTTTCCTGCTCGACGGGGTCGTTGTCGGCGATGACGCCGCGGTTGCCGAAGCCGATCCACTGTGAGAAGCCGTTGAATGCTTCGGTCTTGTTCGTCGCCGCGGTGACCCGCCGGCGAAGCGCCGGGTCGGAGAGGTAGCGCAGCAGCTGGATGGTGCGGATCACGCGGCCGACCTCGCGGAAGGCGGCGTAGTCGGCGTTCTTCTTGGAGCCCGAGCGCAGCCGCTTGAGCAGCGTGGACGAGGAGATGGCCCCCTCCCGTACGGAGACGGCCACCTTCATCAGGTGGCGGAACCGGGACTCGATCAGGTCCCAGTCGATGACGTTCTTTCCGGCCTCGCCGAACAGCGCGTCGATGTGCACGTACTCGGTGGTCTTGCTGGGCCGGTAGAAGGTCAGGCCCTTCCAGTTCCTGATCCTGGGCATGAGATCGAAGCCCAGCAGGCGCGCGAGCGCGAACACCGGCTGGGACTGGCCCTGGGTGTCGGCGTGCACGGTGGTCGGCTTCACCTCGGAGGAGTTCTTCAGCAGGCCCTCGATGATGTAGACGGCCTCCCACACCCCGCACGGGATGAAGCCTCGGAACGCCTGCTCGCCGTTCCCACTTGGCCGCCGCCTCGACCGAGGCCGGGGGCTGTACGCCTCCGGCTCTCTCCGAGGCGAGGGGTACGCGGGTTGTGTCCTGCACGGCGAAGACCACGGACAAGCAGAGCGGCTGGACGCGGGAGTGCGGCGCATCGCCGGCCCCGACGCATCTCGTTGCCGCGATCACCTGTGTAAGAGGCACCACCGGAACCTGCCTACCCCTATCAATGCCGGTGGTGGCTGGAAGGCTGGCCGGATGAACGCCGATGACGAATTCGCCTCGCCCGTTCGAGCGCCACGCGGAGTCACGCGCACACAGTTCGCTGCTCCCAGCCAGACCTGATCGTCGTTCCCCGGGCGGCGTTGCGACGGCGGACTGCGCAGGTGAACTCTGAATCTCTCTCCCGACCTGGCTGCGGCCGGCCGCCGAACTCAGCATCGATCTCACCGTGGTACCCCAGGACGGGGACCCCGTTTCGGCGGGTACCGCCTCGTCGGTCCCGGGACGCCGGCCGCTGTCCGTCTACATCGGGGCAGATGACCGCTGGTTCGGCGTCTCCGGCTGGGGCCAGGGGATCGAACCCATCACGGGAGCCACCTCTGACCTGGCCGGTGTCGTCAGGGCTGGTGCGGCATGGGATCAGGGCAGGAGTTTGCGGGAAGTGCGGGCCGGCCTGCCGTTTCTGCATGCCAGCGAGCGTGCCGAGGCTAACGAACACGGTCCGGCCCCGGTCGTGGGCCCCGGCGTTGGCGGCTCCAGCCTGTCTTCGCGGCAGCGGGCCACCACGGCATCCGCCAGCCGGTCTCTCGACAGCTCCACCCCGCACAGCTCCACCGCCAGCCACTCGGCGAGTCGGGCCTGGTCCTCCCTGGTGCACTCGCGGAAGCCGAACGCGCCCCGGATCTCCGTCCGGTGCCGCTTGATCGCCCGCCCCGACCAGTCGTACGCGGCCCACTCCTCGGCGGTCACCTTCACCTGCTGGGCGACGTACGACACACCCGGCACCGGGATCTCCCCGGCGTTCTCCGGAGACCGGGCCTCCACCTCGAAGAACTTCAGCAACAGCGCAAACCCCCAACCGGTTCGCCCCCGACCTGTTCCGCAGCCGTTCCTGGTCCTCCTCCAGCAGCGTCCAGACCTCGATCAGGTCCTCCGGCCCCCACTCCTCCCGCACCCCGCGCTCCCTCCGGCCGCCATGACCGGACCGACCTCGCCGAGCACGGCCCCCGATGAACCCAGAAGATCAAGAACCCTGACAAGCACACCCCGGATCCGCTGCAGAGAGCTACTTGTCACTTCGCGGCAGCTTCGGGAGAACAGGGCCGGATCAGGCGCCGGCCAGGGCGAAGGCCCGCGCCGGATTGGCGACGAACACCGCGTGGGCCGGTTCCTCGCCGAGGAACCGCTCCAGCCGGGGACGCAGCCTCCGCAGCAGATACGGCATCCCCGGCGTCTGCGGCACCGTCGTGTCACCGCCGAGCAGCAACTGCCCGCCGAACCCGGCCGAGACGAGTGCCGCCAGCTGGTCCCAGAGCCGCCAGTCCGTCGCGTGGTTGGCCCGGGACGGGCCGTCGAACGCCAGGAACGCCCCCGCCCGCGCCGCTTCGAGCTGCTGCACGGGGTCGGGCGACCGGCCGAGATGGCCGAGGATCACCCTGCTCGGATCCATCCCCTCCTCCCCGCAGAGCAGATCCAGCACATCCGCCGCGCCGGTACCGAGCTCCAGATGGACGGCGACCGGCGCGCCCGTGCGGCGGTGGGCGCGGGCGGCCGCCGTCATCGTCAGCCGCGCGTGCGCGCCGACCCCGTGGAAGTCGCCCGCCACCTTGATCAGACCCGCCCGCACCCCCGTCGCACCGATGCCCTCGGTGACCTCCGAGACGAAGAGCTCCTCCAGCTCCGGCAGGATCCGCTCCAGCGCCTTTGGAGCGTAGTGCGCGGCCTGGTGCAGCCCGGTCGCCGCCACCACGTGGACACCCGCCGCCCGGGACAGCGCCGCCAGCTCCCCGGCCCGCCTGCCCATCCCGTACGGGGTCCACTGGACCACCGAGGCGCCGCCCAGCCGCCGGAAGGCACGCAGACGCCCGTCGGCCAGGTCCACGTCGTCCAGCTCCTGGCCCGCCAGGGCGGGTGTGCGCAGGAAGAGGTGGTCATGGGCGTCGCAGACCCCCAGGCCGGACGCGGGTATGTCGCCGAGCACGGTCCTGACCTCGCTCACGCGCCCGCACCCTTCGCCAGCCGGGCGCGCTCCGGCGCCGACAGGTGCAGTACCTCGAAGCGGTCGCCCGGCACATCGGCGGGCCCGTCCGCCCAGAGGGTGAAGTGGAGCAGTTCCCAGCGGTGCGGATCGAGGGCGACCGCTGCGGCGACCACTCCCGCACAGGCGGCGAGCCGCCGGTGCTCCTCCAGCGCGGCTCCGGCCGGCGCGGCCGGACCGGTCTCCTCGGGCAACCGTGAGAGGTGGCGGACCGCGGTGCGGGGAGCGCTCCCCGCGGCCGGGCCCTCCGTGTAGTCCAGACCCGCCCAGTGCCGGACGCGAGGACGCCCGAAGTCGTTCACGACGCCCTGGAAACCGGGCCCCAGCAGGAAGTCGTTCATGCCTTCCGGTGCCGCCCACAGATACAGCGGGGCGTACTGGTTGACCGCTGACCCCTCACCGCGCTCCCGCATCAGGTACGCCTTGAGGCCGAGGCCGGGGAAGCCGTCCAGGAGATGGCCGCGGGTCGCCACCCGCTCGCGGATGATCCCCATGTCGTAATCGGCGGGCAGGGTGATTCCGTACTGCATGGCGTGCATCGTGACTCCTCGGGGCGGCCGGGCGGGGCCGGCGGCCTTCTCGCGGGTGGGCGCCGGACGCTCCGGCGGACGGCGGGGCTCCTCCCGCGGCGGACGGCGTCCTTCGGCGGGTGGACCGCCTCTTTCAGGCCGGCGGCGAGGGCCTTCGGGCGGGCGCCCGCCCGGGCGGCGGGGCGAGCAGGGCGAGCAGCCCCCGGACGGCGGCGTCGAAGGGGGCGGCCGAACCGGACGCGCGGGCCAGTACGTAACCCCCCTGGACCGTCGCCACGACCGTCGCCGCGATCTCGTCCGGCACCGTGTCCGGCCCGAACTCGCCCGCGTCCACGCCCTCCTGGACGATTTCGGCGATCCTGCCCCGGAGCCATCCGAGGGTCTCGTCGACCGGGGCGCGCAGCCGGGCGTCGGCCATGACGTCCGGGTCCGTCGTCAGCCGCCCCACCGGGCAGCCGCGCAGCACCTCACGCTCCCGCGTCAGATACGCCTCGATCCGCCCGTAGGCGGTACCGGGACCGGTCAGCGCCTGGTCCGCGGCCTCCCGCAGCAGCGCCGCCGTACGGACGATGGCGGCGAGCGCCAGCTCCTGCTTGCCCTGGAAGTGGTGGTACATGCTGCCCTGGCCGGCCCCAGCCAGCCGCTGGATCGCCTTCGGGCTGGTGCCCACGTAGCCGCGTTCCCACAGAAGATCCCGCGTGGCCTCGATCAGCCGGTCCGGAGTGCTCATGACACCACTGTACATACCAGTAGGTACAGAAGTCGCGGGCGGCTCCGCACGCCGGGGAGCGGTGTCCGGAGCCGCTCCGCTCCCGGAACGGCGGAAGTGGCGCGGCCGGCCGTGCGACGCGCCGGCCCCCGACGGGGCCGACGCGTGCGGAACGCGTGCCGGGACCGGACCCGTGCTGCCGGGGCCGGTCCCGTGAGGGGTCAGCCGACCACGGCCGACCGGGCCCGTGTCCGGGCCGGCTCCGGCGTGACGCCGGCTCCCGGGCCGAACGGCCCGTCGGTCGTCGATCCGTAGACCGGGAGGGGCGGCAGGGCGGTGGCGAAGGAGGGCGCCGCCAGGGTGAACCAGACGACTTTCCCCGCGCCGTCGCCCGGCCGTACACCCCAGCTCTCGCTGACGGCCGCGATCATCGCCAGCCCGCGGCCGGAGGTCGCGGACGGGTCGGCGTCGCGCACGGCCGGCATCCGGGAATCGCGGTCGTGGACGGAGACCGTCAGACGGTCGAGCAGCAATTCGACCTCGACGGTGCATGACTTGTCCGGCTGTGCGTGCCGGTGGACATTGGTCAGCAGTTCGGTCACGCCGAGCGCCGCATGGTCGACCAGAGGATCGAGATGCCAGTAGCGCAGTTGCGCCGAGATGATTCTGCGGACCTGACCGATCCGCGACGGCAGGGCCTGGAGCTCCACCGCGCAGTGCCTGCTTGGCTCGCTGATCACGGCTGCGACTCCCCGAAATAGGTCCGGAAGAAGACGAAGGGGGGCGGGATCCAGCAGATGGCTGACTGCTGTTTCCGGCCGGGTCATGCGTGGTCCGCCCCGAAAGGCCCGGCGGAGGCGGCTCGCGCTGTCACCGCCGGTGCACGATCAGTGACGTACGACCAGCGTGACTCAGGGGGTTGGGCTCCGCAACTCGCGGTGCCCGTACGGAACCGGTGTGTCGGCGCCGCCGCCCTGCAGAGCCTTCAGGAACCTGCGGACCGGCGCGGCACCGCCCGGCCTGCGGCTGCGCTGGCCCATCGTCAGCCGGTAACGCACCCCGTTGAGCCGCGCGACCGCCGAATCGGCTGCCAGGAACCAGTGCTTGCGCACGGTCACCGCGCTCAGCGGGGCACTGTCGATCTCACGGCCGTAACTGGTCAGCAGAACCAGCCTGCCGTCCTTCACGATGACCTGGCCCGCCCTGGTCAGGGAGCGGAACCACCGCTGGATCCTGACATCCGTCGCGTAGAACTCTGTTTCGGCCACGGCGACTTCGCCCCCCTACTCAGGCTTCTGCTGAGAAGTCTGCCCCCATTCGGGCGTCCACGCCAGACCGCAGTGGGCCCCGATGTGCCCGCCCGGCCCAAGCCGGGCCTATGGACAGTCAAAGTAAACGTTTATGCAGGTGGGGGGAATAGTCTGGGACCAGGGCGACACGTCCCGAGGAGCGAGGAGACCGCCGATGGAGACCGGGCACGACGGACACGACGGCAGGGTCATGGCGACCGTCGACACCGACCGCAGCGACCCCGGCTACCGGGCCTGGCTCAAGGAGGCCGTGCGCAAGGTCCAGGCGGACGCCAACCGCTCCGCCGACACCCACCTCCTGCGCTTCCCGCTGCCCGAGCGGTGGAACATCGACCTCTACCTCAAGGACGAGTCGACCCACCCCACCGGGAGCCTCAAGCACCGGCTGGCCCGTTCGCTGTTCCTCTACGGCCTGTGCAACGGCTGGATCCGCAGGGGCAAACCGGTCATCGAGGCGTCCAGCGGCTCCACAGCCGTCTCCGAGGCGTACTTCGCGAAGCTGATCGGCGTGCCGTTCATCGCCGTCATGCCGCGCACCACCAGCCCCGAGAAGTGCAGGCTGATCGAATTCCACGGCGGCCGGTGCCACTTCGTCGACGACGCCCGGCGCATCTACGAGGAGTCCGCCGCCCTCGCCGCCGAGACCGGCGGCCACTACATGGACCAGTTCACCTACGCCGAACGCGCCACCGACTGGCGCGGGAACAACAACATCGCCGAGTCGATCTACCAGCAACTGCGGCTGGAGCGGTATCCGGAACCCACCTGGATCGTCGCCACGGCCGGCACCGGCGGCACCTCCGCGACCATCGGCCGCTACGTCCGCTACATGCAGCACGACACCCTGATCTGCGTACCCGACCCGGAGAACTCCTGCTTCTTCGACGGCTGGACCCACCACGACCCCCGGGCCACCAGCGACTGCGGATCCCGCATCGAGGGCATCGGCAGACCCCGGATGGAGCCGAGCTTCGTCCCCGGGGCCATCGACCGCATGATGAAGGTCCCCGACGCCGCGTCCGTCGCCGCCGTACGCGTCCTGGAGCGGGCCATCGGCCGCAGGGCGGGGGGATCGACCGGCACCGGGCTGTGGAGCGCGTTCAAGCTGGTCGCCGAGATGGTCGGACAGGGCGCCACCGGCAGTGTCGTCTCACTGATCTGCGACCCGGGCGACCGCTACCTCGACAAGTACTACTCCGACGACTGGCTGGCCGGACAGGGCCTGGACATCCGCCCCTACACCGCCACCGCCGAGCGGTTCCTGGCCACCGGCACCTGGACCGACTGACGCGGGGACCCCGCACCGACGGGCCCCGCCCCTCAGCCGTCCAGCAGCGTGTCCAGCACCCGGCCGAAGACCCGCCGCCCGGCAGCCGCCAGCAGCGGATCGGCACCCCGGGGCAACAGCCGCACCCGCAGCTCCTCGACCCAGATCACATGGGAGCCCGCACCCGTCGGCCGTACGTCGATCGACGCCCGGCCCCGCACCGGCGACCCGCGTTTGACCAGCTCGCACACCCCGGCCCGGCCGACGGCCGGCGGAGTCCAGCGCACCACCTCCATCGGATCGTCGAACCCCAGCGGACCGAGGCCCGTACGTGCCACCAGGACCGTGCCCACCCCGCCGGGCGGACGGGTCGGCACACCGACCGAGGTGAAGGGGACGGCGTCGCCGTGCCGCTCCCAGTCGGTCACCCGGCGCCAGGCCTCGGCGGCGGGGAGGGGGGTGAAACGCTCGATCCGGAAGACGGCCATACCGCGATCCTAGGACGTCCGGGGCCCGCGGGCCGCTGAGCGGAACGCGCGCGGCCCGGTCAGTCCTTCCTCCGGTGCTCCTGACCGCCCGCCACCACCAGGCCCGGAAGGTGCTCCTCCATCTCCTGCCGGACACCGTCCGAGAGACCCGCGTCCGTGACGAAGGCGTCGACCTCCTCCAGGGCCGCGAACGAACTCAGCCCCACCGTGCCCCACTTGGTGTGGTCGGCGACCACCACGACCCGGCGGGCCGCCTGCACCAGCCGGCGGTTGGTCTCGGCCTCCGCGAGGTTGGGGGTGGAGAGTCCGGCCTCCACGGAGATGCCGTGCACCCCGAGGAAGAGCACGTCGAAGTGGAGCGAGTCGATCGCACGGTCCGCGACGGGCCCCACGAGCGAGTCCGACGGCGTACGGACCCCACCGGTCAGCACGACCGTGGCCGCCCCCGCCCGCCCGCTGCCCGCCGAAGGCCGCTGGGCGTCGTGGAACACATCGGCGACCCGCACCGAGTTCGTGACCACCGTCAGCCCGGGCACCTCCAGCAGGTGCCTGGCCAGCGCGAACGTGGTGGTGCCGCCCGACAGGGCGATCGCGCTGCCGGGCGCCGCCATCGCCGCGGCCACCCGTGCGATGTCCTCCTTGGCGCTGAGCTCCAGCGTCGACTTGGCCTCGAAACCGGGCTCGTGGGCACTCGCCTCGGCCACCGGGACGGCCCCGCCGTGCACCTTCTCGACCGCACCCTGCCGGGCCAGCGCGTCCAGATCCCGGCGGATGGTCATGTCGGAGACGCTCAGTCTGCGGGTCAGCTCGTTGACCCGGACACCGCCGCGCTTGCGCACCTCGTCGAGGATGAGCGCGCGCCGCTGCTCCGCGAGCAGATTGTGGTTCTCGCTCAACGCCGGGTCCGGTCCTTCCACTCGAGTCCGCACCGTCCGGCAGCCGTCCCGCCGGATCCCCCATCCTCCCACGCACCCCCGGCGGCCACGCCACCGGGGAGATTCGGTGACGACGGGTGCCGCGGACGCCTTCCGTCCGGGACAGTGGTGACGGTACGTCAGTGCGAAGTCGCGCACGGCGTCCTCGTCCCCCTTTCCTCCCCGCCGGCCCGGCCGTGTACGGGCCAGAGAGTGAGCTCCGGAAGTGACGTGTGAACACCAGGCCCCGCCCGACGGCGGGGCAGCACTGGAACTGCTCGTCCACGGCGTCGGCGGAACCACCCCGCAGGAGATGCTCGGCGACCCCCGCACCACCAGGATCACCGGGGACGCCACCGCCGCCGTCTACCGGCGCACCGAGGACGTCGGCGCGGAACAGGACCCCGGACGCCACCGGGACGGGCCCGTCGCCGAGGCGTACTGCTGGTCCAACCTCACCTCCGGCAACGCCTCCCGGGCCCTGTGGCTGCTGCTGCTCCCCTTCATGGTGGTCAACCTCGCCCACTGGATGCGGCCCACCGCCCGCTCCGCCGGCAACGCGGTCCGCCTGTACGGGGCGGTGGTGCGCCTGATAGCACTCAGCCTCACCGTGCTGCTCACCGCCGCCGCCTGCGAGGTCGCCCTCGACCTGGCGGCCTGGCAGTGCGCCGGCGCGGCCGAGTGCGTCGCGCGCCACTCCTGGCTCGGATTCCTCTCACCGGAGCAGGGCGGCTGGTGGTCCCAGCCGGGCCGCCGGCTCGCCCTCGCCACCCTCGTCCCCACCGCCCTCGTCACCCTGCTCTGGTACCTGTCCAACCGCACCTGGAGCGCCTACGAGTCGCAGCGGCCCCTGGACAGCGAGACGCCCGACGACGACCCGGCGCCCGCGGCCGGCCACGCCCCGCCGCCGCCCGCCGTCCGGCCCGCGCTCGGCCGCCCCGGGTTCTGGTACGGCCGCAGGCTGGTGGCCCGGCTGCGGGCCGCCCACACCGCCGCCGGCCTCCTCACCGTCGCCGCGGCGGTCTGGGGAGCGGCCGCCCGGTACGACGGGACCACCGGCAGCGCCGTACCCGCCCTGTACGGCCGGCTGCTCGGGGCGGCCCTCGTCCTGTGCGGGACCACCGTCGTCACGGTGGTCTGCCGCCGGGGCCGCAGCGAACGGCGCCTGGACAACCGCGTCGACCGCGCGGTCACCACCTTCCTGCCGCCCGCCGCGCTCGTCCTGCTGCTCGCCGCCGTCGTCCACGCCGCCTGGTCACGCCCCGGCTGGACGTCCACCGGCTCCTCCCTCCCCGGTGAGGCGCTGTTCGCCGCCCTCACCCTCGGCCAGGGCATCCTCGTCGTCGTGCTCGCCGCCGTCGCGCTCGGCCTGTACACCCGCGCCCCCGAAGCCCGTACCACCCTGAGAGGACTCGGCGGGCCCGCCGTGGCCATGCTCGCCTGCGCGCTGGGCGGGGTGATGACGGGCGGCGTGGCCCAGCGGGTCGCCGACTGGCTCGACGGCCCCGGCACCCCCGGCATGGGCGACGGCCCGTGGATCGAGGGCCCGCCGGTACTCCTCAGCTGGCAGGCGGCCGTCATCCCCGTCCTGCTGCTCCTGCTCCTGGCCCCCCTCACCTGGCTCGTCGTCCGTACCGTGCGGCGCGTCCGGAGGATGGAACCCGCCATCGAGGCCGAGTACGGCGCGGAGCGCCCCGACGCCGCCCGCACCCGGCAGATCGCCCGCGTCCGCGCCGCCGCCGCACTCACCGACTCCGCACCGCGCATCGTCGGGCTGGTCTCCGGGGCCACCCTGTTCCTCGGCGCCGGGGCCCTCGTGGGCGCCTGGACGGCGGGCGAGGTGCCCGGACTCGCCGTGCACGGGGCCGGGCCCTTCGTCGAATCGCTCGCCGACGCCGCCCAGGCGACGGGATCCTGGATGATCGGCTTCGGCTTCATACTGTTCGTCACCTGGGGGCGCCGGGCCTACCGCGACGTCTCCGCACGCCGCACCATAGGGATCCTCTGGGACGTCGGCACCTTCTGGCCCCGCGCCGCCCATCCCTTCGCCCCGCCGTGCTACGCCGAGCGGGCCGTCCCCGACCTGTCGTCCCGGATGTGCGCCTGGACCGGGCAGACCGGCGGACGGCTCGTCATCTCCGGCCACTCCCAGGGCAGCGTGCTGGCGGCGGCCGCCGTGTGGCAGCTCCCCGACACGGCACGGCACCAGGTGGCGCTGCTCACCTACGGCTCACCGATCGAGCGGCTGTACGGCCGCTGGTTCCCCGCCTACTTCGGGCCCGCACCGCTCGCCGGACTGCACCGGTCCGTGCACTGCTGGCGCAACCTGTGGCGCGCGACCGACCCGATCGGCGGCCCCGTCCGGATCGAGGAGGCCGACGGCCGGCCGGAGGTGGACCGGGGACCGCTCAAGGACCCGCTGGTCTACGGCCGCACCCTCGAACACCCGCTGCCCGAGCCGGTCCTCGGGCACTCCGACTACCAGGCCGACCCGGTCTTCGCGGTGGAGCGGGCCGCACTGCTGGAACGGCTCGGCCCCGTCCTGCCCCGGCAGGCCGCCGGGAAGGCTCAGGGCAGCACGGGGAGGTCCTCCGGGTAGAGCAGGGTGAGATCGTCCGTACTGGGCTGCGCCAGCTGCGCGACCCGGCCCGCGTGGCGCTCGACCATCGACTCGAACGTCTGCCGTGCGGTACGGCCGTTGCCGAAGGCGGGCCCCTTGGGCAGCGCCGTGAAGTAGGTGAGCAGCGCTGCCCCCGTCCCGTCCGCCAGACGGTACTCGTGCTCCTCGGCCTGCTGCTCGACGATCCGCAGCAGCTCCTCGGGCAGGTAGTCGCTGAAGGTGATGGTGCGCGAGAAACGGGACGCCACACCCGGGTTGACGGTGAGGAAGCGCTCCATCTCGTGGGTGTACCCGGCCACGATCACCACGACCGCGTCCCGGTGGTCCTCCATCAGCTTCACCAGGGTGTCGATGGCCTCCCGGCCGAAGTCCCGCCCCGAGTCCTCCGGTGACAGGGCGTACGCCTCGTCGACGAAGAGGACACCGCCGCGCGCCCGGTCGAACGCCTCCTGGGTCCGGATGGCGGTGGAACCGATGTGCTCACCGACCAGGTCGACCCGGGACACCTCCACCAGATGGCCGTGCTCCAGCACTCCGAGGGAGGCGAGGATCTCGCCGTACAGCCGGGCGACGGTCGTCTTGCCCGTGCCGGGGGAGCCGGTGAAGACGAGGTGCCGGCGCACCGACGCCGCCTTCAGGCCGGCCAGCCGGCGTTGCCGTCCGACCTCGATCATGTCCGTCAGCGCCCGCACCTCGCGTTTGACGCTGTCCAGGCCCACCAGCGCGTCCAGCTCGCCCAGGACGTCACCCGCCTCGCGCCGGGGCCCGTCGTGCGCCTGCGCGGGAAGAGCGGCGACGGGCGCGGAGGGGGCGGGGGAGGGCTCCGTGGTCCGCGGCCCGGGAAGCGTGCCGAGCAGCCCCGGCGAAGACCGGTCCGGGGCGGCCGGGACGGACACCGGCGGAGCGGGCGCCAGGGGCGTGGCGCGGGTCCGCAGCCCGCTCTCGTCACTCGTGCAGTCCTCGACCACCGGGCCGCCGGAACGGCCCTCGCCGTGCGGGGCGAAACCGTCGGCGAACTCGTACCCCCCGCGCGCGCAGCGCTCGGTGCGGCAGCGGCTGAGGGTGGAGCGGCAGCCGTCCATCACGTGGAAGCCGTATCCCTCGCTGCCGGTGACACGGCAGCCGCGGAAGGTGCCGCGGCCCTCGGCGGAGACGTAGAAACCGGCCTCGGCGGGCGAGGTGACCGTGCAGCGCTCGATCGTCGGGTCGGCGCCCTTGGTGACGATGACACCGGTCTGCACCGTGTCGATGGTGCAGTTGTTCAGGGTGCCGCCGCTGCCGTGGTCGCGGAACCAGGCACCCGTGGAAGCCTCCCGGATACGGCAGTCGTCGAGCTGGGCGGTCGCCCCGTCGCTCACCGAGACGGCCGTGTTGCGGATCTGCGAGAGGTCGCTGTCCACCACATCGGCGCGGGAGCCGCGGTCGAGGACGAACAGGGCGTCGGGGACGTCGTGGACCCGGCAGGCGTCGAGGACGACCGCGGCACCGTCGCTGACCCAGACCGCGGGGTAGTCGCCGGTGCTGTCGTGGATCTCGCACTGGTTGGCGTCGACCCGTGTGCCGGGGTCCCAGACCGAGAGGCCGTTGCGGCCGAACCGGCGCACGGCCGACCGGGTCAGGGTGAGCACCGACCGCGACCGCAGGTCGATGGCGTTCTCCGGGATGTCGTGGATGTCGCAGTCGGCGAGGGTGAGCACGGCGTCGGTGTCCAGTGTCACGCCGTCCGCGGAGGTCCGGTGGACCGTGCACTCGGAGAGGTGGGCCGCCCCTCGGCCGGTGACCTGCACCCCGCTCCCCTTGATCTCGTAGATCTCGCAGCCCACCGCCTCCAGCACACTGCCCTCGCCCGTCACGCTCAGACCGGCCCCCGACGCGTGGTGGACGCGGCAGCGGTCGAACCGGGGGCGGGCGCCGTCGCGTACGGAGACACCGGACTGCCCCGCCGAGACGATCTCGCACTCTTCGAACAGGCCCCCGGAGCCGTCGAGCACGGCGATGCCGACCCCGGCCGGATTGTCCACGCCGCAGCGGCGCACGGTGGGCCGCGCACCGCCCCGCACCTCGACGCCCACGGCCGACCTGGTCACGATGCGCAGGTCCGAGAGCTCCGGCGTCCCCTCCTCGACGAGCAGGGCCGGAGCCGCCGAGTCCTGGCCCTCCACATGGATGTCGCGGATCACGGCGGCGGCACGGACGGTCAGCGGCACACCGTCCACCGGCGCGATCCGCACCGAGCCGACGGACCCCTCGGGGCCGCGCAGGGTCACCGCCCGGTGGACGACCAGATTCTCCCGGTAGGTGCCCGGGGCGACCGTCAGGACGTCACCGTCGGCCGCCGCCTCCAGAGCCGCGGAGAGGGAGGCGTACTCGCCCGTGCGGCGCCGCCATCGCGATGTGCCGGTGTGCGTCACCTGGACCGTGCCCTGTGCCATGGTGCTGCTGTGCCCCCACCTCGTGCCGTGTGCGCTGCCTCGTGCCTGTCCGTACGCCGTACGGCTGCCGGCCGGCGCCTGTCGGAGCCGGTACCGGGTCAGCCTGCCGGGGAAGTCGGGCGGGCCGGACCACCGTAGCGCGCGTGGCGGCCACGGGGCGCCGGGTCCACCGCCCCGCCCCCCTTCTCCCGGTACGGGGCGGAGCGCACCGGCCCGTACGCTGCGCCCCCGGCGTCAGCTGCCCGCGCCCGTTCTGCCCCAGTCGGGGCCCGTTCTCGCCCAGGCGCGGTCGATCCGTGCGTACCGGCGCCGCGTCATGCCCCGCAGGACCACCCTGCGGGCCGCCTCCACCGCACCGGTGGTGAGCAGGGCCGCCCCCACACCCGCCAGTACGGCGTGGGTGCGCGCGGCCGTCGCGTCCATGGGCCGCGGCGCGGGACCGCCCCGGTCGTCCGTCCATATCCGGATCCGGGTGCCGGGGACGGCGCTGTCCGCGGGCGCCGGCACCGTGCCCGTACGCGCCGTGCCGTCCGGGGCCCTCCACTCGGCCACCACGGAGGTGCGGGTGCCGCCCTCGGCCACGGCGCCCTCGGAAAGGCCGTCGAAGGAGGACGCCCCGCCCGGTGACTCCCGCACCACGACGGCCGTCGCGCGGTGCCGCTGCGCGTGCTGCGCGCGCACCGTCTCCCGCAGCGCCTCGCCGGTGCGCGAGGCGCACAGGTGGCCGAGCAGAGGGGCCGCCACCAGCATCAGCAGCAGGGCGGTCAGGGCCAGCCAGGCCTCATGACGGTCCGTCGGCCGGCACAGAGGATTGTGCCGCCACCGCCGGATGCCCGCGACCGCCCTCAACGCCACACCCCCTCCGTCCCCCGCACCCCTTGCTCCTTGAGCCCCTGCTCCTCCGTATCCGCACGGGGGACCGGGGCCGCAGGGGGCCGGGGACCTCCTACGGTCAACGGCCGGAACGCCCCGGGGAGTTCCCGGATGCCGGAGGCGTCAGTCGAGGACCCGGACCGGGTCCCCGACCCTGATGACCCCGGTCGCGTCGGGGATGAGGTTCTGGCCGAAGAGCAGATGGGCGCCCGACCGGCGGTGGCGGGCGAGTGTACGCAGCGGCTCCTTCCCGCGCTCCGCGGTCCGCTGGTCGGTCGTCGTCACCACGCAGCGCCCGCACGGCTTGGCCACCCGGAAGGGGACGTCCCCGATCGCGACGCGCTTCCAGTCGTCCTCCGCCCACGGCGCCGTGCCGTCCACCACCACGTTCGGCCGGAAGCGGTCCATCGGCAGCGGGCCCTCCTCCGGGTGGTCCCCCTGTGCCACGAGGCCGTTGAGCGCGTCCAGGGAGGCGGACGAGGTGAGCAGCAGCGGAAAGCCGTCGGCGAGCGAGACGGTCTCGCCGGGCCGGGCGTACTCGGGGTCGATGAGCCGGCGGTGCGAGGGCTCGTCGAGATGGACGAGCCGGATCTCCGTACCGAGCAGTGCGCTGAACCAGGCGTGCGCCGCCGGGTCCGCCTCCACCACCTCGACGGTCCTGCGGAAGAGATCGGCGGGGACCGTCGCGGACGGCGCGGGGACCTTCACCGCCAGCGGCTCACACCCCGGCGCGGACACCAGCACCCCGCCGTCCGGCAGGGCTTCGGCACGGACCAGGGCCACCCGGGGCTCCTGTCGCTGGGTGACGGCCTTCCCCGACCCGTCGACCAGCATCCACCGGCGATCGCCCCGGAGCCCCCAGAGATCGACGACCGCCTCGTCCACCGCGACCGCGGTCAGCGACTTCACCGGGTGGATACGGAGGGCTGTGAGAACCGGGATGACCATGACCGCAATTCTGCCAGCCGCCACCGGCGCCCGGTGCCGAACCGGCCGGACGGTCCGCTCGCACTCCGTTCACCGGGCCCGCCGCCTCCGCGCGCCGGTCAGTATCCCCGGTTCTGGTAGGGGCGGTTGTACGGGTCCTCGTACGGCGCCTGGGACGGCGCGGGCGCCGGGGCGGGCCGGGGCGACATCGGCCGCATCGCCTCGTACCCGGCGGCAGGCCGCTGCTGGTACTGCGGTGGCGGCGGCGGTTGCTGCTGGTAGCCGCGCGGGGCGGCGGGCTGCTGCGGGATGTACGGGGTCGGCGCGGGCTGCAGCTGTGCGGGCTGCATCATCGGCGCCGGCTGCGTCCCCGCGTTCTGGTACTGCGGCTGCCCCGTCTGCTGCGGATAGCCGTAGGACCCGGAGGGCTGCGGTGACGGTGCCGCCGGCAGGGCCGGGAGCGCCGAAGGCAGAGCCGGCAGGTAGCTGTTGCCGGTGTCGTAGGCGGCAGGAACTCGGATCGGTGCGATCTGAGGGGTGCCCCGCTCGGCGACCAGGGAGTCGTAGATCGGGGTCTCGGGGAACGACGGCGCGGTGTGGTAACCGCCACCGTAGGTGGAGCGGGGGGAGGTCATGGCCATAAGTTAAGCCCACGATGTGCCGATTGGGGAGCCCCAATCCTGGGGACATCCGTTTTATGTTGGTTCCGGCTCCCTGACCTGGCAAAAGATCGTCAGGACCCGTCGCGGGCGGCGGACCTTTTCCGGTGGGGCGGGGCTGACGGGAAGTGGCGGACGGGCTACAAAGGGCGACCGGAAGGTCTTTTCGGCATCGCACGGGCTTTGATTCCGCCGGAGCGGTCTCCGTGTTCTTCCGTGAACTCCCGGAGAACCGGGCCCACTCCTTCATGATCCGGCCGTGGCCGATGCCCCGTCCGTGACCGGTGCGATGCACCGGGAAAGGGAATCGGGCGCCTTTTCCGCGACGCGTTTTCCCCCGCGGCGCGGACCGGGCCGCCGGCGGACAAGTGCCCCGGGGCCGGGGGCGGGCGGCGCGGTGATGAACCTCCGGGGCGCGGCCCGAGCGAGGCTTTTCGCGCCCGGAAGCCGGACGTGCCGCGGTCGCCGCCCTGCCCGGCGGCCGGCGGAGGGTGCCGGCCGTGCGGGGCGCCCGGGGGCCGCCCGGCCCCGTAGCGTGGCCGGGCCGGGCCGGGCCGAGCGCCACCGCGAAGTCCCGGCTGTGCCGGGCCCGTTCGCGGTGCGTGAGGCGCTGCGTGACGAGCCGGCCGGAACGGTCCGGACCACTGGCCGGGGGGAACCGGTGACGGCGCCTGCCCCGGGCGCGGAGGCACGCACCGCCGCGCCCGGCACCGTCGGCGCACGTGGAGCCCCGGTGCGCGGCGGCTTCGCCGGTGCCACCGCCGCGCGCCGTCCGCTCCGCGGAACCACCGGGCCCGGCGCGCTCGCCGGGCTCCGGCCCTGCCTCCGGTCACCGGCCCGGCGGAGGCCGTCGCCCGGTCCGGCCGGGACGCGCGGCCCGGCAGAGGCCGTCCCGCTCCAAAGGCCGCGCCGGCCCTGCGCGGACGGGAGGTGCGGGCCGGCCCGCACCGGTCCCTCCGGAAGGCGGTCCGACCCCTCCGGCGGGCGTGGCCCGGGAGGCGGGACCGGAGACCCGGACCGGGCGGTGCGCCGGCGGGATACGGAGCCGGGGGCGGGACACACACGCCCCCGTTCCCCGGTACGAGCGAACCCCGCCCGGAAAGCGCGCGCGAGTGTGCCGTGATCGTGTAAAAGGCCGGTGCGTAAGGGCTGCCGGCGGATCACCGTCTCCCGTACGCCGGGGTGTGGGCGCGGGGGGATCCGGGGGAATAGGTTGGCCCGAAACTCTCCGGGCAGCCGGACTCGCGTATGGGGGCGAGCATGACCATGCAAAAGGGAACCAATGTCGCGGTGCCGGCCCGGAGCGTACGGGTCGAATTGGGGTGGCGCAGCTCGCCCGGGGCGCCGGACGTCGACGCCTCGGCGCTCCTTCTCGTCTCCGGAAAGGTGCGCGACGACGCCGACTTCGTCTTCTACAACCAGCCGGAGCACCGTTCGGGGGCGGTCCGCCACGAGGGCAAAAGGACCGGCTCCGGCGGTGTCACGGACACTCTCGTGGTCGACTTCGGCCGTATGGAAGGGTCCGTAGACCGCGTCGTCGTCGCGGCGTCGGCGGACGGCGGCACCTTCGGCCGGGTGACCGGCCTCTACGTACGCGTCCTGGACCAGGCCGGCGGAGCGGAGATCGCACGCTTCGAGAGTGCCGACGCCACCGTGGAGACCGCCTTCATCCTGGGCGAGCTCTACCTGCGTCAGGGCGCCTGGAAGTTCCGCGCGGTGGGACAGGGCTACGACACCGGACTGGAGGGCCTGGCAACGGACTTCGGGATCTCCGTCGACGAACCGCAGCGGTCCGCCCCGCCCCGGCCGGCCCCCTCCGCCCCGCAGCCGCGGGTGGCCCCCCGGCCCGCCCCGGCCGCCTCCGCCCCTCAGCCCCCGGCGCCGCCCGCGCCGCCCGCCCGGCCGGTGCGGCTCACCAAGGTCACGCTGACCAAGGAAGCCCCCTCCGTCTCGCTGACGAAGCAGGGCGGCACCACGGGCACGCTGCGCGTGAACCTCAACTGGGAGGTGCGCAAGCAGTTCAAGGGCTGGGGAGCCAAGCTGGGCAGGGCCGTCGCCGTGCACGCCGACCTCGACCTCGACCTCTGCGCGCTCTACGAACTCACCGACGGGCGCAAGGGAGTCGTCCAGGCCCTGGGGAACGCCTTCGGCGCCCTCGACCGGCCGCCGTACATCCATCTCGACGGCGACGACCGCACGGGCGCCGTCTCCACCGGCGAGAACCTCACCGTCAACCTCGACCACAGGGAACGGCTGCGCCGCGTCCTGATCTTCGTCACCATCTACGAGGGCGCCCGCAGCTTCGCCGACCTCCACGCCACCGTCACCCTCCAGCCGCAGAACGGCGCCGCGATCGACTTCTCCCTCGACGAGTGCACGGTGCCCTCCACGGTGTGCGCCCTCGCCCTGATCACCAATAACGGCACCGGGGAACTCATGGTGCAGCGCGAGGCCCGCTACCTCGTACCCCAGCGAGGGGTGAGCCCCCAGCGGACCATCGACGCCGCCTACGGCTGGGGCATGAACTGGACGCCCGGCCGCAAGTGATCACCGGCTCCGCCGGCCCTCACTGTTCGGGCGCGGCCTCGGGCCGGGCGTACGTACGCCCCTTCCAGGCCGCGCCCCGCCCGCGGCGGTGCTGCACCGCCGAGTCGATCGTCATCAGGAGGTAGAGGACCGCGGTGAACGGCAGCAGCGGCGCGAGCCACAGCGACTGCCGGTAGTAGCCGAGGACCGGCATGTACGTGCCCGCCATCACGGCCCACGCGGCGCCGCCCGCCCACGCCGCCGCCGGATCACCCCTCACCAGCCCCGCCACCAGCGCGACGGGCGGGACGGCGTAGACCAGCAGCAGGCCCGCCACCGTCGCGGCGAGCAACGGCGGGCTGTGCCGGAGCTGGGCGTACGCACTCCGGGACACCATCCGCCACAGGTCGGCCAGCCCCGGATAGGGCCGCACGCTGTCCACCCGGTCCGCGAGCCCCAGCCAGATCCGCCCGCCGGAGCGCTGCACGGCGCGGGCCAGCGACACGTCGTCGATCACCGCCTGCCGGATGGACTCGGGAATCCGGGCCCGCTCGGCCGCACGGGTACGGAGCAGGACGCAGCCGCCCGCCGCCGCGGCCGTCCGCGCGCCCTTCCGGTTCACCCACCGGAAGGGGTAGAGCTGACCGAAGAAGTAGACGAAGGCCGGCACGACGAGCCGTTCCCAGGCACTCGCCACCCGCAGCCGCGCCATCTGGGAGACCAGGTCGAGGCCCTCGCCGTCCGGACCGCCGGCGCCGGCCGCCCGGACCAGCTCGCGCAGACTGTCCGGCTCGTGCGCGATGTCCGCGTCCGTCAGCAGCAGGAACTCCGGATTCCGCCGCCGTGCCGCCGCGATCCCGTGCCGCAGCGCCCAGAGCTTGCCGGTCCAGCCCGGTTCGGGTTCGCCCGGGACCACCACCGTCAGCGGCAGCCCCCCGCACCGGTCGGACAGGGCCCGTGCCAGCTCGCCCGTCCCGTCGTCGCTGCAGTCGTCGGCCAGGAAGACCTCCGCGGCCCCGGGATAGTCCTGGGCCAGCAGGGACGGCAGGCTCACCGGCAGCATCGCGGCCTCGTTCCTCGCGGGCACCACCACGGCCACCGAGGGCCAGCGCACGGGCTCGGGGCGGTCGGGCAGCCGCTGGTCGGTGCGCCAGAAGAACCCCTGGCCCAGCAGCAGCCACACCCACGCGGACAACGACACGACGGCGATCCAGGCAACGGCGCTCACCCGCCGCAGTCTGCACCACATCGAGGGCCGGGTCAGGACCGTCGACTATGGTGACCGGGTGAAGATCGCAC
The DNA here is from genome assembly GCF_008704555.1 of Streptomyces nitrosporeus. Classification (NCBI taxonomy): domain Bacteria; kingdom Bacillati; phylum Actinomycetota; class Actinomycetes; order Kitasatosporales; family Streptomycetaceae; genus Streptomyces; species Streptomyces nitrosporeus. Next base: position 7,128,684 of record NZ_CP023702.1, read on the forward strand.
TCATGGACTCGGGAATCGGCCTGCTCGCGGCCGCGGCCGCGGTACGCAAGCTGCGGCCCGACGCCGATCTGGTGCTGTCCTCGGACCCCGGGTCGATGCCCTGGGGGCCACGCACCCCGGAGGGGGTCGCCGAGTGCGCGCTCGCCGTGGCCCGGGTCGCCGCCGCCCACCGCCCCGACGCGCTGATCGTCGCCTGCAACACCGCCTCCGTCCACGCGCTGCCCGCGCTGCGCGACGAACTGGAGCCCGGCATCCCGGTCATCGGCACGGTGCCCGCGATCAAGCCGGCCGCGTCCGGCGGCGGACCGGTGGCCATCTGGGCGACCCCGGCGACCACCGGCAGCCCCTACCAGCGCGGGCTGATCAGCACCTTCGCCCAGGGCGTCCAGGTGACCGAGGTCCCGTGCCCCGGGCTCGCCGACGCCGTGGAGAACGCGGACGGGACGGGGATCGACCGCGCCGTCGCCGCCGCCGCCGCGCTGACCCCGCCCGGTGTGAGCGCCGTCGTCCTCGGCTGCACCCATTACGAGCTGGTGGCGGACCGCATCAGCGCCGCCGTCCGGCAGCCCGGCCGCCCGGCGCCCGTCCTGTACGGCTCCGCGGAGGCGGTCGCCGCCCAGGCGCTGCGCCGTACCGGCGCCGTGCCCGCCCCGTCGGCCGGACCCTCCGGCACCCTCACCGTGCTGCTCGGCGGACACGTCGCCGAACTGCCCGTCGCCGCACTGGCCTATCCGCAGGGCCTTCTTCTGGGAGCCGTCAGCCCGGCCCTCTGACCGGGCACGGGCGCCGCCCCCGGCCGCCCGGGACCTGCCCGGAGCGGGGAACGTGGGTACGCTGCCTCGCATGACGGACCACCCCGGCAATGCGCGGCACGGTTCGAGCCGGACCCCGGCCGCCGTCTGGACGGGCCGCGCCACCAACCGCTTCCAGTGGCTGCTCGCGGTCGCGGGCGCCGGATGCCTGGCCCTCGGCGTCAAACTCGCGGTCGACTCGGCCTGGAGCTCCGGCATCGCCCCGCTGCTGATGTCCGTCATCGGCTGCCTGGCCGCCGGACTCCTGATCCTCTTCGGGACGCTCGCCTTCGTCCATGTCGCCGTCCGCGTCGACGGCGACGCGCTCGAGGTGCGCTGCGGCCACATCGGACTGCCCCGCCGCCGCATCCTGCTGACCCAGGTGGTCGGCGCGGACTTCGTCCCGCGGGTCACCCCGCGCCAGTGGGGCGGCTGGGGCTACCGCTGGCGTCCCGAACAGGGCACCGCCGTCGTGGTGCGCCGGGGTGAGGCACTGGTGCTGAGCCTGGGCGACGGGCGTACGTTCACCGTCACCGTCGACGACGCGGAGGCGGCGGTGCGCTTCATCCGCGACCGCCTGCACCTGTCGGCCGCCGGACCGCGGGCCGGCACCCCTACCGGGTCCTGAGCTCCGCACGGACCCCGGCTCCCCGTCCGGCCCGGCTCCCCGTCCGGCCCGGCTCCCCGTCCGGCCCTGCCCCCCGTCCTGCCCTGCCCCCCGTCCGGCCCCGCTTCCCCGCAGGCCCCGGCCCCGCCGTTCCGCACGCCGCCGCCCCGCCGCCCCCGCCCGCACTGCGGCGCACTGCGGCGCACTGCGGCGCACTGCGGCGCACCGTACAATCCGCCAGGTGAGCGCCACCGTCACCACCGCCGAACCGCAGGCCGCCCCCGCGACCCCGCGCAGGAAGCCGTGGCCGCGGCTCGTCCGCCCGGCCGCCGCCGTCCTCTCGGGTGTGCTGCTGTACCTGAGCTTCCCGCCCCGCCCCCTGTGGTGGCTGGTGCTGCCGGGCTTCGCGCTGCTGGGCTGGGTCCTGTCCGCACGCGGACCGCGCGCCGCCCTGGGCCTCGGGCTCCTCGCGGGCCTCGGGTTCATGCTGCCGCTGCTGCACTGGACGGGTGAGGAGGTCGGCCCCGTCCCGTGGCTCGCGCTCGCGCTGGCCGAGGCCCTCTTCATCGCCGTCGGGTGCGTGGGCATCGCGGCCGTCTCCAGGCTCCCGTACCAGCCGTTCTGGGCGGCGGCCGTATGGACGCTGGACGAGGCCGTTCGGGCCCGGGTGCCCTTCGGCGGCTTCCCCTGGGGCAAGATCGCCTTCGGCCAGGCCGACAGCCCGTTCCTCCCGCTCGCCGCGCTCGGCGGCACCCCGCTGCTCACCTTCGCCGTGGTCCTGTGCGGCTTCGGACTCCTCGAAGCCGCACGGCAGGTCCACCGCCACCGCACCACCCGCGCCGTGCCCCGGGCCGCCGTGGCCGCGGCGGCCACCACCGTCGCCGTACCCGCGCTCGCCGCGCTCGCCGCCCTGCCGCTGGTCGACGCCTCGGCCGAGGACGGCACCGCCACCGTCGCCGCGATCCAGGGCAACGTGCCGCGGCTGGGCCTCGACTTCAACTCCCAGCGCCGGGCGGTCCTGGACAACCACGCCAAGCGCACCGAACAGCTCGCCGAGGACGTGAAGGCGGGGAGGGAACCGCAGCCCGACCTCGTGCTGTGGCCGGAGAACTCCTCCGACCTCGACCCCTACCGCAACCCCGACGCCCGCGAGGTGATCGACAAGGCCGTCAGGGCCATCGGCGCGCCCACCGTCATCGGCGCCGTGCTGTCCCCCGACACGGGCGCGCTGCGCAACACCCTGATCCAGTGGGACCCGCAGGACGGCCCCGTCGACACGTACGACAAGCGGCACATCCAGCCGTTCGGCGAGTACATGCCCATGCGGTCCTTCGTGCGGATCTTCAGCAAGGACGTCGACCGGGTCCAGCGGGACTTCGGCCCCGGCACGGAGGTCGGTGTGTTCGACCTCGCGGGGACCAGGGTCGCCCTGGTGACCTGCTACGAGGCCGCGTTCGACGACGCGGTGCGCGACACGGTGAAGCACGGGGGCCAGTTCATCGCGGTCCCCAGCAACAACGCCACCTTCGGACGCAGCGAGATGACCTACCAGCAGCTCGCGATGTCCCAGGTGCGGGCGGTGGAACACGGGCGGTCCGTGGTCGTCCCCGTCACCAGCGGGGTCAGCGCGGTGATCCGGCCGGACGGCACGATCGTGGAGAAGACCGGGATGTTCACCCCGGACGCCCTGGTCGACCAGGTACCGCTGCGGTCCTCGCTCACTCCGGCGACCCGGCTGGGCCCCCTGCCCGAAGGCGTCGTCGCACTCGTGGCCGTGGCCGGGCTCGGCTGGGTCACGGTCCGCGCCGTACGCGCCCGGCGGGACCGCGGGGCGCGGCCCCAGGACGTGCCGGCGGCCACGTAGGGTCGTGGGTATGTCCACTCCCGACTTCATCCGCGAGATCCGTGCCACCGCCGGCCATCAGCTGCTTCTGCTTCCGGGTGTCTCCGCCGTCGTCTTCGACGACGCGGGCAGGGTCCTGCTCGGCCGGCGCGCCGACACCGGCGCATGGTCGGTCGTCGGCGGTATCCCGGAGCCCGGGGAGGAGCCCGCGGCGACCGCGGAGCGCGAGGTGTACGAGGAGACGGCGGTGCGCTGTGTCGCGGAGCGGGTGGTCCTCACCCAGGCGCTGAAGCCGGTCCAGTACCCCAACGGCGACCGCTGCCAGTACCTCGACATCACCTTCCGCTGCCGGGCGACCGGTGGTGAGGCGAGGGTCAACGACGACGAGTCGCTGGAGGTGGGCTGGTTCTCCGTCGACGCGCTGCCGCCCCTGAGCGAGTTCGCGCTGTTCCGGATCAAGCAGTCCCTCGCCGACGGACCGGCCTGGTTCGCGCCGGGCACCGCGGCCACCGGGGCCTGACGGCCCCGGTGGCGCGTCCCCGTGGCGGACGTTCCCGTGCTCACGCGGCCTTGAAGCGCCGCAGGCGCAGCGAGTTGCCGACCACGAACACGGAGGAGAAGGCCATGGCCGCTCCGGCGATCATCGGGTTGAGCAGCCCCGCCGCCGCCAGGGGCAGCGCGGCGACGTTGTAGGCGAAGGCCCAGAACAGGTTCGAACGGATGGTGGCGAGCGTGCGGCGGGAGAGCCGGATGGCGTCGGCCGCCGCGTTGAGGTCACCGCGGACGAGCGTGAGGTCACCGGCCTCGATCGCCGCGTCGGTGCCGGTCCCCATGGCGAGCCCCAGATCGGCCTGGGCGAGCGCGGCGGCGTCGTTGACGCCGTCACCGACCATGGCGACGCTGCGGCCCTCGGCCTGGAGCTTCCTGACGACGTCCACCTTGTCCTCGGGCATGACCTCGGCGATCACCTCGTCGATACCGACCTCGGCGGCGACGTTCCGGGCGACGGCCTCGTTGTCGCCGGTCAGGAGGATCGGGGTGAGGCCGAGGGCGCGCAGCCGACGGACCGCCTCCGGGCTGGTCCCCTTGACCGCGTCGGCGACCTCCAGCACGGCACGGGCCTCCCCGTCCCAGGCCACCGCGATCGCGGTACGGCCGGCGGCCTCGGCGTCCCGCCGGGCGCGCGCCAGGTCCGCGGGCAGCTCCATGGACCATTCCCGCAGCAGCTTCTCGCGGCCGACGAGGACGGCGTGGCCCTCGACGACGCCCTGCACACCGAGACCGGGGACGTTGGCGAAGTCCTCCGGTACGGGCAGGGAACCGCCCGTACGCTCCACGGCGCCGGTGGCGACGGCCTGGGCGATCGGGTGCTCGGAGGCGTGCTCCAGCGCGCCCGCCAGGCGCAGCACCTCGTCCTCGGTGGCGGTGGCAGTGGTGTGGACGGCGAGGAGGGTCATCCTGCCGGTGGTCACCGTGCCGGTCTTGTCCAGCACGATGGTGTCGACGCCGCGGGTGGTCTCCAGCACCTCGGGCCCCTTGATCAGGATGCCGAGCTGCGCGCCGCGTCCGGTACCGACCATGAGGGCGGTCGGGGTGGCCAGCCCGAGGGCGCACGGGCAGGCGATGATCAGTACGGCCACGGCGGCGGTGAACGCGGCGGTCACGCCCGAGCCGTTGCCCAGCCAGAAGCCGAGGGTGGCCAGGGCCAGACCGATGACGACCGGTACGAACACGGCGGAGATCCGGTCGGCGAGCCGCTGGGCCGCGGCCTTGCCGTTCTGCGCGTCCTCCACCAGCCGGGCCATCCGGGCCAGCTGGGTGTCCGCGCCGATCCGGGTGGCCTCGACGACCAGCCGGCCGCCGGCGTTCAGCGTGGCACCGGTGACCCCGTCGCCCGCGCCGACCTCGACCGGCACCGACTCGCCCGTCAGCATGGAGGCGTCGACGGCCGACGAGCCCTCCACCACGGTCCCGTCGGTGGCTATCTTCTCGCCGGGGCGGACCACGAAGCGGTCGCCCACGCGCAGGTCCCCGGTGGGCACCCGCTGCTCGCGGCCCTCCCGGAGCACGGTGACCTCCTTGGCGCCCAGCTCCAGCAGCGCCTTCAGGGCGGCGCCCGCCTTGCGCTTGGAGCGCGCCTCGAAGTAGCGGCCGGCCAGGATGAACGCGGTGACGCCGGCCGCCGCCTCCAGGTAGATGTTCCCCGCGCCGTCACCGCGGGCGATGGTGAACTCGAAGGGGTGCGTCATGCCGGGCGTGCCGGCGGTGCCGAGGAACAGCGCCCACAGCGACCACAGGAACGCCGCCGAGGTCCCCACCGAGATCAGGGTGTCCATGGTGGCCGCGCCGTGCCGCGCGTTGGTGAAGGCGGCCCGGTGGAAGGGCCACGCGGCGTACGTCACGACCGGGGCCGTCAGCGTCAGGCTCAGCCACTGCCAGTACTCGATCTGCAGCGCCGGGACCATGGCCATCGCGATCACCGGCACGGTGAGGACCACCGCGGTGACCAGCCGCAGACGCAGGGGCCGCAGCTCCTCGTCCCCGGTGTCCTCCTGGCCGGCCCGTCCGTCGCCGGTGTCCGCCGTACGCGGCGGGGCGGGCCGGTGCGCGGTGTAGCCGGTGGCCTCGACCGTCGCGATCAGGTCGGCCACCGAGACGTCCTCGGCGAAGGTGACCTTCGCCTTCTCCGTCGCGTAGTTCACGGTGGCCTCGACGCCGTCCATGCGGTTGAGCTTCTTCTCGATACGAGCCGCGCACGAGGCGCAGGTCATCCCGCCGATGGCGAGTTCTACCGCGTCCGTGCCGACGGTCGGCGTCGGTGTGCCCATGAGGTGCTCCTCGTGTCCGCTGTGCGGAGGTCCAGGTCTCGATCATGTTCGACTATACCCCCAGGGGGTACCGTCTCGGTCTTCAGGTATACCCCCCTGGCGTACCGGAGGCAAGGGGCGGCCCGGATTGACTTTATACCCCCTGGGGGTATGTTCTTCCGGTGTGGGGCCGCTCTCCGGGCGGCCGCGGAGGAAGGAGTGGCACATGAACACCGGTCTCAGGATCACGGCGTTCGCGGCGGGGCTGGCCGCCGTGTTCGGTACGGCCTACGGGGTGGGCGGCGCCGTCGGGCCCGTCGTGGCGGAGAAGGAGCCCGTGCGGCACGGACACGAGCAGCCGGCCCCCGCCGGCACGGAGGAGGGGCGGGCTCGGGAAGCGGCCGGGAAGGCCTCACCGCCGGGCGGGCTGCAGATCGCCGACCAGGGTTTCGCCCTCGACCTGCGCACCCCCCGGGTGGAGGCCGGACGGGCGGCCGAGCTGCGCTTCGCGATCGAGGAGGAGGACTCCGGCCGGGTGGTGACCGCATACCGCAGTGAACACGGCAAGGAGCTCCATCTGATCGTCGCGTCGAGGGATCTGACGGCTTACCGCCATCTGCATCCGGTACGCGCCGCCGACGGCACCTGGTCCGCCCCCGTCGAGCTGCCGGAGGCGGGCGGCTACCGCGTCTTCGCCGACTTTGCCCCCGCCGCGAAGAAGGACGGCAGGCTCACGCTCGGCGCCGACCTGGCGGTGGCCGGCGAGGCGGACCCGGAGGAACTGCCGGACACCGGGCGGACGGTGGCGGTGGACGGTTACCGGGTGACGCTGCGGGGCGGCCTGCGCCCGGGGGCGGGGAGCGAGCTGAAGCTGGAGGTCGCCAAGGACGGCAGGCCGGTCACCGATCTCCAGCCCTACCTCGGCGCGTACGGACACCTGGTCGCCCTGCGGTCCGGGGACCTCGCGTACCTGCACGTCCACCCGAACGGAGAGCCCGGGGACGGCACGACGGAGCCCGGCCCGGAGATCTCCTTCGACGTGACGGCCCCGAGCAGGGGGGCGTACCGCCTCTTCCTGGACTTCCGGCACGAGGGGAAGGTCCGCACCGCCGCCTTCACCGTCCACGCCGGCGGGACGGACGGACAGCCGGAACGGTCCGCCGGGCGGACGGAGCCCGCGGAGCCGTCGGGGCGCGAGCCGTCCGGACACGGGCACTGACCCGGGCCGGGGCGTTCAGGCCCCGCGCGGCTCCACCGGGGTGCCGGCGGTCAGGTCGCGCGGGCCGCCACCCGCCGGCCGACCCGCCGCCGCCCGCCGGCCGACCCGCCGGCACCCCCGCGACCCGCCGGCCGGCCCCCGGCCCCGCCGGTCAGGCCCTCAGACGCGCCACCACCGACCGCATCGCGCGGAGCACGGCCTCGCGTGAGGCGTCCGTAGGGTCCAGGGTCTCGAAACCGTGGTGCCCCTCGGGGACATCGACCACCTCGATCTCCTTGCCGCACGCCCCGGCGGCCGCCATGAACTCCTCGACGGTGGCCGCGATGCCGGGCGACTCCAGCCCCACCCGGGTCAGCACGACAGGCAGGGCGCCCGCCCCCGCCACGGCCTCCGACGGCCGGAACCGGCCGTCGAACGGCCCCCACGCGGGCAGCGGCGCCAGCACCGGATAGGTGGCCGCCAGACACCGCAGCCATGACGGGGGCGCACCCAGCCAGTCGGCGGCCAGCAGTCCGCCGCCCGAGAAGAACCACACGGCGATCCGCTCCCCGTCCACCCGCGGGTGCGCCCTGACCCGCCGGACCGCGTCGGCCACGTCGTCGGCGGCACGCGGATAGTCCGCCAGGGAGTGCAGACGGTGGTCCACGGTCACCCCCACCACCCCCTGATCCGCCGCGAGGCGCGCGTACCCCTTCAGGGTCGTCCAGTCACGTGGAGTCGGGCGCGCGTCGGCCGGGACCGGGCCGCCGTGCACGAACACCACCGCAGGACACCGGGCGTCGCCCTCGGGCGCGTACAGGTCGGTGTTCCCCGACCGCTCCCGGGGGACCCGGGGAACATCGAGCAGGAAGGGCCGCAGGTGCGCGGGGGTGACCGGTCCCAGCCGGCGGCCCCCGCCCGCCGCGGCCCGCAGCAGGACCCCGGCCAGCTCCGCCGGAGCGGAGAGCATCGGCCAGTGCCCGGTGGCCAGTTCGAAGAAAGTCACCTCCGGCCCGGTGAGGAACCGCATCGCGGGGTCGCCGAAGCCGACCAGCATCCGGACCGTCTCCACGGTCGTCCCGCTGCCGGTGCACAGGACCCCGGTGGTGGGCACGGTACCGACCGGATGAGTGAGCCGGAGCGGCTGGGACAGGGTGCCCAGAGGGTGCGGTGAGGCCAGCGCGGTGAGCCGGTCCAGCGCCGCACCGCCGAGGCCCTCGGTACTGCCCCAGCGCTGCCAGCCGTCGCGGTCCGGAGCGGCCAGCACCCCGGACCCGTCCCGGGCGGGGGCCGCGGCACGCGCGGCCAGTTCCTCCCGCAGCGCCCGGTCCGGCACCGCCGCCAGGGCCGGCACCCCGTCCTGCGGCAGGCCCGAGTCCAGGTACACCACCCGGGCGACCCGCTCCCGGCGCCGGTCGGCCGCGGCGAGCGCCGGATGGATGCCGTAGTCATGGCCCACCAGCACGATGTCCCGGCACGCGCCCTCGCCGGCCTCCCGGCCGTCGCCCCCGCAGGTCTCGCCGGCCGGGCCGATCGCGTCGATCGCCCGGAGCACATCCGCCACATGCGTCTCCAGGTCCACCCCGGCCCCGGGGCTTTCGGCCCCCTCGCCGAGACCGGTCAGGGCGACCGCGCACACCCGCGCCCCCGCCCCGGACAGCCTCTCCGCCGTCTCCGCCCACACCTGCGGGCCGGTGAACATGCCGGACACCAGGACGAACGCCGTCATGGTCCTCTCCTTCGGTAGGTGACCGCCCGCGGACCGGCCCACCGGCCCGTCCGCGCTCGCCGGTACCGTAGGAACTCCCCCTGAGGGAGGTTCAAGTGCCGCCACCGCCCCCCGACGGCCTGCGCAGTATCGGTGAACTCGCCGAGCACGCGGGCGTCACCGTCAAGACCGTGCGCTTCTACTCCGACCGCGGACTGCTCCCCGAAGCCGTGCGCAGCGCCGGCGGCCACCGGCGGTACGGCCCCGGGGCGGCCGGCCGGCTCCGGCTGATCCGCTCCCTGCGCGCCCTCGGCCTGCCGCTGCCCGAGGTGGCCCGCGTCCTCGACGAGGAGCGGGAGGCGGGCCCCGCCCTGGAGGACGCCGTCGCCGGCCGGCTGCGCGTGCTCGGCTCCCAGCGCAAGGCGCTGAACTGGCAGGAAGCGGCGCTGCGGCTGGTGCAGGAGTCCCCGCCCGGCGAGCGGGCCGGCCGGCTGCGCCTCGTGGGCGCCCTCGGCGCCCCGCCGGGCACGGACCCGCTGGTCCGCTTCTGGCGCGCCTGGCTCCCGCCCCGGATGCCGGCCGGGGCGACCGCCGCGTTCCTGGAAGCGGCCGTCCCCGAGCCGCCTGACGACCCGGCCCCCGCCCAGGTCCTCGCCTTCGCCCGGCTGAACGCCCTGGTACAGCAGCCCTGTACGGGCGGGGAGCGGCCCCAGCCGCAGATCCACGGGGCCGTCGGCGCCCGTGGCTCGGTCCTGCTGTACGCGGGCCTGGCCGAGGCGTACGGCCTGGCGGGCGCGTGCCTGCGCCGGGGCGACGCGCCCCGGCCGGGGCAGGAACTGGACTGCTTCGTGGCCGCCTACGCCGGGGCGTACGGCCGCCGGGACACCCCGGACTTCCGGCGCGTGCTCACGGGGCAGCTCGCCACCGACCCCCGTATCGACCGGTACTGGCAGTGGACGGCCGAGGTGATCACCCCGGCCGGCGCGCCTCGGGAGCCGACCCCCGGCACCGCGTACGACTGGCTCCTCGCCGCGCTCGGCGCGGAGACGGCCGCAGCGGCCTGAATCCACGCGGGACACCGGACGGGCGGGACACCGGACGGCCGGGACACCGGGCGGGGGCGGCGCGCGGCAGCCGGTGTGCGCCCCTTTTCACGCTTCCCCCACGGGGATCCGGGCACCACCGGCCTCCGGGCCGCTAACTTATGGGGTCCAGGGGGAGGGTGATCGGCAGATGAAGCCACTCAACGCCACCGATCCGCAGCGCATCGGGCCCTACGCGCTGGCCGGGCGGCTGGGTTCGGGCGGGATGGGCGAGGTGTACCTCGGGCGGTCGGCCGGCGGCCGCACCGTGGCGGTGAAGGTCGTACGGCCCGATCTGGCCCAGGACCCGCCGTTCCGGGAGAGGTTCAAGCGCGAGGTCGTCGCGGCACGGCGGGTGTCGGGGGCGTTCACCGCGCCGGTGGTGGACGCCGACGTGGACGCCGAGATCCCCTGGATGGCGACGGCGTTCGTGGTGGGGCTGTCCCTCCAGAGCGTGGTCGCCGCCCACGGGCCGCTCCCCGAGGACACCTTGCGGATGCTGACGGCGGGTCTCGCCGAGGCGCTGCTGTCGGTGCACGGGGCGAAGGTGATCCACCGGGACCTCAAACCGGCCAACGTCCTGCTCGCGCTCGACGGCCCGCACATGATCGACTTCGGGATCGCGCGGGCCACCGACGGTACGGCTCTCACCTCGACGGGCGCGGTGATCGGCTCGGCGCCGTACATGTCCCCCGAGCAGGCCGTGGGGCAGCATCTCTCCGCGGCGAGCGACGTGTTCTCGCTCGGCTCGACCATCGCGTTCGCGGCGGGCGGGGCCGGGCCCTTCGGGGACGGGGTCGCCGCGGCGGTCCTGTTCCGCGTCGTCCACACCGAACCCGACCTGTCGTACGTCCCGCCCCGGCTGCGCCCGCTGATCGAGCGCTGCCTGGCCAAGGACCCCAGCGCCCGCCCCACCCCGCGGGACGTGATCGCTTACGCCGAACGGTCGGAGCGCCCGGACGGGGGCGGCGCCGGGGTCCGCCCCACCACGGGATGGCTGCCCGGACCCGTCGCGGCGGACGTGCTCGCGCTCCGGGCCGTCCTCACCTCGCTGCCGGAGCCCGCGCCGACCATCCCCCTCCCGGACGGGGCGGACGCCCCGGCGGGCAGGGCGCCGGACGGGACCACCGAAGTACTGCCGCACACCCCGGCGGAACCCCTCCCCGGCGGAACGGGCGGAGCTGACGGGCCCGGCCGCCGCAGACTGCTCCTCGGGCTGGCCGGCGGTGCCCTGGCGGCTGCCACGGGCGGCGGTGTGTGGGCCCTGATCCGTAAGGACTCGGACAAGGACCCCTCCGGCGGGGCGTCCGGCAAGGGCTCGGGGAGCACCCCGCGGCCGGACGGGAAGGAGGTCCCCGAGGCGGGACTCGCCTGGCAGCTGGACCTCCCCGCGGCCTGCGGGCAGGTCCTCTCCGCGAACGGCGTCGTCGCCTGTGTGTCCCTGAGCCAGGTCTTCGGTGTCGACGGCGGGGGCGAACGCATCTGGACGGTCGAGGCCCAGGACCACGATCTCGCGTTCGCGTCCACCGGGACCATGCCCCGTGTCGTCGCCGGAGTGGACGGCGGCCGGCTCCACGTGGGCGGGACGGCCGTGCCGACGCTGTCGGGCACGGAGGTGAGGGACGGCGGGGCGGCCGTACTCGGCGTCCGGATGTCCGACGGCGGACAGCCCGCGGTCGCCGCGCTGACGGAGACCGGCTCCCTGGGGGTGGCGTCCTTCTGCGGGGTGCGTGACGGCCGGGCCCACCTGTTCACGATGGCGGGCCAGGACGGCAAGGGCGGCGGGGTGTGGGCACTGGACCTCGCCTCCCGGCGGACGGCCTGGTTCCACCCCGGCGAGACGGAGACGCTCTTCTCGGCGGTGCCCCGCCCGGGCGAGAGCATGCTGTACTCCGGGCGGAGCCGGGTGGTCGGCCTGGACGGTGAGGGGAAGACCGTCTGGAAGAAGGAGATCACGGCCACCCTCGCCGCCGCGGGACGGTACGCCTTCCTCCACGGCACCGGGGGAGACCTGACCGCGGTGGAACCGGGGACGGGGCGGGAGGCGTGGAAGACGGAGGGCGCCGTCGGAGCGTCCGCGCGGGGCGGAGGTGTCGCCTCGGACACCGGGGGAGCCGTCGTGTTCGTGCTGCTGCGTGACGGGGACGACGGCTTCGCCCTGGCGGCCCTGGACTCCGCGACCGGCGAGGCGAAATGGCGGAAGCCGGTTCCGGCCGGCGCCGCGAAGGCCGGCGCCCGGCTCCTCCACTCCGACGGGAACGTCTACCTGATGGGAGCGGACTGCGTGGTGTGGGCCCTCGACGCGTCGAAGGGCGCCTTCCGCTGGAAGTACAGCGGCTGGAAGGGGAAGGACCCGATGGACCTGGCCTGGGACGCCGGCGACGGTCGGCTCTGCCTGTCCGCTCCGCGTACCCGTACCGTCGCCACGCTGTACGCGAACGGGGCCTGACCCGTGCCGGGACGCGGGCCCGCGGCCGTCTCCCGGAGCACGGCGGCGCCCTCGCCGCCACCGCCCGGCCACCGTGCCACGCCCCGGCGGGCCCGCGTACCCGGCGCCCGCCCAGCGCCCCTCCCGCAGCCCCTGCCCGTCCCGCAGACCTCGCCCGTCCCGCAGACCTCGCCCGTCCCGCAGACCCCGCCCACCCCGAACGGAGCCCGACCATGGCCGCACCGGACCCGCTGACCCCGTCGGACCCGCCACGGATCGGCCCCTACACCCTCCTGGGACGGCTGGGCGCGGGCGGCATGGGGGCCGTGTACCTCGGACGCTCGCCCGGCGGCCGTACCGTCGCCGTGAAGCTGGTACGGCCCGACCTCGGGCAGGACGCGGTGTTCCGGGCCCGGTTCCGGGCGGAGGTGACGGCGGCACGCGCCGTGTCGGACGCGTTCACCGCCCCGGTCGTCGACGCGGACACCGAGGGGCCGGTGCTGTGGATGGCGACGGCGTTCGTACCGGGCGTCTCGCTGGGCCAGGCGGTCCGGCTGGCCGGGCCCCTCCAGCTGTACGCCCTGGGCGCGCTCGCGGCAGGCGTAGCGGAGGCGCTCGCCTCCATCCACGCGGCCGGACTGACCCACCGGGACCTCAAACCGGGCAACATCATGCTGGCCCTGGACGGCCCGCACGTCATCGACTTCGGGATCGCGCGGGCGGCCGACGGCACGGCGCTGACCGAGACGGGCATGATCCTGGGCACGCCCGCCTACATGTCCCCGGAACAGGCGACCGCCGGGGAGACCGGCCCGGCGAGCGACGTCTTCTCCCTCGGCGCCACCCTCGCGTTCGCGGCGCGCGGCTCGGGCGTGTTCGACGGGGGCAGGGCCGTGGACGTCCTGAAGCGGGTGGTGCGGGAGGAGCCCGACCTGTCTGCCGTCCCCGAGGCGTTACGGCTGCTGGTCGCCGCGTGCCTGGCGAAGAACCCGGCGGACCGGCCGACGCCCCGGCAGATCGTCGGGTTCGTCCAGCGGATGGCGGCCCCCAGGCCCCAGGGCGCCTGGCTGCCGCCGGCCCTGATCGCGGCGATCGAGGAGGCGGCCGCCGTGATGGCGCCCTCGGTGACCGCGACACCGCCCCCGCCCGCCACCGCCCCGCCGGTCCCCTCACCACCGCCCTACGCCCCCCGCACCGGCGGACCGGAACAGCTGACGCTCCTTCAGCCGACCGGCCCGACCCGGCCCCTGCCGCCCGCCGGCCCCAGCCGCCGCACCCTGCTGATCGGGGCGGCGGGCGGCGCCGTCGCACTCGCGGGCGGAGGCACGGCGCTGGGGCTGTGGCTCGCGGGTGACGGCGAGCCCGCCCGGACGACCTCCACCGACGGCGCGAAACCTTCGGGGCACCCCCTCACCGACCCCGAGCGCTCCCTCGACACCGGCGTCACCGCGAAACCGCGGTGGACGAAGGAGGTGGCGGAACCGCTGGTGCAGATCGCGGGGGAGGACGGCACGGTGGTCGCGTTCGGCGCGAAACACGTGTGGGCCTTCGACGCGGAGGGCACCCCGCTCTGGGGCCCGGTCGGCAACATCACCGACCCGGTGGGCGGGGGTGCGCCGGGCCTGATCGCGGCGGTCGGCGACGGCATGGCGTACACGGTGGCGCGTGACGGGGAGGACAAGATGACCCGTACCTTCCGCGCGCTCAGCCTGGCCGACGGATCCGTGGCCTGGAAGGCGCGGCTGGCACAGGACTCCGTCACGGGGCTCACCGTCCCCGGCATGCTCGACGGCACGGTCTACCTGAACGCCGACGCGGCCTCCACGATCAGGCGGACCGGCGACCCGAAGAAACCCGTCGAGATCATCGGCGGACCGGCCGTCTGGGCCGTGGACACGAAGAAGCGCGCGTTCAGCTGGGGAATGATCGTGGAGGACACGGACACCAAGTACCCCAAGGGAGACCTGTTCGTCCCGTCCTTTGGCAGCCGGCTGCTGTGGGCCACCTCCGACACGGACGGCACCGCCCGCAAGATCCTCGGCCTCGACACCGGCGCGAAGGGGAGGACCGACTGGGAACAGCGCGCCCCCGGCGGCGGCGGTACGACGACCGATCTCCTCCTCCAGGGGGCCTTCGGCCCGTGGCGGGACGGCCAGCACTCCTCGGCGGGCGGCCTCTTCCTCCACATCAGCGACATCCTCTACGCCATCGACCCGGCCAACGGCCAGACCGTGTGGCGTTCCCCCAAGGTCGCCTTCAAGGCGGTGGTGGCGGACCCGGACGGCAGGACGGTCTACGCCGCGGCCAACCAGGGCCTCGGGATCGTCGTTTACGCCCTGGACGCCGCGGACGGCAAGGCCCGCTGGGCGGGAACCCTCCGGGAAGGGGTGTCAGGGGTACCCGTACTCCAGTGCGCGGACGACACGGTCTACCTGTGCTCGGGCGGCCGTCTCTGGGCCCTCGGCACCGAGGACGGCAAGGCCCGCTGGACGTACGAACTGACCACGTCCCTGACGACCGGCGCCCAGACGGCGCTCCACGCCGAGGGCGGACAGGTGTACGCCATGAATCCCGGAGGACTGGTGGCGCTCGCGGCCGGGGGCTGACACGGAGGCCGGCCGGCCCGGCGGGATCAGGGGGAGCACGGGCCGGCGTGGCCCGGCAGCGCGGGCAGCACCCGTCCCAGGCGGGCGAGCGGGGACAGGGCCATCACCACGGGGGACAGCAGCATGCACGCGGCCGTCACCAGGAGGCCGGTGCGCAGCCCCCACTCCTCCGCGAGGAATCCGCCGAGCAGAGAGCCGAGCGGGGCCAGCCCCATGCCGACGAACGTGACCGTCGCCGCCGCACGGGCCTGCATCCCGTCCGGGGTGACCGCCTGACGGACCGCCATGACCGTCACGTTCACCAGCTGGCCACCCGCCCCGAACACGAAACCGGCCGCCAGGAGCACGGGAACCGTCACCGCCGAGGAGGCGTGCAGCGCCGGTACGCACAGGAACGCGCCGTCGCCGAGCGCCGCCGCGGCCATGAGTACCGCACCGTGGCCGAACCGGCCCGGCAGGCGGGCGGCCAGCACCGAGCCCAGGAGCGCACCCGGCCCCGTCGCCGCGAGCGCCAGCCCGACGGCGGTGCCCGACAGGTGGAGTTCCCGCGGCAGGAAGAGCAGGTAGACGGTCATCGTGGCCGCGAAGAAGAACTGGAAGGCGGCCGAGGCCAGGCAGACGGCCCGCAGCGAGGCGTCGCCGGCGACGAAACGGAGGCCCTCGTGAATCCGCCGCGTCATGCGAGGGGGGCGCTCCGAGCGCTCCGGTACCGGCTCGCTGCGGCCGATCCGCCGGATCGACAGGAACGACAGGGCGAAGAGCAGTGCGCCGGAGGCGGCGGCGACCGGCGCCGACAGCAGGGACACCAGCGCACCGCCGAGGGCGGGACCGCCGGTCTGCGCCGCGGACCGGCTGCCCTCCAGCGCGCTGTTGCCCCGCACCAGCTGATCGCGTGCCACCAGCCGTACGAGGGAAGCCTGGTACGCCACGTCGAAGAAGACGGACAGGGCCCCGACGGCGAAGGCGACCAGGAACAGGGCGGGCAGGCCGAGCAGACCGAGCAGGCCGGCCACGGCCGCGGCGCCCAGCGCCAGGGCCCGGCCGGCGTCCGTGAGGACCATCACCGTGCGGGCCCGCCACCTGTCCACCCACGCGCCGACGAAGAGCGAGAGCAGCAGAACCGGCGCCTGCCCCACCGCGCGGAGGACGCCCAGCCGGCCGGCCCCGGCGTCGAGCGTCAGGACGGCGAAGAGCGGCAGGATCACCAGAGTCGCGTGCTCGCCGAGCTGGGAGGCGGTCTGGCCCGCCCAGAGCCTGCGGAAGTCGGCGTCCCGCCACAAGGACGGGACAGGACCGCCGGATCCGGACGGAGCGGAGGGGTCGTACGGCACGGAGGTCCCTCGCTGTCGACGACTGTGGCCGGCCACCGAGCATATGGACGTACGCCGACGGCTTCCACGGAAAAAGATCCGTGGCGCCGCACCGTGGCGCACGGTGCCGGCCACGGCGGACAGCCGGGAGCGGGAGGCCGAGGACGGGTCAGCGGGGAAGGGGGGACGGGTCGGTCGGGAAGGGGGGACGGGTCGGTCGGGAAGGGGGGACGGGGTGGACGGGTCAGTCGGGAAGGGGGACGCGGCGGACGGGGTCGAAGGGGCGCTTGTTGAAACCGCTGCGCACGTTGCGGCACTTCGGCGCGGTGCACATGAAGAACTCGTCGACCTTCCTGCGGCCCGTCTCATCCCTGAGCCAGACCTTCTCGTTCTCGGTGAGGGGGCGGTGGTGTTCGTCGGAGTCGCACGTGTAGCAGTACAGCTGCTGGGGCTGCACAGGACCTCCTGGGCGGACGGACGGGCGGACGCACGGGCCGAAGCGAATCGTAGGGGGACGTGCCGCACCGGGGCAGAGCGCGCGGGAGCGTGTCGCTCTGCCGTCGCACGCCGGGGAGCACACCGCCGGGGCGCGGAAGGGGGAGCGGCGGTGGGCGGACCCCGCTCCGCAGCCCCGGCCCGGCGCCTGCGCGGCGCCTCCGCCCTGCCGTGCGCCGGGGCACCCCGCCCCGCGTCCTGTGCGGATCACCCGGTCTCCGGCAGCCCCTCCTCCGGCCCGTGCGGGCCCCGAAACCGCTCCGGAGGGCCGTCCGGCAGCTCGAACAGGCGCTGGACCCGGAGGAGGTTGTGCTCCCGCCGTTCGGTGAGGCTGCGCCAGTGGTCCTCGGCGGGCAGTGCAGGACAGGCGACCCGGTGGGGGATCCGGCACCGGGTGCCGGGGAACGGCTCCGCCTCCCACAGGTTCATCGCCCTGCCGTCAGGGGTGATGATCCACCTCAGCATCGGGGGAACGGTGTGGGCGGCGAGCAGCAGGCCGGGTTCGAGCAGGATCCAGTGCCCCGCGTAGTGCGTGGGGTACCGGTCCTGGAGCAGGTCGCAGAACGGACACTCGGGCGGTGCGGGAGGGCGTGGGGCGACAGCCCCCTCCCGCAGGGCGTGCCTGGTGCCCTCGGGGCAGGCGAAGCCGTCGTCGGGCCGGTCCGGGCAGGGCCAGATGTTCTCGAAGTCCCCCATACACCAAGGTTCCGGGCGGACCGCCGGCCGTGACAGGGCGCGATCCGGCCGCACCGGGCGGGACAGGGGCCGCCCGGTGGGCCGGGGAACGCCACACGGGACACGCCGGACCCCGGACGGCTCACGCGAAACGGCCGGACCGCGGCAGGCCGGTGGTCCCGTGCCGGCGGGCAGCGGTCCGGCAGCCGGCCGCAGGCACGGAACCGCGGGTGCGGCCGGGGCCGTCGGTCCGGTCCTTGACCGGGCTCGGCTATGTGGAGAGAGTGAGTCCATCGGAAGTTCGTTCGACCGGGCTTCCTCGGACAGGGGGGATTCATATGACGGCGGTTGCGGGATCACGGGGCGTCATGGCGGTACTGGCGGCCACGGCGCTGTTGCTCGGCGGAGCGACGGCCACGGCCCGGGCCGAGCCCACGGACCCGCCGGTGCCCGCGGCACCCTGCGCCTACCCCTCGGTCTGCTTCGTCAAGGACGGCGAAGTCGTCTACGAGTACGACGAGGTGACTCCCTGGCAGTACCTGCCGGCCCTGCTGCCCGCGCCGCTCCAGGTCATCAACACGCGCCACGAGAGCATCTGGTTCGGTGACACCAAGGGCGGGGCCCAGTGCGTCGGGCCCGAGTCGATCGTCGACAAGTGGTTCGGCACGCTCGAAACCGTGCGGGTCGACGACTCGGTGGAGTGCCGGCTCACCTGATCCGGGCCGGGACGCGGCCGGCGGCCGGTCCCTCCCTCCACGCCCCTGCCGGCCCGCGGCCGTACAACGCTCCCGCGGGCCGGCTCCGTGCCGTGCGGCGGCCAGGGGGAGGCGGGGGAGGGCTCGAAGACCGGGAGAGGAAAGGTTAGGCTGGCCTAAGATGTAGCGGTCGTGCTCCGCTTCGCGGCGTGCCGCACCCCGTTGCCCGGCTCCGCACGAGCCCGTTCCTCTCCGCCGTGAAGGCGGAGCGTCCACGGAGGAATCAGATGACGATCCACCGAGCCGTTGTCGCCCGCGTCCAGCAGCTCACCGCGGCCATGACCCGGGTGACCCTCCACGGGGAGGGTGTCGCCGGCTTCGTCTCCACCGGGACCGGCGACGAGTACGTCAGGCTCTTCTTCCCGCACGGCCCCGACCGCACCGACGTCTCCCTGCCCAGGCCGGCCGGCAAGGGCCGCTGGGAAGTCGTGGAGGGGCGGCCCGTCGCCCCGGTGCGCACGTACACCGTCAGGGCGGTACGGCCGGAGGCCGGTGAGATCGACATCGACTTCGTGCTGCACGAGGGCGGGATCGCCTCCGGCTGGGCCGCCGGGGCCCGCCCCGGCGACGTACTCGGGCTCAACGATCCCACCGCGCTCTACAACCCGCCGCCGGCGCTCTCCTGGCAGGTGCTGATAGCCGACCACACCGGCCTGCCGGCCCTGGCCCGCCTGCTGGAGAACACCGAGCCCGACGTCATGACCCGGGTCGTCGTCGAGGTCCCCGATGCCACGTGCGTGCAGCCGCTGCCCGGCCCGCCCGACCTCAAGGTCACCTGGAGCTACGGTGGCAACGGCCACGGACCGAGCCGCCTGGCCGATCTGGTGACCGGTGCGGTACCGGCCGGCACCGACGTGACCGGCGGCTACATCTGGGTGGCGGGACAGACCAACGCCCTGCGCGAGGTGCGGCGTTACCTCCGCAAGGAACTCGGTCTGCCCGCGGAACGCTACAAGGCGGTCGGCTACTGGATCCCGCAGTCCGACACCTGGGCCGAGCGCTACCAGGCGCTTCCCGACTCGGTGCGCTCCGAGCTGGAAGCGCTCTGGGACAGCCCGGCCGGCGAGTCCGAGGACCGGACCATCCGCTACGAGACACGGCTCAGCGCCCTAGGGCTCTGAGGAGACGTCCCGGCCCGCCGCCGGCGGACAACGGCTTCCCGGAGTTCCGGAGTTCCGGGCGGAGGAGGGTCCGGGGCTCTCAGGGCTGCCCGGCCCCCGCGGCCCCCGCGGCCGGGCCGCCCGCCGCCCGCGCGGCACACGCCTGGTCCTCGCGGCGGGCGCGGTGCGCCATCCAGGCCGCGACCAGGGCGCCCGAGATGTTGTGCCATACGGAGAAGACGGCCGCGGGCAGCGCGGCCAGCGGGCTGAAGTGGGCGGTGGCCAGCGAGGCGGCGAGCCCCGAGTTCTGCATCCCGACCTCGAAGGCCATCGCGCGAGACGCCGGTCCGCCCAGCCGGGTGAGCTTTCCGGCGCCGTAACCGAGGGCCAGGCCGAGGCCGTTGTGCAGCACGACGGCGACCAGCACGGTGAACGCGGCCGACTTGATCGTTCCGGCGCTGCCGGCCACGACGGCACACACGATGGCCGCGATCGCCAGCGACGACAGCCACGGCATGAACCCGAGGATACGGTCGACGGCCCTGCCCGCCACGAGCCGCACCACGAGGCCGCCGACCACCGGGAGGAGCACCGTCTTGAGGATGTCCTCCACCATGGAACCGGCGTCCACCGGAAGGTAGGTGCCGGCCAGCAGCAGCGTCAGCGGCGGAGTGATCAGCGGGGCGAGCACCGTGGAGACGGTGGCGACCGAGACCGACAGGGCCACGTCGCCGCGCGCCAGGAACGTCACCACGTTCGAAGCGGTACCGCTCGGCGCGCAGCCGACCAGGATCACGCCGGCGGCCAGCTGCGGCGGCAGGCCGAGCGCGTGGGCGATGACCCAGCCCAGACCCGGCATGATCACATAGTGCGCGACCAGGCCGATCGCCACGGCCCACGGCCGCTGGGCCACGCCCTTGAAGTCCAGCGGAGTCATCGTCAGGCCCATGCAGAACATGACGACGCCCAGCAGGTACGGCACCGACCCGCCCCAGCCCGCAAAGGTCCCCGGTGCGAGAAGACCGGCCGCACCCGCCGCGAGTACGAGGACGGGGAACACCGTCACGGCGCGCCGTGCCGCTTTGTCGTCGGAGCCCGGCTGATCAGGGGTTATCTGTTCGTTCTGCACAGGTGCAACAAGACGCCGCAGGCCGGGCGGCCCGCAAACTCGTCTCGCCATACGGACGCCATATCCAGTATGTGGTAGGAGCTCCATGGTCCCGGCCGATGACCCGGAGGCTCGGCCCGCGTTCCCTGCCGCCCCCTTCCCGGCCGCCCGGCCGTGCGGACCGCTCCGGTCAGGGCCGGTAGCGCAACGGGTGATCGGCGGGCACCTCGGTGAGCACGATGCGGTGCCCGTCCGGATCGGCGATCCACATCTCGATCAGCCCCCACGGCTCCCGCACCGGCGGACGCAGCACCGGCACCCCGCGGGCCGCCAGTTCCCCGTGGGCCGCCGCGCAGTCGGCGACCTGCATCCAGAGCCGCAGCGTCGGCGTCGCGGTCTCCTCCGCGCGCCCCGACACCTCAAGGAAGCCGCCCCCGAGGAAGTAGACCGTCCCGCGCTCCGGGCCGGTGCCGAACTCCCGGTACACCTCCAGCCCCAGGGCCCCTCCGTAGAACTCCCGTGAGGCGTCGGGGTCCCGGGGCCGCAGGAGGATCCGGCTGCTCAGTACGTGAACCATGGCAGCGACCCTACGCAGCCCCGCCCCCGCACCGCTACGGCCGGGCGGCGTACGGGCCGCGCACCACGCCCCCGCCCGGCCGCCCCCGCCCGGCCGCCCCCGCCCGGCCGCCCCCGCCCGGCCGCCCCCGCCCGGCCCTCACCGCCCCTCGCGGCGCGTCCCCGCGCCATGGAGCCTGGCGGGGGCGGGTCCCCGGAGGCACCGGCTCAGGGGCGCGGCCCGATCAGCCGCCGCCCGGCACGGACCGAGATCGCCGACGCCGGGCAGGAATCCGCCGCGTCCAGCGCCCGTTCGTCCTCGGGAATGCGCTCCGCGAGCGGTTCCGCCCGGTCCTCGCCGTCCAGCCGGTACAGCTCGGGCGCGATCCCGGCACACATACCGGACCCCATGCACAGCTCCCGGTCCACCCCGGTCGTCCAGGACACCGCCCTCACCACCCCACCGGCATCTCGCTCGGACCGCGCACCAGCATCCGGTCCTTCCACCGCACGTCACCCGCCACCCTCAGATTGGGGAAGCGTCCGAGCAGCGCGCCCAGCGCCTCCTGGAGCTCCAGCCTGGCGAGCGGCGCGCCCAGGCAGTGGTGCACCCCGTGTCCGAACCCCAGATGCTGCACACCGGCCCGGGAGACGTCGAGCCGGCCGGGGCCGTCGAACTTCAGCGCGTCGCGGTTGGCTGCGCCGATCGCGACCAGCACGGGCTCACCGGCCCGGACCAGCGTGCCGCCGACCTCCACGTCCTCGGTGGCGTACCGGGGGAAGCTCGCACCGCTGCCCAGCGGCACGAAGCGCATCAGCTCCTCGACCGCCCCGCGCAGCAGGCCGGGGTCCGCGCGGAGCGCCGCCAGCTGCTCCGGGTGGTCGAGCAGCGCGTGCACGAAGTTCGGGATCTGCGTGGCGGTCGTCTCGTGCCCCGCGACGAGGATGCCGACGCACAGATCGACCAGCTCCCGCTCGCTCAGCCGGTCCCCGGTGTCCCGTGCCTCGATCAGACCCGTCATCAGGTCGGGCCGCGGGTCGCGCCGGTGGTCCTCGACCAGCCCGGCCATGTAGGCGCGCAGCTCCTCCCTGCTGCGCTGGAACTCCTCGGCCGTCAGGGAACTGGTGGAGAGCGCGGCGTCGCTCCAGGCCCGGAACCGGGGGCGGTCCTCCTCCGGTACGCCGAGCATGCGGCAGATGACGGCGACCGGGATCGGCAGCGCGTAGTGCTCCACGAGGTCGGCGGGCTGCCCCATCGCCTCCAGGCCGTCGAGCAGCCGGTGCGCCAGTTCCCGTACCGCCGGGCGCAGCTTCTCCACCTGGTGCACGGTGAACGCCTTCGCCACCAGCGTCCGCAGCCGGGTGTGCCCGGGCGGGTCCATGCTCAGGATGCCGCTGTCCTGCTGCCCCTGCGTATGGCGCGGCTCGTCGTGCCGCAGCGCCTCCGCCCGGCTGAAGCGGCGGTCGCCGAGCACCAGGCGGGCGTCGGCGTACCGGGTGGCCAGCCAGGCCGGTTCCCCGTACGCCAGCCGTACGCGTAACAGCCCCGGCCGCTCCAGTGCCTCCCGGTACGCGTCCGCCAGGCCCAGCCCGTCCGGCTCGTTGAACGGATAGGCGACGGGTGCCTGTCCGGCGGCGATCGTCATGGCGTGTCCTCCAGGTCGTTCGGTGGATGCCATTCGATGATCACGGCCGCCCGGCGACGCGGGCAACAGCGCCTTGTCGGCCACCGGCCGGGGCCCGCCGGCAGCGCCCCCGGGCGGCCGGGGACACGGCCAACGGGCGGCCGGACCTACCGTTACGCGCCCTTGCGGCCCACCGCCACATAGCCCGCGCTGATCACGTCGTCCTGGCCGGGAACCGGCTCCCCGAGCTCCGGGTGCCAGGCCTCGGCGGCCACGATGCCGGGCTCGACGATCTCCAGGCCGCGGAAGAAGGCGGCGAACTGCTCACGGCTGCGCGGTGCGAGGGTGAGCGCCTTGGCCTTGTACATCTCGTCGACCTTCCGGGCCTCCTCCGGGTGGAAGTCGGCGGTGAGGTGGGAGATCACCATGTAACTCCCCGGAGCCAGCGCGGAGACCAGCCGGTCGACGAGTTCGTAGGCGCCGTCCTCGTCGCTCACGAAGTGCAGCAGGGAGATCAGCGACAGGACGACCGGCCGGTCGAAGTCCAGCGTCTTCCCGGCCTGTCCGAGAATGGCGTCGACGTCCCGGGCGTCCGCCTGCACGTAGTCGATGGCGCCTTCCGGCGTGCCCTTCAGCAGGGCCTCGGCGTGCGCCAGCACGATCGGGTCGTGGTCGCAGTACACGACGCGGGTGGCGGGGTCCGCCTCCTGGGCCACCTGGTGCAGGTTGGGCTCGGTGGGTATCCCCGTGCCGATGTCGAGGAACTGGCGGGCGCCCTGCGCCGCCAGCCAGCGGGTCGCACGGTGCATGAACGCCCGGTTCACCCTCGCCATCACCGGCACGGCGGGTTCGACGGCGAGCATCTGACGGCCCATCGCCTCGTCCACCGGATAGTTGTCCTTGCCGCCGAGGAACCAGTCGTACATCCGCGCGGGATGCGGCCGGCTGGTGTCGATGCGCAGGGCGGTGGCGTCGTTCTCCGGTCGGGACATGCGAACTCCAGGGTGCGTCGAAGCATCGGATGATCAGCTGGCACCCAGAGTAGAGAACGCGGGAACGGAAAGGACCGGCGGCCGATGAGATCGTGGCCGCCGGTCCGTGTTCCGTACCGGGGGAAGGGCGTGGGCCCGGTGACGGTGGTGCCGCTCAGTGCCTGAAGGCGTCCTTCGTCTTCTCCTTGGCCTGGCGGGCGTCGCCCTGGGACTGGTCGACCTGGCCCTCGGCCACGAGGCGCTCGTTGCCCGTGGCGCGGCCGGCCGCCTCCTTGAGCTTCCCCTTGGCCTGCTCCGTCTTGGCGCGCGTCTTCTCGTCGGCAGACATGGTCACTCACACCTTGCTGTAGTTCGACGTCAGGAACACCTGTCGTGTGACCGTGATCCGGCTCCCCAAACCACTTCGCCCCCACGGACCCCTCCGTCCTTTCCGGAACGCACCGCCCCGGGTGAGCCATGTCTCACCCGCCCGGCGGCCCTTGTCTATGCAACGAGTTGCATAGCATCATCCGGGTATGGCGCTCGACCACGCGATCCTCGTGTCCCTCCTGGAGCAGCCGGGCTCCGGCTACGAGCTGGCCCGGCGGTTCGAGCGGTCCATCGGATACTTCTGGACCGCCACACACCAGCAGATCTACCGCGTGCTCAAGCGCATGGAGGGCGACGGCCTCCTCGACGTACGGGAGGTCCCGCAGCAGGGGCGGCCGGACAAGAAGGAGTACTCCGTCGCCGGCCCCGGCCGGGCCGCTCTCGCGCAGTGGCTGCGCGACCCGATCGAGCCCGAGAGCCTCAGGCACGACCTCGCCGTGAAGATCCGGGGCGCCGCCTTCGACGACCCGGCGGCGCTGGTGCGCGAGGTCGAGCGGCACCACCGGGCGCACAGCGGCCGGCTCGCGCACTACCTCGCGGGGGAGTCGCGCGACTTCACCGGACCCGGCGCCCCGGCACCGCTCGACGCGGGCCAGGAGCTCCAGCACGTCGTGCTGCGCGGCGGGATCGCGTACGAGCGGATGACGATCGCCTGGCTCGACGACGTACTCGAGACCCTCCACCGGATCACCGCGCGCGGTCCGGGCGCCTGACGCGCCCCGGCATCCGGAACCAGACACCGAACCCCTCACACCCGGAAGGCGCCCTCATGGCCGATCCGCTGCTGTTCCACCCGCACACCTACGACCCGGCGCACTTCGACCCCGAGACGCGCAGACTGCTGCGGGCCACCGTCGACTGGTTCGAGGACCGCGGCAGGCGCCGGCTGACCGAGGACTACCGGACCCGGGCCTGGCTGGGCGACTTCCTCGGATTCGCCGCGAAGGAACGGCTCTTCGCCACCTTCCTGACGCCCGCCTCCGCCGCGACGCGCGAGGACCAGCGCTGGGACACCGCCCGGATCGCCGCGCTCAACGAGATCCTCGGGTTCTACGGCCTCGACTACTGGTACGCCTGGCAGGTGACCATCCTCGGCCTCGGCCCGGTCTGGCAGAGCGGCAACGCAGCCGCCCGCGAGCGCGCCGCCGCCCTCCTCGCCGACGGTGAGGTGTTCGCCTTCGGCCTGTCCGAGCGGGCGCACGGCGCCGACATCTACTCCACCGACATGCTGCTGGAACCGGACGGGAACGGCGGCTTCACGGCCTCCGGCTCCAAGTACTACATCGGCAACGGCAACGCGGCGGGCCTCGTCTCCGTCTTCGGCAGGCGCACCGATACCGAGGGGCCCGACGGGTACGTCTTCTTCGCGGCCGACAGCCGCCACCCGGCTTACCACCTGGTGAAGAACGTCGTCGACTCCTCCAAGTACGTCAGCGAGTTCCGCCTCGACGCCTACCCGGTCGGCCCCGAGGACATCCTGCACACCGGACGCGCCGCCTTCGACGCCGCCCTCAACACCGTCAACGTCGGCAAGTTCAACCTGTGCACCGCCTCGATCGGCATCTGCGAGCACGCGATGTACGAGGCCGTCACCCACGCGCACCACCGCGTCCTCTACGGCCGTCCCGTGACCGCCTTCCCGCACGTCCGCCGCGAGCTGACCGACGCCTACGTACGCCTGGCCGGCATGAAGCTCTTCAGCGACCGGGCCGTCGACTACTTCCGCTCGGCCGGGCCCGACGACCGCCGCTACCTGCTCTTCAACCCGATGACCAAGATGAAGGTCACCACCGAGGGCGAGAAGGTCATCGACCTGATGTGGGACGTCATCGCCGCCAAGGGGTTCGAGAAGGACACCTACTTCGCCCAGGCGGCCGTGGAGATCCGCAGCCTGCCCAAGCTGGAGGGCACGGTGCACGTCAACCTCGCCCTCATCCTGAAGTTCCTCCGCAGCCACCTCCTGGAACCCGTCGGGTACGAGCCCGTGCCGGCCCGGCCCGACGCCGCCGACGACGCCTTCCTCTTCCGCCAGGGGCCCGCCCGGGGGCTGGGCTCCGTGCGCTTCCACGACTGGCGCCCGGCCTTCGACGCCTACGCGGGCGTGCCCAACGTCGCCCGCTTCCGCGAGCAGGCCGACGCCCTGTGCGACTTCGTACGCACGGCCGCGCCGGACGAGGAGCAGAGCCGCGACCTGGACCTCCTGCTCTCCGTCGGCCAGCTCTTCGCCCTCGTGGTGCACGGCCAGCTGATCCTGGAACAGGCCCGTGCGACGGACCTCGACGAGGACGTCCTCGACGAGCTCTTCGCGGTCCTCGTCCGCGACTTCTCCGCCCACGCCGTCGAACTGCACGGCAAGGACTCCGCCACCGGGGAGCAGCAGGCCTGGGCGCTCGGGGCCGTACGCCGGCCGGTCGCCGACGTCGCACGCTCGGCGCGGGTCTGGGCACGTGTCGAGGCGCTGGCGGGGGCCTACGAGATGGCGGAGTGACCGCCTGACGTCCCACCGGCCGGGCACGGGCCGCGGCCGGCGGGACCTGCGGCGGGAGAGCCGGCCGGGTCCGCGGACGCCCGGACCGGCCGGGCCCGGCCCGCGTGTGCGACGCGGGCCGGGCCCCCGTCCGTTCTACCGTTCTGCGATGAGGCCCGTCCCCTGGTGGATCCTGCTCTCCTCCGTGTCCGCACCCGTCCTCCTCGTCGGCGGCTGGGCCGTCTCGGCGGTCCTCCAGGGACCCGGGTACGACCCCGCCTCCGCGACGATCAGCACCCTGGCAGCCGACGGAGCCGCCGGCTACTGGGTGATGACCCCGGCCCTGGTCGGCCTGGGCGTCTGCCATGTGGTCACCGCCTGGGGCCTGCGGCCGGCCGCCCCGGCCGGCCGCGCGGCGCTGGCGGGCGGCGGGCTGACGGCGATGCTGCTGGCCCTCTTCCCGGCGCCGAGCAGCGGGGGATCGCTGGACCACGGGGTGGTGGTGACCATCGGTTTCTCCCTGCTCGCGCTGTGGCCGGTCCTGGCCGTACGCCGCCTCGCCGACGGCGGCCCGGTCCGCGGCCCAGAGGCCCCGGACCGCGCCGGCGCCCCCACCGCTCCCGCCCCGGCGGGGCCGGCGTTCGCCGGGGACGCTCCATGGGGCCTGCGCCCGGGGCCGTCCCTCGTGGCGACCGCGTTGATGTGGCTGGGCGGCGCCTGGTTCCTGCTCGCGCTGTACGCGCACGACACGGCCGGAGCCGCCGAACGCGTCGTGACCTTCGCGCAGTCGTTCTGGCCCCTGGTGGTGGTGCTCTCCTGCGTCAGGGCGTCCGGCCGCGACCGGCGCCCGCTGTGAAGGGGGCGCCCCCGCCCCGGACCGTCCCTGCTCCGGACCGCCCCCGCCCCGGCCGCGCCCGGGAGAGGCCCTCAGCGCCCGCCGGTGTACTCCTCCTGCCTCAGGCGCAGCGCCTCCGACTCCGCGTCCCGCGAGTCCGCCCCGCGCCCCAGTTCCCTGAGATCGACGGCGAGGTCGTGGAGCGTCCGGGCGAGGAAGGGGCGGTAGGTGCCGGGATCGCTCTCGCACAGAGCGCGGTAGAGGGCGACCGCCTCCCGTCCGCACTCCACCGCGTCCGGCAGCCGCCCCAGCTCCCCGAGCGGCAGCGCGATGTGGTGCAGGCTCGCCGCGAGACCGGGCACGGAGGAGGCGGGCCCGGAGACGGCCAGCGACCGGTGGAGCTCCACCGCCTCCTCGTACACCGGGAGCCAGTCCTCCCACCGGCCCGGCAGACCCCTGCGCATCGCACGGGCGTTGACGGCCCGGGCGAGCCGGTTCAGGCTTTCGGCGAGCGCCGGGAGGTGCGCCGCACGGTCCTTCGCGGCAGCCGACCGGCGGGCCCGTACCTCCTCCCGCAGAGCCGACAGCATGTCCGTCCCCGCAGTGTCCGCCCCCGCCGTCTCCACCGTGTCCGCCCCCGTCGTCCCCGCCGTGTCCACCGTGTCCGTCCCCGCCGTCGTCTCCACCGCGTCCCTTTCTGCCGCCACGGGCCCCGCGTCCAGCTGTCCGGAAGCCATCGCTCAGACCTCGCCGAGGTCCGAGCTGAGCCAGTGCTCGGGCCGCATGCGGATGACGACCTGCTCGCCGTGCTCCTTCCACGCGAAGCCGACATAGGCGTCGACCTTCTCGGCGGGGAGGTAGCGCGCCGAGATCTCCACCAGCTGTTCGCGGGTGGCGGGGGCCGTTTTGACGACGGGGCCCTCGACGGAGACGTACCGGACGGTGGGTGACACCCGGTCGACCATCAGGCTGAACCGTCCGGCGGCGGCGATGGCGACACCCTTCCGCGAGTCACGGCCCGTCATGATCCAGACCTCGCCCCCGGGTTCGTACTGGTACCAGATGGGAACGGTGAGCGGAGCCCGCCCCTCACGGCCAGGGTCCACGGCCAGCGCGGCGATGTGCGGCTCGGCGAGGAACTGCTCGCGCTCTTCACGGGTCAGTGCCATGGACGACTCCTTCGTGGGCAGGCTGTCGAGGTTCCGTGCCGCATTATGTCCCGTTGATGCGGCACACCGACCATTTCCGGCTGGACGTGACCGCGGTGTCCGCGGGCCCGGCGAAAGGAGGTTTCCAGGCCATTTGCCTAAAGGGTTTAGGTAAATGCACACTGGTATCTGCCGAACGAGGGAGAGGCTGTGGCGCGGGTAGGGCTGACCACCGAACGACTGGTGCGCGCGGGCGCGGAGATGGCCGACGAGGCCGGGTTCGACCGGGTGACCGTCTCCGCGCTCGCCCGGCAGTTCGGCGTCAAGGTCGCGAGCCTGTACTCGCACGTCAGGAGTTCGCAGGACCTCAGGACGCGTATCGCCCTGCTCGCCCTGGAAGAGCTCGCCGACCGGGGCGACGCCGCCCTGGCGGGGCGGGCGGGCAAGGACGCCCTGGCGGCCCTGGGCGACGTCTACCGCGACTACGCCCGTGAGCACCCCGGACGCTACGCCGCGGCCCGGTTGCGGCTCGACCCGGCGACGGCCGCCGGGAGCGCGGGCGTGAGGCACGCCCGGATGACACGGGCGGTCCTGCGGGGCTACGACCTGGACGAACCGGACCAGACCCATGCCGTCCGGCTGCTGGGCAGCGTCTTCAGCGGCTACGTCGGCCTGGAACTGGGCGGAGGCTTCGACCACAGCGCGCCCGACACGCAGGAGACCTGGACGCGGATCCTGGACGCCCTCGACGCGCTGCTGCGCAACTGGCCCGCGCCCTGACGGGCGGCCGGCGCCACGGCTTCCCGTACACACATCCGGACGACAGGCTGGGACGATGCACACCGAAGACCGCTGGATCACCACGCCCCTCACGGCGGGCCTCCTGCGCGGCGCCCTCGACGTGGAGCGGACCGCGCACGGACTGCTGCCGCACCGGCTGCCGGCCCGGGCCCGGGCGCAGTGCGCCGACCCGCAGCTGGCCATGGCCGAATCCCAGCCCTCCGGCGTACGGCTCGCCTTCCGTACCCGGGCCACCGCCGTGGAGCTGGACACCCTCCCCACCAAACGGCAGTACACCGGCGCCCCGACCAGGCCCGACGGCGTCTACGAACTGCTGGTCGACGGCGTCCTCACGGGCAGCGGCAGCGTCGGCGGCGGCAACGTCCTGACCATCGACATGGCCACCGGGCGCACCGGGCGCCGTGACGGCCGCGCCGGGACCCTCCGGTTCGACGGGCTGCCCGGCCGGCTCAAGGACGTCGAGATCTGGCTGCCGCACAACGAGACCACCGAACTCGTCGCCCTGCGCACCGACGCGCCGGTCGGGCCCGCCGAGGACCGGGGCCGCGCGGTGTGGCTGCACCACGGCAGTTCGATCAGCCACGGCTCCGACGCGACCGGCCCCACCGGCACCTGGCCGGCGCTGGCCGCCTCGCTCGGCGGGGTGGAGCTGATCAACCTCGGCCTGGGCGGCAGCGCGCTGCTCGACCCGTTCACGGCCCGGGCGATCCGGGACACCCCGGCCGACCTGATCAGCCTGAAACTGGGCATCAACGTGGTCAACGCCGACCTCATGCGGCGCCGGGCCTTCGGCCCCGCGGTCCACGGCTTCCTCGACACCATCCGTGAGGGGCACCCCACGGTGCCGCTGCTGGTGATCTCGCCCCTGCTGTGCCCCATGCACGAGGACACCCCGGGGCCGAGCGCGCCGGACCTCGGCGGCCTCTCCGAAGGGCGGCTGCGGTTCGCGGCCATGGGCGACCCCGCCGAGAAGGCCGCGGGCAAACTGACGCTGGGCGTGGTCCGGGAGGAACTGGCCGCCGTGGTGGAGCAGCGGTCCGCCGACGACCCCCACCTGGCCTACCTCGACGGCCGCGAGCTGTACGGCGAGGCGGACTTCGCCGAACTGCCGCTGCCCGACCAGCTCCACCCGGACGCCGCCGCCCACCGCCGTATCGGCCGGCGCTTCGCCGGACTGGTCTTCGCTCAGGGCGCCTTCGCCGGCCGTGGGACGGCCCGCGAAGGCGGCTGACACCCGGCCGGGGCCCTACCGGCCCCGGCCGAGCTCGATGCGCATGCCCAGGTCCTCGCCGGCCGGCCCGGAGGCGGACTTGTCGAGGACGTAGGCGACGCCGTCACCGGTCACCTGGACGTGGTTGGGCAGCGCGGCGGTGGCCACCCGCTCCACGACCCTCCCCGCACGCGGGTCGACGACCGACACCCCGGGGGCCAGCCGGTCGACGACCAGGACCCGGCCCGAACGCCGGTCGGTGGCCAGGGACTTCGCACCGGCGCCGGTGGGCACACTCGCGGTGACCGCTCCGGTGCGCAGGTCCACCACCGACATGGTGCCCGCCCCCTGGTCGGCGGTGTAGACGGTACGGCCGTTCGGCGAGAGCGCGACCGAGAGCGGGCCGTCGCCGGTGGGGATGAGCCGGGTGGCACCGGTACGGGGCGAGACCTGGATGATCCGGTCGTGCGTGAAGTCGGAGGCGTAGACCGCGCCGGTCCGCTCGTTCACCGTCAGCCCCGTCGGTCCCGAGCCCTCGACGGCGACCCGGTCGGTCTCACGGAACGTACGGCTGTCGAAGGCGACGATCTCACCGCTGCCGAAGGCCGTGGTCCACACCGTGTCGCGCTTCTCGTCCACGACGATCTCGCGCGCGTGGGCCACGCCGGGCAGGGTCGCCAGGTGCCGGCCCGTCGCCTGGCTGTAGACGGCGACGCTGTCGTTGCGGGAGTTGGTGACCCAGAGGGTGTTGTGCTCGTCGTCGACGTCGATGCCGTAGACGGCCTCGACGGTGCCGTCCGCCGTGTCGAGGGGGACCGGGTACGTCGCCTCGACCTCCAGGGTGTCGGGGTCGATCCGCACCAGCCGGGAACCGGTGACCGGGGCCGGCGGCTGGCCCACGGACGCGGTCGCCCAGAGCGTGTCGTTCCGCTCGGAGTAGGCGGACTGGTACAGCCCCTGCACGAGCGGCGCGGAGCTGACGGGCAGTCGGGCGGTGGCGCCGGCGTCCACGGCCGCGTCCGCCGCCCCGGCGAACGTGAGGGTGCTGACTGCCGCGAGGGCCACGGCGCTCGCGGCGGCGCGGTGGACACGTCGATGGAGCAAGGGCATGGTGTGGGATCTCCCTGAGGCGCCTGCCCGGGGGCGCCCCCCGGGGTAAAACTTAGGTAAGGCTAAGCTATTGGATGTTTCACTCGCGGGGCAACCGCCCCTCCCGCCCCCGCTGTTTGGCGCGGGCCGGGGGAGAGGGGTGAGAGGCGCCGGGGGCGCGGCCGTACGGGGCGTTTGTGGGTGATGCGGCCGGGTACTGGTGTTTTCGCCTCTCACGTCCCGCCGCCGAGGAGTGACCCATGCCCGCCCCGCCCCAGCGAACCGGTCCGTACGCCGACGGCGCGGCGACGGCCGCCGGGGCCCCGGCCCGGTGAGGCTGTGGCCCGGCCGCCCGTCGTGGTCCGTGCGCAGGCCCGACCGGTACCAGCTCGCGCAGTCGCTCAAGGCCGCCGCCGCGGCCGCCCTCGCCTGGGCGGTGACGGGATGGTGGCTGGAGGCACCGATGGCGCTCATGGCGCCGTGGGCGGCGGTGGCGCTGGTGCAGGGCACCGTGTACCGGTCGGTGCGCACCGGCGTCGAACTGGTCTCGATGATCGCCGCGGGCACCCTGCTGGCCGCCGGGGCCGCCGCCCTGACCGGGAACACCATGACGGCCATGCTGGTCGCACTGCCCCTGGCCGTCCTCCTGGGGGACTGGGCGCCGGTCGGGAACCAGGGGCTGTACGCACCGACCACCGCGCTCTTCGTCCTCGCCTACGGCTCGTACTCCCTGCCCGCCGTCGGGCACCGGCTGCTGGAGACGCTCGTCGGGGCCGCGGTGGGCGTGGTGGTGAACGCGCTCGTGCTGCCGCCGGTCCACTCGCTGGAGGTGAGGCGGCTGGCGTCCGCGCTGCCGGGCGACTGCGCCCGGCTCCTGCGGCGCATCGGTGAGGGCATCGACGAGGACTACCCGGAGGCACGGGCCGCGGAATGGTACGAATCCGCCGGCGAACTGTACGGAGTCCTCGCCGACCTGCGCACCGCGCGGGCCTGGTCCACCGAGAGCATCCGGTTCAACCCGGGGCACCGCTTCCGGCGCAAGGGCCCGCCCGTCCCGTCCGACGCGTGGGACGGCGTGTGGACCCGGGTCAGCAACCGGATCCTCACCCTCACCCTCACCCTGCTGGAGGCGGCGTCCGAACGGCGCCTCCTGCCCCGGCCGCCGGCCGGCACCCTCACCGAACTGAGCACCCTGCTCACCGCCGCCGCCGAGGTGTGCGCCGTCGAGCAGGACGTCACGGAACACGGCCCCGGCGACGAGACCGCGGCGCGCCGCCACGAGCACCTGACACGCGCCCGGGAGGCCCTCGCCAGGATGAAGCGGGGCGAGCCGGCCGCGGACCCGGACGCCAGGGCGTCGGCGGGCAGCCTGATGGCCGACGCACAGGCGCTGCTCGACGACCTCACCCCGGACGAACGGCGGCAGGCGGGCCCCGACCCCCGCTGCCTCCCGGTCCGGCCGGGACACCGGGACACCGGAAACACCTGACCCGGCGGCCCCGCGCGGGTGCCCCAGAGCCCCCGTACGGCGATGGTGGACGAGGTACCCCGGGGCACCGGACGTGACATCCGTGACACGGGGAACGAGCATCAGGACCGGACCGGGAGGAAGCCGGGAAAGGAGCGGAGATGACCTCGCACAAGGACACCCGACGACCGCAGGACGAGACGGCGCTGGACGAGGTGACGGAGGAGGCCGGGCGGGCCGCCCGCCGCCCCGTCCCGGAGAAGGACCCGGAGAAGGACGGCGACGGCGGACGGCCGGGCGAGGGCGACGCTCTCAGTCCCAGCCCTCCGGCCCAGCAGGAGACGGCCGGCCATGAGGAATGAGCCGGACGACCTACGGAAGGAACCACCGGACATGCCCATCGCGAGCTACTGCCTCGTCGCGCTCGACTGCCCCGACCCCGCGGCCCTGGCGGCCTTCTACCAGGCGGTGCTCGGCGGTGAGATCGCCCACGACAGCGACCGCTGGTACGAACTGACAGTGCCCGGCGGGGCCCGTATCGCCTTCCAGGAGGCCCCGGGCCACCGGCCGCCCCGGTGGCCGGACGCCGGCGACGGCTCGCAGCAGGCGCACCTGGACTTCGAGGTCGAGGACATCGAACGGGCCCAGGAACAGGTGCTGGCCCTCGGCGCGACCGCGCTGGACCTCGACGACCGGGGAGGGGAACGCGACTTCCGGGTCTACGCCGATCCGGCGGGCCACCCGTTCTGCCTCTGCCGCCAGTAGCGGGAGCCCCCACCGGGACCGCGGCACGCCCGCTCCCGGCCCCCACGGCACCCGCCGTGCCCCTTCCCGGCTCAGAGCCCCGGGAAGGGGCACGCCCCCCGCTGCCCGCCACCGGTCAGACGCAGCTGGAGCATCGCCACCAGCCGGTGCT
This sequence comes from Streptomyces nitrosporeus, assembly GCF_008704555.1. Taxonomy (NCBI): domain Bacteria; kingdom Bacillati; phylum Actinomycetota; class Actinomycetes; order Kitasatosporales; family Streptomycetaceae; genus Streptomyces; species Streptomyces nitrosporeus. The sequence continues at coordinate 7,162,672 of NZ_CP023702.1, forward strand.
CGGGGTCGTCCAGATCGAGTCCCGCCAGTGCCGAGGCCTTGCGGATCCGGTAGCGCAGGGTGTTCGGATGGATGTTCAGTTCCTTCGCCACCCTGGGCACGTCGCCGAAGGCGTCGAGGTAGCGGAGCAGGGAGTCCGCCAGCCGGGTGCCCTGCTCCGCGTCCCGGGAGACCAGGGCCGCCAGTCCGGGGTGGCGGATGTCCGTGTGCCCGTCGAGGAGTCCGAGGAGGTCACGGACCATCAGCGACGGGATCAGGACCCGGTGCGTCGCCACCGTGCGCTCCGGGGTGCGGGCCATGACCTCCAGGGCACGATGGCCGCGCAGCTTCACCGAGGGGATGTCCACCAGGCGGCCGGCCCGGCCGGCGACCACCGCCTGGACCGGGGTGCGGGTGTGCCTGCGCAGCGCCGTGACGACCTCGTCGGCCCAGCGGACCAGGGCGGCCTCCCCGGTGTCCGCCCCCTCGTGCGGGCCGGTGCGGGACACGGACGGCTCCGGCAGCATCACGTAGATCTGCCCGCAGGCCCGGGCGACCAGGGCGCCGCTCCGGTGGGCCGCGGCGTGCACCGCGGTGATCGCGGCGGCCTCGGCCAGCCTGGCCTCGTGGCCCGCGTCGTCCCCGGCGGTGTCAGGAGCCGCCGGTTCCCGCAGGTCGAAGGCGACGACGGTGGCGGCGGCGTCCGGGGTGACCCCCAGATGGGCCGCCAGGGCCGACGGGTCGAAGCGGCCCGTCAGCAGGCCGTGGGCCAGGTCGGTCCGCGACAGCGACCGCGCCGCGGCATCGCCCTCGTAGTAGTGGTCGATCAGCTGCGGCACCGCGAGCCGCGCGGCGCCGCGCAGCATCTCCTCGCTGTTCGCCGCGAGAGGCCGGTCGCCCTCCTGGACCCATATCGTGCCCAGCGGGCGCCCGCCCGCGTTGACACCGACGACCAGCCGGCGCCGCAGGCCCAGCCCGGGACGGGCGTCGACGGCGACGACCTCGCCGTCCTCGCGGGTACGCCGGTAGACACCCAGGTCACGCAGCAGTGCCAGGAACCGGTCCGGGCAGTGGCGGCCCAGCACCGACAGCCGGCGCAGCTCGTCCGCCTCCTCGGCCGGCCCCGCGTATGCCAGGACACGGTGCGCGCTGTCCTCGACGCTGGCCAGCCCGCACGTGACCGTGGCCATGGTCTGGGCCAGCGCGAACAGATCGCCCCGGCGTCCCGGGCGGGCCCGGCGGGCCTCGCGGTCGACCCGCTCCCAGGGGACCTGGCGCCCGATCCCCAGCACCGTGACACCCATGCCGAGCGAGGCGTCGAGCACGGCCCGCGGAAGGGCCTCCTCGCCCTCGTCCAGTCTGAGCACCACCCCCGCCGCCCCCGCCCGGGCGGCCGTCCGCACCATGGCCGCCGCCGCCGCCGGGCCCCGGGCCCCGACGGCCAGCACCAGGGAACCGGGCGCGGCCACCGGGGTCTCACCCGGCTCCGCTATGACGACGTCCCCGGCCTCCCGCGCACCGGCCTGCGAGACGTCGGCGCCGAGCGCGGACGCGAGCATCCGCAGATCGATCCCCCCGGTGTGCTCGGCCGGGGCCGCCCGCATGTTCATCGCCACAGGATAGGAGCTCCGGACAGGAGGGGGGCCCGGTGCCCTCCCGGCCCGGCCGGCCGCGGTGCCCCCTGGTCAGACGGCATCCAGATCCCGGTCCTTGGTCTCCGGCAGCGCCAGCACGCACACCAGGGAGAGCAGGGCCATGCCGCTCATGAACCAGCCGCCGACCGCGGGGCTGTAGCTCTCCGCCAGGGCCGTCACCACCAGCGGGGCCGCCGCACCGCCCAGCACCCCGCCGAGGTTGTAGGAGAAGCCGGCACCCGAGTACCGCACCCGGGTCGAGAACAGCTCCGGCATGTAGGCGCCGGCCGGGCCGTAGATGATGCCCATGCAGAGCAGGGCGCCGCTGAGCGCCACCGCGATCAGCGCGTAGTTCCCGGTGTCCAGCAGCGGGAAGATCACCGCGCCCCACACCACACCGAACGCCGCGCCGCCGATGATGAGCTTGCGGCGGCCGATCACGTCGGACCACTTCGCCACCGCGAAGGTGGACACCCCGAGCACCAGGACCGCGACCAGGGTCAGCGCCAGCATGTCGTTCTTCGGGATCTCCAGGGTGTCCGTCGTGTAGGTCATGCAGTAGGTCGCCGCGGTGTAGAACATCACGTACACCACGGTGATCATGCCGGCGCCGAGCAGCATCTCCTTGGGGTGCCTGCGGAACGCCTCCATGAGCGGGGTCTTCGCCGCTTCGCTCTTCTCGGCCGCCTTGACGAAGGCCGGGGACTCCGCGACCTTCAGCCGGATGAAGAGACCGACCGCGACGAGCACGAAGGAGAGCAGGAACGGAATCCGCCAGCCCCAGCCCTCGAACGCCTCGTCGCCCAGCAGACCGGACATCAGCAGGAAGGTGACGGTCGCGGCGAAGTAGCCCACGGGAGAGCCCATCTGCGCCGCGGCGGCGTACAGGCCGCGCTTCTTCGCCGGTGCGTGCTCCACGGCCAGCAGGGCCGCGCCGCCCCACTCGCCGCCCAGGCCCAGGCCCTGGATCAGGCGCAGCAGTACGAGCAGGACCGGGGCGGCGACACCGATCGTCTCGTAGCCGGGCAGGAGCCCGATCGCGCCGGTGGACAGTCCCATCATCAGCAGCGAGACGACCAGCACCGCCTTGCGCCCGATCCGGTCGCCGTAGTGCCCGAATATCGCGGCGCCCAGCGGGCGGGCCGCGAAACCCACGGCGAAGGTCGAGAGGGTGGCCAGGGTGCCCGCGGTTTTCGAAAGCCCGGGGAAGAACGCCTCGTTGAGGACGAGCGCGGCCGCGGTCCCGTAGATGTAGTAGTCGTAGAACTCGATGGCCGTGCCGATGAAACTGGCCGTCGCGACGCGGCGCATGCCCTGGGGCGCCGGAGTACCGGCTTCCGGATCGCCGGCAGGGGGAACTGTGGTGCTCATGAGGACTCCGCGAAGAGTGGGGACGGGGCACCGCCTGTCGGCGGCGAACGGATGCTGAACGCTAAACCGCAGGTGGGTGCCCGGTTCCTGTCCATCGGAACAACGTGTGGGGCCGGGCGCTGTCCGATCGGACAGCGCCCGGCCCCACACGTTGTTCACGCCCTCGCGCGGGCGTGGCGGCCGGTGTCGGCGGCCGCCGCAAAGGGGCGGGGGATCAGCGTTCCACCACGTGCCGCTTGTCGGGGACGCAGTGCGTCATGGTCAGCCCGGTGACGTCCCGCGGAGGGTTGCTGCCGAGCCGCGAGAGCCGTTCGCGCTCCTCCTCGCTGAGGTTCTGGGTGGCCAGCGGAGGGAGGTGGGCGACGTCGGAGGGGCTGATGCCGATGCCCTCGCCGACCCGGAGCCCGAGCTCGTTGTCCGCCATCAGGCAGTGCCAGACCATCCGCTCCTGCACGGGCCGGGCGCACTGGGAGAAGAGAGCGGTGAAGTTCTTGACCAGATCGTCCTGCTCCCACTCCTCCATCAGCTGGTAGCGCTGGCCGGCCTGGAGGTAGTCGTTGGTGCGGGGGATCCTGGACCGGGTGAGCCGGCCCTCGATCACCGGGCCCTGCTCGTCGTGGGTGAGGGGGCCGGCCTCCCGCAGCCCGCCGGTGATCGACGGTTCGTAGTTGACCTCCGGGTTCTCACCGCCGTGGCCGTTGTCGTAGGCCATCAGGCCGTCGCGCTGGTTGGTGGCGACACGGGCGGCCTTGGCCTGGTTGACCGGCAGCTGGAGGTAGTTCGGGCCGACCCGGTAGCGCTGGGTGTCGCTGTAGGAGAACGTACGGCCGACCAGCATCTTGTCGTCCGAGAAGTCCAGCCCGTCCACCAGGACACCGGTGCCGAACGAGGCCTGCTCGTTCTCCGCGAAGTAGTTGTCCGGCATCCGGTCGAGCACCATGCGCCCCACCGCCTTCGGCGGGAAGTCCTGCTCGGGCCAGGTCTTGGTGTCGTCCAGCGGGTCGAAGTCCAGCTCGGGGTGCTCGTCGTCGGACATCATCTGGACGACCAGTTCCCACTCGGGGTGGTCGCCGCGCCCGATGGCCTCGTACAGGTCCTTCGTCGCGTGACCCAGCTCGTCCGCCTGGATGTTCGCCGCGTCCTCCTCGGTCATGCTGCTGACACCCTGCTTGGGCAGCCAGTGGTACTTGACCAGGACCGTGCCGCCCTCGGAGTTCACCCACTTGTAGGTGTTGACGCCGAAGCCCTGCATATGGCGGTAGTCGGCCGGGATGCCCCGGGGACTGAAGAGGTTCACCAGCATGTGCATGCTCTCCGGGGTCTGCGACATGAAGTCGAAGATCCGGGCCGGTTTCTGCTCGTGGGTCACCGGGTCGGGCTTGAGCGCGTGGATGACGTCGGGGAACTTGATGGCGTCCCGGATGAAGAAGATCCCGAGGTTGTTCCCCACCAGGTCCCAGTTGCCGTCCTCCGTGTAGAACTTCACGGCGAAGCCCCGCGGGTCCCGGGCCGCCTCGGAGGAGTCGCGGCCGCCGATCACGGTGGAGAAGCGCACGGCGACGTCGGTCCGCTTGCCGGCCTCCTGGAACAGCCTGGCCCGGGTGTACCGGCCGATGGGCTCGTCGCCCCACTTGCCGTACGCCTCGAAGTAGCCGTACGCCGTCACCCCGCGCGCGTGGACGACACGCTCCGGGATGCGTTCCCGGTCGAAATGGCTGATCTTCTCCAGGAACTGGTAGTTCTCCAGAGTCGCCGGGCCACGGGCGCCGACCGTGCGCTGGTTCTGGTTGTCGTGGACGGGGTGGCCCTGGCGGTTGGTCAGGTACGGCCGCTCGTCCTTCTCGGCAGACCCCTTGTCCGCGGTCTCGCTCACAGGCTGTGCTCCTTCGCTGCGGAATGGACCCCCCGACCGTTCCCCGCGGCGCCGTCCCCCTTGCACCGGCGGACCCGTTTTCCGCCGTCCGCCGCGCGAGAGGGACCCGTCCGGCCCTTCCCGCAGCCGCCCGCCGTCCGCCCCGCCTCCAGGGGCACCGGGGCGCCCCTGGAGGCGGGCAGGTCAGGCGCGGATGGTGCAGATGGCGTCGTAGGGCCGGCCCGGACTCGGGAAGAGCTCCAGGGGCTCGGACCCGGACGGGCACTCCTCGGCCGTCTCGGTCAGGGCGGCGACCTTGCCGCCGCCGCCCGAGGCGCAGGGCACCTCCTTGGCGGAGTCGTCCACACAGTCACCCACCACCAGCTGGCCGCCACCGGCCCCGGCGTCCCCCGGGTGATCACCGGAGAGGTTGCGGCCGCAGACGGTCCTGCTGGGGATGCCGCCGCCGGCGTCGCCCGTACCGAAGGAGACCTTCACCGAGATGATGGCGTCCGTACCGGCCGGGCACTGGACGGAGTCGGCGAAGAACGAACCGTCCTGGACCTCCAGCGCCTTGATGGTCGCCCCCGGGTCGTCGCACTCCATGCTCAGGTAACCGTCCTTCGAACCCTTCTCGGGCCCGGCGCAGTCACCGGCCTTCCACTCCTTCGCCGCCTGACCGCCGCCGCTGCCGCCGGAGGTCCCGTCGCAGGCCGTCGCCGCCGCAAGTACTAACCCCGCGGCCAGCACCGCCCCCGCACCGCGAAGGGCAGCCCTGCCCCGGGTACCTCCGGTGCGAGGGCCGACGTGAAGATTCATGGTGCTGCTCCTCCGTTGTGTGCCTGTATGCGCCTGCGCGCATCGGACGCGTTCCGCGCGTACGCGCCGGGGGCGGGCGGCGCACCCGGTGGAGCGGGTGCCCGGCGCCTCGCCCGGCGGCGGACGACTGGCCTGACGACGCCGGAAGGCGGTGCCGCGGTTCCACCCGTGAGGCTCCCGCGTACCGCTCACGGCGGCCCGTGCGGGCGCTGCCCCGGGTCCGCGCTCCGGGCCGCAGCGGGGCGGCCGGTCCAGGAGGACGTCCACGCCGGCCGGCGGGCGAGCGCGCCGGGCACGGCGCGCAGCGGGAGCCCCGGCGGGCCGTGCCGTCCGGTGGGGTCCACCGGCCTGCCCACCGCCGCAGGCTTCCCGGCAGCTCCGTCCGTACCTGTACGCGTACGGAACCCCCGAGCGCCGGCCCGGGGCATACCGGAGGGTCGGGGCGGGGCAGCGGGGAGAGGCGGGAGCGAGCAGGGGGAGCGGGGGAGGGGCGACGGTGACGGACCGGGCGGGGGAGGGGCGGCCAGGCAGGAGCCGTGGTGGGCGCGGCCGGTCCCGGCCCGCCGGCAGCCCCGGCGTGGAGCCGCTGTGACGGAAGGCCGTTCCGGCTCCCGGAACGCGGGACGCGGGGCGGTGACGGCCTGGACATCCTCGCGCCCCGGCGGGGTAGGCGGACGGTACACCGTCCCGAGGAGGAGCTATGTCCGGACTGATCACCCGCCTCACTCAATTCACCCGCAGCCCCCAGGGCCGGCGGACGATCGCGTCGGCCCGGCGTGCCGCGGCCGACCCGCGTAAGCGTGCCCAGGCCCGCCGTCTGTTCGGCCGGCTGCGCGGACGCCGGTGACGCCGGCGCTCCGGCCCGGCTGACCGGGCGAGGCGAGTCCCGGTCCGAGGCGGTCGCGCGCCGTAGCGGGCTCGGCACCGCCGCCGATCTGCGCACGCCGGCGCGGCGTCGGACCGGAATCGCACCGTCGGCGTACAAACGCCGCTCCGGGCCGGAGGCGAACCGACGGCTGCTGCCCCGCCGGCTCACAGGGGATCGCGGGCGGAAGGCTCTCCCGGGTGGCCTCCGCCCGGGGCGGAGAGGGCAGGTGACCGGGTGCCGCCGGGCCGTTTCGCACGGACGGGCCGTCCGAGGACGACTCCGGTCAGGACCAGCACCAGTCCGCCCACCTGCTGGACGGTCAGCATCTCGGCGGCGAGCAGGGTACCGAGCAGCACACCGGTGACGGGGTTGAGCAGCCCGATCATGCCTACGGTGCCCGCGGGCAGGCGCCGCAGGCCTGCGAACCAGACGACGAAGGCCAGGGAGGTGGCGACCAGAGCGGTGTAGGAGAAGCCGAGGAGCGCCGGTGGGGAGAACGCGGGGGGAGCGCCCTCCACGGCCACGGCGACGGGCAGCAGGAGCAGTCCCCCCGCGGTGAGCTGCCAGGCGGTCGAGGTGAGCACGTCGGCGCCGGTGCTCCACCGTTTGGCCAGGATGTGACCGAAGGACGATACGAGCATGGCCGCGACCGAGACGAGGAGCCCCTTCGCGTGCATCTCCTCCGAGCCGGTGAGCACCATGAGACCCACCCCGGCGAGCCCGGTCACGGCCCCCGCCAGATGGGCGGACCGCGGGCGCTCGGACACCAGGCCCCAGGCCATGAGCGTCATCGCCATCGGGGACAGCGCCATGACGGTTGACGCCAGGCTCGTCGGCAGCAGCTGGGAAGCGACGTAGACGAGGACGAAGAACACGCTCATGTTGAGCAGGCCGAGCACCGCCGACCTCCACCACCACGCACCGCGTGGCAGCCGCCTGCGCAGGGCCAGCAGGAGAAGGCCCGCGGGCAGGGCCCGCAGAACGGCTCCGTACAGCGGGTGGTCGGCGGGGAGGAACTCGCGTGTGACGAAGTAGTTGGCCCCCCAGGCCACCGGCGCGATCGCGGTCAGCAGCACCCACCGCACGTTTGCTTCCATGGAAGCGAATAGTAGCTTCCCTGGAAGTTATTATGTGCGCATGGAGGAACGGCAGCCGTTGGACCGCGTAGCCCGTATCCAGGCCGACTGGCGTCACCAGCGGCCTGACGTCGACGTCTCCCCTCAGGGAGTGATCGGCCGGCTGCATCGCCTGGCTGCCCGGCTCACCGAGGAACTCTCCCGCGTGTACGACCGCTACGGCCTCAGCGAGGGGGAGTTCGACGTCCTGTGCGCACTGCGCCGTGCGGGCGCGCCCTACGAACGGGCGCCGGGTGACCTTGCCGCGCACACCATGGTCACCACCGGCGCGATGACGAAGAGGGTCGACCGTCTGGAGCGGGCCGGACTCGTCACCCGCCGCCGTTCCGACGACGACCGGCGCGGCCGGATCGTCGCCCTCACCGGTCCCGGACGGCAGCTGATCGACCAGGCGTTCACCGACCACATGCGCAACGAACGGCGCCTGCTGGACCTGCTGACGCCCTCCGAGGCCGAAGCCCTCGAACCCCTGCTCACGGCCTGGCTCTTCCGCGTCGAGCATCCACGCCCTTCCGGCGGCGGGTGACCCGCGGGCGGCCGGTGCGCGTGACGGGGGGCCGGGCGGCGCTACGGCCTCAGGGGCGCGGCCAGGGCCGGCCGCTGAGGCGCTCGATGCCCGCGTTGAACCGCTTGAGGTAGCCCGCGAAGGCGGCGACGTCCTGCTCGGGCCATTCGGCCATCACCCGCTCCAGGGTCTCGGCGGTGCGTTCGCGCTCCTCGTCCAGCAGGCGGGAGCCCTCCTCGGTGATCCGGAACTTCCGGGCCATGCCCCCGGCCGGATCGGGGATGCGCTCGGCCTGACGGGCCCGGACCACCGCGGCGGTCTGCCGGTTGAGGGTGGAGGCGTCGAGTCCCAGGGCGTCGCTCAGTTCACCGATCGACATGGGGCCCTGGACGCGGAGCCGGCTGAGCAGGACATAGGCGCTGCGCTCCAGCCTTCTGCCGCCGCCGTGTCCCGCGCGGTGCTGCTGGAGGCCGTAACGGCTCAGGAGCATCTGCTCGTACTCGACCTCGTACGTCGACGGCCTGCCCATGCCCCTGGTGCCTCCTGCTTCACAGCCGGTCCGGCGGAACGCGACCCGCGCCTGCCGGTGGCCTCCAGTCTCTCATGGCAACGTGCATCGCACACATAACATGCTCGATACATTTGGTGTGTACGATGCACAGCGCATCCGACAGATTTGCGAGGAATCCTCTTATGGAAGTACCCCAGCCCTCCGCCCGCTCGGGCGGCGTGGTCGCCACCCTGGCGTTCGCGGGCACCACGGCGGCAATCATGCAGACCCTGGTGACGCCTCTGATCCAGGATCTCCCGAAGATCCTGCACACCTCGTCCGCGAACAGCGCCTGGGTGATCACGGTCACCCTGCTCGTGGCCGGCGTCTGCGTGCCCGTCACCGGACGGCTCGGCGACCTGCTGGGCAAGCGCCGCATGCTGCTGGCGTGTTCCGTGCCGCTGATCGTGGGCTCGGTGGTCTGCGCGCTCTCCTCCTCCGTCGTCCCGATGATCGTCGGGCGCGGCCTCCAGGGCATGGGCATGGGCATGGTCCCGCTCGGCATCGCCCTGCTGCGCGACGTGGTCCCCGCGGAGAAGCTCAGCTCCTCCATCGCGCTGGTCAGCGCCTCCATGGGCATCGGCGGCGGCCTCGGCCTGCCGATCTCCGCGGCGGTCGCCCAGTACACCAGCTGGCGCGTCCTCTTCTGGGGTTCCGCCGTGCTCGCCGTCGGCATCGCCGCGTTGATCTGGTTCCTGATCCCGGACGTCCCGCCGGGCGCCAAGGGCCAGCGCTTCGACTACCCGGGCGCGGTCGGGCTCGGCATCGGGCTGGTCAGCCTGCTGCTCGCGGTCTCCAAGGGCGCGGAGTGGGGCTGGGGTTCGGCGACGACCCTCGGCCTGTTCGCCCTCGCCGTCGTGGCCCTGCTGGCCTGGGGCTTCTGGGAGACCCGCACCCGCGACCCGCTGGTCGACCTGCGCACCACGGCACGCCCGCGCGTCCTGTTCACCAACGCGGCGTCCCTCTTCGTCGGCTTCGGCATGTACGCCAGCATGCTGATCATCCCCCAGCTGCTGCAGTTCCCCGAGGCCACCGGCTACGGCCTGGGCCAGTCGATGCTCGCGGCCGGTCTGTGGATGGCCCCCGGCGGCATCATGATGATGGTCATCTCACCGCTCGGCGGGAAGCTCACCGACGCCCGGGGCCCGAAGTTCACCCTGATCTGCGGAACGCTCGTCATCGCGGCCGGATACGGCCTCTCGCTGGTCCTGATGGGCTCCGCCTGGGGCCTGATGCTGGTCATCATGGTCATCAACGGCGGTGTCGGCCTCGCCTACGGGGCGATGCCCGCCCTGATCATGAGTTCCGTGCCGCTCAACGAGACGGCGGCCGCCAACGGCTTCAACACGCTGATGCGCTCCCTGGGCACGTCGATCGGCGCCGCGGTGATCGGTGTGGTCCTCTCCCAGATGACCGTCTCCGCGGGCGGTTTCAGCCTCACCTCGGAGAGCGGCTTCCGTGCCGGTCTGGTCGTCGGCGCCGGTGTCGCCCTGGTGGCCGCGTTGATCGCCGCCCTCATCCCGGCCGCGCGCGCGGCCCGGGACGAGGCGGTGGAGGCGGCAGCCCCCACGGCCCCGGAGCCGGCCGCGGCGAAGGCCTGACCCGGCCTCCGGGTGGCCGCCCCTCCGGGACGGCCCCGTACGGCACGCGCCCCCGGCAGCACCTCGGTGCCGCCGGGGGCGCGGTCGTCCACGGGCCCCTCGGACGGTGGCGGACACGTCGTCCACGGACCCGTCGGACGGTGGCGGACATGTCCTCCGCCGGTCCGGTCAGACGGTGGCGGACGGGCCGACCAGCTCGCCCAGCACGTCCTCCATCGTCACGAACCCGATCACCGTGCCCTTCTCCCCCGTGACCGCGGCCAGGTGGGTGTCCCCGGCGCGCATGGCGGTCATCGTGTCGTCCAGCGGCGTGTCGATCTCCACCCGGATCACCGGATGGAGCGCGGCCGACGGGAAGGGCTCGTGCCGCCGCTCCGTACCGAGCGCGTCCTTGATGTGCAGGTACCCCAGGATCGCCCCTCCCGGGCCCGTCACCGGCAGCCGCGAGAACCCGCTGGCCGCCGCCGTGCGCTCCAGGCGCGCCGGAGTGATGTCGTGGCCGACGGTCACCGTCCTGCCGAGCGGCACCATCACCTCCCCGACCGGCCGGGTGCCCAGCTCCAGCGCGTCCCGCAGCCGCTCGCCGTCCGCCGGGTCCAGCAGACCGGCGTCGCTGGAGTCCTTGACCAGGCGGACGAGCTCGTCGTCCGTGAAGACGGCGGCGACCTCGCTCTTCGGCTCCACCTTCAGGAGCCTGAGGAGGGCGTTGGCGAAGGCGTTGATGCCGAAGATGACCGGACGCATGGCGCGGGTGAGCGCCACCAGCGGCGGGCCCAGCAGCAGCGCGGTCGGCGCCGGGGCGGCCAGCGCGATGTTCTTCGGCACCATCTCGCCGATGAGCATGTGCAGATACGTCGCGGCCGTCAGCGCGATCACGAACGCGATCGGGTGGATCAGCCCCTCCGGGACACCGACGGCGTGGAACGGCGGCTCCAGCAGATGCGCGATCGCCGGCTCCGCGACGGCGCCCAGCACCAGCGAGGAGATCGTGATGCCGAGCTGGGCGGTGGCCATCACCGCGGACAGGTGCTCCAGACCCCACAGGGTGGACCTGGCGCGGGCGTTGCCCTTGAGCGCGGCCGGCTCGATCTGGCTGCGGCGTACGGAGATCAGGGCGAACTCCGCGCCGACGAAGAAGGCGTTGGTCAGCAGCGTCAGCGCGCCGATCAGCAACTGGACGGCGGTCATCGGACCTCCTCGGCGATCTTCGGGGCGGGGGCGGTGATCCGGACGCGGTCGGCCCGGTGGTGCGCGACGTGCAGCACGGCGAACTGCCAGCCGTCCGCCTCGACGCGGTCGGTCAGGCGCGGGATGCGCTCCAGCCGCGCCGCGAGCAGCCCGGCCAGCGTCTCGTACGGGCCGTCGGGCGCGGTGAGGCCGATCTCCTCCAGCTGGTCCAGCCGGACGCTTCCGTCGGCCTCCCACACCGTCCGGCCGTCCGCCGACAGCTCCAGCCGCATCAGGTCGGGCCGCTCGTGCGGGTCGTGCTCGTCGCGTACCTCGCCGACGACCTCCTCCACGACGTCCTCCACCGTGGCGACACCCGCCGTACCGCCGTACTCGTCGATGACCACGGCCATCGTCCTGCTCTGCCGCAGCCGCTGCAGCATGCGGTCCACCGGGAGGGAGTCCGGCACCAGCAGCGGCGGGGTGGCGAGCTCGGTCACCGGGGTGCGCGCGCGGACGGCCTCGTCGAGCGCCAGGACGTCACGGATGTGCACCGTGCCGATGACCTCGTCCAGGCTGTCCCGGTAGACCGGGAAACGGGACAGGCCCGTGGCCAGGGTGAGGTTGGCGGCGTCCGCCGCGGTCGCGTGGGCCTCCAGGGCCTGGACGTCGACACGGGGCGTCATCACGTTCTCCGCGGTCAGCTCGCCCAGGTGCAGCGTACGGACGAACAGCTCCGCCGAGTCCTGCTCCATGGCCCCCTCCAGCGCGGAGTGCCGGGCGAGCGCCACCAGCTCCTGCGGGCTGCGCGCCGAGGCCAGCTCCTCCTGCGGATCCAGGCCGAAACGCCGCACCAGCCGGTTGGCGGTGTTGTTCAGGTGCCGGATCAGCGGACCGAAGAACGCGGTGAACGCGCGCTGCGGACCGGCCACGACCTTGGCGACGGCCAGTGGGCTGGAGATCGCCCAGTTCTTCGGGACCAGCTCACCGACGACCATCAGCACCACGGTGGCCACGGTGACCCCGAGCAGCGTCGCGACGGTGGACACCGCCCCGGAGGGCAGGCCGGCGGCCTCCAGCGGACCGCGCAGCAGCACGGCCAGCGAGGGCTCGGCGAGCATGCCGATGACCAGGGAGGTGACCGTGATGCCCAGCTGGGCACCGGACAGCTGGAAGGTCAGGCGTTTGACCGCCTCCAGCGCGCTTCCCGCTCCGCGCTCACCGGACTCGGCGGCACGCTCCAGCTCGCCGCGCTCGATGGTGGTCAGCGAGAACTCGGCCGCGACGAACACCGCACACGCGAGGGTGAGGGCGAGCGCGACGAGCAGCAGAAGTACTTCCGTCACCGTGCCACCCCCGTTCCGCGGTGTGCGGACTGCGATCGGGCCGTGGCACGGCTGGTACTACCGGATTCACCCATTGCGGGTGCTGCTCCTTCTTGGCTCGTGGACAGGGCGGACCGAGAGGTCCGGGACGGACCGGACCCGGGGCCCGGAACAGACCGGACCACCGGCCCGGAACAAAAAGTGTCCCGACTCAAGGGTAAAGGGTCCGTAAAGTACCCACGTCGGAGCCGGACCTCGGCCATGAAGGACCGCGGGGAGCCGTGGGAGGGCCGCGGAGGAGCCGGGCGGGGCCGTGAGGGCCGCGGAGCGGTCCGGGCGGGGCCGCGGGGGAATCCGCCGGCCGCGCCGCACGCGCTACAGGGGTGTGGCCGCCTTCAGTACGAAGAAGAGGGTGACCGCCGCGTTCGCCGACGACAGGGCGGAGACCGTCGTGCCGGCCGCCGCCCCCCACATGGCCAGCCCCGCGGCGGTGAAGGCGGGCGGCCACGCCCGCGCGGCCGGGGCCGGTCCCAGCAGGGCCGCGACCCGGCGCGGCACCGGGCCCGGCGCCGCGAAGTGGGCGAACGTCACCGCGGGCGCGCCCCGCGAGACCAGCGCGGCCTTGCCGATGGCCCGGGCCACCACCCGCCGGCTGCCGACCGCCGCGGCCGCGTCCTCGTCGGCCCACCGCTCGGCGGTGTACGCCACCGCCGTACGCAGCGGCCGCAGGAACGGGTTGGCCCGCGCCGCCAGCTGCGCGGTGAGCAGGAAACGGTGATGGGAACCGGCCAGATGGGACCGCTCGTGCGCGAACAGCGCCCGGCGCTCCGCCGGCTCCAGGCAGTCCAGCAGCGCCGTCGAGACGACGACCCGCCCCGGCCCGCCGGGCAGCGCGTAGGCGTACGGCACGTCGTCGGGCAGCACCGCCACCGGGGTGCGCCGCAGTCCCGCCAGCGCGCGCCCCGCGCCCCGCCGCACCCGGCGGTGACGCCACGCGGTCCAGCCGCACGAGGCGACCACCGCGCCCAGCAGCGGTATCGCCGCGCTGCCCGCCACCTCGTCGTACGGCAGTGCCTCCCGCACCTCCGGATCCGACCACCCGTCGGGCAGCGGGTTGCCGGGCAGCTGGGCCGTGCCGACCACCACCAGCAGGGCGAGGCAGAGCGTGCTGCACAGCGCCAGGACCGCGGCGACCACCGACAGCAGCCGGGTCGCGGTGCGCGGATGGAGGTGGTGCGCCGCCAGCCGGGCCACCGGCCACGCGCTCAGCGGCAGCACCAGGGGCAGGAAGACGAAGACACCCATGTCCCTAGGCTTCCGGTTCGTCGGCCGCCTGGGCCAGCAGGTCCCGCAGCAACCGCTCGTCGCCCGGCGTCAGACCGGTCAGGAAACTCGCCAGCACGGCCTCGCGGTCGCTCTCGCCGTCCAGCACCCTGCGCATCCGCAGCGCCGCCAGGCCCGCCTCGTCGGACGTCGGGGTCCACCGGAACGAACGGCCCTCCCGACGCCGCTCCACGGCCCCCTTCGCCTGGAGCCGCGTCAGGATCGTCATCACCGTGGTGTAGGCGACCCGGCCGTCCAGCCGCTCCTGCACCCAGGCCGCCGTCGCCGGACCCGGGGCCCGGCAGAGCGTGGCCAGGACCTGCGCCTCCAGCTCTCCCTGACCGCGCCGCCGCGGCTGTCCGCCGCCGGTGTCCACGTCCGTCACTTCCGGTCCCTCCCGCCGCCGTGCCCGCGTCTCGCCACGCGGCGGTCCATCGTACTGAGTCCCCGCCGGGCGGCCGCCGGCCCGCTCCCGGGGAGCCACGGCCCGGCCCGTACGGCGCCGTCCGCCCCGGCGCGCTCCCCCCAGGCGCCCCGGAGGCCGCCCCGGCGTGCCGGCGCCCCGGGCCGGAGCTCCGCCGCGCAGGGCTGTCCGCGCCCGGGAGCGGGTACCCATCCCGGTACGGAAGCCCGGTGCGGCGCCCGCGGAACGGAGCACGGAGCGCCGGACACCGGACGTCCTCAGCGATCACAGACCCCGAGGAGGCAGCAGGTGCCGTCAACCGAGGACGCCGGCAACGGAGACGACCGGGCGCAGGTCATCGTGGTGGGCGCGGGACCCGCGGGCTCGGCCGCCGCGCTGTTCCTGGCGCGGGCCGGGGTGGACGTGCTGCTCCTGGAGAAGAGCGCCTTCCCCCGGGACAAGGTGTGCGGCGACGGCCTCACCCCCCGCGGCGTCCAGCAGCTGGTGCGGATGGGCATCGACATCGACGCCCCGGGCTGGACCCGCACCAGGGGCATGCGGTGGGTGTGCCAGGGACGCCAGGTGCACATCGACTGGCCGCGCTCGGGCAGCGCCCCCGACTTCGGACTCACCCGCAGCAGGCACGACTTCGACGACCTCCTGGTCCGCCGGGCCGTGGCGGCCGGGGCGAGGCTGTGCTCCCAAACGAAGGCGACGGGGCCCCTGACCGACCGAGCCGGCCGGATCACCGGCGTGAGCGCCCTGGTGGGAGCCGACCGGCGGCCGAAGGACTTCCACGCCCCCCTGGTCGTCGCGGCCGACGGCGCCTCCGCCAGGACGGCCCTGGCCATGGGGCTCGAACGGGACCCCCGTATGCCGATCGCCACCGCGGGCCGCCGCTACTACCGCAGCGAGGCCCGCACCCACGACCCCTACCTGGAACTCTGGGCCGACCTCCTCTGCCCGCGCACCGGCCGGGACCTGCCGGGCTACGGGTGGATCTTCCCGCTGGGCGACGGGCGGGTGAACGTCGGGCTGGGGGCCCTGCCGCACCGCGGCCCCGGCGCGGTCGACCTCCGGGCCACCATGGACCGGTGGCTGGAACGGCTGCCCGGGCACTGGGGCCTTCAGGAGGCGAACGCCGACTCCCCGTTCCGCAGCGCCGCACTCCCCATGGGCTTCAACCGCAGGCCCCAGTACCACCGGGGGCTGCTCCTGGTCGGCGACAGCGCGGGCATGGTCAGCCCCTGGAGCGGCGAGGGGATCGTACAGGCCATGGAGGCGGGCGAGGCCGCCGCGGAGACGATCGCCCTCGCCCTGCACCGCGCGCCGGGCCCCGGACGTGAGCAGGTCCTGCGGCGCTACCCGCGCGAGATCGAGCGCCGCTGGGGGCGCTACTACCGGCTCGGCAACACCACCGCCGGCCTCGTGTTCGCCCGCTTCGGCTACCGGCCCCTGCTCAACCGCCACGTCATGGCCTCACCCGCCCTGGTACGCACCCTCGCCCGCCTGCTCACCCACGGTACGGACGCCCCCGCCGGCGACCTGACCGACACCGTCGTCAGCGGCCTGGTGCGCATGGTCCCCCTGCCGGGCCGGCGCGCGGGGACCGGTCCGCGCTGAGCACCCTGCGGCCCGCGGGTCCGCTCCCGGCCGGGGGCGGACCCGCCTCGCCGTGCGGGGTGGGGCAACACCCCGTAGCGCGTGGTATCTGACGGTATGTCCGTCAGGTGGACCATAGTGGGACGCTATGAGCACCACCGAGACCGCCGACCGGCCCCCGAGCGGACCGGACCCCGGGAACGCCGGCGACGCCTCCAGGCCGGACGGCCCGGTCGTCGCCGTCGGGGTCGCCGGGATCGCCGCCGTCGTCCTGTGGGCGAGCCTGGGGAAGGAGTCCTTCCGGAGCTTCTCCGGCAGCGCTCTGCCCTGGGTGCTGAAGAACTTCGCCTGGCTGTTCGTCGTGGCGGCCGACGTCTTCCTCGTCATGTGCGTGGCCATCGCCTTCAGCCGTTTCGGCCGCATCCGCCTCGGGCGCACGAGCGACGAGAAGCCGGAGTTCACCGACTTCGCCTGGGTGTCGATGATGTTCGCCGCGGGCATGGGCATCGGCCTCATCTTCTACGGCGTGGGCGAACCGGTCACCCACTACCTGACGCCACCGCCCTCGACCGGAGTGGAGGCCAGGACCCCCGGAGCGGCGGGCACGGCCCTGGAGTACTCCTTCTTCCACTGGACGCTGACCCCGTGGGCCATCTACGGGGTCGTCGGCCTCGCGCTCGCCTACACGACCTTCCGCATGGGGCGCGGCAACCGGCTGAGCGCCGTCTTCGTCCCGCTGATCGGGGAGCGGGCGGCCGACGGGATCGTGGGGCGCCTGCTCGACCTGCTGGCGGTCTTCGCCACCGTGTTCGGGACCGCGACCAGCCTCGGCGTCGGAGCCCTCCAGGTCGCCACCGGACTGCACCTGACCGCGGGCGTCGCCGACACCACCGGGCTCCAGCTGGTCATCATCGTCGCGCTCGGGGCCGCCTTCGTCGCCTCGGCCTTCACCGGCCTCCACGGCGGGGTGAAGTGGCTGAGCTCGGTGAACCTGGTGATGGCCGCGGTGCTGATGGTCTTCGTCTTCGTGGTGGGCCCCACCGTCTACATCCTGGACGCCATCCCCTCCAGCGTGGGCGGCTACCTGAACCAGCTCATCCCGATGGCCAGCCGCACCGGCGCGTTCACGGACGGCCGGTGGCTCGGCGACTGGACGATCTTCTACTGGGCGTGGTGGCTCTCCTGGGCCCCCTTCGTGGGCACCTTCATCGCCCGTATCTCCCGGGGCCGCACCATCCGCGAGTTCCTCCTCACCGTGCTGCTGATCCCCTCCGGCGCCTCCGCCCTCTGGTTCTGCGTCCTGGGCGGCACCGGTATCCGCCTCGACGCGACCGGAGCCGTCGACATGGCCCGGGAGAACGCCCGGGGGACCGAGGCGACCCTCTTCGCCATGCTCGACGCCCTGCCTGTCTCCGCCGTCACCTCCTGGTTCGCCATGATCCTGATCATGATGTACTTCATCACCAGCGCCGACTCCGCCTCCCTCGTCATGGGATCCCTCACCAGCCGCGGCGCCCTCCACCCGCGTTCCTGGCTCAACGTCACCTGGGGCATCCTGATGGCCGCCGTCGCGGCGGCCCTGCTCGTCGCGGGCGGCCTCGACTCCCTCCAGTCCGCCACCATCCTCGTCGCCCTGCCCTTCGTGGTCGTGATGCTCGGACTGTGCTGGGCCACCGTGCGCGAACTCCGGGAGGACCCGGCGGCGGGACCGCCGCGCAGCCAGGCGCTCCACGGCCTGCGCGACGCCGTCCGGAAGATGGTCGGCGAGACCGTCTCCGAGGGCGACCACACCCGCCTCACCACCCATCCCCGGCTGCGGCGGGCAGCCAGGAGCCGGGCGGAGGGCCGGACCGAGGAGGACGGGCCGGAGTAGGCGCCCGGGCCGCGGCCCGGGAGGCACCGGTACGGACCGGGCCCGCCCCGGCCGTGCCGGCGGCGGGAACGGGCCCGGCCCGCGGGTGCCGCCCGCCTACTCGGCCGGAGGGAGCGGACGGACCGCCGGGCCCTGCAGCACCTGCCCGTCGACGCCGAACCGCGAGCCGTGGCAGGGGCACTCCCACGACTTCTCCGCCCGGTTGAAGGCGACCAGGCACCCCAGGTGCGTGCACCGCGCCGAGACGGTGTGCGTCCTGCCGTCCTCGTCGCGGTACACCGCGTGGTGCCGGCCGCCGGCCCGGACCACGGCACCCGTGCCCGGCGCGATGTCCTCGGCCCGGTCGGCGTGGCCGGCCGTGAACCGGTCGCCGACGAAGTGCCGGGCGACCTCCGCCTGCTGGGACAGCAGCGCCGCGCCCTCGCGGAGGGTGCTCCTGATCCGGCGGGGGTCGTAGAGCCCGGCCCACCCGGGTTCCCCGCCGGTGATCAGCGCGCTCAGCAGCTGCCCCGCCATCGCGCCTCCGCTCATGCCCCAGCCCCCGAAACCGGTCGCGACGTACACGTGCTTCGCCCCCGCGTGGAACGGGCCGACCAGGGGGACCCCGTCGCTGACGTCGTTGTCCTGGGCCGCCCAGTGGTACGCGGTGGGCCCGGCCGCCGGGAAGTGCCGGTGCATCCACGCGTCGAGCCGCCCGAACCGCTCCCGGGCGTCACCCGTGCCGGGTGTGAAGTCCTCACCCGTGACGATCAGCAGCCGCCGCCCGTCGTCGAGGGGCGCGGTCCGCACCGACCGCTTCCCGCCCTCGTCGGTGATGTACATGTGCTCCGGCGCGGCCTTGGCCGCCAGCGGCGCCGCCACGACGAGTTCGCGGCGCGGCGACATCCTGGCGAAGAGCAGGGCCCGGTCGAAGACGGGGAAGTGGGTGGCGACGACCACGTCCCGGGCCGTCACCGTCATCCCCGTCTCCGTGGTCACCCGGCAGGGGTCGCCCTCGGAGAGTCCCGTCACCCGGGTCCGCTCGTAGACGGCCCCGCCCCGCGCGCGCAGGCCGGCCACGAGGCCCAGCAGATACCGGCGGGGGTGGAACTGCGCCTGCTGTCCGACGCCCACGGCGGCCTCCACCGGGAAGGGCAGCTCGGTCCGGTGCACCAGCGCGGCGTCGAGCCCCGCCTCCGCGGCGGCCCCGGCCTCGGCCTCGTACTCCGCGCGCCGCTCCGGGTCCGTGGTGAAGGTGAACGCGGTGGTCCGTTCGAAGTCGCACGCGATGCCCAGCGCCGCCGCGACGGCCTCGACACGCTCCACCCCCGCCTGCTGCGACCGCGCGTACAGGGCCGCCCCCTCGGCGCCGCGGGTGCGGCGGAGCCGGTCGTAGACCAGTCCGTGCGCCGCGGTCAGTTTGGCCGTGGTGTAACCGGAGACGCCCGCGGCGACACGGTCCGCCTCCAGCACCACCACGCTGCGGCCGGCCGCGGCCAGCTCCCAGGCCGTGCTGAGACCGGCCATACCTGCGCCGATGACCACCACGTCGGCGGTGGTGTGGCCGTCCAGGGGCGGGAAGGAGGGGTGCTCCGTCGTCGCCATCCAGTACGACTCGGCGGTGCCGGGAAGATCCGATCGGTGTGTCATGTCCACTCGTCTCTCAGGACGGCGGCGCGGACACCGGAGGCCCGGTGCGTACGCGCCGTGCGGCAGGGGCGCGGGCGAAGGGCCCGCGCACCCTCGGGTCGGATGTCCCACGCCCCTCGCGCGGCGGGCCTCCCCGCCCCGCGAGGGGCGACGGGGAGGCCCGCACGCGGGGGCCGCCGGATCAGCGGCCGACCGCCTTCCTGAGCTCTTCCTTGTTCATGTGCGAGCGGCCCTCGACGTTCTTCTTCCTCGCCTCTTGGTACAGCTGGTCCCGGGTGGGCCCCTTCGCCCCGCTGTGGGAGCGTCGGCCACCGCGCTCGGAGGCGGACTTCGGGTCACGGGTCGAGGTCCTGCTCGCCGTCCTCGACTCACCGGAGCGGGCCCGCTCCTTGTTGACCGTGCGCGCGGCGATCTCCTTCGCGCGCCCCTCGGACGTGCCGCGCTTCTCGGCACTGTCCTTGATGTGCTCGTACTGGCGTTCCCGCTTGGGGCTGGATCCTGCCGGCATGACACGCTCCTCGCTCTCGTCGGGCAGGCAGTGGCATGGCTGTCCCATGCGTGCCGTTCCGTACCCTGTTGCCCCTACTCCACGCCCGAAACGTGGCCCGCGCGACATGGGGGCGCCGGAGAGGGTGAGCGCCCGGAGCGGTGCGCCGTCACGCCGGGGCGTCCGCCGGGAGCCCGTCGGAGCCGAGGATGGAGATCTCCAGCTTGCGCAGCAGCCGGGCGAGCTGGCGGCGTTCGGACGGGGAGAGGCCGGTCAGCATCCGCCGCTCGTTGTCCAGGTGTTCGGCGAAGACGGTGTCCACCGTGGCCAGGCCCCGCTCGGTCAGGCGCGAGTACACGACCCGGCGGTCGTCCGCGTCGCGTTCCCGCACGATCAGGCCGTCCTTCTCCCGCCGGGTGGTGGTGGGCGAGGCTCCCGCAGACGGTGCCCCCGTTGCGTATCTGCGGGTGACCGATGTGCCCGATGGCGGCGGCCAGCAGCGGCCAGCCCTCACGCACCGCGGGATCGGCCGCGCCCGGGGCACCCTCGGCTGCGCCCTGACCTCCACCGGCACCGGCCTCCAGCCCGCCCCCGGGCCGCCCGCTCCCGCACCGGCCGTACTCGCCGCCGCCGGGGAACCCCTGGCCTCCGCCCGCCGCCCCGTCATCTGGGCCGGCGGCGGCGCGGCCACCGCCGGCGAAGAGCTGACACGGCTCCTGGAGGCCACCGGAGCAGCCCTGCTCACCTCCAACTCCGGGCGTGGTTCCGTACCCGAGGACCACCACCAGGTCATCGGCAACTTCGCCACCGCCCCTGCCTCTACCGTGCCGAGGCCGAGGCCGAGGCCGAGGCCCAGTCGACGGCCACCGCCTGACCGGACGGGGCGCCGGGCCCGTGCGGGGGTCCGGCGCCGCCCGCCCGTGCGGGGCTCAGGCGCCGGTGGCCCGGCGCCACTCCTCGGCGTACTCGTCGAAGACCGTCCGCAGATGATGGCCGATCTTCAGGTAGTCCAGGTCGTCGAGGTTGGCCAGCGAGACCCGCACCGACCACTGCGGGCCGTCGAAACCCCCGCCGTTGAGCAGCACCACCGACGTCTGCTCGGCCAGCCGGAAGAGCGGGTCGACCGGCTCGTAGTTCTCCCGCAGGAAACCGGCGAAGGCCTTCCCGTGGACCCGTTCGGCCTCCGCCAGCAGGTCCAGCTCCAGGTAGTAACCGGCCCGCGCGGGGTCCTCGGAGATCTTCATCCGGGCGCCCTCCAGCAGCAGGCCGAGCCGCTGCCGCACGATCGCGCGGACCCGGTGCTTGTACTCCTGACCCTCGTCCAGCATGTCGAAGAGCGCGAAGAGCACCATCATCATCTGCTGCGGCAGCGACAGCCCGGCCGTGTGGTTGAGCGCCACCTGCCGGGAGTCGGCGACCAGCCGGTCGATGAAGGGGATCTTCTCCGGTTCGAGCGTCAGCGACCCGTACCGCTTCGCCTGCCGCGCCTTCTCCCCGGCGCTCTGCCGCGCCAGCATCGCGTCGATCACGTTGTCGTCCTGCAGCCCGATGAGGCCCAGGCGCCAGCCGGTCGCGCCGTAGTGCTTGGAGAAGGAGTACACCAGCAGGGTGTTGCGGGGCAGACGGGCGGCCAGCGAGCAGAAGCCCTCCACGAACGTGCCGTACACGTCGTCGGTGACGACGATCAGGCCGGGGTTGTCCGTGGCGACGATCCGGGTGATCTCCTCGGCGACCTCCGGGGCGAGCGCCAGCGACGGAGGGTTGCTCGGGTTCACGCAGCAGACCATCCTGATGGACGGGTCGGAGAGTCTGGCGATCTCCTCCGGCCCGTAACGCCACTTGCGCACCCCCGTCTCCGTGAACAGGTCCGCCCTGATCTCGACCACGTCGAAGCCGTAGGTGTCCAGCCGGGGGATCTCCAGGTAAGGGGTGAAGACGGGCACCATGAGCGCGATACGGTCGCCCTTCCTCAGGATCCCGTTCTTCACCAGGGAGTCGAAGATGTAGCACATGGCCGCGGTGCCGCCCTCGGTGGCGAAGAGCCGCAGCTCCTGCGACGGCGGGCGGTGGCCGAACAGCTCGTCGGCGAGATAGCCCCGCAGGATCTGTTCGGTGTGCGGCAGGATCCGCGCCGGCACCGGGTAGTTGTCGCCGATGGAGGAGTCCGCCAGTTCGTGGACGAACGCGTCCCGGTCGAAACCGAAGCGCTTGACGGCGAGGTCCACACAGGCCGTGAGCAGCTCGATCCCGGGCAGGTCCGGGTGGGTACGGGCGAAGTGGGCGTAGCGGTCCGCGCAGCCGGCCCGTTCCGGCATGCCCCCCAGGTTGTCGGCGGTCCACACCCGGCGGGACTCCGAGAGCGCGAAGTAGCCCAGCGCGTGGTAGGCCTCCCGGGGGCCGGTGGCCACCCAGTTCGGGTTGCCGCGGCCGGCGTTGAGCATGACATGGGTGGTCTTGTCCTTCTGGCCGGGCCTGTCGGCCTGCTCCGTGCTCGCGATTCTGATGAACATGTCCTTCAGCTCGAACGGGCTGAGCTGGGCCGCGGACCTGATCTCTTCGCGGCTGAGCCGGGACTTGGTCATGATGGTGTCCGTTCCGGGGGCGGTGCGGTGGTGTGTACGGGCGGGGGCGGGCGCGTCAGGCCCCCAGGACGCCGACCAGGATCGGTCCGGTCAGCGGCAGCAGGAAGTTGGAGAGGGCGTAGGTGATCGTGTAGCCGAGCAGGGGCACCGAGCTGCGGGCCACCTGGGTGACCGCGGTGATCGCCGGGGTGGAGCACTGCTGTCCGGCGATGGCACCGATCAGCAGCGGCTTCTCGATGCCCAGCAGCTTGCGCCCCACGACCAGCGAGACGGACGCCGGTACGAGCACCATGGCGATGCCCGCCACCGGCAGCAGCGCCCCGTACTCCTTGATCAGCGGCCAGGCGTGGGGGCCGGCGGCCAGCCCGGTGCAGGCGATGAAGACCGCGAGGCCCATGTCCTTGAGGGTGGAGGCGGCCTGCGGGGGGAACGCGCCGAAGGTCTGCCTGCGGGAGCGGAACCAGCCGAAGAGGAGCCCGGCGACCAGGCATCCGCCGCCGGTCCCCAGGGACAGGGGGACATCGCCCGCCCGTACGACGACCTGGCCGAGCAGGGAACCCGCCGCGATCCCGAGCCCCAGGTAGACGAAGTCCGTCGAGTCGTTCCTGACGACCGCGCCCACCTTGGAGACCAGTCTGTTCAGTCCGCCGCGCGCCCCGGTCAGGGTGAGCACGTCGCCCCGCTGGAGTTCGGTCTGCGCCGCGGCCGGCAGATGCTGGTCGTTGCGCAGGACGTCGGTGATGTACACCCCGTCCTCCCGGAACTCCGGGTGCCGCTTCTCCAGCATCTCGATCGTCGAACCGTGGGTGGCCCTGTCGGTGACCGCGACCTGGCTGGTCGCCATCGGGGTGTCCAGACCCGGCACCGCCGGTGTCTCCGGCCCGATCAGCCGCCCCGCCTCGATGATGGCGGAACGCCGGCCGACGACCTGCACCAGATCGCTCAGGGTCAGCTCCAGATCCGGTGTGGGGGTGAGCAGTTCACTGCCGCGTTTGACGCCCTCCACGGTGACGCGCCTGCCCTGGGACCTCTCCAGGTCCCCGACCGTCCGGCCGTCGGCCAGCGTGACCAGATAGGTCCGGCCGACGGTGCCGGGCAGCGCCTCGCGCTCGTCGGCCTCCAGGCCCCGCGCCCCGCCGCGCATCTTCTCCCACAGCTCGCGGGAGGCGTCGGCCAGGTCGATGCGCAGCAGTATCGGCATGAACTGGCTGGTGAGGAGCACGATGGTGATGAGCCCGAAGAGGTAGCAGACGGTGTAGGCGGTGGCCACATGGCCCTGGTACTCCGAGATCTGGTCCGCCGTCAGCCCGCTGAGCTTCCCGATGGACTCGGTGGCCGTCCCCACGACGGCCGACTCGGTGGCCGCGCCCGCCAGGATGCCCGAGGCGGTTCCCACATCGAGGTCGAACGCCTTGGCGAGCCCGAAGGCGATGCCCAGGACACAGACCAGCTCGATCAGGCACAGGGCGAAGAAGCGCAGGCTCCGGCGGTTGAGGTTCGCGAAGAACTGAGGGCCCGCCATGTAGCCCAGGGAGAAGATGAACAGGGCGAAGAAGACGGTCTTCACGTCCTCGTCGACGCTGACGTCCCGGGTGCCGAGCAGCAGCGACACGATGAGTGTGCCGCAGATCCCGCCCAGGGTGATGGGCCCGAAACGCAGCTTGCCCACCAGGTAGCCGACGGCCAGGCAGAGGAAGAGCGCGAGCTCGGGGTTGTCGCGGAGTACGCCCATTCCGCCTCATCCACCGGTCGAAGAAAAGCCGAACAATTCAGACATGTCGGTGAAATTAGCAGCACTTCGAGCGCGGTGGTGGGCACCGTGCCGTCCCGCGCTCCTTCCGTGCCTCCGCGCTTTCTGCCCCGGCGCCGGGCCGCCGGGGCGCCGGGTACGCCCCGGCGGGGGAGGGGCTGCCCTCAGCCGGACAGCGGCCCGCGCCGGCTCCTCGCCGCCGCCACCAGCTCCGGGACCGTGGCCAGCTTCACCCGCGGGCGTCCCGCCCGGCGGCCCAGGGCGAGTTCGGCGCGGTCGATGCCGGCCAGCCCCCGGGCGTCGACGAGGCGGCGGTTGCGGCTCCGGGCCAGCCGGGTGAAGGCCTTCGCGCCGTACCCGGGCGCGGGCAGCCGGCCGGCGACGGCGTCGGCCAGCAGGGCCGTGACCGTCTCGGCGGCACAGGTCCGGTTGGCCCCGATCCCGCCGGACGGGCCGCGCTTGATCCAGCCCACGACATACGTCCCCGGCATCCCCGGCACCCGGCCGCCCTCGTGCGGGACGGTGCCGCTCTCCTCGTCGAAGGGGAGCCCGGCGACCGGGAGCCCGCGGTAGCCGACGGCCCGGAGGAGCAGGCCGGCCGGGATGCCGGTCCCCTCCGGTGAGCCCGTGCCGTCCGTGACCCGCACGGTACGGACGCGGTCCTCGCCGAGCGCCGCGAGCGGCGCCGAGTGGAAGCGGAACACGATACGGCGGCGCTTCGGCGGCGGGGCCGACCAGTCCACCGTCTCCCGGAGCGCACCGCGCAGGACCGAGGCCTTGTCCGCCGGCCCGGCGGCGTCGATCGCCGCGCCGGTCCGCGGGTCGTGGTCGTCGACGACCAGGTCCACCCCGGGCAGATGCCTGAGGGCGAGCAGTTCGGGCCGGGTGCAGGCGGCTTCCCCCGGACCGCGCCGCCCCAGGACCACCACCTCGCGTACGGGGGAGGCCCGCAGCGCGTCCAGGGCGTGGCCGGCGATGTCGCTGCCGGCCAGGGTGTCCGGGTCCGAGAGCAGGATGCGGGCCGCGTCGAGGGCGACGTTGCCGTTGCCGACGACGACCACCCGTTCCGCGGACAGGTCCACGGCGTCTGCCGGGACCTCCGGATGGGCGTTGTACCAGGCGACGAACGTACGGGCGGAGAGGCTGCCCGGCAGGTCCTCGCCGGGCACGGACAGCCGGCGGTCGGCGGACGCCCCGACCGCGTAGACGACGGCGTCGTGGTGCGCGAGGAGTTCCTCGTGCGTGAGGTCCGTGCCGACGTCGAGTCCGAGGTGCATCCGCACCCGCGGGTGCGTGTGGAAACGCCCGAAGGTGTCCTGGACCTTCTTCGTCGACGGGTGGTCGGGGGCCACGCCGTACCGGATGAGGCCGCCCGCCACCGGCAGCCGGTCGATCAGGGTCACCTCCGCGCTCGTGTGCAGCAGCAGGTCCTCGGCGGCGTACATGCCGGCCGGGCCGGTGCCGACGACGGCGACCCGGACCGGTGCGAAGTCGGACGGCAGGCTCCGCTCGAAGACCGGTTCCCCCCACGCGTGGAAGTTCGGCCCCGTGTCCGCGGGAGCGGGCTCCCGGCCCTCGTAGTACGCCGCGTTGAGCGGTCCGTACACCTTCTGCGGACCGGTGAGGTCCTCCAGCGGGAAGATCGCGTCCACCGGGCAGGCGTCCGCGCAGGCGCCGCAGTCGATGCACGACGCCGGGTCGATGTGGAGCATCTCCGTACGGCCGAAGTCGGGCTCGTCCGGCGTGGGGTGGATGCAGTTGACGGGGCACACCGCGATACAGGTGGCGTCGCTGCAGCAGGTCTGGGTGATGGCGTAGGTCATGACGTCCGCTCAGATCAGATGGGCGCGCTTGTAGAACACCAGCGCGGGCTTGGTGAGCAGGCGTGCGGAGGCGAGGAAGTCCATCAGGCCCGAACAGCTCGAACGCATCATCGCCTTGTGGTGCTCGTTGGCCTTCGCCTCGGCGAGGGCGCGTTCGCCGTCCAGCCCGGCGTTGGCGTAGACGTCCTTGTTGACCATGCTGGTCACGATCACGTAGGACGCGATCGCGATGACGAGGGCGTGTATCCGGCGCCTCAGCCACCCCGCGCGCGAGAGGTGCCTGCGTGTCTCGGCGCGGGCGAACTTCATGTGCCGCGACTCCTCGACCACGTGGATGTTGTTGATGGTCCGGACGAACGGCACGACCCGCTCGTCACGCATCCAGTCCCGCTGCATGACGTCCAGGACCTCCTCGGCGACCAGGATCGCCGCGTACGCCGCCTCGCCGAAGGCAACCGTCTTGAAGGCCCTGCCCAGTTCCATCGCCAGCCGGCGCGGGCGGTAGGCGGGCGCGTCCAGCTTCCGGGCGCCCCGGGCGAACATGATGGAGTGCCGGCACTCCTCGGCGATCTCGGTGAGCGCCCACTGCACGTCCGCGCCCGCCGGGTCCTTCGCGTAGACGTCCCGCAGGATCATCTGCTGGAGGATCATTTCGAACCAGATCCCGGTGCTGGCCACCGAGGCGGCCTCGTGCCGGGTCAGTTCCTTGCGCTGGGCGTCCGTCATCTCGCGCCAGTACGCGGTGCCGTACAGGGTGCTCCACTCCGGGCTGGTGCCGTGGAAGTCCTTGTCCAGCGGTGTCTCCCAGTCGACCTCCGTCGCCGGGTCGTACGCCAGCATCGCGGCCGAAGCGAGCAGCCGCCGGGCGACGTCGTGCTCCTCGGGCCGGTCCTCGTGCTCGGGTCGAACGGTGCTGCTTGCCATGGTGCGGCTCCTCGGTGCGCGCGTGCGGGTCCTTCGGACTGATGAGGCAGTGAGACCGGATCGTCAACTGCCCTGAGGGCGACGGGACATGGCGGCCGCCCGACAGGGCAGCACGGAAGAAGGCGGCCTGTCTCCCTCCTGTTAGACGGAAGGTATAACAAGGACGCCGCACCGCCTACCCCCCAGTAGGGATTCCGCGCCCGCCTCCGCGAAATCTCCGCTTTCCGGAGGGGTGCGGCAGGGGGTGAGGGCCTACTCGTTCGTCATGTCGAACATCGTTCGCAATTTCAGCGCTCCTCCTTGACGCCGTGATGGCGCCGCCCTACGGTCCCGTCCGAAGTGGCGAGCGGCTTTCGGTATACCGAACACGCGTACAGGCTCGCCATCCCGACTCCCCTGCCCGGAAACCGAGTTGACCCAGCCGACGCCGAGACGAGACGAGCCGCCATGCATCCACCCCACCTCAGCCGTCGCCGCGCCCTCGCGGGCGGCGCGGGCGCCCTGGCCGCCGCCGGAGCCCTCGGCTCCCTGACGGGATGCGCCGCACCCGCGACCGCCGCCGGCCCGGGGCAGACGCTGCTGCGGTTCTGGCACCTGTTCGGCGGCGGTGACGGTGTCAACATGCAGGGCATGCTGGAGGAGTTCCGGGCCGCACACCCCTCCATCGCCCTGGAGGCCACCACCCTCCAGTGGGGCGCCCCCTACTACACCAAGCTGGGCATGGCGGGAGCGGGCGGCCGGGCCCCCGAACTCGCCGTCCTGCACCTGGCCCGCCTCGCCGGCTTCGCCCCCGGCCGGCTCCTGGACCCGTTCGACCTCGGCCTGCTGGCCGAACACGGCGTCCAGGAGGAGCACTTCCCGCCGGACATCTGGCGCCGCGGCCAGGCCGGGGGCCGGCAGTACGCCGTCCCGCTCGACACCCACCCCTTCGTCCTCTACTACCAGACCGAGATCTGCGAGAAGGCCGGACTCATGTCCGGCGGGTCGCTCAGGCCGGTCAACGGGGCCGGGGAGTTCGCCGACGCCCTGCGCGCCGTCAAGAAGGCGACCGGCCGGCCCGGTCTGGTCACCGAGACCTTCGGGGCGGACTGCATCACCCCCTGGCGCCTCTTCTCCACCTTCTACTCGCAGACCGGAGGCGCCGTGCTGTCCCCCGACGGCAGACGCCTGGCGCTCGACGACACCAAGGCGCTGCGGGTGCTGGAGTACCTGACCTCCCTCGTCGAGGAGGGGCTGATGGTGCGCCGTGCCGACTACCCGGCCTGCGTGAGCATCTTCAACGAGGGGAAGACCGCCTTCCACCTCAACGGCGAGTGGGAGATCACCACGTACCGGAACGCGAAGATCCCCTTCTCCATGACCCGGGTGCCCGCCCTCTTCGGCAGCGCCTCCGCACAGGCCGACTGCCACACCTTCGTCCTGCCGCACCAGGCCGGCCGCGGCGGCGCCCCGGACGAGGCCGCCCACGCCTTCGTCGCCTGGATGCTCCGCAACTCCGTGGCCTGGGCCGAGGGCGGCCACGTCCCCGCCTACCTCCCGGTCCTCGGCACGCCGGAGTACCTCGCGCTCAAGCCGCAGTCCGAATACCGCGACGTGATCGACGACGTCGCCCTCGACGAACCCGCCTGGTTCGCCGGCTCCGCGTCCCGGATGTGGATCGAACTCGGCGCCGTCCTCTCCGGCGCCCTCACCGGCTCCCGGACCCCGCGCGGCGCCCTGGACGAGGTCAAGGCACGCCTGCGCACCCTCCTCGACACCCGCAATCCCCTTCCGGGAGCCGCGTCATGACCACCACCGCCATGGCCCCCGTCCCCGCCGGGGAACGCACCGGAGGAGGCCGGCCGCCGGCCGCCCGCACCGTCCGCCGTGCGTGGACCGAACACGGACTGGTCTTCGTCGCGCCCTTCCTGCTCGTCTACGCGCTCTTCCTGGTCTGGCCGCTGATCTCCGGCGTCGGGATGAGCCTGACCAGCGAGAACATCACCGGCGCCGGCGGGGAGTTCATCGGCCTCGACAACTACGCCGAGGCGATACGCGACCCCGAGGTGTGGTCCTCGCTCTGGAACACCGTCTGGTTCACCGTCCTGTCCACCGTCCCGCTCGTCGTCGCCGGACTCGGACTCGCCCTGCTCGCCCACCACCTGCGCGCGGTGCAGTGGCTGTGGCGGCTCAGCTGGTTCGCCCCGTACCTGCTGCCGTCCGGGGTCGTCTGCCTGCTCTTCCTCTACATGATCTACCCCTCCGACTTCGGCCTCGCCGACCAGCTGCTCGCCTCCGTCGGACTCGAACCCGGCATCGGCTGGCTCGGCGACGAGCGGTACGCGATGCTCTCCGTCGTCGCGACCACCGTCTGGTGGACCGTCGGCTTCAACTTCCTGCTCTACCTCGCCGCCCTCCAGGCCATCCCCGCCCACCTCTACGAGGCCGCGGAACTGGACGGCGCGGGGGCCTGGCACCGGCTGCGCCACATCACCCTGCCGCTGCTGCGCCGCACCACCGGACTGGTGCTGGTCCTCCAGGTACTGGCCTCCCTGAAGATCTTCGACCAGGTCTACCTGATGACCGGCGGCGGCCCCGACGACTCCACCCGGCCCATCCTCCAGTACGTCTACCAGCAGGGGTTCACGGGCTACCGCATGGGCTACGCCTCGGCCGTCTCGTACATCTTCTTCGCCCTGATCCTGACCGTCTCCCTGGTACAGCCGCTGCTGTCCCGGCGCCGAGCTGAGGAGGCCGCGAAGTGAGCGGTTCCGCCACCGTCACCAGCCGCCCCGCCCCCGCGAAGACCCCCACGGGGACGTCGGCGAGCCGCCGCCGGACCTGGACACCCGGCAGGATCGTCCTCCTCGCCGTCGCGCTCGTCCTCACCGCGCTCTGGCTCCTCCCGCTCGCCTGGGCCCTCGCCACATCCCTGAAACCGGAGGCCGAGACCGCGACGACCCCGCTGGAATGGATCGGCTCCCGCGTCACCTTCGAGGCGTACTCCAAGGTCTGGGAGTCCGGAGACGTCACACGCTGGCTGATGAACTCGGCGTACATCTCCGTGATGACCACCGTGCTGACCGTGCTGACCTGCGCGATGGCCGCCTACGGCTTCACCCGCACCGACTTCCGGGGCCGCCGGCTGCTCTACGCGCTGGTGCTGGCGGGGATCATGGTGCCCCCGCAGGTCCTGATCGCACCGCTGTTCCGCGAGATGGTCCAGCTCGGACTCGTCGACACCTACTGGGGCGTCATCCTTCCGCAGGTGGCCGTGCCCGCCATGGTGTTCATCCTGGTGAAGTTCTTCGAGGGCGTGCCCAGGGAACTGGAGGAGGCGGCCTTCGTCGACGGCGCCGGGCGGTGGCGGGTGTTCTGGACGATCGTCATGCCGCTGTCCCGCCCCGTGCTGGCGGCGGTGGCGATCTTCACCTTCATCTCCACCTGGAACAACTTCCTCTGGCCGTTCCTCGTCACCACCGACCCGAACGGCATGACGCTGCCGGTCGGCCTGGCCAACGTCCAGTCCTCCTTCGGCGTGCGCTACGCGCAGATCATGGCGTCCCTGGTGATCGCCGGGCTGCCGCTCCTGCTGGTCTTCGCCCTCTTCCAGCGGCAGATCGTGCGCGGTATCGCCCACACCGGCCTGGCCGGCCAGTGACCGCCCTCCCGGGCGCCCGCCCCCGCACCGCGCCCGGAGGTCTTCCGCGCCCTGACCCACCGCGGCCGGAACACCACCGGTGATACCGGCGCGGCGGCCGGTACGGTTCGCCCGGCCTATGGCGAAGGTGTACAAAAGGGAACATGGCCGCACGCAACGGCCGCCCGCGTCCGTTCCTCCGGATGAGAACCGTCGCCGGCCAGGTCTTCCTCCTGCAGGTGGCGATCGTCGTCCTCCTCGTCATCGCCGCCGTCTCCGCCCTCGTACTCCAGTCCAGGGCGGACGGCGAGCAGGAGGCCCGCAGCCGGTCGGTCGCCGTGGCCGGGACCTTCGCCAACTCACCGGGCATGGAAGCGGCGCTCGAGAGCCCCGATCCCACCGCGGTGCTCCAGCCCGAGGCCGAGGCGGCACGCAAGGCGGCCGAGGTCGACTTCGTCGTCGTCCTCGACCGCGACGGTGTCCGCTACACCCACCCGCTGCCCGACCGCATCGGCGGCACGTTCGTCGGGAACACCGGACCTGTGCTCAAGGGCGAGACCGTCGTCGAGGAGATCGACGGCACCCTCGGCCCGCTCGTCCAGGCGGTGGTACCGGTCTTCGGACCGGACGGCAAGGTCATCGCCATGGTGGCGGCGGGCATCACCGTCGACCAGGTCAGCGGGGCCGTCGAGCGGCAGTACGTCCTCCTCTTCGGCTCCGCCGCGGGCATCCTGCTCGTCACCACCGGCGGTACCGCGCTGGTCAGCAGACGGCTGCGCCGCCAGACCCACGGCCTCGGCCCGGCCGAGATGACCCGGATGTACGAGCACCACGACGCCGTCCTGCACGCCGTGCGCGAAGGCGTCCTCATCACCGACGGTGACGGTGTGCTGCTGCTGGTCAACGACGAGGCCCGGCGGCTCCTGGGCCTGCCCGCCGACGCGGAGGGCCGCCCGGTCACCGGACTCGGACTCGACCCGGCCACCGCCCGGCTGCTCTCCTCCGGGCAGAGCGCCACCGACGAGGTCCACTCGGTGGGCGACCGGCTGCTGGCGATCAGCCGGCGCGCCACCGACCGGGAGGGAGGGCCGCCCGGAACCGTCACCACCCTGCGTGACACCACGGAACTGCGGGCGCTCTCCGGCAAGGCCGACGTGGCACGCCAGCGCCTCAGGCTGCTCTACGACGCGGGCACCGAGATCGGCACCGTCCTCGACGTCGTACGCACCTGCGAGGAACTGGTGGACTTCGCGACGGCCAGATTCGCCGACTACGCCACCGTGGACCTCTCGGAGAACATCCTGCGCGGCGAGGAGCCCACGGAGGCACGGGCGGTCAGCGGCCTGCGCCGCACCGCCTTCAGCGGCCAGGACCGGGCCACGGGCTTCTTCCCGCTCGGCTCGGAGATCCACTTCCAGCCCGGCCTCGCGGTCGGGGCGGCCCTGCTCCGGGGCGAGGCGGTCCTGGACACCGACCTCGCGGCCCACCGCGGATGGCAGGAGTTCAGCCCCGAACGGGCCGAGCGGCTGCTCGCCCACGGATTCCACTCCATGATCGCCGTCCCCCTGCGGGCCCGCGGGCTCATCCTCGGCGTCGCCATGTTCTGGCGTGCCGAGAACCCCCACCCCTTCGAGGAGGAGGACCTGTCCGTCGCCGAGGAACTCGTCGCCCGGGCCGCCGTGAGCGTCGACAACGCCAGGCGCTACTCCCGCGAGCACGCCGTCGCGGTCACCCTCCAGCGCAGCCTGCTGCCCCGCGGCCTGCCCGAGCAGAACGCCATCGACGCCGCCTACCGCTATCTGCCGGCCCAGGCGGGGCAGGGCGGACTGGGCGGCGTCGGCGGCGACTGGTTCGACATCATCCCGCTGCCCGGCGCCCGGGTCGCCCTCGTCGTCGGCGACGTGGTGGGCCACGGCCTGCACGCCGCGGCCACCATGGGGCGGCTGCGCACCGCGGTCCACAACTTCTCCAGCCTCGACCTGCCCCCCGACGAGCTCCTGTGGCACCTGGACGAACTGGTCACCCGTATCGACCAGGACGAGTCCGCCGAGGACCCGGGCAACGCGGTCACCGGTGCCACCTGCCTCTACGCCATCTACGACCCGGCCGACGGCCACTGCACCATGGCGCGGGCCGGCCACCTCCAGCCGGTGGTCATCGGCCCGGACGGGGACGCGGCGTTCGCCCCCGTGCCCGGCGGCCCGCCCCTGGGGCTCGGCGGCATGCCCTTCGAGACCCTGGACGTACAGCTGGCCGAGAACAGCCGGCTGGTCCTCTACACGGACGGACTCGTCGAGGACCGCCGCCGGGACATCGACGAGGGGCTGGAGATCCTGCGCGGCACCCTCGACGGACACGCCGGACGGTCCCCGGAGGACACCTGCGAGGCGGTCCTCGCCGCCCTCGTGCCCGCCAGGGCCCAGGACGACATCGCCCTTCTCGTCGGCCGCACCCTCCGGCTCGACGCGGACAACGTCGCCGCGTGGGACGTCCCCTCCGACCCCGCCGCCGTCTCCGAGGTGCGGGCCGGGGTCTCCGCCAGACTCACCGAGTGGAACCTGGCCGAAGAGGCGTTCACCACCGAACTCATCCTCAGCGAACTGGTCACCAACGCGATCCGGTACGCCACCGGCCCCATCCGGGTACGCCTGATCCGCGACCGGACCCTGATCTGCGAGGTCTCCGACCGCAGCAGTACCTCCCCGCACCTGCGCCAGGCGGCCACCACCGACGAAGGCGGCCGGGGGCTCTTCCTCGTCGCCCAGCTGGCCGAACGCTGGGGCACCCGCTACACCGACGACGGCGGCAAGGTCATCTGGACGGAACAGCCCCTCCTGGACGGCACCCCGGAATGAACCCGCACCGGCCCGCCGGGGGCCGCGGAAGAGCCCTCAGCCGCGCACGCAGTGCAGGAACATCTGCGGCTCGGGCACCGCGCCGGGCCGGTCGGGCGTGAAGACCGTGCGCCGCTCCCACTCGACGGTGAGCCCGGCCGAGGCGGCCAGCGCGGCGAAGGCCTCGGGACCGAAACCGGTCACCCGCACCTCCTGGCCCATGAACACGGCGGGCACGTCCTCCACATCCAGGGTCACCGTCGCCAGCACCAGCACACCGCCGGGACGCAGCGCGCGGGCGAGCCGGTCCACCAGCCCGGCCTGTTGCGCACGGGACATCTGCAGCAGGGAGAAGTAGACGCAGACCGCGTCGAAGCCCTCCTCCTCCAGCGGGACCTCGCGGATGTCCGCGCAGCGGAACGACGCGCCGGGGACCCTGCGGGACGCCAGGTCCACCATGACCGGCGACACGTCGATCCCGAGCACCTCGTGCCCCGCGCCGGCCAGCACCGCGGCCGTCGGACGCCCCGTACCGCTGCCCACGTCCAGGACCCGGCTGCGCGGGGCGAGCCGCTCCAGCAGCCGGGCCAGCGAGGCGTGGTGCGCGGCCGAGCCGGCGAAGGCGTCTTCGTACGCGGCGCCGATCGCGTCGAACGCGGTGGCCGCGGCGGGGCGGTCGTTCCCGGTCATCCGTCTCCTCCCTGTCTACCGGACGCGCGCGACGCCGACGTACATCCCGCTGAACTCCGGCTTTGGGGCCGGTGCGGAGCGGAACCACTCCGGGGCGGTCACCAGGCCCGGCTCCACCAGGCCGAGGCCCTCGAAGAAGCGCCCGAACTCGGCGCGCGTCCGCAGCGCCAGCTGGATGCCGCCCTTGCCGTACTCCTCGGTGCCCTGCTCGCCGCCCTCGGGATTCACGTCCGACGCGCCCTGCGACAGCGCCACGTAACTGCCCGGCGCCAGGGTGGCCGTCAGGGTGCGCACGATGCCGTACGGGTCCTCGGCGTCGGGCAGGAAATGCAGCAGGCCCAGCAGGGACAGGGCGACCGGCCGGCCGAAGTCGAGGACCTCGTGCGCCGCCTCGATGATCGTGCCGGGCTCACGCACATCGGCGTGGACGTAGTCCGTGGCGCCCTCCGGGCTGCTGATCAGGAGGGCCTCCGCGTGGCGCAGGACGATGGGGTCGTTGTCGCAGTAGACCACCCGGGCCGACGGGACGATGCCCTGGGCGATCTGGTGGAGGTTCGGGGCCGTGGGTATGCCCGTACCGATGTCGAGGAACTGGTCCACGCCCTCGCCCGCCAGCCACGCCGTCGCACGGTGCATGAAGGCCCGCTGCTGGAACGCGCCGGCCCTCGCCTCGGCCGGCAGGTGCTCGGCCACCGCCTGGTCCACCGGGTAGTTGTCCTTGCCGCCCAGCAGGAAGTCGTAGACACGGGCCGGATGGGGTCTGCCGGTGTCGATCGGGGGCCGGGACGTTCCGGTGGTCATGAGGTGCTCCGTCGCAGATGGGTGAACCGCTCCGACTGCGCAGTCTGCCACAGCAACTCATACGGGAGGGGCATGAGTTGGCACGCCCGCACCAGGCCGCCCGCCGGCCCCGCACACGGGGGGCCCGTCCCCGTCCGGCCGGGCGGACCGGCACGGCGGCACGGTGCGTATATCGTCGTGCCGCCTGCGTCGGAGAGAGGGTGCACAACCAGATGGCAGACAACGCGGACCTGCTCGCCTTCGTGCGCGCACGCCTCGCCGAGGAGGAGCACATCGCCCAGGAGGCCGGAGCGGACAGCTGGAGATGCCCCGCCGGAGTACCCGGCGAGGTCCACGACCGCGCGGGCGGCATCGCCTTCGTCGTACGGTCGCGCGGCTACGACCGCCACATCGCCTTCCAGGACCCCGCACGCACCCTGCGCCGCATCGAGACGAACCGGGTCCTGCTCGACGAGTACGAGGAGATCGCCTCCCTGGACACGGACCGGCCCCGGCAGGACTTCTCCTCGGGCCGTGCGGTCGGCCTGGGTTTCGTCGTCCGGCAGATGGCGGCGGAGCACGCGGGCCACCCCGACTACCGGGTCAAGTGGCTGCCCCGCTTCTCCCACTGGGGCCCGCCGCCCGGCCGGCCCGAGGAGTGAGCCGGCCCGGCTCCGGCGGCGGCCCCGCCACACCCCGGCCGGTCACCGCACGGCGGCGGCGCCGTCCCCGGCCGGGCTGAGTATCCCGGACCCGCCGCCCTGAGTACGCCGCCCCATCCCGCGCCCTCCCGGCGGCGGTGCAATGGGACCCATGGCCACCGAAGCGCAGCGGCGCCCCCGCATCCAGAACCTCACAGCCGCCGGATCGGCACTCGCCGTGACGCTGCTCCCGCTGGCCGTGGGCGTCCTGCTCGCCAGGACCGCGGCCATGGACCCGCTGACCCCGGTGAACGCGCTGGTCACCAGCGGCGGCCAGCGTCCCCGGATCGCCCCGGCACGCCTGGTGGTCCGCGCCCGGACCCGTGGCCTGCTGGCCCGCGGCACGCAGACGCCGGTCCGGGACGGAGCCGCCGGCCTGGTCACGCGGGTCCGCGCGGCGCGCGACGGTGTGTGCGGCGGGCCCCGGCGGCGGGGCGGGGACCGGCCTCCTGAACGGCGCGGGCACGGCGCGCAGCCCCCGCCCGACGCCCCCACCAGGGCGGGCGGACCGCGTCCGGGCGGGGGGTGTGCACGAGAAGGCCGCCGGTGATGTCAGGATGGACCTATGACCATCAAGGCGTATTTCGACATCACCATCGACAAGCAGCCCGCTGGGCGGATCGTGTTCAACCTGTTCGACGACGTGGCCCCCAAGACCGCGGAGAACTTCCGCGCGCTGGCCACGGGCGAGAAGGGCTTCGGCTACGCCGGATCCCCGTTCCACCGCGTCATCCCCGGCTTCATGCTCCAGGGCGGCGACTTCACCCGCGGTAACGGCACCGGCGGCAAGAGCATCTACGGCGAGAAGTTCGCCGACGAGAACTTCACGCTGAAGCACGACAAGCCGGGTCTGCTCTCGATGGCCAACGCGGGCCCGAACACCAACGGCTCCCAGTTCTTCATCACCACCGTCCTCACCCCGTGGCTGGACGGCAAGCACGTGGTGTTCGGCGAGGTCGCCGACGAGGACTCCATGGCGCTCGTCCGCAAGATCGAGTCCTACGGTTCGCAGTCCGGCCAGACCAAGGCCGAGATCGCCGTCTCCGGCTCCGGCACTCTCTGACCTGTGCGGCGGGGCCCCGGCCGGGGCCCCGCACCGGTCCGCCGGCGCCCCCGGGGCTGGCATGATCGAGGGTATGGAAGACCGCATCATCGCCGCGTGTGACGGCGCATCGAAGGGCAACCCGGGACCTGCCGCCTGGGCGTGGGTCGTGGCCGACGCGCAGGGGCGTACGCGACGCTGGGAGGCGGGCCCGCTCGGCACCGCGACCAACAACATCGCCGAACTCACCGCGCTCCGTGAACTGCTGGCCTCCACCGACCCGGCGGTGCCCGTCGAGGTCCGCATGGACTCGCAGTACGCGATGAACGCGGTCACCAAGTGGCTGCCGGGCTGGAAGCGCAACGGGTGGAAGACGTCCGCGGGCAAGCCCGTGGCCAACCGGGAACTGGTCGTCGCGATCGACACCCTCCTCGACGGCCGTGCCGTCACCTTCCGCTACGTACCGGCGCACCAGGTGGACGGCGACCCGCTCAACGCGCTCGCCGACCAGGCCGCCAGCGAGGCCGCGGTGTCGCAGGAGGCGGCCGGGACGGCGTACGGCTCGGCGGAACCGGTGCCCGCGCCCGCCCGCGCCACGAAGGGCCGCACGGCGCAGAGGCCGGCGAGCGGGCCGGGGGCCGGCGGTGCGGGCAGGGGTCCGCGCTCCGGGGCGACCATCCGCGCGAAGTTCGCCGGCCGGTGCCACTGCGGGAAGCCGTACGCGGCCAAGGACATGATCGCCAAGAACCCGAACGGCTGGGGCCACCCCGAGTGCCGGACGGCGTCCGCCTGATCCGCTCCGTGTGCCGGGCGGCGTCCGCCTGAGCCGTGCCGTCCGGCACGGGCGTCCGCCCCGCCCGGTTCCTCCCGGCCGCCGCCGCGTCCGCACGTGCCGCCGTCGCCGCGGCGGACGGCCGTTCTGTGCTCCCGCTCCCCGTGACACGCCCGCCACGGCACTCCCGCGCCACAGGTCCACAGGACCCCGGTGGTTTCAGCGCGCTCGCGCCGGTCACCCGCACTGTGTACGGCCGCCGGAAACGGAACGGCACCACACACGGACTCCGGCACACGGAATCCGTCCGGCACAGAGGGAGAGACCGAGCATGGACAACTGGCGTATGCGCGCGGCCTGCCGCGACGAGGACCCCGACCTGTTCTTCCCCATCGGCACGACGGGCCCCGCGCTCGTCCAGGCCGAGGAGGCCAAGGCGGTCTGCCGCACCTGCCCGGTGCGGGAGCAGTGCCTGGAATGGGCACTGGAGAACAAGCAGGACTCCGGTGTGTGGGGAGGCATGGACGAGAACGAGCGCAGGGCGTACAAGCGCCGCTCCCGCCGGCAGTCCAGGACCCACGGGTGAGAGGCACGGCCGGCGGCGGAGCCGGACCGGCCGGCGGGGGAGCGGAAACAGGCGGCAGGGGACGGAAACGGGCGGCAACCTTCCGGCGTCCGGCGGCGACTGACGGGGCGTAAGCCGCCCCCCGCCGGAAGGTGCCCGTCGTGGATCCCCTGCTTTCCCGCCCCGAACCCCCCGCGCGCCGTCGACGGCGCCTCACGCGTGGCCGCTCGCTGATCGGCGTGCTGACCGCCGGTGTGCTGGCCGCCGCCGGGACCGTCGCCCTCGGGCCGGCCTCCCAGGCCGCCACCGCACGGCAGGCCGAGGCGCTCGACCGAGGAGTCGTGAGCGTCCACACCGGCAGCGGGAACCTCGTCAGCTGGCGCTGGCTCGGCACCGACCCCGACAACGTGGCGTTCAACGTCTACCGGGCCGGCACGAAGGTCAACGCCTCCCCGGTCACCGCGTCGACCAACTACTTCCACCAGGGCGCCCCCGCCACCGCCGACTACACGGTCCGCGCGGTGGTCAACGGTGCGGAGCAGGGCGACTCGGTGCACGCCGTCCAGTTCCGGGCCGGCTACAAGGACGTCCCCATCAGCGCGCCGGCCGGAGGGACCACACCCGACGGGGTCTCCTACACCTACGAGGCCAACGACGCGTCCGTCGGCGACCTCGACGGGGACGGCGCCCTCGAGTTCGTACTGAAGTGGCAGCCCACCAACGCCAAGGACAACTCGCAGTCCGGCTACACCGGCAACACCGTCGTCGACGGGATCGAACTGGACGGCACCCGGCTGTGGCGTATCGACCTCGGCCGCAACATCCGCTCCGGCGCGCACTACACCCAGTTCCAGGTGTACGACTACGACGGCGACGGGCAGGCCGAGATCGCCATGAAGACCGCCGACGGCAGCGTGGACGGCACGGGCAGGACCATCGGCAGCTCCTCCGCCGACCACCGCAACTCCTCCGGCTACGTCCTGTCCGGACCCGAGTACCTGACCATGTTCAACGGCCGGACCGGCGCGGCCATGGGGACCGTCGACTACGTCCCGGCACGCGGCAGCGTCTCCTCGTGGGGCGACTCCTACGGCAACCGGGTCGACCGCTTCCTGGCCGGGACCGCCTACCTGGACGGCTCACGGCCCTCCCTGATCATGGCCCGCGGCTACTACACCCGCAGCGTCATCGCCGCCTGGGACTGGCGCAACGGAACCTTCACCCGGCGCTGGACCTTCGACACCAACAGCTCCACCAACGCCGGCAAGGGCTACGACGGCCAGGGCAACCACCAGCTGTCGGTGGCCGACGTCGACGGCGACGGCAAGGACGAGATCGTCTACGGCGCCATGGCCGTGGACGACAACGGCAACGGGCTGTGGACCACGAAAAACGGCCACGGTGACGCCATGCACGTCGGGGACCTCGACCCCTCCCGGGCGGGACTGGAGGAGTTCAAGGTCGACGAGGACAGCTCGAAGCCGTCCTCCTGGATGGCCGACGCGAGGACCGGCCAGATCCTCTGGTCCACCCCCGCCAGCGGCGACAACGGCCGCGGCGTCTCCGCCGACATCTGGT
Source organism: Streptomyces nitrosporeus (assembly GCF_008704555.1). Lineage (NCBI taxonomy): Bacteria > Bacillati > Actinomycetota > Actinomycetes > Kitasatosporales > Streptomycetaceae > Streptomyces > Streptomyces nitrosporeus. The sequence continues at coordinate 7,202,455 of NZ_CP023702.1, forward strand.
CCGGCAGCCCCGGCGCCGAGTCCTGGTCCTCCGCCGTCTCCGGCATCCGCAACCCGCAGGGCACCCAGGTCAGCAGCCGCAAACCCTCCAGCGCCAACTTCCTGGCCTGGTGGGACGGCGACACGACCCGTGAACTCCTCGACGGCACCCACATCGACAAGTACGGCACCTCCGGCGACACCCGCCAGCTGACCGCCGCCTCGGTCCACTCCAACAACGGCACCAAGGCCAATCCCGCGCTCTCGGGGGACATCCTCGGCGACTGGCGGGAAGAGGTGGTCTGGCCGAGTACCGACAACACCGCGCTGCGGATCTACTCCACGCCGTACGAGACCGGTACGAAGATCACCACACTGCTCCACGACACCATGTACCGCACGGCGCTGGCCTGGCAGAACACCGCCTACAACCAGCCGCCGCACCCCAGCTTCGCCATCGGCAGCGGGGCGCCGGCCGCGCCCAGGCCGTCCGTCACGACGCCCTGACGCGCGGGCGGGCCGTGTCCCGGCGCAGGGACACGGCCCGCCGTGGTTCAGGACCCTCCGGGCTCCGTCAGCACCACCGGAGGCTCGCCCCAGGGCCGGGACAGCACCGCGCGCAGGTCCCGGGCGCCCGGGCCGATACGTTCCGCCAGGATCTCCTCGGCGCGGGCCAGCATCGCCTCCGCCCGCCGGTGCGTCCGGGCGCCCTGCTCGGTCCGGCGTACGACGCTGGACCGGGCGGAGGCCGGATCGGGTGTCTGCTCCAGCAGACCCATGCCGATCAGGCTGTGCACGGCCTGGTGCGCCGTCTGACGGGTGACGCCCATCCGGCGGGCCAGCTCGGAGATCGACGCGCCGTCCGCGTCGAGTGCGGCGAAGACGGCGGCCTGGGTCGCGGTGATCGGCTGCTCACCGGCGGCCCGCAGACCGGCCAGCAGCGCGTCGTCGAACCAGCGTCTGGCTTCGCCGAGCAGGTACGGCATGTTCGGTGGGGCGTCGGTCATTCTTCCTCGTCGGTCCGGCGGACTCCCGAGCATATCGACCGCCCGGCATCCGCCGTGCCGCCCGGCGGCCCCGGGAGCCTTCCGGCGCGCCCCCGCCGCGGGCCGGGCCCGCCGTCAGCGGGTGCACGCCCTGATGAACTCCACCGACCGGTCGAAGCACTCGGCGACACCCTCGTCCGAGAGCCCCACCCACAGGTGGTCCGCCCCGTCGACCAGGCGCAGATCGACCGGCACCCCCGCCCCGCGCAGGGCGTCGGCCAGGCGGACGCTCTGCCGCGCGGGCACGATGGTGTCCGCGCCGCCGTGCAGCAGCAGGAAGGCGGGAGCGTCGCCGGTGACCTGGGCGACGGGGCTCGCGGCCCGCGTCCGCTCCTCGTCGGCGGCCGGCGGCGCACCGATCAGGAGCGCCTCGAACGACGACGGGTCGGCGGCGTCGTAGCCGCCGGTGTGGTCCTCGGCCAGCGCCCCGAGATCGCTGGGCCCGTACCAGCCCACACATCCCCGGACCGGCCCGGCCCCGGTCTCCCGGGTGGTGAGCGCTGTGTGCGCGGCCAGATGGGCGCCCGCGGACGCACCCCACAGCACGGTACGGGAGGCGTCCACCCCCAGCTCGTCCGCCCGGCCCCGCAGCCAGCGCAGCGCGGCCGCGAGATCGTCCCGCTGGGCCGGGAAGCGCGCCTCTCCAGTGAGCCGGTAGTCGGGGCAGGCAACCGCGAAACCGGCCTGGGCGAGGCGGGCGAACGGACCGGGCCGCCAGTCACGGAAGCGGGGCCCCAAGTCGTCGCGGAGCCCCGTACGCCACGCGCCTCCGTGCGCGAACACGACGAGGGGCACGGGGCCTTCGGCCTCCCGGGGCAGCCACAGGTCGAGGGCGAGCGGCCGGCAGCCCGCGGGCACGTCGTAGACCACGCCGCGCAGCAGCTCCACCCCCGGCGCGGGGAAGGAAGCGCCGGGCAGCGGCAGCACGGCGGGGTCGGGCGGGGCGAGGAGCTCGAAGGGGAAGGGCGGGGCGTCGGACCGGGTCATGGAGAGAACCTTTCCACAGGGCGGGTGGTGCCGGACGGGGGCGTCCGGCGGAAGAGGAGCGCCGCTCCCGGGGCTCCGGAGGGAAGGGGCGGAGGCTTGGTGCTCTCAGCCGGTGAGACGGGGGAGCAGGGTACGGGCGTTACGCGTCGTCAGTTCCGGCCAGGAGACGCCTTCCACCGGGCCGGGGGCACCGGTGAACGAGGCGGCGTGCGCGGCGGCGGCCGGCGCGGGTGTCCAGCAGTAGTCGCTGCCGTAGAGCAGCCGGTCGGGCCGGGCGAGGTTGAGGAGGGCCGGCACCTGGCGGGGGAAGGCGGGCCCCGCGACGTCGTAGTACAGCTCCCGCAGCTGGGCGACCGCGTCGGGTGCCCCGTCCTCGGACGGCATGAACAGCCGCATGAAGCCGTTGATCCGGTCGGCCAGCACGGGCAGCGCCCCACCGCAGTGCGGGACGACGACCTTCAGGCCGGGGTGGCGCAGCAGCGTCCCGGCGAACAGCAGATCCGTCACCGTCCGCGCGGTGTCGAAGACGAACTCCACCATCGGACGCGGCCTGCCCAGCGCCGACCGCTCCCAGCACACCGGTGAGGTGGGATGGAGGAAGACCACGGCCCCGCGCCGGCCCAGCTCGGCGAAGAGCGGTTCCAGCCGGGGGTCGCCCAGGTACACGCCGTGGCTGTTGGTCTCCAGGACGACGCCGTCGGCGCCCAGCACGTCCAGGGCGTACTCCGCCTCCGCCAGGGACGCGTCGACGTCGGGGAGCGGCAGCGAGGCGAACAGGCCGAAACGGCCCGGGTGTCCGCGGACGGTCTCCGCCCCGTCCTCGTTGACCTCCCGGGCCAGCGCGCGGGCCGCGGCGGGGTCACCGAAGTGCACCCCGGGGGAGGAGACCGAGAGGACGGCGGTGTCGATGCCGCCGCGGTCCATCAGCTCCAGGTGCGCCGCGGCGGACCAGGTGGGCCAGGCGGGGACGCCGTCGGGCAGCTCATGGCCCGCGGCCCGCGCCCGGCGGACGTAGGAGTCGGTGACGAAGTGGGCGTGGACGTCGATGAGGCCGGTGCGGCCGGGCGGGGTCATGCGGATTCTCCTGGGGGTGTGCTTCGTGAGGGGGCCGGGCCGGCGGGGTGGGCCGCGTCCCGGGGCGCCGGCGGGCGGCGCGCGTCCACGCGGCGGTGCGCGCGCCTGTCCCGCCACGCGCTCGCCCCCCGTTCGCCCAGCACGATGCCGAGCAGTCCGGTGAGGCCCAGCAGCGGCGGAGCGGGGGAGACGACGCCCAGCAGTTCGTAGACGGCCCCCATCACCAGTCCCGCCGCGAGGGACACGGCCGCCGCACGCCACGCGGTGTTCCGCCGCGCCCACCGCACGGGGTTCACAGCAGGACCCCGAGCAGTGCCTGTCCCAGCACCATGCCGAGCAGGCCGGACAGCGCCGTCGGCGGCGGTGCCGGCGACTTCACCCGCACCACCGTGTACAGCACGCCCACGAGCAGGCCCGCGCCCAGAGCGGTCGCGTACGCCATGAGCACTCAGTCCTGGCCGTGCCACTGCTGTCCGGGCAGGAAGCGCACGTCGAACTCCTGGGGGACCGTACCGAACTTGTGCGGCTTCGGGACGTAGGGCTCGCGGGGGAGCGTCAGTTCCTCGGTCGGCGTGCCGAGGTTCTCGAAGAAGCGCTCGAAGGTGCCGCCGGGGCCCGACGCCACACCGATGATCCGGCTGTGGTGGCGTTCGATCCGGTAGGCGTGCGGGCAGTTCTTCGGTACGAAGCCGAAGTCGCCGACCGTCAGCAGCTTCTCGTGCTGCTCGCCCTCCAGGTCCTCGACGAAGAGCCGGACGGCACCGCTGCCGATGTAGAACACCTCGTAGGTGTCCGGGTGCATGTGGGCGGGGATGATGTCGCCCTTCGCGCCCTCGCAGGTGAAGAAGTTGAAGGTGTTCTCGGTCTGTTCACCGCCGGCGTAGACGGTGAACAGGTCACCGAAGAGATGGGCCCGGTCGCCCATGCCCTTCTCGATGAAGTACGGCTTGCCGGGCTCCGAGGGGATGTGGGAGCGGGTGCGGTACTGGGTGGCGTACTCGATGGTCATGGCGAACCTCCGGGATCGGCTCCGATTCGATTGTCAGGCTACCTGACGATTGGGGCGGGGGGAAGGGACGGCCCGGTGCGGGTCCGCCGCCCTGCGCGGGCGTTGTGGTGCGTATTCCGAAGGGTGTCCGCCCGAGGGGCGCCGCGTCCGGTCGGCGGGGCGGCGCCCGGCGGCGGGGGAGCCATGGGGGACGGGACCACCCTTGCCCCCGTGATCCGCGGGCAGGGCAGGGCGGCCGCCTGTCACCGGTCCCGGCGCGCCGGGCCGCTCTCGTCGGCGTACCGGCCGTGCGTGGCCGGTGGCGCGGACGCCGGTCCGCTCCGGGAGGTGCCCGGGTCAGTCGCGGGTGACGTCTATCCCGTGACCGTCACCGCATCCCTCGAAGATGCTCGGGGTCCCATGGGTGAGGACGAGGGCATAGGACGTGGGGACCAGGTCGCAGTCCTGCTCCGTCCACTGAAAGGCCAGGACCGTCCAGACGGCGAGCAGGATCACCAGTACATAGGTGCCCACGCTTCGAGGCGCCCGCCCGTCGCCGCCCCCGCCCCGGGGCGGGGTCCCGTCGCCGCCGTCCCCCGGAGGGGAGTTGCCGCCGTTCCCCGGAGGTAACCAGGGATATTCGCTGCCCGGAGGGCGCCACCCTCCGCCGCTGCTCGACATGGGGGCGATTATCCACCCGGGGCGCCGGTCCGTACCCCCCTCGGCGGCACATGACGTCACGGCCGGGGACCGCCGGCGGCGGTCCCCGGCTCCTCGGGACGGGTCAGCGGGTCCGGCGGGCCGTCGCGGAGGCGAAACCCAGCCAGGTGTGCCGGTTGCCCGCCCAGCACCAGCCGACCTTGGGCGCGTCGCGGCGCTCGCGGCCGTCGCGCCCGGTGCCGTTGCTGATCCAGAGCGCCGGGGTGCGGGCGTCAAGCACCCCGGTGGCCTTGCGCAGCCGGGACCCGATGGTCATGAAGCAGTGATTCCGCTCCAGGGCGGCGGGCTGTTGCAGCACCCAGTGGATGCCCTCGGTGAGCAGCAACGGGGTGCGGGCCTCGGCGGTGAGGGCGGGCAGCGCCTCGTCCGGGCTCCAGTTGGCCATCCGGTCGCCGCGGTCCACACCGGTGAGGAGGTACAGCGGCGCGTCGGGCAGCGCGACCGTGCCGAGCGGGGCGAAGAGGTCGACGTCCTGCATGTCGGTGACGACGAAGCCCGGCTTCCCGTCACGGCGGAGCAGGGGCGCGAGGGCGGACGCGGGCACGCGGTCCGGATGGACGGCGAGCAGGGCGCCCGCACCGTCCGCGAAGGCCCCGGCCGCCTCGGCGAAGCCGCGCAGCTCATCGGGGGTGAGCCCGGCGAGCTCGGGCACTCCGTGTTCGATCAGGCGCTCGGCCTGGGTGTTCAGGGACGGGAGTGCCGGGAGATCGGTGGTGGTGGCGGTGGCGGGCATGGTCTCGGGCACGAGGCTCCCCAGGGGGTGACGGCGTGTACGGGCCCAGGGTCAACGCGGGGCACCGCCGCGATGTTCCCGTCGCCGCCGCTGATCCGGTCCGTCCTCCCGGCCGGGGGCCCGCACCGTTTCCGGAGGGGGCCGGGGCGTGCGCGGAACCGTGCCCCGGAGGGCCGGGGTGCGCGGAACCGTGCCCCAGGAGGGCCGGTCACCCGTCGGCGCCCGCCCGCCCGGGCTCCGGCCCGGGGTGTTCCGGCGGTCCGAGGGACTCGGCGCTTCTGTCGGTCTCCCACAGTTCCAGGAACCCGGTGAAGTCGTCGGCCAGCCGCACCAGCGTGCGTGTGCAGACGGCCACCGGGTCGTAGTGCCCGTCCTCGCGCATCCGGTCGATGTCGAACTCCCACACCGACCCCCGGTCTTCCCCGCCCGTCTTCACCGCGAGGTAGCCGGACAGGGTGCGGGTGATCGCGGTGTAGTCGTCGGTGAACACGTCGCGGGTGCGCCGGCGGCCCTCGACCAGATCGGTGTCCGCCCGGGCGGTGCGGTACCCCCACAGCGTTTCCTCGGCGAAGATCTCGTGCTCCGGGATCCAGGCGCGCTCGGGGAACCCGGCACCGTTGGTGGCGGCGAGCCAGGCGCGGTAGTCCCCGGGCAGAACCGTCCCGAGTTCCGCCTCCAGAGCACGCAGATCCGCCTCGGTCAGCGAACCGCGCGGTGTCCATATGACGGGCATGCCGCCGCTCCCCTCGTTCTGTCCTCACCTGGCGGGGCGATTCTGCCAGGGGTGGCGGACAACGGCCGTCCGCGGAGCCGCGACACGGTGCGGATGACGCGGGGAAACCGTTGCCCTCCGCCGTCCCCGCCCGCCGGACCGAGGCCCCCCGGCCGTACCGCCGGTGCCACCGGGCCTGTTGGACGGGGGCGGACGCGTTCCCCGCGTCCGCCCCCGCCCCGCCCGTCACTTCAGGTACGTACCCGCCGTGCCGATCTTCCCCGGCGCGGCGTTCTTCCCGCCCAGGTCGAGGACGTACACCCGCAGGTTGCCCTTGCCCGGGGCCGCGACGGTGAGCTTGCCGCCGGTCACCACCTGGGTGTCCCCGGTGACGGCGTCCTTGTAGGTGCCGTTCGGGACACCGGAGTAGGTGGCGCCGCCCGAGACGGTCACCAGCGCGAAGCTGTCGGTGCCGCTCGCCGTGTCCGTGTAGCGGCGCTTGTACGCCATCGATCCGGAGATGCCCTCGGTGGAGTACTGGCCCATCTGGAGCGCCGGGATCGCACGGCGGATCTGGTTGAGCCGCTGCACGTGCTTGACCAGCGGCTTGGACAGGGTGTCCGCGACGGCGCCGCTCGCCGAGGAGACCGTACCGAAGCCGGAGGCCTTGACGTCACCGGCGATGTGGTCGCCGAAATAGGCCCGTCCGGTCGTCTCCAGCGGGCAGGTGGGACCGCAGTCGATCTTCTTGCCCGCCTGGAACTCGATCTCCGAGCCGTAGTAGAGGGTGGGGATGCCGCGGAAGGTCCACATCAGCGACATGTTCTCCGCCCAGGCGTCGGTTCCGCCCGCGTACCGCTCACTGCTCTTGTTCGGGCCGTAGTCGTGGCTGTCGACGTACACGACGTTGTAGGTGGCGTCGTTGTAACTGTCGTCGGAGTCCTTGCCGTTGCCGTAGGCGTTGTTCGCGTCACCGAAGTTCATGTGCATACGCATGTCGATGACGTTCATCCCGGAGAACCGGCTGTGGTCCGGCGTGTGGTAGCTGTTGCCCTTCAGGAAGGCGTTGTCCGAGGTCGGCTGGGAGCCGGTGCCCTGCTGCTGCTCGTAGTCGTACATCTCCAGGGCGGCCTTCTTGTCGTCCGCGCTGTACTCCTTGCGCTCCTTCCAGGTGTAGAACTGCGCCGAGTGGTTGACCGAGCCGCGGTTCCACTTGTCGTTGACGAAGGCCGCCACCTCACCGAAGACGAAGAAGTTCTTCGCGGCCTCGGCGCCGAACTGCTGGGTGACACGGTCCTGGATCGCCGGCAGGAAGCGGCGGTTCCACGTGGTGCGGGGGATGTGCACGGCCGTGTCGACCCGGAATCCGTCGACGCCCATGTCGATGTACTTGTTGTAGGCGCCGATCAGGTAGTTCTGGACGGGCGCGCTCTCGGTGTCGAAGTCGGCCAGGTCGTCGTGGAGCCAGCAGCTCCGCGAGTCCTCGCCCTCCCAGTTGCCGATCCAGCAGTTGTGGTAGTACGCCTTCGGGAACATTCCCGAAGTGGGGCTGGGCCACTGGCAGTTGTAGATCCGGTATCCCTCGGGCGAGGTGTGCTGCGTGGGCGTGCCCCAGTTGACGCAGGTGTTGCCCGACGGCTCGGCGGTCGACCACAGGTCGCCGTTGTAGTACGACTTGCCGGACTTGGTCTCGACGGTCAGGCCGTCGTACTCGAAGCCGTCGTTCTTCTCGTCGTAGTACCAGCTCCACTGGGTGTCGCGGACCCCGTACACCGTCGGGGTGAACAGGCCCTTCGCGCCCCAGCGCGAGGAGTGGTTGTACACGACGTCCTGGTAGATCTTCATGCCCTTGGCGTGGGCCGCGTCGATCAGGTCCTGGTACGAGGCCCCGGCGGACTCCAGACGGGAGTCCACCTCGTAGAAGTCGTAGCCGTGGTAGCCGTGGTAGTCGTAGTCGGAGCGGTTCAGGACCACCGGGGTGATCCAGACGGCCGACATGCCGAGGCCCTTGATGTAGTCCAGCTTGTTGATCAGGCCCTTGAAGTCGCCCCGGAACATCGGGTCGTCGTTGGCCGCGTTGCCCGACTTCTGGTGCTGGTTGCCGCCCCGGTTGTTGGAGGCGTCACCGTCGTTGAAGCGGGCGGTGAGCACGAAGTAGATCGGGTCCTTGCGGGGGTCGGTGCCCAGCGGCTTCCCGGCGGCCGGCCCCGCCGGCTTCGTCCCGGTGGTGGCGGTCGCCGCCGCCGAGGCCGCCGAGACGTTCCCGGCCGCGTCGACGGCCCTGACCGTGTAGCTGTAGGCCGTCCTCTCCTCCAGCCCGGTGTCCGAGAACACCGTGGAGCCGACATCGCTGACGACCGTTCCCCTGGTACCGCCGGTCCGCGTCACCTGGTACTTCGTCACCCCGCGGTCGTCCGTGGACGGTTCCCAGGTGAGGACGACGGACACCCCGTCGGCGCTCGCGGAGACCTTCGGCGGGGCGCTCGGCGCCTCGGTGTCGGGGGTCTCGGCCGCGCACGGGTCCGCGGCGCCGGCGGTGACCTTCCTGTCCTTCACGGTGGTGACGCCCGCGGGGACGGTGTAGTCGGCCCCGTTGTTGTTGTCCCAGATGCCGTTGCCGTTGTTGAACGCGGCCCGCAGCGAGGCCGCGGTGCCGAGGTCGACCGTCCTGCGCACCCAGCCGGTGCAGGCGGCCTCCATGCCGACACCCGGTACGGCCGTCCAGCTGCCGCCCTTCGGCTGGTAGTGCAGGTTGACGGTGCTCCAGCCGACGGTGGTGGTCGAGTAGTAGACGTCGGCGGTGCCACCCGTACCGGGGGACGGGCTGGGGCTCGGGTCCGGGCCGGTGTCCGCGCACGGGTCGCTGTGGGCCACCACGCCGTCCTTGACCGTGATGGTGCCGGTGCCCAGGGCGTAGTTCTTACCGGAGTTGTTGTCCCAGACCCCGGAGCCGTCGTTGAAGGTGGCGGCCAGACCGGAAGCGCCGCCCAGGCTGACGGTCTTCTTCACCCAGTCCGTGCAGGCGGCCTCCATCGCCACGCCGGGCACGGTGGTCCAGGAGCCGCCGTCGGGTGCGTAATGGAGCTTGTAGGCGGACCAGTTCCTGGTCTTCGTGTAGTAGAAGACGGTGGCGGTCGACTCCGAGGCTGCCACGGGCACGGCCTGTCCCGGGTCCGGAGCGCCGGGTACCGAAGTCAGGAGGCCCAGCGTCACGGTGGCGGCGAGGGCCGCCCCGAGAGGGCCTCTGAGCAGCCGTAGGCGGGTGCGTCTCATACGTGTGTCACTCCAGGGGAGGGGCCGCGGGCGGGTGAACCGCGGCTGCCGTCAGCACAGCCGTCCGGCGGACGGCCGCGAGGATCCCGCCGGAGAACCCGGACGCGCCTCGGGGTTCGGGCGAGCAGTGCGCTCCGGACAGGGCAGAGGGCGAACCGGCCCGCAACCCCTGTCTGAAGGTTGCTGAAAACTTTTGCAGGCAGAAAGTTACCGGTGCATGACAGGGGCGTAAAGGGGTGTGACCGGGTCCGTTCCCGCCCGTTCCGGCCGTTCGCCCCGGTCGCGTCCCGTGCTCCGGATCCCGTGCCCGGCTGTCCGTCCCGGCTGTCCGTCCCGGCTGTCCGTCCCGGAGTGCGCGAACCCGCGAGAAACCGCGAACCCGCGAGGAACCGCGGACGGGCACGAGGAATCGCGGACGGGCGCGAGGAACCGCCGGCGGACACAGGGCCGCCCGTGGGGCGAGGGGGCGCGCCGGAAGCGGTCACCGGGGAACGGGCGCGGCTGCCGGCCGGACACGGCGGAGAGGTGGCGCAGGAACCGGGCGTGGAGCCCTGGGCGGAGACGCGCCGGATCCTCCCGGGGCGGACAGGGGCCGTTGCCGGCCCCTCGCCCGCGGCGGACGGTTCACGGCCCGGGGTCCCGTGGGGGAGCGAACCGTTCCGGACCGGCGAGCCGTACCCGCTCCGCGCGTCGGTGCCGGTGCCCGCCCGCGCCGGTTCTCCGGTTCCGGGACCGGTCGGCGCCCCGGACGGCGGACCGTCCGGGGCGGTACGTCAGCCGCCGGGCGGCGGCGCGGTGCTGGCCCGGACCACCAGCCGGGTCGGGACCAGGGTGGTGCCGCGTTCCGCCGTCTCGTTGCGGATCTGCCGCAGGACGCCGTCCACGCACAGCCGTCCGACCTCGGCGAAATCCTGGTGGACGGTGGTCAGGGGTGGGAAGAACGAGGCGGCCTCGGGGATGTCGTCGAAGCCCACGACGCTGACCTCCTCGGGCACACGCCTGCCCTGCTCGTGCAGGGCCCGGAGGATGCCCAGCGCCATCTGGTCGTTGGCCGCGAAGACGGCGGTGCACGAGGGGTCGGCGGCCAGGGCGAGACCGGCCTCGTACCCCGAGTCCGCCGTCCAATCGCCGCTCACCACCGGCGGGACCGGACAGCCCGCTTCCTCCAGGGTCAGCCGCCATGCCTCGGCGCGGCGCTGCGCGGCGAACGACTCCGCGGGGCCCGCCACATGGACCACGCTGCGGTGGCCCAGGTCCAGGAGGTGCCGCACGGCGGCCCTGGCGCCACCGGACTGGTCGGTGTCCACGACGCTGTAACGGTCGCCCGCGTCCGAGTCGGCCACCACGACATGGGTGTGCGGCGGCAGCGATATGGCGGCGTCCAGGAGGCGGACCTCCATGATCACGATCATACCGTCCACCACCTGCTCCCCGAGCACGGTCACGGCCCCGCGGACCCCGGTGCTGGTGGGCGTCGCGACGGGAAGCAGCGTGATGGCGTAGCCCTCGTCCGCCGCCGAGGCCGAAATGGCCTCCAGGGTCCGGACGTTGCCCGTGGTGGCCAGGGTGAACAGGACGACGCCCAGGGTGCGGAACCTTCCGCTCTTGAGGGCCCGCGCGGCACTGTTGGGCCGGTAGTTCAGCTCCTGCATGGCGGACAGGACCCGGCGGCGGGTCTCCTCGGTGACCGAGGAGTGCCCGTTGGACACACGGGAGACCGTCTGCGAGGAGACCCCGGCCAGGCGTGCCACGTCGGCCATGGAGGCTTCCCTGCGCGGGGGCCGCTCCATGGCCTGCTCCGGTCCGTGCACTTCGCCGCCTCCGTTGTGGTTCAGGGTGGGCCCTTCGTCGTGTGGGGGTGTGTGACCCGGCCGCCGGGAGCGGCCGTTCCCGCGGTCCCGGCCGCTTCCCGCTCGCTCCGGCCGGACGGGCGCGGCATACGCACCGCCGGGCCGGGCGGGTGGATCACCGGCATTCTTACCACCTCCAAGCCCTGCCCGCCGACCTGCCCGCCGGGCGGCCGCGCGCCGCCGGAAACCGTTCCGCCGCCGGTGCCGGAAGCCGCCCCCGCCCCCGCGTCGGACGGCGCTGTGGTCCGTACCAACTCCCTTACGGAGAGCGGGAGGACTCGCCTTGACGCTGCGCCGAAGAGGCGTGTAGACATCACCTCACCGATCTTTGTTTACGTAAACATCGATCGGTTCCGTAAGCACAGCGCCTCCACGATGTCCGGTGTCCCCCTCCGGCCGGGGCGATGCCCGACGCCGGACCAGGAGGAGTACCCATGACGGCCGTTACGCCGCTCACGACCGGACGCCGCCCACCAGCGAAAGGGCCCGGGTCCCGGCGGGCATGGACCGGGTGGGCCTTCGTCGGCCCGTTCATGGCCGTGTTCGCCCTGGTCTTCCTCGCCCCGATCGCCTACTCCCTCTATCTGAGCTTCTTCCGCGACCAGTTGGTGGGCGGCACCTCGTTCGTCGGCCTGGACAACTTCCGGCGGGTCCTCGAGGACGAGCAGTTCTGGGCGGCGGTGGGCCGGGTGGCGGTCTTCCTCGCGGTCCAGGTGCCCGTGATGCTCGGACTCGCCCTGCTCGTCGCCCTGGCGCTCGACAGCGGCAGGCTCTACGGGAAGAGCTTCTTCCGGATCTCCGTCTTCCTGCCGTACGCCGTACCCGCCGTCGTCGCGACCCTGATGTGGGGCTTCATCTACGGCACCCGCTTCGGACTGGTGGGGAACATCAACGACACCTTCGGCGTGTCGCTGCCCGACCCGCTCTCACCCTCCCTGGTGCTCGCCGGCATCGGCAACATCGTCACCTGGGAGTTCATCGGCTACAACATGCTGATCTTCTACTCGGCACTGCGCGTCGTCCCCAAGGCCCTCTACGAGGCCGCCGAGATCGACGGTGCGGGACAGTGGCGGGTCATCACCGCCGTGAAGATCCCCGCGATCCGCGGGGCCCTGGTGATCGCGACGATCTTCTCCGTGATCGGCAGCTTCCAGCTGTTCAACGAGCCCAGCATCCTGCGGAGCCTGGCGCCCAACGCGATCACGACCTACTTCACGCCCAACCTCTACACCTTCACGCTGTCCTTCTCCGGCAGGCAGCAGAACTACGCGGCCACGGTCTCCCTCGTCATGGGCGTCGTCACGATGATCATCGCGTACGCGGTCCAGCTGCGCGGCATGCGAAAGGAGGCGTGAGCGATGGGCACACCTTCGTACACCGACGGGCCGGCCGGCCACCGCACCCCGCCGGCCCGGGGAGTCCCGCGCCGGCGCCACTTTGCCGACCGGCCGCGCCGCAGCGTCCTGCTCACCGCGCTGATGGGCCTGACCGCGCTCTACGCACTCCTGCCGCTGGCCTGGCTCGTCATCAACGCCACCAAGACGCAGAAAAGCCTCCTCGACTCCTTCGGTCTCTGGTTCAGCGGGGACTTCGCCCTCTGGGACAACATCACCCAGACCCTCACCTACGACGACGGCATCTTCGTCCGCTGGTTCCTCAACACCCTGCTGTACGTGGTCGCGGGGGCCGGCGGGGCCACCTTCCTCGCCGTTCTGGGCGGCTACGGCCTGGCCAAGTTCGACTTCCCGGGCAAGCGCGCCGTGTTCGCCACCGTCATCGGAGCGGTGGCCGTCCCCGCCACCGCGCTGGCCGTCCCCACCTTCCTCATGTTCAGCAAGGCGGGGCTCACCGACACACCGTGGGCCGTCGTCGTCCCCTCCCTCGTCTCGCCGTTCGGCCTCTACCTCATGTGGGTGTTCGCCGCCGAGGCCGTCCCCGCCGAACTGCTGGAAGCGGCCCGGGTGGACGGCTCCGGGGAACTGCGGACGTTCTTCCAGGTCGCGCTCCCGCTGCTCACCCCCGGCATCGTGACCGTCCTGCTGTTCACCATGGTGCAGACCTGGAACAACTACTTCCTGCCCCTGATCATGCTCAAGGACCCGGACTGGTACCCGCTGACCCTCGGCCTGAACGCCTGGAACGAGCAGGCGTCCACCGCGGGCGGCCACGCCGTCTTCAACCTGGTCATCACGGGCTCCCTGCTGACGATCGTGCCGCTGGTCGCCGCCTTCCTGCTGCTCCAGCGCTACTGGCGGTCCGGGCTGGCGGCGGGCAGCGTCAAGGGATGACCGCCCCGCACCCGGCCGCACCGGCCACCGCGACTCCGTGCCCCGGGGCGGGTCCGCCCAGCCCCGGCCGGCGCGGCGCCCCACCCCCTCCACCGTCCCCGCCGTGCGCGGGAACGGCCGGACGGTCTGCGTACCACCCCCATCACAACGGAGTAGAGCGATATGAGAACCATGACCAGACGCGCGATGCGTGGCGTCGGCCTGCTGTGTGCGGCCGCGCTGAGCCTCACCGCGTGCGGATCCTCCGAGGAATCCGGTTCGGACAAGGCCGTATCGACGGGTGAGCTGCGGACGGCCCTCAAGAAGGGCGGCTCGATCACGGTGTGGGCCTGGGAACCGACGCTGGAGAAGGTGGTCGACGACTTCGAGAAGAAGTACCCCGAGGTCGAGGTGAAGCTGGTCAACGCCGGTACCGGCAACGACCAGTACACCGCCCTGCAGAACGCCGTACAGGCCGGCTCCGGGGTACCGGACGTCGCGCAGATCGAGTACTACGCCCTCGGCCAGTTCGCCCTGGGCGAGTCCCTCGAAGACCTGAGCCGCTACGGCGCCGACCAGTTCAAGAACGCCTACTCGACCGGGCCGTGGAGCGCGGTCACCGCCGAGGACGCCGTCTACGCGCTGCCCATGGACTCGGGCCCGATGGCGCTCTTCTACAACAAGAAGGTGCTCGACAAGCACCGGATCGCCGTTCCCACCACCTGGGACGAATACCTGGAGGCGGCCCGTGCCCTGCACGCGGCCGACCCGAAGGCATACATAGCCAACGACACCGGTGACGCGGGGTTCACCACCAGCATGATCTGGCAGGCCGGCGGCACCCCGTTCAAGAACACCGGCACCGACGTGACCGTCGACCTCACCGGCGACAAGGGCGTCACCGCCTTCACCGAGGTATGGCAGAAGCTGCTCGACGAGAAGCTCCTGGCCCCCGTCACCAACTGGAGCGACGAGTGGTACAAGGGGCTGGCGGACGGCACCATCGCCACCCTCGCCACCGGCGCCTGGATGCCCGCCAACTTCGTCTCGGGCGTCGAGTCCGCCGCCGGTGACTGGCGCGCGGCCGCGCTCCCGCAGTGGGAGAAGGGCGCCGAGGTCAGCTCCGAGAACGGCGGCAGCTCCCTCGCGGTGATGAAGGCGGGCAAGAACAAGGACCTGGCCTACGCCTTCAACGAGTACGCCAACCACTCCGAGGGCGTCCAGGCCCGCATCGAGGCCGGGGCCTTCCCCGCCACCACCGCGGACCTGGCCTCCCCGACCTTCCTCGACACCGCCTTCCCGTACTTCGGCGGCCAGAAGGCGAACGAGATCTTCGCCCGGTCCGCCAACCAGGTGCCGGAGGGCTGGTCCTACCTGCCCTACCAGGTGTACGCGAACTCCGTCTTCAACGACTCCGTCGGCAAGGCATACGTCTCCGGCACCACGCTGGCCGACGGGCTGAAGGCGTGGCAGAAGGCAGCCGTCGACTACGGCACGGACCAGGGCTTCGACGTCAACAAGTGACGTCCGGCCACTGAACCGGCGCAGGGCGCCCCCGTTCGACGGGTGACCGCCCTGCGCCGTCCCGCACCCCGGGGCCGCCCCGGCCCGCCCCGGCGGACGTACGGCACCCCGCCGCGTCACCGGAACGCCCGCGTGTCCCCGGCGGTTTCGCCCAGAGCGCCCCGCCCCGCCCCCGCGGACGCGTACCTCGCCCCACGGCGCACCGCGCCCGGCGCCGCACGCCCCGCCGGGGCCCGCGGGACAGCCCTTCGTATCCGAGAGGATCATCATGACCCCCGCCCTGGAGCGCCGCTGGCTGCGCCCTCCCCCGGACGGCCGCCCCGCGCGATTCGCCTACGGAGCCGACTACAACCCCGAGCAATGGCCGCGCGAGGTGTGGAAGGAAGACGTCCGGCTGATGCGCGAGGCCGGGGTCACCGTCGTCTCCGTCGCCATCTTCTCCTGGGCCCGCCTCCAGCCGGCCGAGGACCGGTGGGACTTCGGCTGGCTGGACGAGATCCTCGGCCTGCTCCACGACAACGGCGTCTCGGTGGACCTCGCCACCGCCACCGCCTCCCCGCCCCCCTGGCTCACCACTCTGCACCCGGAGATCCTGCCGGTCACCCGCACCGGTGAGACCCTCTCCCAGGGCGCGCGCCAGCACTGGCGGCCCACCTCGCCCGTCTTCCGCAGGTACGCCCTGAAGCTGGTCGAGGCCATGGCCACCCGCTACGCGGACCACCCCGCCCTGGTCGCCTGGCACATCTCCAACGAGCTCGGCTGCCACAACGTCTACGACTACTCCGACGACGCCGCCGGGGCCTTCCGCGACTGGCTGCGCGCCCGCTACGGCACCGTCGAGGAGCTGAACAGGGCCTGGGCGACCTCCTTCTGGTCGCAGCACTACGGGGACTGGGCGCAGATCCAGCCTCCCCGCCTCGCCGCGAGCCACGCCAACCCCACCCAGCAGCTCGACTTCAAGCGGTTCTCGTCCGACGCGCTCAAGGACTACCTCCGGGCCGAACGCGCCGTCCTGCGCCGCATCACCCCCTCGGTCCCCGCCACCACCAACTTCATGGTCATGAGCGGGACCACCGGCATGAACTACCCCGAGTGGGCCGACGAGATCGACTTCGTCTCCAACGACCACTACGCCCACCCCGGCCCGCAGCGCCTGGACGAACTCTCCTTCTCCGCAGCCCTCACCCACTCCATCGCCCGGGGCGAGCCCTGGTTCCTGATGGAGCACTCGACCAGCGCGGTCAACTGGCAGCCCGTCAACGTCGCCAAGCGCCCCGGCGAGCTCGCCCGCGACTCCCTGGTCCACGTGGCCCACGGTGCCGACGCGGTCTGCTTCTTCCAATGGCGCCAGTCCGCCGCCGGTGCCGAGAAGTACCACTCCGCGATGGTGCCCCACGCCGGCCCGGACAGCGAGGTGTTCCGCGCGGTCGCCGCCCTCGGCCGGACCCTGGACACGCTCACCCCGGTCACCGGCTCCCTCCGGCAGCCGGCCCGGGCGGCCCTGGTGTTCGACTGGGAGTCCTGGTGGGCCGTCGAACGCGACTCCCAGCCGTCCTCCCTGCTGCGCTACCGGCAGGAGGCCCTCGACTGGTACACCGCCTTCCTCTCCCTCGGCGTCCGGGTGGACGTCGTCACCACCGGGACGGACCTCACCGGCTACGACTTCGTCGCCGCCCCCCTCCTGCACGTCGTCCCCCAGGACCTCGCCGGCCGGCTGGAGCGGTATGTGAACGGCGGGGGCCACCTCGCCACCACCTACTACTCGGGGATCGTCGACGAGGACGACCACGTCCGCCTCGGCGGGTACCCCGGCGCGCTGCGCGACCTGCTGGGCATCCGGATCGAGGAGTTCGGCCCGCTGCTCCGGGACGCCGGGGTGACACTCGACAACGGCCTGACCGGCACCCTGTGGACCGACCGGATCGACGTCACCGATCCCGAGGTCACGGTGCTCGCGCGCTACACCTCCGGCGACCAGGAAGGCCGGCCCGCCCTCACCCGGCGCGCCCCGGCCACCGGCGGCTCCGCCGCCTACGTCTCCACCCGGCTGGGCCCCCAGGGGCTGACGGCCGTACTGGGGACCCTGCTGGCCGGCGCCGGCGTGTCCAGCGAACTGCCCGCCGGCGTACGGGGACGGGTGGAGGCGGCCGTGCGCACCGACGGCTCGCACGCCTACTGGTTCCTGGTGAACCGTACGGAGGAACCCGTCGCGTGCGGCACGGTGGAGGGCGAGGTCCTGACCGGGCCCGCGCCCGCCGCCGACGGCCTGGTCCTGCCCGCCCGTGGCGTCGCGGTGCTCCGCGTGGCGGCCGGAACGACCCCCTTCCCGCCCCACGCGTAACCAGGGACACACCCCCTCGGCGGGAAGGGGCACACCCCCTCGGCGGGACCGGGGCATCCGGCGCGGCGGTTCCACGGCGCCGGATGCCCCGGGCGGTCCGCGGCGTCGTCCCGAGGCCCGCCGGACACGGCCGGGCCCCAGGGCTCCGGGCGCTGCGCCATCCGGATGACACGGCTCAAGCCGCGCCCCGGATGTGGACGAAACGTCAGGTGTCCGCACCTCACGGGCCTGTCCCGGTCCGTGGACGGTTCCCACTCCGAAGGAGAACGCATGCGCCTGCGCGCCCTCTGGGCTCCGGCCGCCCTGCTGCTGATCGCCCCGCTGGCCGGTACCGCCCCGGCCGCGGCCGGCACCGCCCCGGCCGTGTCCGACACCGGCGACACCCTCGTCCCGGTGCGGCACTCGTCCCGGGCCGTGCCCGGCCAGTACATCGTCACCCTCTCCGCGGACCGGAAGCCCGCCGCGGTCGCCGCGGACCTCGGCGTCACCCCGCTGTTCACCTACAGCGAGGTGCTCCACGGCTTCGCCGCCGAACTCACCCAGGACCAGCTGGACCGGGTGCGCGGCGTGACCGGCGTCCAGGCCGTGGAGGAGAACAGCGAGGCGTCCGTCAGCCCGCCCGCCGTGAACGCCCCGCCCACCACCCGTGCCGGTGCCGCGAGTTGGGGCCTCGACCGGATCGACCAGCGGAACCTGCCGCTGGACGGGGCCTACGGGTCCGCCGGGACGGGGCAGGGGGTGACCGCGTACATCGTGGACACCGGTATCCAGTCCGCCCACAGCGAGTTCGGAGGCCGGGTGGAGGCCGGGTACGACGCCGTCGGGGACGGCCGCGGCGGGCAGGACTGCAACGGACACGGCACACACGTCGCCGGTACCGTGGCGGGCGCGACCTACGGCGTCGCCCGCTCCGCCACGCTCGTCCCGGTGCGGGTACTCGACTGCGAGGGCTCCGGTACCTGGGCCGGCGTCATCGCCGGACTCGACTGGATCGCCCGCGACGCCGGCCGTCCGGCCGTGGTCAACGCCTCGCTCGGCGGCCCGGTGTCCTCGGCGGTCGACGACGCGTTCGACGCGCTGGAGGAACAGGGCGTCCTGTCCGTCGTCGCGGCGGGCAACGAGGACCAGGACGCCTGTGACGTCTCCCCGGCGCGTGCCACGGGTGCGGTGGCCGTCGGTGCCACGGACGACCAGGACCGGCAGACCTCCTTCAGCAACTGGGGCACCTGCGTCTCCCTCTACGCCCCCGGTGCCGCCGTCGTCTCCGCCCGGCTCGGCGGCGGATCGACCGCGCTCAGCGGGACGTCCATGGCCGCCCCGCACGTCGCCGGCGCCGCCGCCCTCCACCAGGAGGCCCACCCCGACGCGGGTCCGCAGCAGATCAGGGACTGGCTCACCGGCAGCGCGACCACGGACGTGCTGAGCGGGCTGGGCGCCGGCTCGCCGGACCGGCTGGTGTACACCGGAGGGCTCTGACCGCACACCCTTCAGACACGAGCGGGGTCCGCGCACGGCGGGCCCCGCTCCGTGCTGTGCCCGCGAACCGGAGCCGGCCGGAGCCCCGCCGGGATGTTCGCATGATTCGTAGATCTTTCGAAAGTTTCGGGATTCTGGGTCGGTTGCTCTTCCTGTCGATTCGAGGGTTCCGGGGCAATCGCTTCGAGCGGGCTTACTTATCCCGCTTCCACCTGGGGAAACGTATGAGCTGTTGCGTCGCGTTAGACCGAAGATTTCGTCAACGTGTCCGAAAGTATTGACAGTTGACGGGGGCAGGTCAACACTGTTCGCCGTTGACAGACCTCAACCACTGTCGATCCGGGACGCCACCGCGCCCCGGTTCCCAGGGCGTCGAGCGGACCGGTCGCGGCCGTGCCGCGCCCGGTGACGCGGACCTTCGCCGACACCGTCCCCAGGCCGTGGCCGGCCCCTGCCGGGAGCCGTCACGCGCCGACCGCTCGCCGTCACTCCTCAGAGGAGGAAGCCCGCACATGAACACACCCGTCCGTACGGCCGGCCGCAGAGGCGGCCGGCTCGTGTCGCTGGTCAGCGGGGCATGCGCCTTGCTGCTGGCCGGCCTGGCCGCGATGCTGCTGCCCGGAACGGCCAGCGCCGACACCGTCATCACCACGAACCAGACCGGCACCGACAACGGGTACTACTACTCGTTCTGGACCGACGGCGGCGGCCAGGTCTCCATGAACCTGGCGTCCGGCGGCAGTTACAGCACCTCGTGGAAGGACACCGGCAACTTCGTCGCAGGCAAGGGCTGGAGCACCGGCGGACGCAAGAGCGTCACCTACTCCGGCACCTTCAACCCCTCGGGCAACGCCTACCTGACCCTCTACGGATGGTCGACCAACCCGCTCGTCGAGTACTACATCGTGGACAACTGGGGCACCTACCGGCCCACGGGCACGTTCAAGGGCACCGTCAACAGCGACGGCGGCACCTACGACATCTACGAGACGACGCGGTACAACGCCCCCTCCATCGAGGGCACGAAGACCTTCAAGCAGTTCTGGAGCGTCCGGCAGTCCAAGCGGACCGGTGGCACCATCACCACCGGCAACCACTTCGACGCCTGGGCCTCGCACGGCATGAACCTCGGCACCATGAACTACATGATCCTCGCCACCGAGGGCTACCAGAGCAGCGGCAGCTCCAACATCACGGTGAGCGAGGGGGGTTCCGGCGGCGGTGGCACCGGCGGCGGCTCCGGCGGTGGCGGTGGTGGCGGTGGTTGTACCGCGACGCTGTCGGCGGGGCAGAAGTGGGGTGACCGCTACAACCTGAACGTGTCGGTGAGCGGGTCGAGCGACTGGACGGTGACGATGAACGTGCCGTCCGGGGAGAAGATCCTCTCCACCTGGAACATCGGCGCGAGTTATCCGAACGCGCAGACGCTGGTGGCCAAGCCCAACGGGAACGGCAACAACTGGGGCGCCACGATCCAGGCCAACGGCAACTGGACCTGGCCCACCGTCACCTGCACCGCGAGCTGACCCCCCGACGACCGCTGACCCCCGCCCGGCGCCGGCCGGCACCGGGCGGGACCAGGAGGACTCATCCGCATGCCCATCACACCCCGCACCAGCACCCCGGCCCCCGGCGCCGCGAACCGCCGCCGGGCGCGCACCGCGCTGGCGGGCCTCGCCGTCGCCGCGCTGGCCGTGACCAGCGGCACCGTCGCCACCGCCACCGCCACCGCCACCGCCGCCCCGTCCCGGGCCGCCGCCTGCAACGGATACGTCGGACTCACCTTCGACGACGGGCCGTCCGCGTCGACCCCGGCCCTGCTCAACGCCCTCAAGCAGAACGGCCTGCGGGCCACCATGTTCAACCAGGGGCAGTACGCCGCCTCCAGCCCCGCCCAGGTACGCGCCCAGGTGGACGCCGGCATGTGGGTCGGAAACCACAGCTACACCCACCCGCACCTGACCCAGCAGAGCCAGGCGCAGATCGACTCCGAGATCTCCCGTACCCAGCAGGCCATCGCGAACGCGGGCGGCGGTACCCCGAAGCTCTTCCGCCCGCCCTACGGCGAGACGAACGCCACCCTCCGCTCGGTCGAGGCCAAGTACGGACTGACGGAGGTCATCTGGGACGTCGACTCGCAGGACTGGAACAACGCGAGCACCGACGCCATCGTCCAGGCCGCCTCCCGTCTCACCGACGGGCAGGTCATCCTCATGCACGACTGGCCCGCCAACACCCTCGCCGCGATCCCGCGGATCGCGCAGACCCTCGCCGGCAAGGGCCTGTGCTCCGGCATGATCTCCCCGCAGACCGGCCGGGCCGTCGCCCCCGGCGGCGGCGGTTCCGGTGGTGGCGGTGGTTGTACCGCGACGCTGTCGGCGGGGCAGAAGTGGGGTGACCGCTACAACCTGAACGTGTCGGTGAGCGGGTCGAGCGACTGGACGGTGACGATGAACGTGCCGTCCGGGGAGAAGATCCTCTCCACCTGGAACATCGGCGCGAGTTATCCGAACGCGCAGACGCTGGTGGCCAAGCCCAACGGGAACGGCAACAACTGGGGCGCCACGATCCAGGCCAACGGCAACTGGACCTGGCCCACCGTCACCTGCACCACGGGCTGACCTCTCCGCGCACCCCCGGCCGCGCCTCGCCGTGTCCGGCCGGGGGCTGCGGCACAGTGGGCGCATGGATGATCTCAACGCCCTCGCCGAGGAGCACCTGGCCGCCGCCCGCGACAACGCGCACGGACGCAGCGCCCACCTGCTGCTGCGTCAGGAGCCCCTGCGGCAGACGGTGATCGCACTCACCTCCGGATCGGCCCTCGACGAGCACAACGCACCTCCGGCCGCGTCGCTGCAGGTCCTGCGCGGCGCGGTCAGGCTCACCGCCGGTTCCGGCGACGTGGAACTGACCGCTGGCACACTGCACCCCATCCCGCAGGAGCGGCACGGGCTGACCGCGCTGGAGGACGCCGTGGTGCTGCTGACAGCGGTCAACGACTGAGCGGCCGACGGCCGGGCGGCCGACGACTGAGCGGCCGACGGCCGGGCGCGCCACGCCCGCCGGGCCGGACGGGCCGCGTGCCCGGGCCCGGCGGACCGCGGCCGGGGACCCGGTGGACCGCACGCGGGCCCGGCCCGGGGACCGGTTCCCAAACAGTCCGCCCCTCCCTTGTGGGAGCGCTCCCACTCAGTCAGGATGGCTCGATGACCCATGCTGCGTACGTACGTTCCTACCGTCCGGCGGACCGGGAGGCGCTGGCGGACATCTGCGTCCGCACGGCCGACAACGGGGGCGACTCCCGCCACCTCTACCCGGACCCGGGGCTGATGCCCGCTCTGTTCGCGGAGCCCTACGCCCATCTCCACCCCGGCCTGGCCTTCGTCCTGGACGACGGGTCGGGGCGGGCGGTCGGCTATGTCCTGGGCACCGCGGACACCCGGCGTTTCGTGGAGGAGTTCCGCTCCCGCTGGCTCCCGCTGGTCACGGACCGCTTCCCCGAGCCGGAGGGGGAGCCCGTCGGGCGGACCGAGGAGATGACCGCACTGCTCTACCGGCCCGAACGGATGATCCTTCCCGAACTGGACGCCTACCCGGCCCACTTGCACATCGACCTGCTGCCGCCGTGGCAGCGCCGAGGCCACGGCCGCGCGCTGATGGACGCCTTCCTCGGTGCGCTGCGCGCGCGGGGGACGGAAGCCGTCCACCTCTCCATGCTGACCGCCAACACCCCGGCCCGGGCCTTCTACGACCGGATCGGATTCCATGAGATCGCCGTCCCCGACCCCGGGCCGCTCACCTTCCTGGGGCGCTCCACGCAGGGGTGTGCCTGAGGGGATCTGGGCAAGTAGTGGGTGCCGGTCCCGGGCGAGGCCCGGGAGGTTCGACACGGAGGGACGGATCGTTGACAGACCAGCAGAGCGCGTGGAGGTTCACGGACGACCGGGGGCAGTCGGCGGCCGCGGCGCGAAGGCCGTCGAGAGTGCTGGCGTACGTCCAGGCGGGCGCGACCCTGGAGGACTTCGGGATACGTCCGGAGGGGATATTCGGCTCCGGGCACGACGGCCCGGAGCCCGACCGGGCGAAGACCGGGGCGCTGCCCCTGGACGCGGTCGACTACCGCGGCGCGGGCGACGGCCTGGACGTGGAGACGCTGCTGCGCGGCGGGCCGGACCTGGTGGTGGCCGTCAGCTACGGACACGGCCAGATCTACGGGCTGGACCCGGACACCGCCAAGCGCCTGGAGGAACGCGTCCCGGTCGTGGTGATCGACGTGGGCCAGGCGCGCACACTGGACCGGGTCACCGACCGGTTCGCCGAGCTGGCGCGCTCGCTCGGGGGGACCCCGGACCCCGCTGCCGGCCGGACGCTGGAGGAGGCCAGGGCGCGGCTCACGAGGGCTCTCGCCGCCGCGGGGGAGGAGGGGCCCCGGGTGGTGGCCCTGTCACCGGCCGGCCAAGGGGAGGTGCACCTCGCCCGCCCCCACATGTGGCCCGAACTGCGGGTGCTGGCCGGGCTGGGCGTACGGCTCGTCGCCCCGGGGGAGGGACCCGGGATCAACTGGTCCACCGGCGGCTGGGACCGGGCGGCGGCGCTGCGGCCGGACATCGTACTCACGGACATCCGGTCCAACGCGGTCCCGCTCGACGGCATCGAGGACCCCGGCTGGGCGCCCGTGCGCGGGGGAGCGCACACCGTCGCGTGGAACCCGGAGCCGCTCTGCAGCCCCCAGGCCCACGCACGCTTCCTGCGGCTGGTCGCGGACGCGGTGGAGGAGGCGGCCCGTACGGACTGAGGGATTCCGGATTTCGCCAAATAAATTTTGCAAAAATGCTTTTGCAATAGTGGTGGCGGGCTCTAGCCTGCCGTCATGGACAACGACGACTCGCGCCGGATGCTCGACCCCGGGGGCGACCCGGCGGCACTGAAGGCGCTCACCCACCCGCTCCGCCTCAGGCTGCTCGGACTGCTGCGGCAGCACGGGCCGGCCACGGCGAGTGAACTGGCCGCCACGACGGGCGAGTCGTCGGCGTCGACCAGCTACCACCTGCGGGTACTGGCCAAGCACGCCTTCGTCCAGGAGGCGGAGCACCGCGACGGACGGGAGCGCCGCTGGAAAGCGGTGCATTCCGTCACGTCGTGGAGCAACGAGGCCGTCATGGCCCTGCCGGGCGGGGAGGAGACACTGGGCTTCTTCCGGCGCCGGCAGCTCGAACACCTGGGGAACTCGCTGGAGCGGCACCAGGCGGACATCGCGTCGGCCCGGCTGGGGCGGGAGTGGCACGAGACGTCGGGCATCGACGACCTGATGCCCAGGCTGACGCCGGAGTCGGTCGGGGAGCTGTGGGAGACGGTCCGGTCCAAGATCGCCGAACTGACGGACCGGGACCGGGACCGGCCCGGGACCGAACACGTGGTGCTGGTCGTGGCCGCACTGCCGCTGGCCGGCGGGGGACCCGCAGCCCCGGGACCGGACGAGCCGGACACCGGCACCCCGGAGCCCGGCCCCGTGCCCGCCCCGGCCCCCGGGCCCGCCGGGGAGGGGCGGCGGTGACCGGCGCCGCGCCGGAGGGCGCCGCCCACCGGAAACCGGACGTCCGGGGCCCCGCGTTCGAACGAGCCGCCCGCCGCCGCTACGCCACGGTGTCCTTCCTCTTCTGGCTGCCCATAGGACTGGCCGGCGCCTCCATGGTGCTGCTGTTCACCGAACGCGGCCTGGCCCTCGCCGCCGTCGCCGGAGCGTTCGCCGCGCACTCCCTCACCGCCGCCGCCCTCGAACTCCCCACCGGCGGGCTCTCCGACGTCATCGGCCGCCGTGCCGTCCTCGTCGCCGCGGGGGTGCTGGACCTGGCCGCCCTGCTCCTCATCGGCCTCGGCACGGCCGGCTGGGTACTCGCCTTTGGGATGGCGCTGATGGGCGCGGGCCGTGCCCTGTCCAGCGGCCCCGCCGAAGCCTGGTACGTCGACACCGTGAACGCCCACGCCGGGCCCGGGGCCGACATCCGTACCGGGCTGGCGCGCGGCAGCTCCGCCCAGTCGGCGGCACTCGCGCTGGGCATGCTGCTCGGCGGCGCCCTGCCCTGGCTCCTCGGTCCCGGCTCCGCCCCGGGCGCCGCGCTCCGCACGGCCACGTCCGGCACGGTCCTGCCGCTCTCCGTCCCCGCCCTGCTGGGCGCGGCGGTCGAGATCGCCTTCATCGGCTACGTACTGACCGCGCTGCGTGAGGCGCCCCGCCCCCGGACCACCCTGCGCGCCGTACTCACCGGCGTCCCGGCCGCCGTCGCCGACGGCGTGAAACTGGGCGGCCGGGACGCCGTGATCCGGCGTGTCCTGATGACCTCCGCGGCCGTGGGCACCGCGCTGGCGGCCCTCGAACTGCTCACCCCCGGGCGGGCCGCGGAGCTCACCGGGACCGCCGAGTCCGGTGCGGTGCTGTTCGCCGGGCTGGCCGCGACAGGATTCGTCTGTTCGGCTCTGGGCAGCCAGCTCGCCCCCTACGTCGCCAGGCGCGCCGGAAGCGGCGAGCGCGCCGTCCTGGTGAGCCTCGCCGCGGGGGTGACGGGCCTGCTGGCCCTGGGGGCCACCGTGACCTCGTCGAGCGCGTCCGCCCAGGCCGTGGCCGTCGCCGGGTACGCCCTCGTCTACCTCGCCCTCGGCGCCGCGGGCCCCAGTGAGAACGAACTGCTGCACCGCCGGGTCGAGGGGTCCGCCCGGGCGACCGCCCTGTCCGTCCAGTCGCTCTGCCTCCAGCTCGTCGCCGCGGCCGGCGGACTGGCCGTCGGCGCGCTGCCCGCGGGCCCGCTCCCGTGGCTCCTCGCCGCCGCGGTGCTGCTGGCCGGCGCCCTGCTGTGGACCCGGCGCCCCGCCCCCGCTCCCGTACCGGCCCCCGCGGCGGAGACCGGCGGCGGGTGACGGGCGGCCGGTGGAGGGCGGGGAGCGGCGGCCCGGGGCCGTGCTGCTCCGTACGGATGCCCCGGATCGCGCCGGAGGCGCCCGCCCGCGAGGCTGGGCCGGTCGATCCGAGTACCCCCAGGAGCAGACGATGCAGCAGGACAAGCACCCCGACTACCGGCCCGTGGTCTTCCGTGACCGTTCCGCCGGCTACGCCTTCCTGACCCGTTCCACCGCCTCCAGCGACCGGACCATCGACTGGGACGACGGCAACACCTACCCCGTCGTCGACGTCGAGATCTCCGCCGAGAGCCACCCGTTCTTCACCGGCAAGGCACGGGTCGTCGACACCGAGGGGCAGGTCGCGAAGTTCGAACGCCGCTACGGGGACGAAGGGCGGGAGGGCACCCCCTGATCCGTGCGCACGGCCCCGCCCGCCCGGTGCCCCCGCCTGCCCGGCGTCCGCGGCCGGGGTCCGGGGACACCGGGCAGGCGGGAGCCCACGGCCGGCGGGGGGCGGGCGCGGTGGTCTCCCGGGCACCGGGCAGAATCTGCGGCGGGGACCCGGCGGCCGACGTACCGGACCCCTGCCGCCGGCGCTTTTCCAGGAGAGACCCCCATGCCCGACCGCCCCGCCCTGCTGGTCATCGGCGAATGCGTCGCCGACGTCGTCCGGCAGCCCCCCGGGGCGGACCGGGTGCACCCCGGCGGCAGCCCCGCCAACGTCGCCCACGGCCTGGCCCGGCTGGGCCATGACACCACCCTGTTCACCCAGCTCGGCCCCGACGCCCACGGACGGCTGATCCGCGACCACCTGACCCGTGCCGGGGTCCGGGTCCGGACCGACGGGGCCACCGCCCCCACCCCGGCCGCCGCCGTCACCCTGGACGGCCACGGCCGCGCCGCCTACACCTTCGACATCGGCTGGTCCCTGTCCGGCACCGCCCCCGCCGGGCGGAGCCCGTACCGGCACGTGCACACCGGATCGGTCGCCGCCGTCATGGAACCCGGCGCGCGCACCGTCCTCGCCGCCGCCGAGGCCCTGCGGGACACCGCGACCGTCAGCTACGACCCCAACGTGCGGCCCGGGCTGATGGGGGACCGCACCGAGGCGGTCCGCCGCGTCGAACGCTGCGTGGCGCTCAGCGACGTGGTCAAGGCCAGCGACGAGGACCTGGAATGGCTCTACCCCGGCCGCCCGCCGGAGGAGTCCGCCGCGCGCTGGCTGGACTCGGGACCGGCCCTCGTCCTCGTCACCCGCGGCGCCGACGGGGCCCTGGCCCTCGCGCCCGGCACGGCCGCCCGCGCGAGCGCGCCGGCCGTGCGGGTCGCCGACACCGTGGGGGCCGGCGACGCGTTCATGTCCGGCACCCTGCACGCGCTCGCCGCGCACGGACTCCTCGGGAACGGCGGCCGGGCGCGCCTGCGCGCCCTCGGCCCGCACACCCTGGACGACGTACTGCGCCACGCGATCGCGTCCGCCGCCGTGACCGTGTCCCGGCCCGGGGCCCTGCCCCCCGGCACCGGCGAACTCGCCGAAGCGCTCGGCCGTACCCGGGGCCCTGCTCGCTGACGGTGTCCTAGGCCCCGTCCCGGTCGTTCAGCACTGTATGACCGTGACCCTTACCGAGACCGCTCCACCGTCCACCGCCGAACTGCTGACCGGGGTCCTACTCGGCAGCGGCTACCGTCGGGAACACGGGTTCTGGCAGCGGCTGATCAGCACAGAACCGTTCCGCCGCCCGGCCGGCGGAACCCCCGAGGAGCACCTGGCCCTCGCCTACGAGCGGCTGAGGGTGCTCAACCGCTCCCTCGACAGCGGGGCCCGCCTCGCCGCCGACACCCGCGCCCTGGCCGCCCTGCACGAATGGCTCGGCCCGGTGGACCCCGCCCTCGCCACCGTCGCCGGCATCCACTACAACCTCTTCCTCGGAAGCCTCCTGGACCACGACCCGGCAGGACGGCGGGACCTGTCGGACTACCTCACGATGCGGAGCATCGGCACCTTCCTCTGTACGGAGGTGGCCCACGGCAACGACGCGGCGGCGATGGAGACCACCGCCGCCTACGACCGCGAACGCGACGGCTTCGTCCTGAGCACCCCGAACGCCGGGGCGCAGAAGTTCATGCCGAACACCAGCCCGGCCGGCGGCCCCAAGTCCGGGCTCGTCGCCGCGCGTCTGACGGACGGCGGAACGGACCACGGCATCCGCCTGTTCCTGGTGGCCCTGACCGACGGCGTACGCCCCCTGCCGGGCGTCCGGGTGCGGCCGCTGCCGGCCAGGATGGGCAGCCCCGTCGACCACTGCCTGACCTGGTTCGACGATCTGTTCCTCGAACGGGACGCCCTGCTCGGGGCGTTCGAGGCGTACGGCGGCCGGAAGGAGTCCGGCGCCCTGCGGGCCGAACGCCGCCGCCACTTCCTGGCCTCCATCGGCCGGGTGACCCCCGGCAGGATTTCGATGAGCGCCTGCGCCGCCGGGTCGGCCCGGGCCAGCCTCGCCGTCGCCGTCCGCTACGGCGGCCACCGCACGGTGTCGGCGGCCCGGGGCACCCGGCAGGTGCCGGTCAACGCCTTCCGGACGCACCACGGTCCGCTCGCCTCGGCCATGGCCACGGTCTTCGCGATGAGCCTGCTGCACCGCCGGGTCCTCGACCGCTGGGAGGTCTGCACCGAGAAGGAGCGGGTGGAGGCGGAGCGCCTGGTCTCGGTCGCCAAGGCGTGGATCACCTGGCAGGCCAGGGGAGTGATCGTCCAGTGCCGCGAACGCTGCGGCGCACAGGCCCTCCTGGAGAACAACGGCATGAGCGACCGGGTCACCGGCATCGAGGGCGCCATCACCGCCGAGGGCGACAACATCGCCCTGTACGCCAAGGCGGCCGGAGAACTCCTCCTCACCCCCTCACCCGTGCGCGAGAGCGCCCGCCGCGTCCCGGGCACCGGGGACCTGGCCGACCCCCGCTTCCTGGGCGAACTCGTCGCCGCGCTGGAGGACATCTGGTTCACCCGGGCCAGGGAACGCGCGCTGCGCCACCCCGACGACGACAAGCTCGGCCGCTGGAACGCCGCCGCCGGCCCCGCCGTGCGCGGGGTGGAGGCCTACGCCTACCGGCAGGCGGCCGAGGCCTACGCACAGGCCCGCGCCCTGCTGCCGGAAGGCGCCGCCCGGGAGCGGCTGACCGAACTGGAACGGCTGTTCACCGTCGAATGGGTGGCCCGTAACAGCGGCGACCTGCTGGCCGCGGGGCTGCTGGACGCCGGACAGGTCGCGGCGCTCCCGGAGATCACCGAGGAGCTGATCGCGGCCGTCGCCGCGCACGCCCCCGAACTCGCCGAGTCCTTCGCCCTGCCCGCGGAACTGCTCGCCGACTGGCCGATCGCGGGCCCGGACCACGCCGACGCCTACGACGACCCGGACGGGTCCTGGCACCGCGGACCGGCCGCCCCCGCCGGGGAGGGAGCGGCATGAGCGCCGTAGGCCGGCGGCCCTGTGGACCGTGCCCCGGGCAGGGCGGGCTGCGTGAGGCCCTGGAGGCCGTCGGGCTGCGCGCCGTGCTGCTGGCCTACTGGGGCACGACGTCCGTGCTGGCCCGCCGGCAACCGCCCCGCCCGAAGCCCGGCGAATCGGTTCACCAGAGCTGGGGCACGGAATGCCCGACGGGAGGACACCCACGCTGACGGAACAGCACGGCACGGCCCGCGCCCGCGGGGCCCCGGTACCGGACACCTCCGTACGGGCCCCGCAGGCCCCCGGCCGCTGCGTGATAGCTTGCACGGGCCAGTCACACTCCACCTGGAGTCAGGGAATCCGGTGCGAATCCGGAGCTGACGCGCAGCGGTGAGGGGGACGGGCGGGGCCACGGCCACTGGGACACCGCATCTGTCCTGGGAAGGCGCCCCGTCCGGACGATCCCGAGTCCGAAGACCTGCTGGCCACCGCCCCCGCCCGGGGGCGGTACCCGTACCGGGCTTCGCGCAAAGAGCCCCGAGACGCAGAGGGACCCCGTGCCGTCCATACCCATCGCCGTACGCCGAACCGCCCTGCTCCCCGCGGGAATCCTCCTGCTGGCCGCCTGCACCGGCCAGGGCGCGGGCATCTCACCCGGCGCCGCACCGGACGACGGCGCCGTCGGCCACCCCGTGACGCTGAAGAACTGCGGACGCACCGTGACCGTGGAGGCCGTACCGTCCCGGGCGGTCTCCCTCAACCAGGGATCCACCGAGATCCTGCTCTCCCTCGGCCTCGCCGACCGGCTCGCCGGCACCGCCACCTGGACCGACCCGGTGATGAAGGGGCTGGAGAAGGCCAACGCCACCGTGGAGCGCATCGCCGACAACCAGCCCTCCTCCGAGAAGGTCCTCGGCCTGGAACCCGACTTCGTCAGCGCCTCGTTCGAATCCACCCTCGGCAAGGGCGGCGTCGCCTCCCGTGAACAGTTCGCGCAACTCGGCGTACCGACCTACCTCTCCCCGGCCGACTGCGGCGCGAAGGACAACAGCGGCAGCGGCGACGGCGTGCGCGCGAAGCCCGTGACCATGGACGACGTCTACGGTGAAGTACGCGACCTGGCCGAGGTGTTCGGCGTTCCCGAGCGGGGCGAGGAACTGGTCGCCGAACTCGACGGCCGCGTCGAGGCCGCGACCCGGGGCATCGACGCCTCCGGCACCACGCTGCTCTACTGGTTCGCCAACTCCGAAGCGCCCTACCTCGCCGGCTGCTGCGGGGCGCCCGGCGCCATCACCGGGGAACTCGGCGCGAAGAACGTCTTCGACGACACCCACGAGGAGTGGCCCCAGGTCAACTGGGAGACGGTCGCCGACCGCAACCCCGACGTCCTGGTCATCGGCGACCTGACCCGTGAGTCGCAGACCGCCGAGAGCGCCGCCAGGAAGATCGGGTTCCTGGAGTCCAACCCCGCCACCAGGAACATGGACGCGGTCAGGAACAAGCGCTACGTACTGCTCAGCGGCCAGGCCATGAACCCGTCGATCCGTACCGTCGAGGGCATCGAACTCGTCGCCGCCGGGCTGCGCTCCTTCGGACTCTCCGGGTGACCCTCACCGGAAGGAGGCCCGCCGTCCGCCCCCGGCCGTCGCCCGCGACGGGCCCCCGGAGCGCGCGGGCACTGCGCGACGGGCTGCTGTGGACCGCCGGGACGGCCCTGCTGCTCCTGTCCGTCGCCGTCGCCGTCACCATCGGCCCCGCGCGGATCTCCGTCCCGGACGTGTGGTCCGCCGTCGCCGCGCACCTGGGCCTCGGCGACACCCGGCTGACCCCGATCCGGGACGGCATCATCTGGAACCTGCGCATGCCCCGCACCCTGCTCGCCGCGGTCTGCGGGGCCGGGCTCGCGGTGTGCGGCACCGTCATGCAGTCACTGCTCCGCAACCCGCTCGCCGACCCCTTCGTCCTCGGCGTCTCCTCCGGGGCGTCCACCGGAGCCGTCGCCGTGGTCGTCCTGGGGGCGGGCGGGGGAGCGGTTTCGGTCCCGGCGGGCGCGTTCGCCGGCGCCCTCTGCTCCTTCGCGCTGGTCATGCTGCTCAGCCACACACTCGGCGGCACCACCGACCGGGTCGTCCTGGCCGGGGTCGCGGCCATGCAGCTCTTCTCCGCGCTCACCTCGTTCGTCGTCATGACCGCCGCCGACGCCGAGCAGACCCGCGGCGTGCTGTTCTGGCTGCTCGGCTCGCTGAGCGGGGCCGGCTGGACCGACGTCCGGGTCTGCGCCGCCGTACTGGCCGTCACCCTGCTGATCTGCCTCGGCCACGCCCGTACGCTCGACGCCTTCGCGTTCGGCCAGGACGCCGCCGCCGCACTCGGCGTGCGGGTGACCCGCACCCGGACGGTGCTGCTGTGCACCACGGCGCTGCTGACCGCGGCCCTGGTCAGCTCCGCGGGCGCCATCGGCTTCGTCGGCCTCGTCCTGCCGCACGCCGCCCGCGCGCTGGCCGGTTCCGGGCACCGGAGGCTGCTGCCCGTCACCGCCCTCGCCGGGGCGGTGTTCCTGGTCTGGGCCGACACCCTCGCCCGGACCGTGCTCGAACCCCAGGAGGTGCCCGTCGGCGTGGTCACCGCCCTCGTCGGGGTGCCCGCCTTCGTCCTCGTCCTGTACCGCACCCGGAGGACCGCATGACCGTCACCGCGGGCGGGGGGCTGCGCGCCGCACGGGTGGGGAGGGAGGCCGGCGGACGGCTCGTCCTGGACGGTGTGGACCTCGCCCCACCGCCCGGCGGCACCATGGGGCTCCTCGGCCCCAACGGCTCCGGCAAGTCCACCCTGCTGCGGATCATGGCCGGTGTCCTCACACCGCACACCGGCCGGGTCACCCTCGACGGCCGCCCCCTCACCGCAACCGGCCGCCGCACGGTCGCCCGCCGGGTGGCCGTGGTCGGCCAGCACGCCGACACCCAGGCCGAACTGAGTGTGCTGGACGTCGTACGCCTCGGACGCATCCCGCACCGCCGTGCCTGGTCGGCCCCCGGCCCCGAGGACGAAGCGGCCGTCCAGGAGGCGCTGGAAGCCACCGGACTGACCGGGCGCACCGGGCAGTCCTGGCACACCCTCTCCGGAGGGGAACGCCAGCGGGTCCAGATCGCCCGCGCCCTCGCCCAGCGGCCCCGGGAACTCCTGCTCGACGAACCGACGAACCATCTGGACATCCAGCACCAGCTGGAACTCCTGTCCCTGGTATCGGCGTTGCCCGTCACCTCGGTGATCGCCCTGCACGACCTCAACCTGGCCGCGATGTTCTGCGACCGGGTCACCGTGCTGGCCCGGGGGCGGGTCGTCGCGGCGGGCGCCCCCGCGCAGGTCATCACCGAGGAGCTGATCGCGGACGTCTACCGGGTACGCGCGGTGGTCACGCCCGACGGGCCGGACGGCCGCCCCTCGGTCCGCTTCCTGCCCCCGGGCGCCGCGCCCTCCTGACCGCCGCGGACCCGGGCCGCCGCACACGCGCGGACCGCACGGGCACGCGCACGCGGGGCGGAGAGGGAAGGGGCGACAGGCGAAGGGGCGGGCGCCCGGTACTCCGGGGTCCGCCCCTCGCGTGGGGTCGCGCGGCCCGTCACCGCCGGGGGAGGGGGCAGAAGCCGCTGTTCAGGCCCGGCCGGGCCGACGGCTTCCCGGCGATGACCGGCGGCTTCTCAACGACGGCGTCCCTTGCCGAACTCGCCGCCCGCGTCCTTGCCGCCGCCCGTCTCCTTGCCGTCCATGTAGTCGATCTTCTCCTTGCGGAGCTCGGCGGAGACCTCCTTCTGCTCGGTGACCCTGTTCGTCTCCAGACGGACCCGCTCCACCGGGACCGACTCCTTGCGTACGGTGGCGCGTTCGGCGTGCAGGGTCACCTCGACGTCCTGCTCGCCCAGCTTGCCGTCGGCCGTCCTCTCGCCCGGCTTCAGAGGCTCCCGCACCACGCGCACCTCTTCGTGGGACACGGGCACCGTCCGGGTGACGTTCTCCGTCACCACGTACTTGTGCAGCCGCGCCTTTCCGCTCTCGTACTCCTCCGTCCCGACGGAGAGCTGCTCCTCCGAACGGGTCAGCTCGTCCCGCATGCCGGTGCCGCCCGCCGACCGTTCCGCCCCGGCGCCGGCGAGCGGCCGCGAGGCATCCGCGTCCCGGTGCCTGCCGGTGCCCGCGGCGCCCATGGCACCGGTGGTGCCGGTGGTGTCCGCCGTGGCCCGGCCGGTCTGCCCGGTACGGGTGCCCGCGGCGCCCGCGGTCCCGGCCGCCGCTCCGGTGCCGGCGGCACCCATGGCGGTACCGGCACGGCCGGTGGTCTTCCGGGTCATGCCGTAGTGCCGGTAGAGCTCCTCCTCCTCGGCCACCGAGAGATGCGCGTCGGCGTCGACCCGCGGGGCCTCCTTGACGAGCTCCTTCGGGTGCGAGACGTGCAGGTCCGAGCCCACCCGCCGGGCACCGGCGAGCGGTACGAAACTCTCCTTCATGCCGAACATGCCGGTCTTGACCGTGATCCAGTCCGGCTTGCCGGTGTCGTCGTCGACGTACACCCGCCCCACCGTGCCGACCTTCTCACCGTCGCTGTCGTAGACGGTCAGACCGTCGAGTTCTCCGGAATCCGTGAAACCGTCAGCGGCTCCCATGGCCGATCCCTCCTCGCCCGGGCGCGTCCTGTGGCTGGCTCCATCAGGGAAGGCGCGTCCGGATTCCATCGCGCCTCACCCGGTTGGACGCTGCAACTTCCCGGCCCTGGCGGCGTACGGCCCCGGCCACCCCGGAAGGGCGCCCGGCCGTGTGCCACGCCGGATACGGCCGTCCTGCCGTATTACGCCATTCGGGTGAGCGACCCGTGGGGGCGCACCGGACGCGCGGGGCGGCGGGCGCGGCGCGGACGAGGTGGGAGGCGCGGCGGGGGAAGGGGTGCGTGATGCGGAAAGGGGCGCGCGTATGATCGACGCGCCGCTGCCGACCGACGGCCGGCCCGCCGACGGGGGTGCACCATCGATTCCGTACGGACCCGCCTGCCCGGACAGCGCGGGGAACTGCTCGCCCGGCAGGAGGACGGCCGGGACCTCCACCACCTGGTCTGGCGGCTGGGACCCGGCTGGCGGGTGTGCAGCAGCGCCGTCCTCGGGGGCGGGATCGGGCCGCGCGCCTGGATCCTCAACGCGCAGGTCCCCGGCGGCTACCCCCGGCTGGACCCCGACCGGCACCTCGCGGAGATCGCGGCGGCCGAAGGGCTCACGGGGCCGGGCGCCGGCCTGATGACCGCCGCCGACGTCACCGCCCGCACCACCGGGCACGACGGCCCGGTGACCGCCACCGTCACCAGTGGTCTCGGCGTACGCGGCTGGGCCGCCGCCCCCGGCCCCGGCACCGGGGGGCCGCCGGTGCCCGGCACCGTCAACATCGTCGTCACGCTTCCCGTCGCGCTCTCCGACGCCGCCCTCGTCAACGCGGTGGCCACCGCCACCGAAGCGAAGGTCCAGGCACTCCTGGACGCCGGACTCGACTGCTCGGGCACACCCACGGACGCGGTGTGCGTGGCCACACCCGAGCCCGGGGCCGGGTCCGGTGAGCCCTTCGCCGGGCCGCGCTCGCCCTGGGGATCGCGACTCGCCAGGGCCGTCCACCACGCCGTCCTCGCCGGAGCACTACGGCAGTCTTGAGGCAACGGGACCGGGCGCGGCGTTCCCGGACGCCCCGTCCTGCCCGCCCTCGGCCGCGCCACGGCACCCCGCCGCACCGCAGGACACACCCGGGCGCGGGGACACGGCCCCGTCCACCGGGAGCGCCGCCCGGACCGGGGGCGCCCCGCCGCGCACCGCGCGGCACACCGACGAAGGGAACGCAGCCATGACCACCGCATCCTCCGCGGACGCCGTCCCCGGCAAGCCGTCCGTCGCCGTCCTCGGCACCGGCATCATGGGATCCGGAATGGCCCGCAGCCTGCTCAGGGCCCGACTGCCCGTACGGGCCTGGAACCGGACCCGCGCCAAGGCCGAACCCCTGGCCACGGCCGGCGCCACCGTGACGGACACCGCGGCGGAAGCCGTACGCGGGGCCGACGTGATCCTCACCGTGCTGAACGACGGACCGGCCGTCGCCGAGACCCTCACCGCGGCGGCCGACGGCCTGCGTCCCGGACAGGTCTGGCTGCAGAGTTCCACCGTCGGACTCGACGCCACCACCGAACTCGCCCACCGGGCCGCCGGGCTGGGACTCGTCTACCTCGACGCCCCGGTCTCCGGCACCAGGCAGCCCGCCGAACAGGGCACCCTCACGGTGTTCGTCTCCGGGCCCTCCGGCGCCCGCCCCACGGTCCGGCCCGTCCTGGAGGCGATCGGCGGACGCACCGTCTGGGCCGGGGAGGACCCCGGGGCCGCCACCCGGCTCAAGCTGGTCACCAACGCCTGGGTGATCAACCTGGTCAACGGCGTCGCCGAATGCCTGAACCTCGCCGAAGGGCTGGGGACCGACCCGCGGCTCTTCCTCGACGCGGTGAAGGGCGGCCCGCTCGACACCCCCTACCTCCAGCAGAAGGCCGCCGCCGTGCTCGACGGCGACCTCACCCCCAGCTTCGCCCTCTCCACCGCTCTCAAGGACTCCCGGCTGATCCTCGACGCCGCCGGAGCCTCCGGGGTGACGCTGGACCTGATCGCCGCCTCCGCCGAGCGGTTCACCCGCGCGCAGGCGGCCGGACACGGCGACCAGGACATGATCGCGACCTACTACGCGGGACGTACCGGCTGAGCGGTGCGCACGACGGCGGCGCCCCGGCCGGCCCCGGGGCTCGCGGGGGCCGGGCGCCGGAACAGCGGCCGTCAGACGACCGTCACGGGATGCCGCACCACGGCGTCGAAGAGATAGCCCTGCGTGTTGTGAGCCGTCGTCACCGGCTGGGACCGGCCCGACCGGTCCGTCGCCCGCGCCAGCAGCACGGCGGCGCCCGGCGCCCCCGGCACCCAGTCCGCCGACCAGCGGACCCAGCTCCCGCTCCGGGGCTCGTCCCGCAGCCGCGCCGGACGCCACCGGGCCCCACCGTCCGTGCTGACCTCGACCGAACGCACCGGGGCGCCGCCCGACCAGGACCGCCCGGTGAGGAGTTGCCGCCGCCCGGCGGGGAACACGGCGCCGGGCGCGAGCTCGAACGCGCTCTTGAGGGTCTGCCGGGTCAGCGGCGCACCGCCCCCGTCCGGGTGGCCGGGGCCGAACAGCCGGTACAGCCCCGTGTTCCACGGGGTGAGGAGCGGCTGGGCGCTCACCTCGATGTCGCCCACCCACTTGATGTTGGCGATCCCGATCCAGGACGGCACGATCAGCCGTACCGGGCTCCCGTGATCGGGCGGCAACGGCTCCCCGTTCATCTCGTAGGCCAGCAGCACGTCGTCCAGCGCCTTCGCGACGGGCAGAGGTCTGCGGACCCGGCCCAGGTTCGTCCCGTCGCTGACGACCTCCGCGTCCAGCCCGCGCGGCAGGACATCGACCGCGCGGGGCCCGATACCCGCCCGGCGCAGCACCTCCGCCAGCCGTACCCCGCGCCAGCGCGCCGTACCGATCGCGCCGAGGGTCCACGCGGTACCGCTGACCTGCTGCCCCTGCTGGGAGGCGAAGAAGCTCCGGCCGTTGCCCGCGCACTCGACGAACGCCGTACGGGAGGTGGCGGGCAGCGCGCGCAGCGCGGCGTAGGAGAAGTCCACCGGGCCGCCCGTCAGCCCGTCGCCCCACACCGTCAGCTTCCAGGAGGCCTCGTCGATCACCGGGGTCGAGGTGTGGTTGCGGACGAAGAAGCGGTCGGCCGGGGTGAGCAGCCCGGTACCGCGCAGCGCCGCGAAGTTCGTCTCGGCGTTCGTCCCGCGCACCGTGAACAGTTCGGGCGGCAGCGGCTTCACCACCCCGGGCAGGGAGCCGGCCGCCAGGGCGGGAGCAGCCGCCGCCTGCACCAGGGGGACGGACACCGAAGCCGCCGCGACCAGCCGGAGCAGATCACGCCGGCCGATCCCGGCCGACCGCGCACGGCCGGCGGCCCACTGGCGCATCCGCGCCAGGTCGTACGCGGCCTCCGGGGAGACGGCCGCGGACGGCGGTGCCGGGTGCGGCGCGGCTTCGGACGGCAGGCGCCGGGACGGTGGCTGAGCAGGCATGAACGCTCCTGGAGGAGAGGGACGACGGGACACCGGCTGCTCCGGCGGCCGCCACGGACACGACGGCGCCCGGCGGACGCTGACCCGCGCCCGCCGGGAACGGCCGGCACACGGCGGCAGGCCCGTACGGACACCGTCCGGCAGGGGAGGAGGGCCGAGGCGTCAACGGCCACCGGCGGAGCGGCGGCACGCGGCCCGGCCGGGCCCGCAGCCGCAGGCCGCGAGGACGGGGCGCCCCGGACCGGTACACGGCCGCGGGAAGAGGAAGGCGGTCGCGGTCATGCCCGGGAGGCTGTCAGCGGTCCTCTTCGGCGTCAACCGGCCGCGCCCACCGCACGGTCCGCGTGTTCCCCGCCCCGGACCCGGCGCCGTCCGGCCTCCGGACCGCCTGGACACCGCGCCGGCCTGCACCGTCACCGGTACGCCCGGAGCCGTACCGCCGGTGTGGGCCGCGCCCGGGGCACGCCCGGGGGCGGTTCACGCACACGGTGATTTCATCGGGCCGCAACACGCCGCAACACGGCGCAACACACGGGCTCCGGCGGGCCGTCGGCAGCCACGGGCAGGGGCGTCCCGGAGCGCGAGCCGACCGGGCGCGCGGGCACAGACGCGGACGGAAGGGGGCTCGGACGGAGGCGGCTCAGGGGGCCAGGCGGACGCGGCCCGGGCGAGGACGCGGCTCGGCTCACTCCTCCGTGAACATCCCGGCGCGCAGCTTGAGGAGGGTCCGGCTCAGCAGCCGCGACACATGCATCTGGGAGATCCCCAGCTCGTCACCGATGCGCGCCTGCGTCATCTCCTGCCCGAACCGCATCTCGATGATCCGGCGCTCCCGGGGGGTGAGTTCCTCCAGCAGGGGCGCCAGCGCGTGCAGGTTCTCCACCGTCTCGATCGCCGGGTCCGGCTCGCCCAGGACATCCGCGAACGTCCGCCCGTTCGTCGAGCGGCCCACCGAGTCCGCCGTGTCCGCCGGTATGTCGAGTGAGCCCGCCGTGTAGCCGTTGGCGGCGACGATGCCCTCGGCGACTTCTTCCTCCTCCAGCCCGAGGTACTCGGCCAGCTCCTTGACCGTCGGGTCCCGGTCCAGGCCGGCGGCCAGCGCCTCCTTCGCCCTGGCGAGGTCGACGCGCAGCTCCTGCAACCGCCTCGGGACGTGCACGGACCAGGTGCTGTCACGGAAGAAACGCTTTATCTCGCCGACGATGTACGGCACGGCGAAGGAGGTGAACTCGACCTCCCGGCTCAGGTCGAACCGGTCGATGGCCTTGATGAGGCCGATGGTGCCGACCTGGACGATGTCCTCCATCTCGCCGCTGCCCCGGTTGCGGAAGCGGCCCGCCGCGAACCGGACCAGGGACAGGTTCATCTCGATCAGCGTGTTCCTGGCGTACTGGTACTCGGGCGTGCCCTCCTCAAGGACCTGGAGGCGGTCGAAGAACAGTTTCGACAGGGCGCGCGCGTCCCGCGGGGCGACCTGGCCCGCATCGGCGATCCACGGGAGGTCTCCCGTGACGCCCGGTCGCTCCGCGGAGCCGGAGCCCTGCTGTTCCACAGTGGAGGTTCGTGCGGTGTGCGCGGGCATTCCGTCACGCTCCCGGATCGTAGACGTCGAGGTGGAGTGCGCCTGCCCGGAAGAAGAGAACTCATGTACGGGAGAACAGAATTGTGCCAGGAACCCGAAGCATTGGCCGGAACGGGCCGGCGGCCCCGGCTCCGGCACGCACGACCGCCCCACCGGTACGGGGGAGCCCGGTGGGGCGGCCACCTCCAGAGTGCCACAGCGGAACGGGAGTTGGGGGCCGATCGGAACACCGGACCCGGGACCGCGCGCCGGACGACCGGTGAGGAGCGCGAACGAGGGCCCGGACGGCGGCGGTACCGGAGCCGGTGACGGGTCCGCGGGCGGGTCCTGGCACCCGGGAATAGGCGCAGGCCCTCATCCGCTTTTCCCAGCTGACGTCCCACAGCCCCGTCACGGCGGCCGCCGGCACCACGGCGCCGCGTCCGCCCGCCGGAGACCGTCCACCGGCGGTCCGCAGAGAGGAAAACCATGAGCACGCCCCCCGCGCCCGGCTCCCGCCCCCCGCGCCCCGGCCCG
Organism: Streptomyces nitrosporeus; assembly: GCF_008704555.1. Classification (NCBI taxonomy): domain Bacteria; kingdom Bacillati; phylum Actinomycetota; class Actinomycetes; order Kitasatosporales; family Streptomycetaceae; genus Streptomyces; species Streptomyces nitrosporeus. The sequence goes on from NZ_CP023702.1 coordinate 7,242,021, forward strand.
TTCCCGCCCGCCCGCAGCCGGAGCGGCGAGCAGGAAAGGGCAGCCGCGTGACCGTCCCGCACCCCGCCGGCCCCCGGCCGGTGCCGCCCGTCCTCGCCCATCCCCTGGACAGTCCGGTGCACGCCGCGCTGACCGGACCCCACGCCCACTTCGCCGAGCGCCGCGGAAGGGTGCTGCGCTACCCGGCCGACGTCACCCCCTGGAACGCCGTCCCCGACGCGCCGCTCGCCCAGGACTGGGCCGACGCCGCCGCGCTGGCGGGACCCGGCGGCTCCGTCACCCTGACCGCCTTCCACGAGCCGCCGCCCGCCGACTGGGAGATCCTCTTCCACGCGGAAGGCGTGCAGATGGTGGACGACGGTGTGGACGCGGCCCCCGACGCCGAAGCCGTCCGCCTGGGCCCCGCGGACGTCCCCGAGATGCTGGAGCTCGTCGGGCGTACCCGCCCGGGCCCCTTCCTGCCCCGGACCGTGGAACTCGGCACCTACCTCGGCATCCGCCGCCACGGGACCCTGGTGGCGATGGCGGGGGAGCGGCTGCGCCCGCCGGGCTGGACGGAGATCAGCGCCGTCTGCACGGACGAGTCCGTACGCGGGCAGGGGATGGCGAGCCGGCTCCTGAGGGCCGTCGCCCACGAGATCCGGGAGCGCGGGGAGACACCCTTCCTGCACGCCGCCTCGGCCAACACCGGGGCGATCCGGCTGTACGAGGCACTGGGCTTCCGGCTGCGCAGGCGTACCGCGTTCCTCTCCGCCCTGGTCCCGCCGGGCCTCGGCACCCGGAATCCGGACGACCGGACGGGTAGGTTGGAGCAAACGGGGCGATAGCGACAGATTGCGGGAGGCGGTCCGTGGTCAAGGGACTCCGGCGGCCGGCGGCGCGCAGAGCGGTGCTACCGGGTACGGACCCGGACGAGGCGCGGGCGGGCGCCTCCCGGATCGGCAACGCGGCACTGGCCACCGGGCTCCTGGCGCTGACGTCCGCGGTCGTCGTCCTCGACGCGCTCACCGGGGACGACCTGCGGCTGATCCCTCTCCTGGTCGTTCTGCCCGCCCTGGCCTCGGTCTTCTGCGCGGTCCGCCAGACCGTCGGCGTCGCCCTCTGGGTCACGCTCGTGGTGGTCGGCTCCAGCATCGCGGCGGGAGGCGCCTTCTGGGACGTCGTCTTCCTCATCGGCTTCACCGCGCTCGCCAGCGGCCTGGGCGTCCTCGCCTGCAGCGCACGGATCCGGCACGCCACCGAGGTGGCCCGGCTGCGCTCCGCCGCCGTCGCCCTCCAGCGGCAGATCCTGCGCCCGCTCCCGGTCGTCACCCGGGAGCTGCGGGTCCAGGGCCTCTACGAACCGATCGAGGAGGACCGCTTCGTCGGCGGCGACATCTACGAGGTCGTGCAGTCCCCCCACGGCAGCCGGGTGATCATCGGGGACGTGCAGGGCAAGGGGCTGCCCGCCATCGGGGCGGGATTCGCCGCGCTCGGGGCGTTCCGGGAAGCGGCCGTCCGGGAACCCGAACTCACGGCGGTCGCCGACGCGCTGGAGGACGCCGTCGTCCGGCACAACGCCTTCTCCGCCGAGACCGGCGAGACCGAGCGCTTCGTCACCGCCCTGCTGCTCGGATTCGGTGCGGGCGACCAGGTCGGAGCCGTGAACTGCGGTCACCTGCCGCCCCGGCTGCTCCACGACGGGACGGAGAGCACCGTCCCGCTGCGGCGGACCTCCGTACCGCTGGGCCTGGCGGCGCTCAGCGACGAGGCGCGTACCGCGGAACAGTTCACGCTCCCGCCCGGCGCGTCCCTGGTGGTCTTCACGGACGGCGTCACCGAGGCCCGGGACCCGGCGGGCGGCTTCTATCCGCTGGACGAACGGCTGGCCCGGTGGGCGCACCACCAGCCGCGTGAACTGCTGCAGGCGCTGCGGACCGACCTGGAGGAGTTCTCCGGCGGAGTGCGGCGCGACGACATCGCCGTACTCGTCATCACCCGGCGCCCGGACAGCGGCGGCCACCTCTCCCGGGTGCCGGGCAGCATCAGGAACCGGTACGCCTGAACAGGCCGCGCCCTGCAGGCCGCGCCCTCCAGGGCGCGGCCTGTCCGGGTGCGGTGGTGTCTCAGACGGCGAGGAAGTCGAGGAGGTCGGTGTTGAACTTCTCTTTGTCGCCGGGGACGAGGGCGATGCCGTGGGAGCCGCCTTCGTAGACCTTGAGGGTGGCGTCCGGGATGATTTTCGCGGATTTGCGGCCGGTGGCGTCGATGGGGACGACCTGGTCGTCGTCGCCGTGCACCACCAGGGTCGGCACGTCGAACTTCTTCAGGTCTTCGTGGAAGTCGGTGGCGGCGAAGGCGTCGACGCAGTCGACGCCGCCTTCGATGGTCTGGACCATGGCCATGTACCAGAAGGCGTCCTTGTTGCCCTGGGTGACCTTGTTGCCGTTCCGGTTGGCGCCGAAGAAGCCGACGGCGGTGTCCTTCCAGAACTGGGAGCGTTCGGCGAGGATGCCGTTCTTGATGTCGTCGAAGACGGACTGGGGGACGCCTTCGGGGTTGTCCGGGCCCTGGAGCATCAGCGGGGGGACCGCGGAGAGCAGGACGGCGGAGCGGATGCGGCTGGTGCCGTGGCGGCCGATGTAGCGGGCCAGTTCGCCGCCGCCCATGGAGTGGGCGACCAGGGTGACGTCCCTTAGGTCGAGGTGGGTGATGAGGTCGTTCAGGTCGTCGGCGAAGGTGTCGAAGTCGTATCCGTCGTAGACCGGGGTGGAGCGGCCGTGGCCGCGGCGGTCGTGGGCGATGCCGCGGAACCCGGCGTCGGCCACGGCCTTCAGCTGGTCCTGCCAGGCGTCGCCGTTGAGCGGCCAGCCGTGGATGAAGACCACGGGGCGCCCCTGGCCCCAGTCCTTGTAGAAGATCTCGACACCGTCACGCGTCGTACACACAGGCATGGATGACTTCCTCTCGCTCTGCCGCCCCGGCGGTGGGCCGCACCGGCCGGAGGGGGATGCCGCTGCCGCGGCCGGGAACGGGGAGCCGCGGTGGGCCGGAGCCCGCCTGCTCCCCTTACCGATCCTGCGAGCGGGGCGCCTTCACGCAACGGGTGCCGAGGAGGTGGCGGCCTCTTCCGCCGGGCACCGGCGGCCGCACGGCCGGTCCGCCGTACGCCCTCCCGGACGTGTGCGGGCACCCGCCGGGCATCCGCAGGATTACTCCGGACGGGTGAAGCGGCAGGCGGCCCCGCGCCTTCCGGCCCCGGATCGCTTCCGGGTGCTCACGGCCGCTCCCGGGGTGACCACGAAGTAACACCCGCAACAGTCTTGACGCATACATGGCGCTCAGGAACGCTCATGGGAGCGCTCCCGCACCCTTCGGTGGGGGCGCTCCCGCATGTTCACCGCGACCGAGGGACGGACCCATGCGCCTCAGAGCGACCCTGCTAGGAGCCCTGCCGCTCGCCTGCGCGGCGGCCCTGCTCACCGCCCCGGCCACCGCGGCCCCCGGTGCCGCGCAGGCCGGTGACGCACAGGCCGGCGCGGCCGCCGGGACGCACCGCACCCGGCTGTACGTGCCCGACGCCAACCCCGGCGCGTACCGCCAGGCCGTGGACCTGCTGCGGCAGAAGAAACTCCGGGACGCCGCCGGCATCCTGGCCATGGCGCGCACCCCGCACGCCGTGTGGTTCGGGGACCAGAGCCCGGCCGAGGTCGAGCGGGAGGCCGCACGCGTCGTCAGGGAGGCGGCCAGGCAGCGGGCCGTGCCCCTCTTCGCCCTGTACAACGTCCCCGGCCGCGACTGCGCCAACTACTCCGGCGGCGGCGCCTCCACGACCGCCGAGTACCAGGCGTGGATCGACGCCGTGGCCCGGGGCATCGGCGGCCACGACGCCATGGTCGTCCTGGAACCGGACTCGCTCGCCCTGCTGCCCTCGGACTGCGGGCAGGACGACGGCGAGGGCACGAAGACGAAAGCCCGCTACGCCGAGGTGAACTACGCGGTCGACACCCTTGAGCCGCTGGCCCGCACCAAGGTCTACCTCGACACCGGCCACCAGGGCTGGCACTCCGTCAACGACATCGTCCCCCGCCTGCTGGAGGGCGGTGTGGAGCGCGCCACCGGAGTCTTCACCAACGCCTCCAACTACCACACCGAGGACGCCAACTCCTGGTACGGAACGCTGATCTCCTCCTGCCTGGCCTACGTGGACACCGGCGGGGACAGCGCCGACTGCCCGAACCAGTGGTGGCCCCGCAACGACGCCCAGGCATGGCTGGACACCCACGTGGACACCGACCCCGCCCTGATGAAGCACTTCGTCACCGACTCCAGCCGCAACGGCCGGGGCACCTGGACCGCGCCCGCCGGCAAGTACACGGACGCCCAGGAATGGTGCAACCCGCCGGACCGGGGCCTGGGCGCCCGGCCCACCACCGCCACGGGCGACCCGCTGCACGACGCCCGGCTGTGGATCAAGATTCCCGGGGAATCGGACGGACTCTGCCTGCGGGGTACGGACGGCCCCGAGGACCCCGAGCGCGGGACGGTCGACCCGGCAGCCGGAGCGTGGTTCCCCCAGCAGGCTCTGGAGCTGGTGCGTTTCGCACAGCCCCCGCTGTTCTGACAGGGGGACGGCACGCCCGTGGGGCTGCCTGCCGCGCCGACGGCGGGCAGCCCCGCGAAGTGGCCGTCACCCCGGGAGCGGCGGGACCGGACCGGCCCCGCCGCTCCCGGGCGGGCCCGCGCGGGTCCGCCGTGAATCGGGGTACCTCCTTTCCGCCCGTGGTTACACTGAACCGCATGGGCAGGCACTACTTCTTTCTCTGAGCACCGGCCAGGACGCCGCCGTGTGACGCACGACGTCACCGGGTGACCCCGGGGGTCACTTCGCGCCGCAGTCCTTCCCGCTGTCCGACGACCCCGCCCCGCCGGGTGTCCCGCGCGCCCTTCCCGGCGCCCCGTGACGCGCGGCCGAGGGCCTGTCACCTCAGGGAAACCCCACCCATGTCCTCCCAGCGCGACCGCGCCCAGCTGTCCCTGCACGACGTCTCCAGGACGTACGGGACCCGGACCGTCCTCGACCGTGTCTCCCTCACCGTCCGCCCCGGCGAGAAGGCCGGGGTCATCGGTGAGAACGGCTCCGGGAAATCCACCCTCCTCCGCCTCATGGCGGGCGCCGAGACCCCGGACGACGGTGACGTCACCGTCCGCTTCCCCGGTGGCACCGGCTATCTCGCCCAGACCCTCGACCTCGATCCGGGCGCCACCGTCCAGGACGCCGTCGACGCGGCGATGGGCGAACTCCGCGAGATGGAACGGCGGATCAGGGCCGCCGAGACACTGATGTCCGACACCACCCCCACCGGAGCCCAGCTTGCCGCCTACGGTGACCTGCTGACCGCCTACGAGGAACGCGACGGCTACCGGGCGGACGCGAGGGCCGACGCCGCCATGCACGGCCTCGGACTCGGCCGCGTCGGCCGCGACCGGGCCCTGGGCACACTCTCGGGAGGCGAGCAGTCACGGCTGGCCCTCGCCTGTGTGCTGGCCGCAGGCCCCGAACTGCTGCTGCTCGACGAACCCACCAACCACCTCGACGCCGCGGCGGTCGGCTGGCTGGAGGACCACCTGCGCGCCCACCGCGGCACGCTGGTCGCCGTCACGCACGACCGGGCGTTCCTGGAACGGATCACGACCGTGATCCTGGAGGTGGACCGGGACCTGCGCGGTGTCACCCGGTACGGAGACGGCTGGGACGGCTACCGCACCGCCAAGGCCGCCGCCCGCCGCCGCCGGGCGCAGGAGCACCAGGAATGGCTGGACGAACTGGCCCGCACCGGGGAACTGGCCGAGGCCGCGGGCCGCCGGCTCGCGGGCACCGGCAAGGACCCCCGCCAGGGCTTCGGCAAGCACCGCAGGTCCCATGAGGCCAAACTGTCCGGGCAGGTCAGGGCGGCCAGGACCCGGCTGGAAGCCCTGCGCCGCACGCCCGTACCCGCCCCGCCCGTGCCGCTGCGCTTCACCGCGGATCTCACCCTCGCCCCGGCCCCCGTCTTTGGCCCCGCCGCGCCCCCGGGCGACGGCACCGGACCCGGGCCCGCCGGCACCGCGAGCTCCGCCGGGATGCTCGCCGCACTCGAATCGGTCGTCGTCGGCGGCCGGCCGGAGGCGCCCCGGCTGGACGTGCCCCTGCTGCGCGTCGGGCCCGGACAGCGGCTCCTGGTCACCGGGCCCAACGGCGCGGGGAAGACCACCCTGCTACGGGTCCTCGCCGGCGACCTCGCCCCCGACTCCGGCACGGTCCGCCGTGCGGCCCGGACCGGCTACCTCCCGCAGGAGCTGCCGGTCCGGCCCACCCGCCGTTCCCTGCTCGCCGTCTTCGCCGCCGGGCTGCCCGGCCCCGCCGACGAACACACCGGCACCCTGCTGGACCTCGGCCTGTTCCGCCCGGAGGACCTGGACGTCCCGGTCGCCGAGCTGTCGGCCGGACAGCGGCGCCGGCTCGCCCTGGCACGGCTGGTGACCAGGCCCGCGGACCTGCTGATCCTCGACGAGCCGACCAACCACCTCGCGCCGGACCTGGTCGAGGAACTGGAGGCGGCACTCGACCGGTACCCGGGTGCCGTGGTGGTCGTCTCCCACGACCGCAGCTTCCGAAGCCGCTTCGCCGGGGACCGCCTCGAACTGCGCGGCGGCCGGATCGCGGGAGGAACCGGCTTCCCGGCAGACCCCTACGGCCCGGAGGGCGCCCCCGCCCCGCGTACGGAGGTGTAGAGCCGCTCCACGAAGACGCGCCGGCCCGCCACCAGCCGCTCGGCGGTCTCTTCCGGTGTGCTCCGGGCGAACCGCGCGCAGAAGCTCTCCCCGCAAGGATCCACGAGGCCCGCCCCGCCTCCCCGTCCCCTCCCTCCTCGTCCCCCGGTCCGGTGTCACGGCGGACCGGGGCCCTCCGCTTCGGCGGTTGTTACGGACCGGCCCCTTGTGGGGAGCCCCGGCCGCCCCATAGGTTCCACGCCGGGGCGGCATATGGGAGCGCTCCCATCATCGGGTCCTACCGGAAGGACAGCATGAAGAGCCTCATCGCTTCCCTGCGGGGAGCGCGCACAGCCGTGACCGCGTTACTCGTGGCACTGGCCACGACCGCGGCCCTCGGCACCCTCGCCGCACCCGCCCACGCGGCCGCGCCGATCTGCGAGCAGTACGGCACGACGGTCGTCCAGGGCACCTACGTGGTCCAGAACAACCGCTGGGGAACCTCGGCCGAACAGTGCGTCGAGGCCACCGGGAGCGGCTTCACCCTCACCCGGGCCGAGGGATCCGTGCCGACCGACGGTGCACCCAAGTCGTACCCCTCGGTGTTCAACGGCTGCCACTACACGAACTGCTCACCCGGCACCGCCCTGCCGGCCCGGGTGGACACCATCAGCAGCGCGCCGAGCAGCATCGCGTACAGCTATGTCGCCAACGCGGTCTACAACGCGTCGTACGACATCTGGCTCGACCCGCAGCCGAGGACCGACGGCGTCAACCGCACCGAGATCATGATCTGGTTCAACCGGGTCGGTCCCATCCAGCCGATCGGCTCACCCGTCGGCACGGCCACCGTCGGCGGCCGCGTCTGGGAGGTCTGGACCGGCAACAACGGCGGCAACGACGTGATCTCGTTCCTGGCACCGTCCGCGATCCCCAGCTGGCAGTTCGACGTCATGGACTTCGTCGACGCGACCGTGGCGCGGGGGATGGCGCAGAACTCGTGGTACCTGACCAGCGTCCAGGCCGGTTTCGAACCGTGGCAGGGCGGCGCCGGGCTGGCGGTCGGTTCCTTCTCCTCGGTCATCGACACCGGCGGTGGGACGGGCGGGCCGGAGAACCCGGAAGAGCCGGGGAACCCGCCCGCCGGCGCCTGCCGGGTCACCTACACGGCGAACTCCTGGCAGACCGGTTTCACCGCCGACGTCAAGATCACCAACACCGGGAACGCGGCGGTCGAGGACTGGGAGCTCGGCTTCACCCTGCCGTCCGGACAGACCGTCACCCAGGCGTGGAACGCCACCCTCACCCCGGCCACGGGTGCGGTGACCGCGAGAGGTGCGGCCTTCAACGGACTGATCTCCGCGGGAGCCAGTCAGTCGTTCGGCTTCCAGGGCACGCACCCCGGTACCTTCACCGAGCCGCAGGAGTTCACGCTCAACGGTGAGAGCTGTGCCGTGAGCTGACGCTTCACCGCCCGTGGCGGCGCCGTTCGCCCCGTACCGCGCACGGGGCGAACGGCGCGGTCACACCTTGCGGTAGCCGTACGCGTCCGTGGCCGCGGCCGCCACCGTCGCCAGGTCTCCGCCCATCGACGCGGTCACCAGGGCCGCTACCGCGCCCTCGACGAACGGCGCGTCCACCAGCATGGCGCCCTCCGGCAGCCCGCCCTCCTCCGCCAGCATGGACTTCACGGTCAGTACCGCACTGCCGAGGTCCGCCAGCAGCGCCACCCCTGCGCCCCGGTCGACTTCCCTGGCGGCTTCCGCGATCAGTTCCGCGCTCGTCCCCAGACCGCCGGCCGAGGTCCCCCCGGCCGCCGCGACCGGCGCGGTCACGCCCCCGGCGGCCAGCCCCCTGGCCAGTTCGGCCACCGCCAGGGCCACCGGCCCGCTGTGCGAGACCAGGACGATCCCGACCTGCCTCTCCTCGCTCATGCCCGGTCACCGCCGTTCTCCCCGGCGGCTTCGGCGAGCGCCTCCATCAGCAGGGCGGCCGAGGCCGCCCCCGGATCCTGATGGCCGACGCTGCCCTCGCCCAGACAACTCGCCCTGCCCTTGCGCGCCCGCAGGGGGACGGTTCCCAGCGCGCCGGCCCGTGCCGCGTCGCGGGCCGCGCCGGCCGAGTCCGCCAGCGCCCGGGAAGCCGGCAGCAGCGCGTCGAGCATCGTCTTGTCCCCGGCCTTCGCCCCGCCCAGCCGAGCCACCGCCGCCACACCGGCGCCGAACGCCTCGGCCAGCTGCCCCTGACTCACCTCTCCCGACTCACCGAGCGCCTTTCCGGTACGCCGCAGCAAGGTGCCGTACAGCGGCCCCGAAGCCCCGCCCACCGTGGAGATCAGCTGCCGTCCCGCGAGAACCAGGACCGCCCCCGGCGTCGCGGGCGACTCCGACTCCAGTACGGCGGTCACCGTGCCGAAGCCCCGCCGCATGTTGCTGCCGTGATCGGCGTCCCCGATCGCCGAGTCGAGTCCGGTCAGCCGTTCCGCCTCCCGCTCGACGGCGGCCGCCGTGGCCGCCATCCAACGGCGGAAGAAGTCGGTGTCGAGCACATGACCTCCTGTTCGTCAGACGCGTCCGCTGCTCACACGTTCGCTGGTCACGTGCCCGCTGGCCACGTGTCCGCGTTCACCCGTGCTCGCCGCCCGCACGTGCTCGCCGCCCACCGTATCCACCGGCCACCGCCCGGGCCCCGCCCCGCGGGTCCGCGCCGCCCGTACCCGTGTGCGGCACGGATCCTCACCGGCGCCGGAGGACGGCGCGCACGGGCGCCCGTCCGGGAGGACAGCCCAGGGCTTGCGGGGAAGCATCACCTCGTTTCCCCGCAAGCCCTGGGCCGGGACGGGCTCGCCCGGCTCCCGCGGATCGCCGGAAGGCGTCAGCGGGAGGGCCGCCCGCCTTCTTCCCGCGCTTCCCGGGCGGCGTCCCGGCCCACTTCGCGCAGACCGGTGGCAGCGTCCTGGCCGGATTCCTGAGCCTGCTGCCTGGTCGTCTGCACCGCTTCCTCGGCCGTACTCCGCAGCGAATCGACGGCCTCCGTGGCCGGACCGCGCATCTCTTCCTTCACCTCCTGGCCCGCCTCCTGGGCGGCCTGCCTGACAGGGCCGAGCAGTTCGTCGGAGTGGTCGCGGAGCTGCGCGCCGGCCCTTTCCTCGGCCGCCGTCGTGGGCAGCAGTGCGGCGGCGAGCATGCCGGCACCGAAGGCGATGACACCCGCGGCGAGCGGGCTGCCCTGTGTCTGCTCGGTCACCTGGCCCGGGGCCGAGCGTACGGTCCCGCCGACCTGGCCGGCCGCGTGCCGGGCTGTCTCGCGTGCCTGTTCCGCTGCCCCTGAAGCGCTCTCCGAGAGACTCTGCGCGTTCTCCGCGGTGGCGTCCCGGGCACTGCCCGCCGCGCCCATCACCCGTTCACGTGCTCCCGTCAGCCGGTGCCGGGCGGCACCGGCCTTGCGGCGTGCGACCTTCCCGGGAGCGACCCTGTCGGCGAGCCGGTCCACATCACGGGCCAGATGCGCGCGGGTGTCCTCCACCTCGGCCTTCAACTCGTCGGGTTGCGAGCCCATTTCGCGTCCTCCTTCAGTGTCTGCGCGGTCCGCTCGGGCTTGACGCGCACCGCCTTGAGGCGGCTGCGGCCGGTCACGAACAGCACCGCGCCCACGACGGCCCAGAGCGCGGTCACGATGAGCGCGGCCCACGCGATGTCGACCACGTGCGCGAGGCCGAAGATGCCGGCCAGGCTGCCCAGCAGGAGTACCAGGTGTACGGCGTAGCCGGAGCCGGCGAGCATGCCGCCCGCCTTCCCCGCCTGGGCCGCTTCCTGTTTCACCTCGGCTTTCGCCAGTTCGATCTCGGTGCGCACCAGGCGTGTGAGGTCGTCGCTGATCTCGCCGACCAGCTCACCGAGGGACGGATCCGATGAGGGCGCCTGGGTGGAGCCGGCGGCCGGGGCGGCCGGCCGGGCGGTCTCGTTCTTCGCGTATGAGATGGCCACGGCTCAACCCCCTGACGGCCTCTGCGGGTCCGGATACGGATCGGCCGCGGGCATCGGGGCCGAGATCGCGCCCCCGTAGGAGGGGGTGGCGTCCTGGGGGAGCGGGGCGGAGCCGCTACCGCTCTTCTCGGCGGAGCCGCGAGGACGTGGCCCCGGCCCGCCGGTGCCGCCGTCCGCGGACTTGACGCCCTTTCCGATGCGGGCGGTGGCGAAGCCCAGGAGCGCGGCACCCGCCAGGAAGGCGCCGGGGCGCCGGCGGGCGAAGTCCTGGAGGTCGCTGACGAGGCCGTCGGGGCCGCGGTGTTCGATGCGGGACGCCGCGCGGTGCCCGCCGTCCGCGATCTGGCGCACTGCCCGTGCGGCCGACGAGTCGTTCCCGTCGCGCTCGCTCATGTCCTGGAGCTCGCCGGCCAGCCGCCGGACGTTGTCGGCCAGGCGCTGCGTCTGCGTCCGGGCCTGTTCCTGAAGCTGGCCCCGCAGTTCGCCCGCGACGTCCCGGGCCCTGGCCGAAGCCTCGCCCGCGACATCGGCCGCCTGTTCCCTGGCGGTTCCGGCCACGTCGTTCGCCTTGTCGCCGACCAGCCCCGCCCCCTCACCGACTCTGTCGCGAACAGCCGGTGGTACGGCTTGAGATGCTCTGCTGTCCGAGTGGTTCGCACCGTCGAAATCGCTCAATGTTCCTCCTCGGTCGGTCCTGCGCGAGGTGTCACATGGCAATGACGCCCGAGAACGCCACTCCTTCCATCATGGCAACCAGTGAGATATGCGCAAAAGGCGGAAATGTGCGCTTCTCCAGGCCCTGTCGAGAAGGGAGACGCGAGGCCGGAGGGGCTGGCGGCCGGACCGTGCGCGGGGCCGCCCCGGTGCTCCGTACGAAGCCGGACGGGGCGGCCTTTCAGACCAGGCCGCCGTTGGCCCGGAGCGTCTGTCCGTTGACCCAGTGCCCCTGCGGTCCGGCGAGGAAGGACACGACGTTCGCGATGTCCTCGGGCGTACCCAGCCGCTCCAGCGGCGGGATCCTGCTCAGTTCCTCGATCTGTTCCGGGGTCTTCCCGTCAAGGAAGAGATCCGTGGCCGTCGGGCCGGGGGCGACGGCGTTGACGGTGACGTCCCGGCCCCGCAGCTCGCGGGCGAGAACCAGCAGCATGGCCTCCACCGCCCCCTTGCTCGCCGCATAGGCGCCGTACGCCGGGAACTGCGTACCGACCACGGATGTCGACATCCCGACGAACGCGCCCCCGCGCCGCAGGCGCCGGGCGGCCTGCCGGGCCACGACGAAAGAACCGCGGATGTTCGTACGGTGGAGGGCGTCCAGCTCCCCCAGGTCCAGGTCCGCGATGGTGGACAGGGCCATCCGCCCCGCGGAGTGCACGACGACGTCGACGCCGCCGAACTCCCCCTCCGCGCGGTCGAACATGGCCGCCACCGCGTCTTCGTCCGCCACGTCCGCCTGGACGGGGAGCGCCCGCCCGCCTGCCGCGGTGATCGCCGCCACCGTCTCCCGGGCGGCGGCGGTGCCGCCCGCGTAGTTCACCACGACGGCCGCCCCGTCGCGTGCCAGCCGCTCGGAGACGGCTCTCCCGATACCGCGTGAGCCACCGGTGACGATCGCGACGCGTCCGGCGCTGTCCGTGCTTCCCGTCATGACCTGCCCTTTTCGTCGATATGAGATAAGCATTTCTTTGATACGACCAACATAGCACGGATAGTTTCGTTGATATTCCATGCGTTACGCTGTGTCCATGGCACAGACGAACGAGGGGCTTCGTGAGGCACTGCTCGCCGCGGCGGAGGAACAGCTCACCGCCTCCCCGGACCACGACGTCGCCACACGCGCCGTGTGCGAGGCGGTGGGTGTGACCCAGCCCGTGCTCTACCGCCTCTTCGGGGACAAACGCGGCCTCCTCGACGCCCTGGCCGAAGTGGGGCTGCACCGGTATGCGAAGCGGAAGGCCGCACTGGAGCGGACCGACGACCCGGTGGCGGACCTGCGTGCCGGGTGGGACGACCACCTGGCGTTCGCGGCCGAGAACCCCGCGGTCTACCGGCTGATGTTCTCCCCCCGCCCCTGGGCGGACACGGCTGCCCGCGAAGGCGTCAGCCGGCTCCTGACCGCCGCCCTGACCCGGTGCGCCGCCGCCGGGGCGCTGCGCGGCGACGTCGAGGACGCGGCGGCCCTGATCCTCTCCGCCAACACCGGCCTCGCGCTGAACCGCATCGCCCAGCCCGGGGTCTACGGCCGGGACACCGTGTCCGACACCCTCCGGGACGCCGTGCTCGCGGCCGTGGTGACCGCGCCGGCCCCCGCCAGGACGGATGACCCCGTGACCGAGGCCGCGCACCGGCTCGACGCGCAGCTGCGGATCGGCCCGCCCACGGCGCTGGCCTCCGAGGAGACCGCGCTCCTGCGGGTCTGGCTCGACCGCCTCGCCCGGACGGGCGCCCGGCCCGGGGACGCACCCGGGGCGGAGTGATCCCCGGGCCGCCACGGCCCCGGTCCCCCTCCCGCCCGGGCCTCTCAGGCGAGGTCCTGCCACCACCACGAAACCGTGGGCAGCCGCCGGGGATCCAGCGTCCCGGCCAGCGGGGAGCCGGCCCAGACCGGAGGGGCGGGAGCGGTACGGAGACCGCCGGACCCGGCGCCGAGGTACCGCGGCACGCTCAGGGCCCATTCGATGTTGCCGCGGATGCCGTGGGCGAGATCGTCGAGGTACCGCGCGAGCGGACGGCTCGCGTGCGCCCGTACCCGCTCGGCGAGTTCGAGGAAGCGGCACAGGACGCTGTCGCGCAGGGCGACGGCGTCGTACAGGGCCTGTTCGGGCGTGCTGCCGTCCTGGGCCATCAGCACGGTGAGGATGTTCTGGTCGGTCTGGTGGCGTCCCGACTCACGGGCGAAGGAGTGCCGGTCGTTGTCGAGGGCGTCGACACAGATGGCCATTTCGGTGAGTGCCTGGACGGCGGGCGAGTCCATCTCCCGGGCAGGCACCTCTTCGCCGTTGACGATCTCCAGCATGGCGTACGTGGGCTCCCCGCCGGCGGAGTGCAGCCGCATGGTGAGGTACTCGTCGAGCACGGGCATCCGGCCGGTGGCCCGGTTGCCCACCTGCCACTGCACCCCCGAGAGCCAGGCCCGGTGGGCGTGGTGGAAGCGCCGGTTCTGGACGGGCGTGGCGCAGGCGCGGAAGCGCTCCCCGAGATCGTGCACGGCGGCGGCGTAGCGGTCGCCGGTGTGCAGGGGGCCGGGGATCTCCAGGGCGCGCTGGGTGTGCGCGGCCATCCGGGCGAAACCGGCGGGGTCCGCGGCGAGGGGCCCCTCGTCGCAGCGCGCGTCGTCGAAGGCGAACCCCCAGTAGACCCAGCACGCGGCGAGCCAGAGGCGGTCGAGGTCGGCGTGAGGAGCGAAGCGCGCGTAGAAATCGGCGCTGTTGGTGCCCAGGGCGCGGGCGTGCTCGTCCCCGGTCCGGGCGAAGCCCATCGCGTCGATCCAGCCGACGGCACGGTGCGCGGCCTCGTCGGCCGCCGGGTGGATGGCCGGTTCGATGGGGCAGTAGAACGGCAGGGCCAGGGCGTCGGTGGTGCTCAGGGCTACCTCCAGGAAGAGCGCGGGACCACCCCGTGCGCACGAGCGGCGCGAGGGGGGTTCACGCCGTCCGGACGACCGCGCCGGCGGCGATCCGGCGCAGGGCCTCGGTCGCGTGGGGGGAGAAGGGGGAGCGGTCGAGTGCGGCGACGGCCATGCCGTACCGGTCACTGATCATCTTCTCGACGGTCGCACGCGCCCCGGTGGCCTCCAGGACGCGGCGCACCGCCATGGCCCCCTCCTCGTCCATCCGGGGGTTGCCGACCAGCCGGTCCAGCAGTTCCGCCTGCCGCGGAGCCGCAAGCCGGACGGCCAACGCCATCAGGACGGTGGCCTTGCCCGACCGCAGGTCCTCGGTGACCGGCTTGCCGGTGACCGAGGGATCGCCGAAGGTGCCGAGGAGGTCGTCCCGGAGCTGGAAGGCCTCACCCAGCGGAAGGGCGTAGGCGGAGCAGGCGTGGAGCGTCTGCGCGTCGCCCCCGGCGAGAGCGGCACCGAGCTGCAAGGGGCGCTCGACGGTGTACCGGGCCGTCTTGAGGCGGATCACGGTGAGGGCGCGGTCGATGTCGTCCGTGGGGGACCCGGCGGTGTGCAGGTCCAGGTACTGCCCGAGCACGACCTCGTTGCGCATCGTGTCGATCAGGGGGAGGACCGCGTGACGCTGCCGCTCGGTGAAGCCGGCCGTGTGCAGTATCCCGTCGCACCGTACGAGCGCGAGATCGCCCAGGAGGACGGCGAGGTTCCGGCCGAACGCGTCCGCGTCGGGCCGGCCGCGGTGGCGGGCGGCGAAAGCCCGGTGGGCGCTGGGCAGTCCGCGGCGGGTGTCGCTGTCGTCCAGGATGTCGTCGTGGATGAGCGCGAAGGCGTGGAACAGCTCCAGTGACGCCGCGAGCCGCATGACCGTCTCCTCGCCCTCGCCCTCGCCTTCGCCCCCGTCACCGCCCGCCGCCTGCCAGCCGATGACGCAGAGCAGGGGCCTGATGCGCTTTCCCGGGGCGAGGACGTAGTCGGTGAGTGCCCGGTCGAGGTCGTGCCGGTGGCCCCGGCGGTTCTGCGGCGGGACACGGGAGGAGGGGCGGCGAAGGAAGTCGGCGAGAGCGGCGTCGACGCGCTCCCGGATGCCGGCGAGGTCGAGTGCTCCGGTCGTCAGGGCCTGCGGGCTCATGGGCGGGCTCCATGGGGTGGGGGTGCGGGCGTAGAGGTGTCACCGGCTTTTCGCGTGGTGCTGCCAGAACAGGGCGGCCGCCATGGACAGCCCGATCTCCGGTGCCCCGATACGGAGTCCCGGCCGGGACTGGTTCTTCGGGCCGTTGAGGGTCATCCGCATGCCGAGGTCGCGGTTGGACAGGTCCCGGGTGACGCCGCGCAGCTGCTGGGGGGCGGCGGCGCCCGCGGTGATCAGTTCCAGCGCTGTGCGTACGGCCTGCTGGGGGGAGAGGGCCTCCCTGACCAGGTCGGTGACGATCCCGATCAGTTCCTCGGAGAAGATGTCGATCAGGGAGAGCTCGGGGCACAGATGGCGGATCGACCCCTCGATGTTGGCGAACGACTTGCCGAGGATGGCGACCATGGGGCTGGTGCGGATCCCCCGGCGGGTCGAGTGCTGGAGCACGGCGGTCAGGGTGACACCGAAGTTGAGCTCCTCCAGCGACGCCGTGGCGATCTGCGGTACGAGAGCGGCCATGTCGCCGGCGAAGGCGGCCGCGCGTGTCCACGACGTGGTGCTGCCCATGTCGATCCACGCACGGGCGGTGCCCGCGCCGTCGTTCATCGCCAGGTTCAGGAGGAGCAGCAGGATGCTGGTGCTCATGGGGCGGTCGATACGCCCGACCATGCCCCAGTCGATGAGGGTGGCGGGCTGCCCGGGGTGGACGAACACGTTGCCCGGGTGCGGATCTCCGTGGAAGATCCGGTCGACGAAGTAGCCCCGGTACATGAAGGCGAGCAGGTCCTGGCCGATCGCCCTGCGTTCCTCCACCGTGAAGGCGTCCCGGTCGGCGTCGCGGACGGACGTACCCGGCGCCAGCCCCTGGACGAGCACCCGGCCGGTCGCGTGGACGACGTCGGGCACGGCGATGTGGTCGAACCCGGTGGCCGCCTCGGCGGCCTCCGTCATGTTGCGGGCCTCCTTGCGGAAGTCGAGCTCGGGGCGCATGGCGTCGAAGACGACGCCCAGCATGGCCTCGACGTCGATGACGTCGTTGAACCGGGTCGCGCGCCGTGCCGCGAAGCGCGCCAGGGTCCGGATGAGTTTCATGTCCGCGTGCACCGACTCGCGCACACCGGGCCGCTGGATCTTCACGGCGACGTGGCGGCCGCCCGGCAGTTCGGCCCGGTACACCTGGGCCAGCGACGCGGTGCCCAGCGGGTGGTCGGTGTCGATGTCCGAGAACCGCTGGTGCCACAACGGCCCGAGCTCCTCCCTCAGCACCGGCTCGAACGCGGCGAACGGAGCGGGGGAGACGCTGTCGTGGAGCTTCTCGAACTCGGCGATCATCTCCGGGGGGACGAAGTCCGGGCGTGTGGCGAGCATCTGTCCGGCCTTGATGTAGAACGGCCCCAGGCTCTCCAGCGCCTCACGGGCGTGCCGCGCCCGGCGTGCGCCCGCGTTCTCGGCCGACGGCGCGAAACGGCCCCGGGGCAGCAGGGTGTGGGCAGCCTCGGTCCCGGCGAGCTGTGCCAGGACCCTGGCCAGCAGACGCGCACGGTGCTCGGTCATCGCCGTCCCCTCGAAGTCGTGTCACCCACGGCGGCGGTGGGGCCACCGCCACGGGCCCGCCGCGCGCCCGCGCGGCTAGCGGGCAACGTCGGAGAGCCGGTCGAGGCGGGCCGACAGCGCCGCCAGATCCGCCCGGAGCGCGTCGACGTCCTGGGCGTCACGCGGCGGGGGAACGACCCCGGGTGTCCGCATGCCTCTGCCGTCGTCCCGGTGCTGTTCCAGGCGGTCCGCCAGCAGGGAGATCCGCTCCGTGAGAGCGGACAGTCCCTCCTCCTCACGTGAGGGGGGACCGGCGCGGCGGACGGTGGTCGCCCGGGGACGGCGGTCGGGACCGTCACGGTCGCCGTCCCAGTTGCCGTCCCGGTCCCGGTGACGGTCGCGATCGCAGCCGTCGTCCCGGTCCCTGTCCCGGCCGCAGTCGCGGTCGCGATCCCGGTCGCGGTCCCGGCCCCGGTCGCGGTGCCGGTCGTCATGATCGCGGTGGTCGTGGTCGTCGTGGTCCCTGTCACGGCGACGCCTGTCGTCGTCGAGGGCGTCGCTCAGGGAATGGCGCATACCGCGCTCGAAATCCCCGGCGCGGTCGAGGGCGTCGTCGACCAGATCCTCCGTCACATGGACCATGCGACGGAGAGCGTGGCTGAGAGAGGTGCGGGAATGGCGGCGGGACACAGGGGGACCTCCAGGGGTGAAAGGACGGGCACCTTGCGGCGATCGGTCTGCCGTTCGAGGTGCCCGGGGGCGGGCGGCCGTCAGTGACGCGGTTCCGCGTCGTCCACGGGACGCAGGTACACGGCCTTGCCGTAACCGGTGTCCAGCCAGATCCTGTGTTCCCGGGCGGAGCCGGCCAGGCTCGGGTGGATGAAGCGACGACGGTAGGAAGTGTCCGGATTCACCGTCACCGAGACCCACTCCAGGCACCACGCCGGTCCGTCCCCCGCCGTCTCCACCCGCAGATAGACGGGGGAGTGGGCCAGGTCCTCCGTACTCAACGGTGGCGTACGGGGATCGTTGTAGTCGGAATACTTCACATTGCTCTCCTCGCCGAGGAGGAAGCAGGCGTCCGCGCCCCGGGAGAAGTCCACATCATGTGTGTCCAGACTGAACTCCCGTCCTCCCAGGCCCAGATAGATCCACGATCCGGTCGAGGCGTGCTCCACGTCCGCGGTCACGATGTGCGCGATGATCTGCGAGATGGCGGCCATGGGGACTCCTTCCCAGCCGGACCGGAAGGCCCGTCTGCATATATGGGCGATCTGAATGCGCTGTGCCGAATGCCGTCCGGGAGGCGGAGCCGCACCCGCTCGTCATGCCGCACGGCTCCGCTGCCGGCCGGGGCGGGGGCGCGCACGGCATGGCCCGCAGGGGGTGCGTGCGTCGCGTCGAGTGCTGGTGTCGGTACCAGCATCCCCCCTTGTTGTGACTCTATGCACCCACGTGAGCACTTACAGTTGCCATGAGGGGTGCGCCGGCGCACACCGTCGAGCCGGGGCGCACAACAGCACCTCACGGGCCGCCCGCGCGCACCCTGTCCCTGGAGCGGATCCGCCAACTCGGCAAGGAGAGCGCGCCCTTCGGACACCGGTCACCGGTCACCCGAAAGCAAAGGGCGAGAAGGCGAGGGGGTGACACAACCGCGGCGTGTGACGGACCTTTTGGCGGTACCGTCGGACTGCCGGGCTCCGGTCCGGTCGAGGCGGACCCGTCCGGACCGCCTCGACCGGGCGCCCCGGGCTGAGCGCCGTGCCAGGCCCCCGGAGCATCTCGCGGACCGGGCCCGGTGGTGGTTTCTCCCCGCGGGCCGACGCGCCGGGGCTGCTCACCACTGCCCGGATTCCTTCCGGCCGGCCGCACGGGCTGCTCTCGCGCATGAGATGCCGAGCGATCCTCAGGGCCGTTCCGCGGCAGTCCCCAGGGCCTTCTGCGACAGGGGAGGACGGGAACACACCCGGCCGGGACCTCCCGCGAACCGCGGACACGGCTCAACGCCCACGGTCCTCGCAACCCCCGCAGATCGCGGGTGTTGCGAGGACCGTCAGAACCCGAGCCGGGGCAGCCGGACCCTGGACCGTTCGCTACCGGGCCCCGGTACGCAGGCCGCCGTGACGGCCCGCCATGATCACTTGCTGACGGCGAAACGCATCAGCGCCTGCTCGTTGCCCTGCTTGATCTTGCCCGTCACGTTGATGACCTCCAGCTTCCAGGCGCTCCCCACCCGGAACGCCTTCGCCACGGCGCACGCGTTGTCGGCGGACAGCAGGCTCGGCCAGATGTCGGCGACCTGCTGCGAGCTGCCCCCGGTGGCGTCGTACACCTTGAAGCTGATGTTGCGCGCCTTCTGGAAAGAGCTGCCCTTCTTGTAGGCGGCGGCGACGAATACGAACGACGTGATGTTCTCGGGGACCTTCGCGAAGTCGACCGTCACGGTCTCGTCGTCACCGTCTCCCCGGCCGGTCTGGTTGTCGCCGCTGTGCAGCAGAGAACCGTTGCCCAGCGGGTCGAGCGAGTCGAGGCCCGCCAGGCGCACCGGGTCGGCACCCTGCATGGCGATGGCGATCAGGTCGAGATCGGTGCCGGTCTTGCGGCGGAGCACTCCCATCACCCCGCCGGAACTGCCGGAGGTGGGGTCCCAGGACACACCGATCGACAGATGGGTCACTCCGTCGAGGTCCGCCGGGCCGTCTTCCTTCTTGAGCGTGATCATGCGCAGGTCTTCCTTCAAAACGATGATGCGACACAGTGAGTGTGCCTGGAGTGGGCTCGTACGCGTGCACCCGGTATGCCCCGATGCCGTTCCGGCACGGACCGGACCCGGTGGCCGCCGTCCGCGCCGCCCGTGGTGTTCCGCCCGGACGGCCTTGAGCGGTGGGCCGGTTGACGGGCCGCGAGGCCCCGGCACGGGCTCGGCGCCGTCCGCGGGAAGCGGGAAGCAGTACCGCGGGGCGGCCCCCGCATCGTGCGGCCCTCCCGCGCAAAGGACCGGGCACGGATGACCGTGGAGATGGCGGCGCGGCTCACCCTCGGTCATCCGCGCAGTCTACGCGCGCCCTCCCAGCGGGACCGAGGGGTTCCGGAGACGGAATCCCGGTGTCCCGTCCGCCCCTCCCCACCCGCCGGCCCGCCATCCGTCACTGTGCGGTGATGCGCAGGACCCCGGTCACCGTGCCCTGGAGGTAGGCGCCGTCCCGGGTGATCGTGCCCGCCATCTGCAGGCTGTCGTAGAGCGAACCCACCCCGGTCCTCACCGAGCGGACGACCTGTCCGCTGTCCGGGTCGATCTGCGCATAGCGGTACGGGTCGAGCAGACTCGTGCCCTCGGTCCCAGGGATCAGCGGGTCACGCACCACGGTGTGGAGCAGCCCGTCGGCCGTCGACAGCTTCGGTACGGCGGCCGACCGCACCGTGTTGTCCCATACGAGGTCGCAGCCCGTACCGCCCGGCCGTACGTCCACCCGGGACAGGCCGCCCGTGAAGCCGGCGGACGCGGGCACGGCCGGACCCGCCCCCTCGGGCACAGCGGGGTACGGATAGCCGTACGTACCCGCCACGAAGACGCTGCGCCCGGCGCCCACCGGAGAGTTCTCACTGGCGGGACCGTCCGCCGCCCGGAGCACCGGCACGGAGCAGACGTCCGAACCGTCCCCCGTGCGGTAGACCTTCAGGTTCGCGGCCGTGTCGGCGTTGTCGACGATCGTCACGTACTCCGTCCCGGTGCCCGGCCCGAAGAACGTGGGGGTCGATCCGCTGCCCCAGCTCAGCAGGCCCGGCTTGCGGGCGGAGCCCCGGTCGTATTCCTTGCGCCAGACGGTCCTCGGGGCACCGGTGCCGTCCGCGGTCAGCAGATAGGTGGCATGGGTGGTGGTGACCGCGGTGCCCTCGGGGGCCGTGGAGATGCTGTTGGCGACCCGCTCACCCGCGGGCAGGGACAGGGCCCGGACGGTGCCAGTGGCGTCGTCCGCCGTGCCGACGATCCCGCCGCCGGTGGCGAACCACACCCGGCCCGACCAGTCCGGCGCCAGCCCGGTCACCGCGTCGCCCTCGGGTATGACGGAGGCCAGCGACAGGCGCCGGTCGACGGTCAGCCGCCAGTCTCCCGCGGCGTCCCGGTGATGGCCGACGCGCAGCAGGCTGCGGCTCCCGTCCGCGACGACCAGCCGGTCCAGGTGATCGATGTAGGCGTACACACCGCCCAGCAGCGACCCCTTGGTCAGTTGCAGCGAGGCCAGGGAGGAGCCGTCTCCCGGATCCAGCAGATGGACCGTCGGCACCTGGCCGAAGATCGGTGTGCACAGGGCCACCGGATAACCGTCGAAGCCGGCCAGCACGGTGGGGCACGCCGAAGCGAGCGCGGTGCGTGAGGACTTCAGGGTCCCCGCGCCGGGCCCGGCCAGTGGTGTGGTGTCCGAGGACCCGGTGTCCCCGTGCATGGTGGCGGTGCCGTCGGGCCCCGCGTAGGGGTTGTGGGGCGGCGTCGGACCGAAGGAGGCGGCGGAACCGGCCGGGGCCGGGGAGACGGCCGAGGCAGGAGTGGCGAAGCCGAGGAGGAACGCTGCCAGCAGGGCACCGGCCGCCTGGCGGCGGGCGGTCCTGCGGGAGCCGGGGGAGTGGGACACGGCGGGACGGGTCCTTTCGGAGAAGGATGAAGAAGGGAGGAAGAAGGGAGAACGGGAGGAGGAGGGAAAGGGGAGGGGAACGGCGCGGTGCGGACGTACGGACCGGATGCCTCCGCTCCCGCCCGGTGACGGCAGCGGAGGCACACAGCGCGGAGAACACCGACGGACGCGGACAGCACGGAGAACGCCGGACGGACGCGGGCAGCGCGAAGGAACCGGACGGACGAGCGGGAGCGAGCCGTCCGCGGACGGCACCCGCCGGCACCAGAACCCCGCCGGGACGGGATCACAGGTGACGGAGCATCAGCCGGTGCTTCAGGGCCGGGCGCCGGCGAACCGCCGGACGCGGGCCCGTGCGGAGCCGGGGGAGAGGGAAGGAGACGCCCTCACCGCCCGCGGGCCGTCAGCGGCCGCGGAGACAGAGCGCGCCGGCGGTACGCGCGAGATCGACATGGCGTCGTCGCGTGAGACCCGGGCAGCACTTCATGCGGGTGATCCAAGCAGCACCGGCGGCACCCGGTCAAGAGCCCGCCGCTTCCAACCGGGAAGACACCCGTCGCCGCCCCGGTGCACCTCGGCCGTCCCACCCCTCCCCGGGCCGGACGAGGGCATCTCCCGGCAGACCCGGGAGGATTCGGGGTTGCCGGGACACCCCGCACACCCTGCGGGCAGCGGTCCGTGACCGGCTGGTGGAGCGGAGGATGCCGCTCCACCAGCTCCACCAGGCGGCGGACGCCCTCGGGTTCGTCACCACTGCGGACCAGCCCCCACTACGGATACGGGACCGGCTCCCCGCGCTCCGCCGCGAAGTCGAAGCGGAACGCCCGGCCGGGCACCGCGCGCCTCGCGGTGGCGATGCGCCACCGGTACGCCCTCCACGCCCACCGGACCAGGACCGCACCGGTGGGCGTAGGTGATGCCGTTCATCCCCCACCCCAGGGCGATCACCGTGTCCGGGAGCCCCGGCAGGACCAGACGTTCGGCCGGCACACGGAAGTGCTCATCCGACTCCCCGTCCAACTCCCAGTCCGAGCCCGCCCGAAGCAGCGTCCGCACTTACCCGTCCGGAAGGCGCCCCTCGCTCCGCTCCGGCATCGGGGTGCCCGGCACGGACATCCGGTCCCGGCGGCCTTGCGCCAGGCCGCCCACGCACCGGGGAACCCGGGGCGCCCCTCGATGCTGTCCCACAGGCCGCCGGGCAGACGCCTGCGCCCGGCCCGCAGCCGGGTCCCGCCGAGCTCGAACGGCAAACGGGTGGCGGCTGAACGCATGAAATCCGCAGGGCGCTCCGCGTGCGTCTCGTCCACCAGCCGGCGGGCGGTGGCGGCGATACCCTCCCCGGCCGCCGCGAGCAGGCGCGGGGCGAACGCACGCGAGACGGTCCTGCGCAGACCGGCGTGCTCGCCGCCGTCCATGCGCACCGTGGAACTGCCGGACACGACCCCGGCCCAGCACGCAGGCTCCGGGGTGGTGACCCCCGGAGCGCTCCCGAAGACCTGCGGCAGACGGCTCGCCGCCTTCACGTCCCGTGCCTCACCAGGGCGTGGAAAGGCGGCTGCGATCCCGTGCGGGGCATGGACCGGACCGGTGCGACCAGCTGCCGGAGACGCGCGAACGCGGCGAGCCGCTTTGCCCGCGGCAGCCGCCGGAACGAGGGGCCGGCCAGATCGGCGTGCCCGTCCGGACCGTCGCGGCCCGCGGGCCCGGTGCCGTCCCCCCGGCCGGCGGATCCGGCACCCCGGACCTCGTCCCCGGTCACCCGCGACGGCGTGTTCATGCACAGCCTCCGGACGTACGGACCGCCATGCTGGTCCCGGACGGACCGCCGGCACGGCCGTGCCGGTCCGCGGATTCCCACGGCCGTGTGACGTACACCGGGAAGAGAACCGTTCGCCCGCCCTCTCGTTGCCCACACGAGAGCGATCACTTGCGCGAGAGCGATCACCCACACGAGAGCGGACGAGAGACAGGGACACCACTCATGGACCCGACCACCCCCACGACCACCGCCGGCCCCGCCGGTACGCCCCCCTCCGCACGCCGGCCGGGCCGCCGTGCCGCACTGCGCACCGTCTTCACCGCGGCCGCCGTCGCCGGAACGGCGGGCGCGCTGGCTCCCGTCCTGTTCAAGGGGACCGGAACCCCGCCCGGCGGGGACCGGCGCCAGCAGGCACCCGAACGGTTCTCGGAGCGCTACCGGGGCCGCGAGATCAAAGGCACCCTCACGGCCGTGGTCCCGGCCGGCGGCCCGGCGCGGCCGGACACGGCGGCGGCAGCCCTCGCCATGGACGCCGCCGACGTGACGATCGACGGACGGCCGCTGCACCTGATGCGGCGCGCCGACGGGAGCTACCTCAGCGCGGTCAACCACTACGAGTCGTTCCCGACGCCGCTCGAAGCGGCCCGTGCCGCGGTCGACGAACTCGGTGAAGCCCGGCTGTCCGCCACCTCCCCGCACACCATCTGAGCCCCTCATCTGAGCCGAAGGACGAGCACGGGTGTACAGCCGCAAGAACCAACGCGACCTCACACGCACGGAGAAGAAGCGCCTGGTCACAGCCATCCTGGAACTCAAGCGCACCGGACGGTACGACGAATTCGTCACCATGCACCGGGAGTTCTACGTCACCGACGCCGACAGGCGGCCCCGGGCCGCCCATATGACCCCGTCCTTCTTCCCCTGGCACCGCAGATACCTGCTGGAGTTCGAGAAGGCCCTCCAGGAGGTCGACTCCGGGGTGTCGGTCCCGTACTGGGACTGGACCCGGGACAACACCCCGGCCGCTTCCCTGTGGGCGGAGGACTTCCTCGGCGGGAACGGCAGACGGGGGGACCGGCAGGTCATGACCGGGGCGTTCGCGTACCGCGAGGGGAACTGGAGCATCAGGGCCGCGATCACCGACGACCCCTTCCTGCGGCGCGACTTCGGCCGCCCCTCCGCCCCCGTGACCCTGCCCTCCGCGGCCGACGTCGACCGCGCCCTGGCCGACCCCGTCTACGACACCGACCCCTGGAACAGCGTCACCCCCACCGGCTTCCGCAACCGGATCGAGGGCTGGGGCATCCGGGGTGTCCGGGGCGTGACCAACCACAACCGGGTCCACCGCTGGGTGGGCGGCTCCATGGCGGGCGCCGCTTCGCCCGACGACCCGGTCTTCTGGCTGCACCACGCGTACGTGGACCTGCTCTGGGACCGCTGGCAGCGGGCGCATCCCGGCTCCGGATACCTGCCGGCCCGTCCGCCCGCCGCCGGGGACCCGCAGCGAGGCCGTGTCTTCGCCCTTGACGACCCCATGCCCCCCTGGGACGTGAAACCCTCCCAACTCCTCGACCACAGCGGCCTCTACCGGTACGTCTGAGGACCGGAGCCAGGACCGTGGCCGGCCGGGAACGGGCCGGGCCCCCCTTCCCGCCGCAACGGGAAGAGGGGCCCGGGACCATCCGGTACGGACTCAGTAGCCGTAGCCGTAATCGCCCTCGTGGTGGGAGTCGCTGCCCGACACGTTCGCGCAGGCGTTACCGAAAGCCGGGTTCAGCAGGGCGATGACGTCGACGGTGTTGCCGCAGACGTTGATCGGCACGTGCACCGGCACCTGGACGGCGTTGCCCGACAGGACGCCGGGGGAGTGGGCGGCAAGGGCCTCGGCCCCGGCGTCGGCGGACGCGAAACCGGCGCCGCCGACGATGAGGGCCCCCGTACCCGCCACGACAGCGGCTGCCTTCGAGATGCGCGACATCAGTGTTCTCCTTGAAAGGTCGAAAGCCGGGCGCAGAACGTGCACCGGCATGCACTGACAACGCGGGAATCGACAGACGGTAACGGATCAGATCAAAAGTCGTAACCGGGATCTCCCTCAGCCCCGGCCCCTCCCTCTCCGTCCGCGTACTCGCCGCCTCCGCGTCACCGCCCGCGCGTACCGTTCCGGCGAGGGCGGGCGCGCGGGCAGGGGGGTGACGCGGGACCATCGGACGGCTCCCGGCCGGGCACGCCCGTACCTGTGACGCCGTGCGTACCCCGCGGTGCAGCATGACGGCGGTGCCGTGCACCCCGCGCCGCGGCTCGGCGGCCGTGCCGGGACGGCCGGGCGACGCCGGGCGAAACGCCCGCGGGCACCGGGGAGTCGCACGGGGCCGGTGCCCTGTCCCGCCCGGCTGCCGGACGGCGCGCGGCCCCCGGCCCCCGAGGCCCGGTCCGGAACCGGCCGACTCCGGGGAAACCGCCGGACTCCGGGCCGCGTCACGTGTGTACTGCGGGAGGCGGTCCCGCTGCCTGTGCGGTCGGAGGGCCCCCATCGGGTACAACTCGTGATGACCGTCAGCCCCGTGGCGGTCCGCGGAGCCGGACCGGCCGACGACGACACAAGGAGAAGCGATGGTTCACGAACGGGCCGGACAGCCGGCACAGCCCGGAGACCTGGTGGACGTGGCGCGTCTGGTGACGGCCTACTACTCCGTCCGCCCCGACCCGGCCGACCCGGCCCAGCGGGTCGCCTTCGGCACCTCCGGGCACCGCGGCTCCGCCCTCGCCGCGGCCTTCAACGAGGACCACATCGCCGCCACCACCCAGGCCATCTGCGATTACCGCAGCCGGCAGGGCACCGACGGGCCCCTCTTCCTCGGCGCCGACACCCACGCGCTGTCCGAGCCCGCCCGGGTCACCGCGCTGGAGGTGCTCGCCGCCAACGGGGCCACCGTCCTCATCGACTCCGGCGACGGATACACCCCCACCCCGGCCGTCTCGCACGCGATCCTGACCCACAACAGGGACCGCGAACAGCACCTCGCCGACGGCATCGTGGTCACGCCCTCCCACAACCCGCCCGCCGACGGCGGCTTCAAGTACAACCCCCCGCACGGCGGCCCGGCCGGCTCGGACGCCACCTCCTGGATCCAGGACCGCGCCAACGCCCTGATCGAGGGCGGCCTCAAGGAGGTCCGCCGCATCCCCTTCGCCCGGGCCCTGGCCGCGGACACCACCGGGCGGTACGACTTCCTCACCGCCTACGTCGACGACCTCCCCGCCGTCCTCGACCTGGACGCCGTGCGCGACGCGGGAATCAGGATCGGAGCGGACCCGCTCGGCGGCGCGTCCGTCGCCTACTGGGGCCGGATCGCCGAACGCCACCGCCTCGACCTGACGGTGGTCAACCCGCTCGCCGACCCGACCTGGCGTTTCATGACGCTGGACTGGGACGGGAAGATCCGGATGGACTGCTCCTCGCCGTACGCCATGGCCTCGCTGATCGAGCAGCGCGACGCCTACACGCTCGCCACCGGCAACGACGCCGACGCGGACCGGCACGGCATCGTCACCCCCGACGGCGGGCTGATGAACCCCAACCACTACCTGGCCGTCGCGATCCGCTACCTCTGCTCCCACCGTGCCGACTGGCCGGCCGGCGCCGGGATCGGCAAGACCCTGGTCTCCTCGTCCATGATCGACCGGGTCGCCGCGGACCTCGGCCGCCCCCTGGTCGAAGTCCCCGTCGGGTTCAAGTGGTTCGTCGACGGGCTCTTCGGCGGCACCCTGGGCTTCGGCGGCGAGGAATCCGCCGGGGCCTCCTTCCTGCGCCGCGACGGCCGGGTGTGGACCACCGAAAAGGACGGCATCCTCCTCGCCCTGCTGGCCTCGGAGATCACCGCCGTCACCGGCTCCACGCCCTCCCAGCACTACCGTGAACTCACCGACCGCTTCGGCGACCCCGCCTACGCCCGCGTGGACGCACCCGCCACCCGCGAGGAGAAGGCGGTGCTGGCCGCGCTCTCCCCCGAACAGGTCACCGCCGGGACCCTGGCCGGCGAGCCCGTCACCGCGGTGCTCACCGCGGCCCCCGGCAACGGCGCGGCCATCGGCGGCCTCAAGGTCTGCACCGACAGCGCCTGGTTCGCGGCCCGCCCCTCCGGCACCGAGGACGTGTACAAGGTGTACGCGGAGAGCTTCCAGGGCCCCGGACATCTGTCGGAGGTCCAGGACGAGGCCCGCGCCCTGGTCTCCGACGCACTGGGCAGGAGCTCCTGACGGAAGGGGAGTCCGGCCCGGTGCCGCGCGTCCACACCTCGGGCGACGGGCACTGGGCCGGGCCCGTCGCCCGAGGCGGCGCCGCGACCGTCCTCCACCGGACCGCCGGCCGGCGGAGGACGGAGGGCGGCCGCGGCAGCGGAAGCACCGGCGCCCCGGGAAGAAGGCGGATACAGGTGTCGCCGTGAAACACCACGCCCCCCGGACACGGAAAAGGAACGGTTCCCGGACAAGCGCGATCAGCCGAACGGGGGATGGAGGGAAATATTTGTCCGCGCCGCCAATTTCCCTGGTATGTCATCCCCTGCCCGACGTTATGCTGCCGCCGATCCAGCACCGCCACCGAAGGGACGCGCCGTGCCCGTGGGACCCGTGGAATACCTCGTCGTCACCTTTCCGGGCAGCCGGTTCGCCGACGCGATCGCACCCGTCCTGGCGGACGCGGTCAGCTCCGAGGCCGTACGGATCCTGGACCTGACGTTCGCCCGTACGGCCCAGGACGGCGCGCTGGAGCACGTCGGGCTGAGCGAGCTCGACCCCGAAGGGGCGGTCGCCTTCGAGAAGCCCGCCGACAGCGGGGTGAGGGCGCCCGACCTCACCCGCACCGGCGCCCTGGCCGGCCTGCCGGCCGGGAGCTGTGCCGCGCTGATCCTCTGGGAGGACCTCTGGTCCGTGCCCCTGACCCACGCCGTACGGGCGGCGGGCGGGCGGCTCGTCGCCCACGAACGCGTCCCGGTGGACGGCGAGGACGACGTCATCACCCTCCTCGAACGGCTCGCCGCACTCCGCGAGAAGGGCGAACTCACCGACGCCGAGTTCGCGGCGCAGAAGACCAGGATCCTCGCCGACTGACCACCGGGCCGCGGCGGGCTTCCTTTTGTCGATTCCGGCGGGCCGTGCGACGTTGTTCCTGACCTGTGCAGGCCGTCGGGAAAGAGGCAGTTCATCGTGCAGACCGCCCGGGCCGTGCCGGCCTCCACCGTCGTCAATCTGCGCGATCTGGGCGGCATCGCCCTGGGGCGTGACCGCCGTCTGCGGCAGGGGATCCTGCTGCGCTCGGGGCAGTTGAGCGACTTCGACGCGGAACACGACATCGCGGTGGCCGCGCTCGGCATCCGTACCGTCGTCGACCTGCGCACCGCCGACGAACGGCAGTGGGCCCCGGACAGACTGCCGCCCGGCGCACGGCTCTTCGTCGCCGATGTGCTCGGCGACCACCCCGGAGTGACCCAGGGCAGACTCCGGGCGCTGCTCAGCGACCCGGCGGCGGCTTTCGACGCGCTCGGCGGCGGCAAGGCGGAAGGGCTGTTCGCCCAGGTCTACCGCAAGATGGTCCTGGCCCCGGGGGCGGCCGCGGCCTACCGGGCCTTCCTGGAGACGGCGGCCGACCCCGGGGCCAGGCCCCTGCTCTTCCACTGCGCGACCGGCAAGGACCGCACGGGATGGGCGACGGCCCTGCTGCTGCTGACGGCGGGCGCCTCGCGCGAGGTCGTGCGGGCCGAGTTCCTCGCCGTGAACCGGGCGGCCCGCCGGGCCTTCGGACGGGAGGTCCACCGCTACCTCGAAGGGGGCGGGGACCCGGACATCGCGGCCGCGATCACCGAGGTCCGCCCCCGGTACCTCGACGCGGCCCTGGACGCGATGGACGAGCGCTGGGGCGGACTCGAAGGCTATCTGCACAAGGCGCTCAGGGTGCCCCAGGCCGTGGTGGACCGGCTGCGCGCGGACCTGGTGATCACCGCCTGAACCCCGGCGCGGAACCGCCGCCCCGTATCGTGGACGGCGCCGCGCGGCCACCCGGGCCGCCAGCTCCGAAAGGGGTGCACGGTGACCGAACGCAAACCCGCCGGTGTCAGCTTCGACTCCTGGGTGGACCGGCAGATCCACGAGGCGGAGCAGCGAGGGGACTTCTCCCGGCTCCCGGGGTTCGGCAAGCCGCTCCCCGGCCTCGATCGGCCGTACGACGAGGACTGGTGGATCAAGGCCAAGATGCAGCGGGAGGGCGTCTCGGTGCTCCCGCCGTCGCTGGTGCTGCGCAAGGAGGCCGAGGACGCCCGGGAGGACGCCGTGGGAGCGGCGTCGGAGGCCGAGGCACGCAGCATCCTGACCGAGGTGAACGAGAGGATCCGGGCGGCGCTGCGCAGACCGCCTCAGGGCCCGCCCCTGAAGCTCCGGCCGTTCGACGTGGAAGCGGTCCTGGCCGAACGCCGGACCCGGCGCGCCTGAACGGGGCCGGCACCCACCGGTCCGCCGGCCCCGGACATACGTAATACTCGGTGCATGAGAGCGAGCATTACGTCCCGGCGGTCTGCGGCGGGCCGCGGAATCCGCGTCCGGCGGGCCGTCGCGGGGGACGCCGGACGGCTCACCCGCCTGGTCACCACTTCACGCGCCTACGAAGGCCCCTACGCCCCGATGGTCGCGGGGTACCGGGTCGGCCCCGACTACATCGAGGCGCACCGGGTCTTCACCGCAGTGGACGCCGATGACCGGGTCCTGGGCTTCTACGCCCTGCTGCTCGATTTCGCGGAGCTCGACCTGATGTTCGTCGCCGACGCCGCCCAGGGCCTCGGCATCGGCCGCCTGCTGGCCGGCCACCTGAGGGAGGAGGCGGGCCGCGCGGGCCTGCGCCGGGTGCGGATCGTCGCGCACCCGCCCGCGGAGGGCTTCTACCTCGAGATGGGCGCCGAGCGCACGGGCACGGTACGGGCCGCTCCGCCCGCGGTCATGTGGGACAGGCCCGAACTGGCCTTCACGATCGGGAGCCCCTGAGACCGGTACCCCCGGGGGCCGGAGCCCGGGGAAGCCCCGGCCCCGGGCCTCCCGTCCGGACCGGATCCGGACGGGAGGCCCGTCCCGCTGTTCCACCGGGAACTGCGGGACGGCCCTCAGCTGCCGGGGACCACAGGGCTGCCCTCAGGCCAGCCGCCGTAAGGACGCGTGATCAGTTCCATCCCGTGACCGCTCGGATCGGGGAAGTACACCCCGCGTCCGCCGTCGTTGTGGTTGATCCGGCCCGGCAGCTTCCGGTGGGGATCCGCCCAGTAGGTGATCCCCCGCTCCTCGATCCGGGAGAAAGCGGTGTCGAACTCGGCTTCCGAGACGAGGAACGCGTAGTGCTGCACGGTGATGGACCCGGCGGGAATCGTCGCGAAGTCCAGCGTGACGCCGTTCGCGAGGACGAGCGGGATGAACGGACCCCATTCGTCTCCGGTACTCAGACCCAGGATGTGTGCCAGGAACTCGGCGGACTCGCGGTTGTCCCGGCAGTGGACGATGGTGTGGTTCAACTCGACTGACATGGTGGAATGCCTCCAGCGGGCATCTCACGGGCTACCTCCACGCCTCACCCGACCGGTGACCGACGCGCGATGCCGTGGCGGTGATCCTAGGTGAACCCGGCGCGGCGAGTCGAGGGCGTGTCCGGAAAACGCCCCCATCGCAGGGGCCGTGGTCCGCCGGGGACCCTGTCCGTGTGGTGAATCCGCAGGTGGATGCCACCATGGAGGGCATGGGAAAGCGCGCTCTCGTCGTCATCGACATGATCAACAGCTATGACCACCCGGACGCCGGACTGCTCGTCCCCTCGGCCGCGCGCATCGTGCCGGCCACGGCCCGGCTGATCGGACGGGCCCGTGCCGAGAAGGTCCCGGTGATCTACGTCAACGACAACTTCGGCGAGTGGCGTTCCCACCACGGCGAGATCGTCGACAGCGCGATGGCCGGGTCCCACCCCGAACTCGTCGAACCGCTCCTGCCCGACGAGGACTCCCTCTTCGTCGTGAAGGCCCGGCACTCGATCTTCTACGAGACACCGCTGACCTATCTGCTGGACCAGCTGTCGGTGGACCATGTCGTCCTCTGCGGCCAGGTCACCGAGCAGTGCGTCCTCTACTCGGCGCTCGACGCGCACATCCGGTACCTCGGCGTCACCGTTCCCGAGGACGCCGTGGCCCACATCCACCCGGATCTCGCCGACGCGGCACTGGAGATGATGCGGCGCAACATGGGGGCCGAGCTCAGGACCGTGGACACCGTGGAGTTCTGAACCGGCCGGGTCCCCGCAGCGGGACCGGGTTCACGAGACGGCTCCCGGGGGCACCAGTAACACCCCACGGAGTCGTACGACGGGGCGGAGGAACCCATGGGGCGGACACCAGCGGACGGCAAAGGCCGCGGCACGGCGGCGGAGGCCGGGCGGCGCAGCGGCCGGGAGGAGACGGAGGAGGAACGCGCGGACCGGAAGTGGAGCGACCTGCTGCAGGAACTGCGGGTCGCCCAGACCGGGGTGCAGATTCTGTTCGGCTTCCTGCTCGCCGTGGTCTTCCAGCCCCGGTTCGCCGACCTGTCCACCACGGACCGCAACATCTACGTCGTGACCGTGATGCTGGGATCCGCCACGGCGGCCGCGCTCATCGGACCGGTGAGCTACCACCGGCTGCTCACCGGCAAGCGGATGAAGCCGCAGACGGTCACCTGGGCCTCGGGGCTGACCAAGCTGGGCCTCGCCCTGCTCTTCTGCACGATGTGCAGCACCCTGCTGCTCATCCTGCGGGTGGCCCTCCACAACGTCGTGGCCCTGTGGCTGGTGGGAGCCATGGCCCTGTGGTTCCTGGTCTGCTGGTTCGTCTTCCCGCTGTGGGCCCTGGCCGGGAACGGCGGCACGCCGGCCGGCCGGCCGGGTCAGGACCCCGCCACGGACGACGACGAGGGCACCGGGCCCGGCCAGGGCCGCGGCTGACCCCTCCGGACCGGCCGGGGGAGGGGCCGGACACCGGCCGCCGCGGCCTCCCCGCCCCGGGCGGCCGCGGCCGTACCGGCTCAGCCGTCGTCGGAGCCGGCCGGACTGCGTACGTCCGTCACGGTGAAGTGCCCGCCGTCCGGGTCGCTCAGGGTCGCCTCACTGCCGTGCGGCACCTCGCGCAGCTCCAGCAGCGTCCCCCCGTGCCGCTCCGCCTCGCGTACCGTCGCCGCCACGTCCGCCACCGGGAACTGCACCTGCCAGTGCGGGCGCACCATCGGGTCCGGGGCCGCCTCCACGGCGCCCGAGCTGATACGGGCCAGGGGCCGGCCGCCGCAGCGCACCAGCACCTCCTCCTTGACGTACGCGACCTCGCAGGTGCCGCTCTCCCCGCTCTCCCAGCCGAGCACCTCGCCGTAGAAGATCGCCGCGTCGAAGGCGTTGCGGGTGCGCAGCCTCAGCCAGGCGTGCGACCGGTTGCCCGACGGAGCCAGGGAGGCGGCCCGCCCCGTCCACTGCCAGACGCCGAAGGAGGCCCCGTCCCGGTCGGCGGCGAACAGGGCGCGCCCCTTGCCGATCGCCAGCGGACCCACCGCCACGGTGCCGCTGCGCTCGCGGATACGGTCCGCCGCGACATCGGCGTCCTGTACGGAGAAGTACGGCATCCAGGTCACGGCCACGTGATAGGCGGAGGCGATCGCGCCGATGCCCGCCACCGGCACACCGTCCGAACGGGCGGTGAGGAAGTCCTCGCCCATGGCCCCCGGGCGGAAGGTCCAGCCCAGGACAGCACCGTAGAAGCGCTGCGCGGCAGCCAGTTCCCGGGTCACCAGATGCACCCAGCACGGCGCGGAGACGCCGGTCAGCGGTGCCGGTTCGGTTGCGCTCATGGTCCCACTGCCTTATCGGTTCTGCGGCATGACTTCTTCGGTGCCGCGGGGCCACGACCAGCGTGGTGCGCCCCGGCCGCTCCCGCAACGCGGCCGCCCGGGACCGTGGCACCACGGTCCCGGGCGGGGGATGACCGCCGGTTCAGTCACTCACGCCGGGGCTCGTCCTCCGGCGGGATCACCTCGTTGCCGTGGTCGCTGAGCTCGTACGGGGTGAGAGCCCTGCCGTCCTCGGGGAAGCGGTCCGTCCCGTGCACGTCGCGCTCCCGGATCTCCGTGCGGTGATCCGGCCTCGGCGGCTGCTCCTCGGGCCGCGGGGGGCGCGATTCCCGGTCCCGGCGCCGCATGCCCCACCAGAAGGCGGCGATCAGCAGCAGTACGACGAGAACCCCGATGACACCGAGGACCACACCCACCGTGCCCCGCCCGTCGGCGAGCGTGACGGCGAGCGCGTCCCTTGCTCCGTTCGTTACGTCCATGCTTGGCGCATACCCCGGGAATCCAGCCACAGACAGCTATTGACATGAATTCATGTTTTATGGCGATGTAACCGAAGAAAAGTTTCATATGGTTCGGAGCGGCTACACGAGGACGACCGGAAGGCGCTCCCCGCGTCCGTCACGGACCGGCCGCCGCGAAGGAGCCCGGTCCCGCTTCCCGGGCGGCCCCCCATCGCCTCCGCCCGAGGACGCCGTCCCGGCACCGCCCGTACCCCGGATTCCATCGGCGTCACCCGGGTAGACGGCCCGCCGGGACGTCCGTCCAACACGGCACCCGTTCTCGTGTCGCCGTCACGCGGCCACCGGGCGAGCCTGGAGTGGATCCCCGGACCGCTGGAGGAGGAACCCCGATGGGACCGCACAATCCGCTCGGCCGCTGGCCCGCCTACCGCCAGCTGACCGGCGCAGATCCCCTGGGCAGAGGCCACGCGGCCATGTCACCGGCCACCCGGGAACTGCGCCCGCGCACCGCGACCGCGGACCGCGTCGTCAAGTCGGTCTGCCCGTACTGCGCGGTCGGCTGCGGCCAGCAGGTGTACGTCAAGGACGACCGCGTCGTCCAGATCGAGGGCGACCCCGACTCACCCGTCAGCCGGGGCCGCCTCTGCCCCAAGGGGTCGGCGACCCTGCAGCTGACCACCGGATCCGCCCGCCGCCACCAGGTGCTCTACCGGCGCCCGTACGGCACCGACTGGGAGCCGCTCGACCTGGAGACGGCCATGGACATGGTGGCCGACCGGGTCGTCGAGACCCGGCGGAGGACCTGGCAGTGGGAGCACGAGGGGGTGCGCACGGCGCGCACCATGGGCATCGCCTCCCTCGGCGGAGCCACCCTCGACAACGAGGAGAACTACCTGATCAAGAAGCTCTTCACCGGGCTCGGCGTCGTGCAGGTGGAGAACCAGGCACGGGTCTGCCACAGCTCCACCGTGGCGGGCCTGGGCACCTCGTTCGGACGGGGCGGCGCGACCACCTTCATGCAGGACCTGCAGCACGCGGACTGCATCGTCATCCAGGGATCGAACTTCGCCGAGGCCCACCCGGTCGGCTTCCAATGGGTCATGGAGGCGAAGGCGCGGGGCGCCCGCGTCATCCATGTGGACCCGCGCTTCACCCGTACGAGTGCGGTGTCCGACCTCTTCGTACCCATCCGGGCCGGCAGCGACATCGCCTTCCTCGGCGGCATCATCAACCACGTCCTCACCGAGGAGAAGGACTTCCGCTCGTACGTACTCCACTACACCAACGCCGCCAACCTGGTCACGGACGACTTCCAGGACACCGAGGACCTCGACGGCGTCTTCTCCGGACTGGACGAGGAACGCCGCCACTACGACCCCGAGACCTGGCAGTACCGGGACTCCGAGGTCCAGGCGCCGGCCGGGGACGTCGACGAGCTGTACGACCGCCGCACCGAGGACGCGGACGAGCAGGACAGCATCCGGTCCGCCGCCGAGTCCGAGACCCACGGCTCCGGAGGCCCGAAGGCCGCCGCATGGCCGCCGCGCGACGAGACGCTGCAGGACCCCCGGTGCGTCTACCAGATCCTCAAACGCCACTACGCCCGCTACACGCCCGAGATGGTCGAGCGGATCTGCGGCATCGGACGCGAGACGTTCCTGGAGGTCTGCGACGCGCTGACCTCGAACTCCGGCCCCGACCGCACCAGCGCCTTCGCCTACGCGGTGGGCTGGACCCAGCACTCCACCGGCTCCCAGTGCATCCGCGCCGCGAGCATCCTCCAGCTGCTCCTGGGCAACATCGGCCGGCCCGGCGGCGGCATCCAGGCACTGCGCGGCCACGCCTCGATCCAGGGGTCCAGCGACATCCCCACCCTGTTCAACCTGCTGCCCGGCTACCTCCCCATGCCCCACGCCCACGCCCACGAGAACCTGGACGCCTTCATCCGGGCCAGCCGCACGGGCAAGGGCTTCTGGGGCAACATGCGGGCCTACTTCATCAGCCTGCTGAAGGCCTACTACGGGGACGCCGCGACGGCCGGCAACGACTTCTGCTTCGACCACCTGCCCCGGCTGACGGGCTCCCACGGCACCTACGAGACAGTCATGGCCCAGCTCGACGGGGAGTGCAAGGGCTACTTCCTGATGGGCGAGAACCCCGCCGTGGGATCCGCCAACGCGCGGCTCCAGCGCATGGGCATGGCCCAGCTCGAATGGCTGGTGGTCCGCGACTTCTCGCTCATCGAATCGGCCACCTGGTGGAAGGACGGCCCGGAGACCGGGACCGGTGAGATGAGGACCGAGGACATCGGGACCGAGGTCTTCTTCTTCCCCGCGGCCTCCCACACCGAGAAGTCCGGCTCCTTCACCAACACCAACCGCTGGCTGCAGTGGCACCACGCGGCGGTCGAACCGGAGGGCGACGCGCGCAGCGACCTCTGGTTCACCTACCACCTGGGCCGCCGCGTCAAGGAACGGCTCGCGGCGTCCACCGACCCGATGGACCGGGCCGTGCAGGACCTCACCTGGGACTACCCCCTCGAAGGCCCGCTGCGGGAACCCGTCGCGGCGTCCGTCCTGGCCGAGATCAACGGCCACGGCCCGGACGGGGCGCCCCTCTCGGCGTACACCGAACTCAAGGACGACGGGTCCACCCGGTGCGGGTGCTGGATCTACTGCGGGGTGTACGCGGACGGCGTCAACCAGGCCGCCCGCCGCAAGCCCCACACCGAACAGGACTGGGTCGCGGCGGAATGGGGGTGGGCCTGGCCCGCCAACCGGCGCATCCTCTACAACCGCGCTTCGGCCGCCCCCGACGGGAAACCGTGGAGCGAGCGCAAGGCGTACATCTGGTGGGACGACACCGGGAAGCGGTGGACCGGCCACGACGTACCGGACTTCGTCCCCGACCGGCCCCCCGGCCATGTGCCCCCGCCCGGCGCCGCCGGGCCCGACGCGCTGCGCGGGGACGACCCGTTCATCATGCAGGCCGATGGCAAGGGCTGGCTGTACGCCCCCGCGGGCCTGGAGGACGGCCCGCTGCCCACCCACTACGAGCCGCAGGACTCGCCGTTCGGCAACGCCCTGTACCCGTCCCGCTCCCGTTCGCCGGTACGGCAGCTGCACCCGCGCGAGGGCAACCGCTACCACCCGAGCGGGGACGAACCGGGGGCCGGCGTCTACCCGTACATCGTCACCACCCACCGGCTGACCGAGCACTTCACCGCGGGCGGGATGAGCCGCTGGTCGCCCTACCTCTCCGAACTCCAGCCGGAGTTCTTCTGCGAGGTGTCGCCCCAGCTCGCCGCCGAACGCGGCCTGGAGCACGGCGGCTGGGCCACGATCGTCACCGCGCGCAACGCCGTCGAGGCCCGGGTGGCGGTGACGCGCCGCATCACCCCGCTCACCGTCCACGGCCGGACCGTGCACCAGATCGGGCTGCCCTTCCACTGGGGGCCCAACGGGGTCTCCACCGGCGACGCCGCCAACGAACTGGTCGCCATCGCACTCGACCCCAACGGCCTGATCCAGGAGGACAAGGCGCTCACCGCCGACATCCGCCCCGGCCGCAGGCCCCGGGGCCCCGCGCTCCCCGCACTCGTCGCGGAGTACCGCAGGCGGGCGGGCGTCACGGAGACGACCGGAACACAGGAGGCACCGTGAGGGACGACCTGTTCACCGGGCCCGAACCCGACCCGGCACGGGACGCCGGCCACCAGGACGCCCCGCCGCGCGTCGGCTTCTTCACCGACACCTCGGTCTGCATCGGCTGCAAGGCGTGCGAGGTCGCCTGCAAGGAGTGGAACGCCGTCCCCGAGGACGGGATGACCCTGACCGGGATGTCGTACGACAACACCGGCGGACTCGGCGCCTCCACCTGGCGGCACGTCGCCTTCGTCGAACAGCCCGTACCGGAGGGACGCACCCGGCTGCCGCTCCTCGGACCGGACGGCGCGCCGGGCGGGGAACCGGACGGCGCGCCCGGCGGGTCCGACGTGCGGTGGCTGATGTCCTCCGACGTGTGCAAGCACTGCACGCACGCCGCCTGCCTGGACGTCTGCCCCACCGGATCGCTCTTCCGCACGGAGTTCGGCACCGTCGTCGTGCAGGAGGACATCTGCAACGGCTGCGGGGTCTGTGTACCCGCCTGCCCCTACGGGGTGATCGAACAACGCCCCGGGGACGGCCGGGCCTTCAAGTGCACGCTCTGCTACGACCGGCTGGGCGCCGGGCAGGAACCCGC